>NZ_JBHXNI010000011.1:0-249495 GCF_042721735.1 Achromobacter sp. NPDC058515
GGCTGACGGCGCCCACCGAGTGCGACAGCAGCAGGCCGTGTTCGGCGAACTCCGCGCCCAGCACATCGCGGATGCGCTGCGGCGGTTCGGCGGGCAGCCATTGGCGCTGCGCGCGGTCATGGTGGAACAGCCGGAACGCGATCTGCGGATGCGCCAGCGCAATGCGCTCCATGGCGTCGACGCAGTGACCGAATTCGGTAGCCTCCGAGCGCAGGAACTTGCGGCGGGCCGGCACGGCGTCAAAAAGCTGGCGCACGTCCACCGTGGTGCCCGGCGGGCCCGAGGCGGGGCCGACCTGCATGCTGCCGGCGTCGATCTGCCAGGCATGCTCGCCGTCGCGGGTGCGGGAGATGATGGACACCTGGGCGACCGAGGCGATGGACGCCAGCGCTTCGCCGCGGAATCCCATCGAGGCCACCGATTCCAGCTCGTTCAGCGATCGGATCTTGCTGGTGGCGTGGCGCGCCAGCGCCAGCGGGAGTTCGTCGGGCGGGATGCCGCCGCCGTCGTCGGTGACGGCGATGCGGCGGATGCCCCCGCCCTCCAGGCGCACCTCGATGGCGCGCCCGCCCGCGTCGATCGCGTTTTCAAGGATTTCCTTGAGCACGGACGCGGGCCGCTCGATCACCTCGCCGGCGGCGATCTGGCTGATCAGCAGGTCGGGAAGCGCAAGGATGGAACGGCGTTCAGTCATGGGGCTCGAGTCTGGTAGCTATGTGGATGATTTTAGCGTCATGGCCCGGTGGGCTATAGTCGCTGACAAATTCCCCTTCCGATATCAGGGCTGCTTCAATGCTTGAGTTCTTCAATATGGTGCTCCACATCGACCAGACGCTGGGCGTCTGGGTCGAGCAATACGGCGTGTGGGTGTACCTGGTGCTGTTCTTGATCGTCTTCGCGGAAACCGGGCTGGTCGTGCTGCCCTTCCTGCCGGGCGATTCGCTGCTGTTCATCGCCGGCGCGTTCGGCGCCACGGGGCACATCGATCCGATCCTGATGTCCATCCTGCTCATCATCGCCGCGGTGACGGGCAACACGCTGAACTATGCGATCGGCCGTTACATCGGTCCGCGCGTGTTTTCGATGAACCTGCGCTTTCTGGACCGCGGAGCCTTGATGCGCACGCATGCGTTCTACGAAAAGCACGGGGGCAAGACGATCGTGATGTCGCGCTTCATTCCGGTGGTCCGCACCTTCGCCCCGTTCGTGGCGGGCGTGGCCGACATGTCGCTGGCCCGGTTCCAGATGTTCAACATCCTGGGCGCGCTCATCTGGGTGATCAGCCTGGTGGCGGCCGGCTACTTCTTCGGCAATATCCCGCTGGTCCGCGAGCACCTGAACACCATTGTCCTGCTGGGCCTGGCCGCGGCCATCGTGCCGGTGGTGGGAGCAGGCCTGTTCAAGCTGTTCCGGTCGCGCCGCGCCTGATCATGCACGGTGTCTGACACCCTTGATGATGCACGGTGTCTGACACCCTGGGGAGACCGTCTTCAATCCGAGGCGGTGCGGAAAGGGTGTCAGACACCTTGGTTTTCGGTGTCTGACACCTTGGTTTTTGTCCGCGAAAAAAAGGCTGTGCGCCGTCAGGCGCACAGCCTTTTTCATTGCTCCGGCGGGCTAGCTGACGTCGCCCAGCCGCGCCAGCGGCGGATTGGCCGTGAAGTAGCGCTGGATGCCGGTCATCATGGCTTGCGCCAGCTTGTCCTGGTGCGAGTTGCTGCGCAGCAGCGCCTCTTCCTGGGGATTGCTGATGAAGGCGGTCTCGACCAGCACGGACGGAATGTCCGGCGCCTTCAGCACGGCAAAGCCGGCCTGTTCGACGCTGTTCTTGTGCAGGCGGTTGATCTTCTTGATTTCGTCCAGGAAGGCGTTGCCGACCTTCAGCGAATCGTTGATCTGCGCGGTGGTGGACAGGTCCAGCAGCACCTTGGCGACCTGGCGGTCGTGGCTGCCCAGGTTGACGCCGCCGATCAGGTCGGCCGCGTTTTCCTTGTCGGCCATCCAGCGCGCCTGGGCGCTGGTGGCGCCGCGCTGCGACAGGGCGAACACCGACGAGCCATTGGCCGAGGGCTTGACCCAGGCATCCGCGTGGATGGAGATGAACAGGTCCGCATGCACGCGGCGCGCCTTCTGCACGCGCACGTGCAGGGGCACGAAGTAATCGTCGTCGCGTGTCAGGTAGGCGCGCATATAGGGCTGGCTGTCGATCAGCGCCTTCAGCCGCCGCGCGATGCGCAGCACCACGTCTTTCTCGCGCAGGCCGCTGCTGCCGATGGCGCCGGGGTCCTCGCCGCCGTGGCCCGGGTCCAGCGCGATGGTCAGCATGCGCTGCTTGCCGCGGCTGGCGGTGGACGGCGGCTTGGCGGGCGCCGTGGGCAGCGCGGGCGCGGGCTGCTGGCCGCGCACGCGGGGCGGCTCGGGCGGATCCGCGCGCGTCACCGGGTTGCGCTGGATGTCTTCCAGGATGCGCGCCAGCGGATCGTCCACGTCGGGGCCGCTCTGCTTGTTCAGGATGGCGATCAGGGGATCCTGGGCGATTTTCGGGTACAGGTCCAGCACCAGCCGGAACTGGTAGTCGGCCACCGGCTTCAGCGTGAACACCTGGGGCGCCACGGGTTGCTTCAGGTCGAACACCAGCCGCACCACGTTGGGGCGGTTCTGGGCGACGCGCAGGCTCTGGATGTAGGGATCGTCGGGGCGGACCTTGGAGACCAGGTCGTTCAGCGCTGCGCTAAGGGTCAGTCCCTCGATATCGACCACCAGGCGGTGGGGATTTTCCAGCGTGAATTGTTCGGCCTTGAGCTCGCTGTCGAGCTCGAGCGTGACCCGGGTGTATTCCTCGGCCGGCCAGGTGCGGACGGCCAGGATCGTTGCCGCCTGCGCCAGGCGCGGCAGGACCGGCAGGACGAGCAGGGTGGCAGCAACGCTGATCAGGCGGCGCCGGGTGGCGCCTGCCGAGGGGAGGGCGCCGTCAGAGGCGGGGGGACAATCGCGTTCAACCATGTTTGTCCTCGAGCGGTGTACGCGGTCAGGGTGGCGTCACGTCCTTCGCCGGCATAGGCAAGGGAAATAAGCAGGTCGGGCGGGGGTAAAAGACCCTCTGCCCGCTCCGGCCATTCGATCAAAACGACCGCATCGTCACGCAGTAAATCCCGAAATCCTGCGTCCAACCATTCGCGCGAATCACTAAATCTATAAAAATCAAGATGATAGAAGTATAAGTTAGAAATTTTATAGGATTCAAGCAGCGCGTAGCTAGGACTTTTGATTCGGCCGGTGATGCCACATCCGCGCAACAATGCCCGGGTGAAGGCCGTTTTGCCTGCGCCCAGGTCTCCCTGGAGGTGGATGCAGGCGCCCGCCGGGCCGGTTTGGCCGCCGGACACCAGAGGGGCGAGCTGCCGCGCCAGCGCTTCCGTGGCGGCTTCGTCGGGCAGGTGCAAGGTCAGGCTGCAAAGAGGGGCGGACATGGCGCGGAGCGAGTGGTAAAAAACGATGATCGGAGCACAGATTGGAGCAATTATAGGAATGCGGGTTTCTGCTAACCTATAAGTGATTGCTATTCTCAATAATGTCGTGAATGACGGCCGCCCCGCCGCCCGCGACTGACGCCGCCACGGAGTTGTACGCGCCATGAAGACCCGCATCGAAAAAGATACGTTTGGCCCCATCGAGGTTCCTGAAGACCATCTTTGGGGCGCGCAGACCCAGCGTTCCCTGCATTTCTTCGCGATTTCCACCGAGAAGATGCCGGAACCGCTGGTCAATGCGATGGCGCGGCTCAAGCGCGCGGCCGCCAAGGTCAACGCCGATCTGGGCGAACTGGACCCGAAGGTCGCCGACGGCATCATGCGCGCCGCCGACGAAGTCATCGCCGGCAAATGGCCCAATGAATTTCCGCTGTCGGTCTGGCAGACCGGCTCGGGCACGCAAAGCAACATGAACATGAACGAGGTGCTGGCCAACCGCGCCTCGGAGCTGCTGGGCGGCGTGCGCGGCGAAGAGCGCAAGGTGCACCCGAACGACCACGTCAACCGCGGCCAATCCTCGAACGACACCTTCCCCACCGCCATGCATGTGGCCGCCGCCGTGCAGGTGGAACATCACCTGCTGCCGTCCCTGAAGGCGCTGCGCGCCACGCTGGCGGCCAAGAGCGCCAAGTTCTACGACATCGTCAAGATCGGCCGCACCCACTTGCAGGATGCGACGCCGCTGACCCTGGGCCAGGAGCTGTCGGGCTATGTGGCCCAGCTGGATCTGGCCGAACAGCAGATCCGCGCCACCCTGCCGGGCCTGCATCAGCTGGCCATCGGCGGCACGGCCGTGGGCACGGGCCTGAACGCGCATCCGCAGTTCAGCGCCAAGGTATCGGCCGAACTGGCCCACGCCACCGGCACGGCCTTTGTGTCCGCGCCCAACAAGTTCCAGGCGCTGGCGTCGCACGAAGCGCTGCTGTTTGCGCATGGCGCGCTGAAGTCCCTGGCGGCCGGCCTGATGAAGATCGCCAACGACGTGCGCTGGCTGTCCAGCGGCCCGCGCTCGGGCCTGGGCGAGATCAGCATCCCCGAGAACGAGCCGGGCAGCTCGATCATGCCGGGCAAGGTCAACCCGACGCAGTGCGAGGCCATCACCATGCTGGCCGCGCAGGTCATGGGCAATGACGTGGCCATCAACATCGGCGGGGCCAGCGGCAACTTTGAGCTGAACGTGTACAAGCCGCTGGTGATCAACAACTTCCTGCAGTCGGTGCGCCTGCTGACGGACGGCATGGCCAGCTTCGACCAGCATTGCGCCGCGGGCATCGAGCCCAACTGCGAGCGCATCGCCGAACTGGTGGACCGTTCGCTGATGCTGGTGACGGCGCTGAACCCGCACATCGGCTACGACAAGGCCGCGCAGATCGCCAAGAAGGCGCACAAGGAAGGCTTGTCGCTGAAGGAATCGGCCCTGGCGCTGGGTTATGTGACCGAGGCGCAGTTCGCCGAATGGGTCGTGCCGGGCTCCATGACCAACGCGCACAAGCCGTCGTAGTCCGCGGCGCAGTCCGTGCAAAGGCTGCCCCTGCGGGCGGCCTTTTTTTCGCGCGCCTTATGCCTGCCCGGCGAACAGCAGCCACAGCGGAATCGTGGCCGCCGACAGCAGCGTGCCCAGCGAGACCAGCACCGCCACCATGCGGCCGTCGCCGCCCATGCGCATCGCCAGCACGTAGGCGGCGGAGGCCGTGGGCAGCGCGGCGAACAGCAGCAGCATCCGCGCCTCCAGCGGCGGCAGGTCCAAGAGGCGCGCCACCAGCAAGGCGACGGCGGGAAGCGCGACGAGCTTGACCGCCAGCATCCACGCGATCAGCGCCCCGTAGCCCTTGCCCCCTTCCCATGCCAGGCTGGCGCCCACGCAGATGATGCCCAGGGCGATGGCGGCGGCGCCCAGCCGGGCCAGCACCGTGTCCACGGGGCCGGGCAGGTGCAGGCCGGCCAGGTTGCAGGCCAGGCCCAGCAAGGTGGACACCACCAGCGGATTGCGCGCCAGCTCGCGCAGCAGGTTGCCGCCGCTGTGGCGCGCCAGCCCGTAGACCGCGGCCACATTGGCCATGGGCACCGCGAAGCCGACGATCAGCGCCATGACCGTCTGGCCTTGCGCCCCCGCCAGGCTGGCCGACAGCGCCAGGCCGATATAGGTGTTGAAGCGGTAGCCGCACTGCGCGGAAGAGGCCAGGCCCAGCGACGAGGGCCGCAGCGCCAGGCCGGCCAGCCAGGCCAGCGCCACGCCGGCGGCCACCACGGCCGCGGTGGCCTGCAACAGCATGGCGGCGTTGCCCGCCGTGATGGGGGTGCGCAGAATGGACTGGAACAGCAGCGCGGGAAACAGGACGAAGTAGACCAGGCGCTCCGTGCCGGCAAAGAACTCGCGCGCGAACCCCAGTTTGTGACGCAGCGCCCAACCCAGCGCAACCAGCATGAAATCAGGGAAAACCAGAAGGGCAACCGACATGGGGCAAGTGCGTTGTTTATCCAGCGTCAAACCGGGGATCGGCGCGCTATGCGTATGTAAGCATTTGCTGCTATTCTCCGTCATTCTGGCGGGCGCGTGTGTGCCACAAGCAACCTATAAAAGCAGTGCTTAAGACGCTGCGCACAAGCAACGCGCCCCCACCGTTATCTGCTGACCCGTCTACAGGCGGGTACGTCGCACAACGGTCCGTTCACATACGGGCTCGCAATCTTGGAGGAAACACACCTATGAATAAAGTTCGCTCCCTGGCAGTGGCTATCGCGTTGGCCACCGGCGCCGCCGGCACGCTTGGCGCCTCCGTCGCCCACGCCGCCGACAAGTACCCCAGCAAGGCTATCCGCGTGATCGTTCCGTTCGCGCCTGGCGGTTCCACCGACATCATTGCGCGCCTCGTGACGCAGCGCATGAGCCAGGAACTCGGCCAGCCGATGGTCGTGGAAAACAAGGGCGGCGCAGGCGGCGCCATCGGCGCGGTCGAAGCGGCGCGCGCCGATGCCGACGGCTACACGCTGTCCATCGCCACCGTGTCGACGATGGCCGTGAACCCGGCTTGCCGTCCGAAGGACCTGCCGTACGATCCGATCAAGGATTTCCAGCCGGTCACCAACTTCGCCAACACCGCCAACGTGGTCGCCGTGAACCCGAAGTTTCCCGCCAAGGACTTCAAGGGCTTCGTCGAAGAGCTGAAGAAGAACCCGGGCAAGTACTCCTACGGCAGCTCGGGCACCTGCGGCGTTCTGCACCTGATGGGCGAATCGTTCAAGATGGCCACGGGCACCGACATCGTGCACGTGCCCTACAAGGGTTCGGGCCCGGCGCTGGCGGATGCCGTCGGCGGCCAGATCGAAATCCTGTTCGACAACCTGCCTTCCTCGATGCCGCAGATCCAGGCGGGCAAGCTGCGCGCCATGGCCATCGCCTGGCCCGACCAGATCGCCGCCGTCAAGGGCGTCCCGACCTTCAAGGAAGCGGGCTTCCCCGTGCTGAACCAGCCCGTCTGGTACGGCCTGCTGGCGCCCAAGGGCACGCCGATGGAAATCGTCAACAAGCTGCGCGACGCCGCTGTGGTGGCCCTGAAGGACCCGAAGGTCATCAAGGCGCTGGACGAGCAGGGCTCGGCGCCGTCCGGCAATACGCCGGAAGAGTTCGCCAAGGAAATCAAAGAGCAGTTCGACTGGGCTCAGGACGTCGTGAAGAAGCAGAACATCAAGCTGGACTGATGCTGCGCGGGGCGGGCCATGCCCGCCTCGGCCGACCATGCACAACGGGCGCCTTCGGGCGCCCGTTGTGCATTCAGGCGGTGGACCGCTCAGGCCTGTGCGTCCAGTCCGGCCAGGCGCGCGTCGCAGGCGGCGCGCAGGCGCTCGATCAGTTCGCGGTGCAGCGCGGACAGGGGGTCCTGGCTGCGCGCCATGATGCTGAGCGGCACGCGCAGCGCGGGCTCCAGCCGGCGCAGGCTCATGCCCGGGCGCAGCATCGCCTGCGCGGTGATGGCGTCCACGATGGCGTCGCCGCAGCCCGCCTCCACCAGCGCGCATGCGACGTAATGCGTCTGCACCTGGATGGCGACCTGCGGAGCCAGCCCTTGCGCATCCAGCGCCAATTGCAGCAGCGCGCCCGAGGCGTCGCTGGCGTCCAGCACGATCAGGGTGTCGCCTGAAAGATCCGCAAGGTCCGACAGGCACATGGGGCCGGTGGCGGGCTTGCGGCTCAGGTGCACCAGTTCGGTATGGCCCAGGCTTATGCGGGTCAGGCCCGGGTAATCGTTGGTGTCGAACGTGATGGCCAGGTCCAGTTCCCGGGTCAGCAGGCCCTGCACCAGCTCGGCGCTGTGATGCGTATGGATGTCGAAGGTGATGCCGGGCTGCGCCTCGCGGCTGTCGCGCACCACGCCCGGCAGCAGCCCCAGGCCCAGCGCGGGGGCGCAGCCCAGGCGCAGGTGGCCGTTGGGCCGGTCGCGCAGGTTGGAGGCCAGCCTGCGCACGCTGTTGAGGTCCTGGCTCAGGCGCGCGATCTCGGGCGTGAGGATGTCCGCCTCGCGCGTGGCGACCAGCCGGCCCTTAACGCGGTCAAACAGCTTGAAGCCCAGCTGGGCCTCGGCATGGGCCAGCAGCTTGCTGGCGGCGGGCTGGGAGATGTGCAGCGCGGCGGCGGCTTCCGTCAGGGAGCCGGTGCGGCGGATCGCTTCGAATATCTCGATGTGGCGCAGGCGCATGACGCGGTTGGGGGAAGGTGGACCGGAACCGCGATTCTATGTCGGATCTATCATGAACCCCTGCCGGACGTCCGGCGCCACCCTGGAGCCACTCATGCGCGTACGCCTCCACGCCGTCCTCCTTGCCGCCGCGATGGCCGCCATGCCCGTTCTCTCCACCTCCTGGGCGCGCGCGCCGCAGGCGGCCGAGGACCTGAACCCGGAAGCCGCCAGCGGCGTCCAGGAGCGCCGGCTGGTGCGCGCGCCGCATTTCATGATGGTGTCGGCCAACCCGCTGGCCACCCGGGCGGGCGACGAGATGCTGCGGCGCGGCGGCAGCGTGGTGGATGCCGCCATCGCGACGCAGCTGGTGCTGAACCTGGTGGAACCGCAGTCGTCCGGCATAGGCGGGGGCGCCTTCCTGGTGCTGTATTCGGCCAAGGACGGCCGCATCCATACCTACGACAGCCGCGAGACGGCGCCCGCGGCGGCGCGTCCCGACCGCTTCCTGGATGCCGAGGGCAAGCCGCTGCCCTTCGCCCAAGCCGTCAACAACGGCATGTCCGTGGGCGTGCCGGGCTTGCTGCGCGGCCTGGAACTGGCGCACAAGGAGCAGGGCGCGTTGCCTTGGGCCGATCTGTTCCAGCCCGCCATACGCCTGGCCGAGCAGGGCTTTGCCGTATCGCCGCGCCTGCACGCGCTGCTGGCGGGCAACAAGGCCTTGCCCGCCCAGGCTGCCGCCGCCGCCTACTTCTATGCGCCCGACGGCGCGCCCTGGCCCGTGGGCCATGTGCTGAAGAATCCCGAATTCGCGCGCACGCTGCGCGCGGTCGCGCAACAGGGCGCGGACGCGTTCTATCAGGGCGACATCGCGCGCGACATCGTGGCCGCGGTGCATGGGCACGCAGTGCCCGGAGACCTGAGCCTGGCGGACCTGGCCGGCTACCGCGCGAAGACGCGCGAGCCGGTCTGCGGCGCCTACCGCGGCTACGAGCTGTGCGGCATGGGGCCGCCCAGCAGCGGGCCCATCGCCGTGCTGCAGATGCTGGGCGCGCTAGAGCAGTTTCCCCTCGGCCGCTATGCGCCGGGCAGCGCGCAAGCCGTGCATTATTTTTCCGAAGCCGGCCGCCTGGCGTTCGCCGACCGCGATTTCTACGTCGCCGATCCCGACTTCGTGCGGGTGCCGGTGCGCGCGATGCTGGATCCGGCCTATCTGCGCGCGCGCGGCGCCTTGATCCAGCCCGACCGCAGCATGAAGGTCGCCCTGCCCGGAGACCCGGAGGGCAAGCTCCTGTCCCTGGGCCGCGACAACGCGCTGGAGCTGCCCTCCACGAGCCATCTGGTGGCGGTGGACGCCCGCGGCAATGCGCTGAGCATGACGACCACGATCGAAAGCGAATTCGGCAGCAAGATCTTCGTGCGCGGGTTCCTGCTGAACAACGAGATGACGGATTTTTCCTCGTCGTTCAAGGACCCCGAGGGCCGGCTGGTGGCGAACCGGATCGAGCCGGGCAAGCGTCCGCGCAGCGCGATGGCGCCGATGATCGTGCTGCGCGACGGCAAGCCCTACCTGCTGGTGGGGTCGCCCGGGGGCAGCGCGATCATCAACTACGTGGCCAAGACCATCGTGGGCGTGCTGGACTGGGGCCTGGACATCCAGGCGGCCATAGCCCTGCCCAACATGGGCAGCCGCAACAAGGACACCGAGCTGGAGAAGGGGACGCCGCTGGAGGCGCTGGCGCCGGAACTGGAGCGCATGGGGCACCCGGTGCGCATCACCGAGTTTCCCAGCGGCATCCACGGCATCGTCATCGACGGCGGGCTGCAAGGCGGGGCGGACCCGCGCCGCGAAGGCCTGGCCGAGGGCGGCTGACGCCGCGCGGTCATTCCAGCGTGGACGGGTCCATCTCCATCTTGCGTTCGCGGCGGTGCGCCAGGTAGGTCACGCCCCACATCGCGACGCCCAGCAACAGCAGCCAGCCCGCGACCTGGTACTGGATCACATCGCGCCCCGTCAGCGGGGTGACGAGGAACAGGCAGGCGGCCGCGCCCAGCCACGGGACAATGCGGTTGATGGTGAAGTGCTCATGCTTGACCTTGTCGCGCCGCAGGACCAGCACCGCCACGTTGACGAAGGCGAACACGCCCAGCAGCAGCAGGGCGGTGGTGCCGCCCAGCGCCCGGATGGCTTGGGAGTCGGCCAGCGCCACCAGGATGATCAGGCCGAAGGCCAGCGCGGTGGTGAACAGGATGGCGGTCCAGGGCGTCTGGTTCTTGCGATGCACGTGGGCCAGGAAGGCCGGCAGCACCCCCTGGCGCGACATGCCGTACAGCAGGCGGCTGGCCATCATCATGTTGATCAGCGCGGAGTTCGCCACGGCGAACATCGAGATGATGGGCATGATGTATTCCACCGGCAGTCCGGGCGCGGCGCGCTTGACCACCAGCACCAGCGGCGTGCTGCTCTTGGCCAGCTCGCCCACCGGCACCAGCGCCACGGCGCAGATCGACACCAGCACGTAGATCACCGCGGTGATGCCCAGCCCCGTCAGCATGACCTTGGGAAAAATGCGGCTGGGTTCGTGCGTTTCCTCGGCCATATTGACCGAGTCCTCGAAGCCGACCATGGCGAAGAACGCCAGCGCGGTGGCCGAGGTCACCGCCAGGAACACGCTCTTGTTCTCGGGCGTGTCGAACGCGACGACGCGCGAGAAATCCGCCTGTCCGCCGGAGATGGCGTAGAAGCCCAGCACGATCACCATCAGCAGGCCGGACAGCTCGATCAGGGTGAGCACCACGTTGGCCTTGACGCTTTCCGCGGCGCCGCGCAGGTTGACCAGCATGACCAGCAGCATGAACCCCAGGGCGCCGAACGTGATCCAGCTCTTGTCGGCCTTCACGCCCATGGCGACGAACAGGTTGGCGGCAAAGGCCTGCGAGGCGGTCGCGGCCGAGGTCAGGCCCGAACACATCACGGTGAAGCAGACGATGAACGTCAGGAAGTGCAGGCCGAACGCCTTGTGGACGTAGAGCGCCGCGCCGGCGGCCTTGGGATACTTGGTGACCAGTTCAAGATAGGACAGCGCGGTCAGCAAGGCGACCGCGAAGGCCACCAGGAACGGCAGCCAGGCCGCGCCGCCGACCTCGGCGGCCACCTGTCCGGTCAGGGCATACACGCCGGTGCCGAGGATGTCCCCCACAATGAACAGCAGCAACAGCTTGGGGCCCATCACCCGCTTGAGCGGGGCGTGGTCCTGCGGATCTTTCGTGGCCATAGTCCTTTCTCCTCTTTCTTTGGTTTTCGGGAGGCGCGCCAAGGCAACGCGAGGTGATGGAAAAGTCTAAGGCGGCGAGCGGCCGAGTGTTGCAACGAAATGTCTAAGTTGTTGGAGGCTGTGAGATGCCGGTCAACGTTTCGCGGCACGTTGTGCCAGCGGAAAAAAAGCCCGGCATGAGCCGGGCTGGAAACGCGCTTGCCTGTCGTCCGGCCCGGAGGACTAGGCCAGCGCGGGCGGCAACTTGCGCAGCGCGGCAGGTGTGCGCGACAGCTTGATCGGCGATCCCACGCCCTTGTAGTCGCCCTGCTCCAGCACCATGCCGCGGTGCCGGGTATGCGGATGTGCAAGCGCCTGATCCACCGTTTGCACGGCCGCGGCGGGCACGCCCGCGCGCAGCAGGCGATCGGCCAGCGCGGCCGCGTCGTGGCCGGCCAGCAGCGCGGACAGTTCGTCCCGCAGCGCCTGGCGGTTCTGCAGTCGGTCGGCATTGGCGGCATAGCGCGTGTCCTCCGCCAGCCCCGGCGCGTCCAGGACCTGCGCCAGCAGCGCGAACTGCCGGTTGTTGCCCACGGCCAGGAAGATAGGGCCGCTGGCGGTGGGCAGCGTCTCGTAGGGCGCGATGTTCGGATGCTGGTTGCCGCTGCGCTTGGGCGTCTTGCCGCTATAGAAGTAGTTGGGCGCATGCGGGTGCAGCAGCGACAACGCGCAGTCGTACAGCGTGATGTCCAGGAACTGGCCCAGTCCGCTGCGGCCGCGCTCGTTGAGCGCCAGCAGGATGGCCACGGCCGCGTTCAGGCCGGTCACCATGTCCACCACGGGCAGGCCGACGCGCGTGGCGTCGCCGTCCGCTTCGCCGTTCACGCTCATCAGGCCGCACATGGCCTGCGCGCAGGCGTCATAGCCTGGCAGCCCGCCCAGCGGGCCGTCCGAGCCGAAACCGCTGACGCGGCAATGGATCAGCTTCGGGAACGCCTCGCTCAAGGCTTCGTAGCCCAGCCCCCACTTCTCCAGCGTGCCGGGCTTGAAGTTCTCGACCAGCACGTCGGCGTCGGCGAGCAGGTGGCGCAGCAGCTCCTGGCCCGCGGCTTGCGACAGGTCCAGCGTCATGCCTTCCTTGTTGCGGTTCACGCCGATGAAGTAGGACGCCGTATCGCCCAGGAAGGGCGGTCCCCAGCCCCGGGTCTCGTCGCCGCCGGGCGGTTCTATCTTCAGCACGTCGGCGCCGTGGTCCGCCAGGATCTGCGTGCAGTAGGGTCCGCCCAGCACGCGGGACAGGTCGATCACCTTGCAGCCCGCCAGGGCGCCGGCGTTGGGTAGGGATGGGGCCATTATGTTCTGCTTCAGTCGATGGA
The DNA here is from genome assembly GCF_042721735.1 of Achromobacter sp. NPDC058515. Taxonomy (NCBI): domain Bacteria; kingdom Pseudomonadati; phylum Pseudomonadota; class Betaproteobacteria; order Burkholderiales; family Alcaligenaceae; genus Achromobacter; species Achromobacter sp. NPDC058515. The sequence goes on from NZ_JBHXNI010000011.1 coordinate 12,834, forward strand.
AACGTTGGCGCTCGTGATGAGCTCGCGCCACTTGGGGACTTCCGTGGTGATGAACGCGGACAGGCCCTGCGGCGTCTTGTCCTGGGCTTCGACGATGCCCTGCGTGCGCAGGGCCTGTTCGATGGCGGGGTCGGACAGCGCCTTCTTGAAGGCCTGGTTCAAGGTGTCCACCACCTCGGCCGGCGTGCCCTTGGGGGCGACGATGCCGAAGAAGACGCTGACGTCATAGCCCGCCAGGCCCTGCTCGGACAAGGTGCGCAGGTCCGGCAGCGCGTCGGACCGCTGGGCGCTGGCCAGGCCGATGGCGCGCAACTTGCCGGCCTTGATGTAGGGCAGCGCGGTCAGGATGTCGGTGAACGACATCGACACCTGGCCGCCCAGCAGGTCGTTCAGCGCGGGGCCCGTGCCCTTGTATGGGATATGCATGATCTTGGTGTCGGCCATGCGGTTGAACAGGATGCCGGCAAGGTGCGACGAGGCGCCGTTGCCCGACGAGGCGTAGCTCAGCTTGTCCGGGTTCTTTCTGGCGTAGGCGATGAGTTCCTGCACGCTGTTGGCCGGCACCGAGGGGTTCACCACCAGGATGTTGGGCAGGTGGCCGATGCGGATGACGGGCGCGAAGCTGGTTTCGGGGTTGTAGCCCTGGTTCTTGTACAGGCTGACGTTGATGGCCAGCGGGCCCGAGGTGCCGAACAGGATGGTGTAGCCGTCGGGCTTGGCTCCGGCAACGTATGCGGCGCCGATATTGCCGCCGGCGCCGCCGCGGTTCTCGACGATGACGTTCTGCTGCAGCGGTTCGCGCAGCTTCTCGGCCAGCCGGCGAGCCAGAGCGTCGGTGGGGCCGCCGGGGGGAAAGGGCACGATCAGCGTCACGGGGCGCGCGGCAGGGTAGGCATCGGCGGCCAGCGCGGGCGACGTGGACGCGGCGGCGGCGGCCGCCGCCAGCAACAAGGGGGCGAAGTAGCGTTTCATGTTTGTCTCCTGAGGGGCGCGCCGGCTGTGCCGCCGGCGTCGATTTACAGCGCGTATTGCAGGATGGCCTGGCAGGCCGCGGTTTCGTCGGGGGGAATGGCGTAAGGGTCGCGCGGCGCCAGGCGGTGCAGCAGCACCTGGTCTGCCAGCCGCGCGCGGCTCTCCAGGCCGGCGCCGGCGGCTTCCCAGCGCAAGGCGGCCATGGACACGGCGTGATAGAGCAGCGAGGCGGCCTGGCGCGCCAGTTCGGCGTGGTCGCCCTGCGCGGCGTGGTCGGCCAGCGCATACGTCTGCTCCAGGGCGCGCGCCTGCGCGTCGGCCAGCGCGGGCGGGCAGGGCGCGCCATCGGCCAGCAGCCGCTCGATATGGCTGCGCAATGCGGGCAGCGAGTTTTCTTTCTTGATGGCCCGCAGCACGTCCAGGGCAACGATGTTGCTGGTGCCCTCCCAGATGGAGCCCAGGTGCGCGTCGCGGACCAGGCGGGGCTCGGTCCATTCCTCGATGTAGCCGCAGCCGCCTCGCACTTCCATGGCGTCGCCGGTCACCTTGCGCGCGTCGCGGCAGGCGCGGAACTTGATCAGCGGCGTCAGGATGCGGGCCAGCGCGGGATCGGCCGCGCCCTGGTCGGCGTCGGCCAGCGCGCGCGCCGTCTGGAACATGACGCTGCGCGCCTGCTCGGCCCAGACCGTCATCTTGACGAGCTGGCGCTGCATCAGCGGCATGTCGATCAGGCGCTTGCCGAAGGCGCGGCGGTGCTGGGACACGTAGATGGCTTCGGTGACGGCCCGGCGCATCAGCCCGGCGGCGCGCATGCCGTTGGACAGGCGCGAGTTGTTGATCATGTCGGCCATGTGCTTGAAGCCGCGGCCGCGCTCGCCCACCAGCCAGGCGACCGCGCCTTCCAGGCGGATCTCGCCGCTGGCCATGGAGCGCGTGCCGAGCTTGTCCTTCAGGCGCAGGATGCGGTAGTGGTTGTGCGTGCCGTCGGCCAGGTCGCGCGGCAGCAGAAAGAGCGACACGCCCTTCAGGCCGGCCTGCGGCTCGCTGCGCGCCAGCACCATGGCGTAGCCCGCGTCCGGGTTGGAGCAGAACCACTTGTCGCCATGGATGCGCCAGGTGCCGTCGTCCTGCGCCTGGGCCGTGACCTCGGTGGCGCTCACGTCCGAGCCTGCGGCCTGCTCCGTCATGAACATGGCGCCCTGGCGCAGCGTGTCGAAATCCTGGGAAGTGACCTGCGGCAGCACCCGCTCCACCAGGGCGGGGTCGCCGAACTTGCGCAGGGTGCGGGCCAGCGAGTCCGTCATGCTGACCGGGCAGCACAGGCCGAACTCGGCCTGCACGAACAGATGGCTGAGCGCGTACTTGGCGGCGGCCGGCATCGGCTCGGGCCAGCCCAGCACGCCGCCCCGGTGCGACAGCGCGGCCAGGCCGAATTCGCTGTAGGCCAGGCGCTCAAGCTCTACATAGGCCGGGTGCTTGTCGATGCGGGATTCGTCCGTGCCGGCGCGGCTGCGCACCGACAGGGTGGGGGGATGCTTGTCCGCCGTGGACGCCAGCTCGTCCATGACGCCGCCGGCCAGCTCGCCCAGCCTTTCCAGGTGGGGCAGCAGATGGGCATGCAGCGCCGGGGGAAGGTAGCGCCCGCTGAGCGCCGCCGCATACGGGTCCGCGTTGAACAGGTTCAGCCCGCGGGAGTCCGGGACGGCGGTGGCGGTGGGGGCAACGGTCATGACGGGGGTATCCATGGCGGCATCCAGGTCGAAACGGGAAAGATGCCCCGATGTTGCTTGGCTAGATTAATCTATGCAAATACTGTTTTGATTTAGAACAATCCAAAAAAAATATAGATAGGGTAAGGAGCGACGCATGGACCTGGACCCGCGCCTGCTGCGCTATTTCATCGCCGTGGCGGAGGAACGCCATTTCAGCCGGGCGGCGGCGCGCCTGCACATTTCGCAGCCGCCGCTCAGCTACGCCATCCGGCAACTGGAGGAAAACGTGGGCGCGCGCCTCCTGGCCCGCACCAGCCGGCATGTGGAACTGACCGACGCCGGGCAGGTGTTGTACCGCGAGGCGCACATCCTGCTGCGCCAGGCGGAAGAGGTGCGCACGCTGGTGCAGCGGGTGGATGCGGGACTGCGCGGCAGGCTGCGCATCGGTTTTGTCGGGTCGATGCTCTATCGCGGCCTGCCCGCCCTGCTGAACGCGATGCGGACGGAACTGCCGGACGTGGAGCATGTGCTGACGGAACTGAACTCGCACGACCAGATCGAGGCGGTGCGGCGCGGCGAGCAGGATTTGGGCTTTATCCACGCCAACCCGGTGCCCGCCGAGGTCCAGGCGCGCGACCTGATGGCCGAGCCCTTCGTGGTGTGCCTGCCGCAAGCGCATCCGCTGGCCGGCCGGCGGACGCTGCGCCTGGCGGAACTGGCGGGGGACGACTTCGTGTTCTTCGCCCGCGCGGCCTCGCCCAGCTATTACGAAACCGTGTTGTCCATGTGCGTGTCGGCGGGCTTCATGCCGGTCATCCGGCACGAAGTGCGCCACTGGCTGAGCGTCGCGTCGCTGGTGTCGCAGGGGCTGGGGGTGTCCATCGTGCCGGCCTGCCTGTCGCGCAGCGGGCTGGCGGGAACGCGCTTTATCGCGTTCGAGCATGAGGCCCGTTCCGTCAGCCAGGCGATCTGGCCCGCGGCGGCGCGTTCGCCGCTGCAGGAACAGGCAGTGGCCCTGGTGGCCCGGCAGTTTCCCGCCCAGTGATCCGGCTGGCCTAGCGGGCGTCGGCGATGCGGACGAACCGGTTCGCCAGCGTTCCCAGCCCGGTCAGCGACACGTCGACCACGTCGCCGTCCTGAAGGTCCGGCGAGTGGCCGTCGGTTCCCATCCACAGGATGTCGCCGGGGTACAGGGTCAGGTGCCGGCTCATCGCGCTGATGAAGGCGTCCACGCCGAACAGCATATCGTTGGTTCCGAAGCGGGTTGTTTCCCTGCCGTTCACGCGGACCACCGTTTCCATGCGGTCCAGGTCCGCGCTGGTCTCGATCCAGGGGCCCATCGGCTTGAACGTGTCGCTGTTCTTGGCCCGCCAGAATGTCCGGTCCGAGGCCTGCCAGTTTCGCTCGCTGACGTCGTTGCCGATCGTATAGCCCAGGATGCATGACCGCGCATCCTCGGGGCTCAGGTTTTTCGCCTGCTTGCCGATCACCACCACCAGCTCGCCCTCGTAGTGCACCCTGGCCGCATCGGCGGGCATGAGCACATCCTGTCCGTGCGCCAGCAGCGCGTTGTTCGCGCGGTAGCCGACGTCGGGCTTCTCGGGGATGTTCTTGCCTTCGGCGCCGATATGCTTGACGTAGTTCAGGCCGACGCAATAGAAGGTAGGCGGAATCACCGGCACCTCGATCCGGACGTCGGCCAGGCGCAAGATCTCCGCCCGCTTTTCGTAGCCCTTGAACGGGTCTCCCTGCACGGGAATGATCCTGTCGTCCTCCAGGATGCCGTAGAACGTCTTGCCGCCCTGCGAACAGCGTATCCATTTCATGGTGGGTTCCTTCAAGCCGCCTGCGCGGAAAAACTGGGATCGTCGCTGGCCATCCGCGCAATGAGCCATTGGCCGCCGATGCGCGCCAGTTCAATGCGGGTAGTGCGGATGTTCTCCACGCCCGCCAGCGGCGCCGGGCCGGACAGCGGCATGCCGCTGTCGTGCCGCACAACCAGCATGTAGGCGCGCATGGCGCACCGGTCCCCGTCCCAGGCGTCCGCCACCAGGTTGCAGATCAAGTGGTGGATGCGCTGGGTCGCGGACCGCCCGGAGAGCGCGGCTAGCGCCGCGTCGCGGCCTTCCAGCGTCCTGCCTTGGCGCAGCCAGATCCCGTCGGGGGCCAGGCGCCGCGCCAGGTCGCCGTACCGGTTCTCGTCAAGGTCGCGGAAAAACGCCATGACCTGGTTATGGCACAAGCTCAAGGTGTCGTTCATGGTCATGCGTTTCCCGTGGCGGCGGCAGCCGCGATGCTCGCGGCGCCATCCATTCTCAGCATGTCGCCGCCTATGTCGTTCAGGGCGCTTGCGCCGCAAAGCTGCATGGTGCGCGCAAGCTCGTCGCGCAGGATCTGCAGCGCCTTGCACGCGCCGGGGTAGCCGCCCGCCAATACCCCGTAGAGCGTGGCGCGCCCGGTCAGGACGCCCGCCGCGCCCAGCGCGAGCGCCTTGAAAATGTCGCTGCCGCGCCGGATTCCGCCGTCCAGCAGTACGGGCACCCGTCCGCGCGCGGCGGCAAGCACCTCGGGCAAGGCGGACATCGAGGCGATGCCGGTGTCCAGTTGGCGCCCGCCATGGTTGGAGACGACCAGCGCGTCGGCCCCGATGCCCACGATCGCGTCCACGTCCAGCCCGTTGACCACGCCCTTGACGATGAGCCTGCCCGGCCAGCGGTCGCGCAGCCGCGCCAGATCCTCAAGCTTGAACGCGGGATCGTAGTTGCGGCCCGCGACGGATTTCAGCGCCTTGCGGTCGGATTCGATCCGGTCCAGGCCCGCGAGGCTGGGCATGGCCGGGGGGCGCCGCAGCAGCATGTCCAGCGACCAGGCGGGCTGGCGGGCGAACTGGCAGAAGTTGCGCGGGGTGATTTTCATGGGGAACGCCAGCCCATGCGCCAGGTCGCGTTCGCGCTTGCCGCCCACCGGCAGGTCCACCGTGATCACCAGCGCCTCGTAGCCGGCCGCGCCGGCCCGCCGGATCAGGTCGGACAGCCTGGCCTTGTCCTGCAGGATGTAGGCCTGGAACCAGAGCCTGCCCGGGGCCCGGTCGGCGATCTCCTCGATGGAGGCCGTCGCGGAAGTGGACAGCGCATAGGGAATGCCCGCTGCCGCGGCGGCCCGGGCCAGCGCCACGTCGCCGCCGCGCCAGCCGAAGCCCACCGCGCCGGTGGGGCCGATGGCGCAAGGCAGGGCTGCCGGCGCGCCGAGGAGCGAAGCCGCCATGTCCACCTGCGAGACATCACGCAGCACCCGCGGCGACAGCCTCAGGCGCTGGAAAACGGCGGCGTTGTCGCGCAGCGTGATTTCATCCTCCGCGCCGCCGTCAAAGAAATCGAACACCGGGCGCGGCAGGCGCGACCTTGCCGCTACCCGCAGGCGTTCGATGGAATAGCAATCGTCCAGTCGCAATGTCATGGCAGTTTTTTCCCAGGCTGCAAGCGCCCAATCACTCGCCCTTGACGTTGCCTTTCTTGATCACGTCCGCCCAGCGTGTCCTGTCCTGGATCAGGAATTGCCGGAATTGCTCCGGCGTCCCTCCGTCCACCATCGCGCCCAGCGAGGCGAACTGCTGGTGCACCTCGGCGCTGGCCAACGCTTCGCCGGCGGCCTTGTTCAGCTTGTCGACGATGGCCTTGGGCGTGCCGGCAGGGGCAAGCATGCCGACCCAGGACGCGCTTTGCTCGAATCCCTGGTAGCCCAGGCTGTCCAGCGTAGGCACGCCGGGAAAGTCCTTCTGGGGTTCCTTGGTGCCGATCGCAAGCACGCGCAACTGCTTCTGCGCGACATAGTTGGCGATGCCGACGCTGGGATAGAACATGAAGGAGATGCGCCCCGCCAGCATTTCCTGCAAGGCCGGCCCGTTGCCTTTGAAGGGAACGTGCATCATCCGCGCGCCTGTCATGGCGGCCAGCATCTCCGCCGCCAGGTGCGCCGAACCGCCGATGCCCGACGATCCGAACGTGAGCTTGTCCGGATTGGCCAGGCTGGCGGCGACCAGTTCCCGCATGTCCTTGTATGGCGAGTCGTAGCTCGTCACCACCACCATGGGCAGCTTGGCGAAATTGCTGACGGGCGCGAAATCCTTGACCGCGTCGTAGTTGTAGCGGTCCGGGTACAGCAGCGGATTCACGTTCAGGGTCAAGGACGTCACCAGGACCTTGTAGCCGTCAGGGTCCGCGCGCATCACGTCGTTGGCGGCGATCGAAGCGCTGGCGCCAGGCTTGTTTTCCACCACCACCGAGACCTTCAGGCTCTCCGACATGTGTTTGGCGATGATGCGCGCAATCACGTCGGTGGGCCCGCCCGCCGCGTAGCCCACCTGCATCCGGATCGGGCGCGACGGATAGTCGTCGGCCCAGGCCGGCGCTGCGGCGCCCGCGGCGAAAAGCGCCGCACAGAACAGGGTTATCCAGTTTTTCTTGTTCATCATGTCTCCTCCTCTTTCCTGCATCAGTATTGTTCGGGGAAATACTTGTCGGCCATGACCTGGCAGCGCTTGATCAGGCGCGGCTCTTCCGGCCGGTAATCCGCCACGGCGTTGTGTATGGTCCCCATGTTGTCCCACATGAGCACGTCGCCTTCCTCCCAGTTGTGGCGGTACCGGTACTTCTCCTGCAACTGGTGCTTGAACAGGAACTCCAGGACCTCGGCGCTGCGCGCCTCCGGCAGTTCGTTGATCCTCACCGAATAGCCCGGGTTCGCGTACAGGACCTTCTTGCCGGTGATGGGATGCGTGAGGAAGACGGGATGCGACACCGGCGGCTTGCGGCGCCTCTGCTCCTCGGTCAGGGCAGGGCGGGTGCTGCCTTTTTCACGGCGCATCATTTCCCAGAACTTGTTGAAGTCGTGGGTGATGGTCATGCCGTCCAGCTCGTCCTTGAGCGCATCCGGCAGGTCTTCATAGGCCGCATGCATGTTGGAGAATTCGGTATTGCCCAAGGACCTGCCGTCGCGCATTGGAATGCGTATGCCATAGAGCACGTTGCTGAACGCGATGGTGCGGCTGTAGGACATGTCGGTGTGCCAATCCTGGCCGGCATCGCTCAAGCCCACCGGCTTGCCGTTTTCCACGATGTTCGACAGGATCATCACCTCGGGCAGGCCGGGTTCGAAGTACATGTTCGCAACGTTCAATTCCAGCGTTCCGAAATTCTCCGAGAACGCCTTCAGGGCCTGCGCGCTAAGCGCCTGCTTCGGAAAGCTGACCACGCCGTGCCGGCCCAGCGCCGCCTCGATGGCGCCGTAGTCCTCCACGGCCAAGGGCTGGGCCAGGTCGATATCCAGAATGCGGACGCCCAAGGAACTCCCGCTTGCAACGATCTTCATAATGTCTCCTGTCTTTGAGATTTCCAGGGCCTGTCGGCGGCCCCTAGAATGCGGCTCGCAAAATCGCCAGCACCTCGGCCGCGCTCGTCAGCGGCCGGGGGTTCAGCGCCAGCCCCCTTTCCGTCATGACGGCGCGCGCCATCGGCTCCAATTCGTCCCGCGGCACGCCCAGGTCGGACAGCCGGGCCGGCATCGAATGGCGGCGCTGGAGCGCCGCCACCCACGAGGAAAGCGCGGGATAGGGCTCGGGCGACTGCCGGTTGACGGCATCCAGCGCGGGACGCAGCGCATCCGTTGCCGCCGGCTCGTTGAATGCCAGCGCATGCGGCAGGATCACGCTATTGACCGCGCCGTGGGAAAGCCGCTGGCGCGAAGCCACGACGTGGCAGATCGCGTGGTGCAGGCAGCTGCGCGCCATCGACAGCGCAAGGCCGGCCAGGTGCGCCGCCTGCAGGATGCCGCGGCGCTGGTCCGCCTCGGCCGGAGCGTCGCGCCCCAAGGCCTCCTGGAACATCCCGAGCGCCTGTATGGCGACGCAGTCGGACACGGGGGAACGCCCCTTGGAGTACAGGCCCTCCAGCGCATGCGCAATGCCGTTCATGGCCGTGTCGCGCATCATGGAGATCGGCAGGTCTGCGCTCAGCAGCGGGTCGATCAGCAGGGTTGCCGCCGCCACGCGGCGGTTCCAGAACATCAGCTTGTGCCCGTCTTCGCCGCGCACGCCGAACGAGGATGTGGTTTCCGCGCCGGAGGCGGTCGTGGGTATCCCGATGATGGGAAGCTGCGGGCGGACGCGCCGCGGAATGTGCACCGTGGCGGGCGGGACGAACGTGGTCACGTGGTCCGCCAGTTGGCCGCCTTCGGCCAGCAGCAGGGCCAGGGCCTTGGCCGAATCGGCCACGCTGCCCCCGCCGACGGCCACCAGGCAATCCGCGCCGAAATCCGCCGTTTTCCTGGTCATTGTTTCCACAAACTCTACGCTGGAGTGCGTAGGAACGCCGGGAAGCTCCAGGAAATCCAGCCCGGCCCAAGACCGGGACAGCGTCCTGTACTGGTCCGAGCGCGCCATCCTGTCTTGCGCCAGAATGGCTGGCCGGGAACAGCCAAGCGCCGTAAGTTCTTTTAGAATCAAGGATGAAACGCCATCGCCGAAACAGACGTGCGTGCCGAACAGGTGGTAATCGAATGGGCGGGAGACGCTCGCGGCTGCGGCGCTGTGGTTGTCTTGAATCATGCGGCCAGTATAGTTAGCCGCCTTCGGTCAAAAAATCACCAAAAAAGGAAATGTTTTTTTCCTTTTTGGAAACACACGGGTTCTGGATGAACGTAATCGACTGTCTTGAAGTGTTCGTCGAAGTCGGCAAAAGCCTGAGCTTTTCCAAGGCCGCCGAAAGCCTGGCTTCCAGCCGGTCGGCGGTCACCAAGAAAATCGCGTGGCTCGAAGCGCACTTCGAAGTGCAATTGCTCAACCGCAATACCAAGCACGTCAGCCTGACCGAGAGCGGCCGCCTGCTGCTGGAGAATGCCGATTCGCTCGCGCTGAGCCTGCGCAATCTCAAGGAACTCGTGCAGGGGCCTGTGCTGACGGCAAGCGGCCGCATCCGGATCGGAACGCCGCCGTCCTTCGGCACGGTGCACATGGTTCCGGCCATCCAGGATTTCCTGGCCCGCTACCCCGCGGTCAAGGTGTCGTTGCTGATCGACGATGGCCGCAGCGATCTCATCGCGGAAAACATCGACCTGTCAGTGCGCATCGCTCCGCGCCTGAAGGACTCCAACCAGATCGCCTACAAGATCACCGTGGTGCCGCAGGTCGTCGTTGCAACCCAGGCATACGTGGCGCGGCACGGCATGCCGGAAACCCCGCAAGACCTGGAACGGCACAATTGCTTGGTGCACAACCTGAAGGCGCCCACCGGGCAATGGAGCTTCATCGACGCGCAGTCAAACACCCACGCCGTGCGCGTGGGCGGCTCGTTCAATTCGAATCTGGGCGAGGCCATCCTGAACATGGCCAAGCGCGGGGGCGGGATCTCCATGCATCCGCGCTACATGGTCGAAAAAGACCTTGCCGAAGGCACGCTGCAGGTATTGCTGCCGGGCTATGAGCCGGAGGGGCTGGATATCCACGCGATCGTGCAGACCAGGCGCAACCAGCCAGACAAGGTCAGGCTGATCGTCGAGCATTTGCGCAATTGGTTCAGGGACGCCGACTGGAAGCGTTGAACAGGCCTAGCGGAAGACCACCGTCTTGTTGCGGTTCAAGAGGATGCGGTGCTCGACATGGCTGCGCACCGCGCGCGACAGAACGAGGGATTCGATGTCGCTGCCGACCTGGGTCAGGTCCTGGGTCGTCATCGTGTGGTCCACGCGTTCGATGTCCTGGTCGATGATGGGGCCTTCGTCCAGGTCGGACGTGACGTAATGGGCGGTGGCGCCGATGATCTTCACGCCGCGCGCATGCGCCTGGTGGTAGGGGCGGGCGCCCTTGAAGCTGGGCAGGAAGCTGTGGTGGATGTTGATGGCGCGGCCGGTCAGCGCGCGGCACATGCCGGCCGACAGGATCTGCATGTAGCGGGCCAGCACCACCAGGTCGATGCCTTCCTTGTCCACGATGTCCAGCACCTGCTGCTCCTGCTCCAGCTTGGTCTCGGCCGTAACGGGCAGGTGGTGGAACGGGATGCCGTAAGACGCCGCCAGGCTGGCGTAGTCGTTGTGATTGGAGACGATCGCGGCCACTTCCGCGTGTAAATGCCCGCTATGCACGCGGAACAGCAGGTCGTTCAGGCAATGGCCCTGCTTGCTGACCATGATCAGCAGGCGTTCCTTGCGGCGGGCGTCGTGCAGTTTGAGCTCCATGCCGTACTCCGTGGACATGCCGTCCAGGCGGGCGCGCAGGTCGTCGGGCGACGCGCTGACGGGCAGGTCGAAATGCACGCGCAGGAAGAAGCGGCCGGTTTCCTCGTCGCCGAATTGCTGCGAATCCAGGATGTTGCAACCCAATTCGAACAACAGGCCGCTGACGCGGTAGACGATGCCCGTGCGGTCGGGGCAGGACAGGGTCAGGATGTAGTCGTTGTGCTGCATGATGAGGAGGGGCCGAAATAGGAAAATGGAACGGGCGGGATCAGGCGGCCAGGCGCGCCAGGGTCTCTTCCGCCAGGGCCAGGCTGGAGGTCAGCCCGGGGGATTCAATGCCGAACAGGTTTACCAGGCCGGGCACGCCATGCGCGGCCGGGCCGGCGATGACGAAATCGGCGGCGGGTTCGTGCGGGCCCGAAATCTTGGGCCGGATGCCCGTGTACCCGGGAGCCAGCGCGTCGTCGGGCAGGGCCGGCCAGTAGCTGCGGACGGCCGCGTAGAACACGTCGGCGCGAGCCGGGTCCAGCGTGTAGTCCTCGGTGCCGACCCATTCGGTGTCGGGGCCGAACTTGGCCTGTCCGCCCATGTCCAGCGTCAGGTGCACGCCCAGGCCGGCGTGCTGCGGCACGGGGTAGATCAGGCGCGAAAAGGGCGCGCGGCCGGCCAGCGTGAAGTAGCTGCCCTTGCACAGGTAATCGGTGGGGATGCTGTCCGCCGGAACGCCGTCGATGCGGCGGGCCAGCGCGGGCGCCTGCAGGCCGGCGGAGTTGATCAGCACGTTGCAGGTGAGGCTCATGGCCTCGTCGCCGCCGAACTGCAGTTCGAAGCCGCCTTCGGGGCGGACGCGCCCGGACACGAGCGGAGTGTGGAACACGCATTGGGCGCCGGCGTTCTCGGCGTCGCCCTGGAAGGACAGCATCAGCGCGTGGCTGTCGACGATGCCGGTCGACGGCGACACCAGCGCCGCCGTGCATTGCAGCGCGGGCTCCAGGCGCATGGCTTCTTCGCCGGAGATGTACTGCAGGTCGTCCACGCCGTTGGCGCGGGCGCGCTGCGCGATGCTTTCCAGCTGCGCGGCCTGTTCCGGGCTGGTGGCCACGATGAGCTTGCCCAGGCGCTTGTGCGGCACGCCCCGTTCGGCGCAATACGCGTAGAGCAGGTGCTTGCCGCGCACGCAGAGGCGGGCCTTGAGGCTGCCCGCCGGGTAATAGATGCCGGCATGTATGACTTCGGAATTGCGCGAGCTGGTGCCGGTGCCGATGGCCTCGGCCGCTTCCGCCACCAGCACCTCGCGTCCCGATTGGGCCAGCGCGCGCGCGATCGCCAGGCCCACCACGCCGGCGCCGATGACGACGCAGTCGACGTCGGCGCTCATGGCGTGTTCCTTTCGGATCGGGTGCCGGCCGGCGTCAGGTCGAATCCGCCGGCATGGAAGACCAGCGGCGGTTCGCCGCTATGTCCGCAACGTTCGACTTCTCCCACCATGATGACGTGATCGCCCTCCACGTAGCGGCTGCGGTTGCGGCATTCGAACCAGGCGGCGCAGTGGCGGTCCAGCATGGGCGTGCCGCCCGGCGCGTGATGCACCGTCAGTCCCGCATAGCGGTCCGGCGTCTTGCCCGTGGCGAAGCGGCGCGCCAGCGCGATCTGCTCCGCGCTCAGCACATTGACGACGTAGCGTTCGCATTGCTCGAACGCGGCCAGGGACGATGAACCCAGCGACAGGCTCCACAGGACCAGCGGCGGGTTCAGCGAGACCGAGTTGAATGAGCTGACCGTCAGCCCGATGGGGGCGCCGTCGAGGCCGGCGGTCGTCACGACCGTCACGCCCGTGGCGTAGCGGCCCAGCGCGGTGCGGAAAAAAGCGGCGTCAAAATCAGGGAAGGAGGCGGACATTCAATCGATATTCGGGCGGGTGCGCTGGGCGCCCGCATCAGGGGCGCCCGGCATCAGGGCGACAGGCGTTCGATCTTCCAGGCCTGACCGTCGGCGGCATAGCGCAGGCGGTCATGCAGGCGCGACGGCCTGCCTTGCCAGAATTCAAAGGCGGTGGGCTTCAAGCGGTAGCCGCCCCAGTGCGGCGGGCGCGGCGGCTGCTCGCCGAAGCGCTCGCGGAATTCCTGTTCGCGGGCTTCCAGCTCTTCGCGGGTGACGGGCTGGCTCTGGCGCGAAGCCCAGGCGCCGATGCGCGAGCCCGCGGGCCGGCTGTGGTAGTAGGCGTCCGACTCTTCGGCGGCCACTTTTTCCACTACGCCTTCGATCCGGACCTGGCGTTCCAGCGGCTGCCAGAAGAACAGCAGGCAGGCGCGCGGTTCGGCCTGCAGATCCAGGCCCTTGCGGGATTCGTAATTGGTGAAGAATGTGAAGCCGTGCTCGTCAAAGCCCTTGATCAGGACGATGCGCGCGCTGGGCTGGCCGTTGGCGTCCACCGTGGCCAGGGTCATGGCGTTGGGTTCGGGCACCTTGGAGGCCAGCGCTTCGTCGAACCACCGGGTGAATTGCTCGAACGGAGAGGGGGCCGCCTGGCTTTCCAGGAGCACGTTCTTTTCGTAGCTTTGACGCAAATCTGAGACGGACATGGGGCGTGGGATTCAGCGTTGATAACAGGGAGTTTATACCGCTTGGGCCATGGCTCCCCTATTGACCCCGCGCAGGTCTCAGGCAAGTTCGCCGCCCGGGGGCGGCGGGGGCTTCCTATGCGCCTTCCGGCAGGGGGCGCCCGTCCAGTTCGAGCCGGCGGGCGATGGCGTCCAGGCGGGCGTCATGGATGCCGGCGGCGCGCAGGGCCTGGGCGGTCTGCACCACATAATCCGTGCAGGGGCCGTAGCGCCCGGCGGCGCGGCGCACGATGGCCAGCAGCTCGGCTTCGGGCAGGGCGCGGATATAGGCGGGGTTGTCCCGGTTCATGATGAAGACCAGCGCCCGGACGGCGCCGGTGTCGGTCGTGCAGTTGATCCAGCGGGGCAGGTAGGCGCCGGTGGACATCTCGCGCTCCCAGAGCGCGGGGAAGTAATGGGGAACCTGATCGCCGGCCAGCCGGTAGACCACGCCCCGGCAGGAGCCGCCGCGGTCCAGGCCGAACACCAGGCCGGGGCACTCCGGCGTGCCGCGGTTGACCCGCGACCACAGGCACAGCGCCCGGTGGTGGCCGCGCAGGGTCGCCAGCCTGCGTTCCATGAAGTCGAAATCGGGGCGCCAGATCAGCGAGCCGTAGCCATACACCCACACATCCTCGCCCGCCTGCCAATGCCGCAGGGCGTCGTCCAGCGAGGCCTGCCGCTCCTCCTGGGTCCAGAGGCGAAAGGGCAGGCTGGCGCCAGGGACGCCGGGGGCGGGTGGGGAGGACTGCATGTTCACGACTACGTTTTCCGGTCAGACTCGAGCGGGGGATTGCGATTGGCCCAGCCCCCGGCCATCAGTGCCACGGAGTAGGCCCAGAACAAGGGGGCAACGCCAATTACCGCACCCAGCGCGCCGAAGGTCAACGGCAGCGACACCTGCGATCCGTTGATCAGCGCCATCCGCAGGCCCACGGCCTCGGCGGCGCGGCCCGGCGGCGAATGCTGGTGCAGCAGGGACAGCATGCTGGGCTGGCAGCAGCCCAGGGCGAGCCCCAGTATGAAAGACAGCGCGATCAGGACGCTAACGTCCGTGAACAGCGGGTAAAACATGAAGTCGATGGCGGCGGTGGCCATGGCCACGCGCACCAGCGTCCATGACCGCACGCGGCGCTGGATCAGGGGCAGAATCAGGCGGATGACGAAAGTTGCCGCCGCGAAGGACGCCAGTATCACGCCGATCGTGGTGGCGGACAGGCCGATCGCCACGCCGAAGATGGGGACAACGAACAAATGCGTGTCCCAGGCGCCGGACAATATGGTGTTGACCATCAGGATGCGGCGCAGGGCCGGCACCGCCAGCAATTCGGTGACGCGGCGGCGCTGGGCTTCCCGGACGCCGGTCAGCTGGGAATCCACGGCCTTCAATTGGTGACGCAAGGCATACAGGCCGGCCGCCGACAGCAGCGGGCCCAGGGCCAGCAGGCCGAAGGCCGTGCGGGTGCCCAGGTGGTCGATCGCCAGCCCCGCGATAAGGGGGCCGGAGAAGCCCGAGCCCGCCAGCGCCAGCGACATGAACGAGAAATTGCGCAGGCGCTGGGCCGGCTCGGCATGGCCGAGCAAATCCTGCGTGGCCACCTGGTGCAGCATGAAGCCGATGCCGATGCAGCAGGACGCCACCAGCAGCGCGGTCTGGGTTTGGGAGATAAAGGGCAAAGCGGTGCCGATCGCGACCAAAGCCGTCCCGATGACGAGGGGACGCACGATGCCGACTCGGTCGACCCAGCGTCCGGCGCGCACCGAGAACAGCATCGGCAGCACCGCGAACACGGCGACCAGCGTGCCGACCTTGAAAGTCGACAGGCCCATCTGCAACGCCGTCAGCGAGACTGTGATCCGTCCCCCTGTCAACGCCACATGATTCATCATTGCCAGCAGGCACAAAAGCACCGCCCCGGAAAATTCCGGGGAACTGGAAGGCGAGGAGGGGGATCTGTTGGAGGTAGACACGGCTTAACTGCAGCCATTCTGGTCGTAACATCCGTCTATGTCGAGGCGAGGATTTTTTGCGCCGCCGCAATCCGGTCGTTCGCGTGGTAACGAGATAGCTGTCATCTAGAGGCGAAGTCGCGTGCTTACGATGCAAGATGGCGGCACGTTCGCCGCAGGTGCGGGAAAAGGGCTCCGCCAGTGACACATAGCCGTTGTATCGTTCACGCAACGGAACAATTGTGCGTCGTACGCCCGGCTTTACCGTTTTTCACTTTTCAGGCGCAGATTGGCCCTGTTTTGAGCCAGGGCGCCGTTTAGCATGTGCAGGCGCCGGGCATCGTCCCTTTTGTCTAATTCGTCAGTCGCAGGCATTACCGGCAACGCCGGCTTCAATCCGATCAGGTTCAATGAAAAAGTCCCGCAGCAAATTCAAGCGCTACGCCCTGATAGCCGTACTACTCCTGGTGGTCGTTTTTGGCGTCCGGGCCGCATTCTTCACGGCGCCGCCGCCGCCCACGTTCGCCGTGGCCGAGGTCACCCGCGCCAATCTTGAAGACAGCGTGCTGGCCAGCGGCACCATCGACGCGGTCGAGCGCGTGAGCGTCGGCGCGCAGGCGACCGGGCAGCTGAAGTCCCTGAAGGTGGCGCTGGGCGACCGCGTCAAGAAAGGGCAGCTGGTGGCCGAGATCGACGACCTGACCCAGCAGAACGACCTGCGCAACGCCGAGGCGGCGCTGCTGACCCGGCGGGCCGAGCGGGCCGCCAAGGTCGCCATGCTCAAGCAGGCCGAACTGGCCTTCAAGCGCCAGCGCCAGATGCTGGCGGCGGACGCCAGTTCGCGCGAAGCCTATGAAACCGCCGAGGCCACGCTGGGCGTGACCCGGGCGGAGATCGCTTCGCTGGATGCGCAGATCGCCCAGGCCGAGATCCAGGTCGACACCGCCCGCGTCAACCTGGGCTACACGCGCATCGTCTCGCCCATCGACGGCATGGTGGTGGCGGTGGTCACGAAGGAAGGGCAGACGGTCAACTCGATCCAGAGCGCGCCCACCATCATCAAGGTGGCGCAGGTGGACATCATGACCATCAAGGCGCAGATTTCCGAGGCCGACGTGACCCGCGTGACGACGGGCCTGCCGGTCTATTTCACCATCCTGGGCGAGCCCGACCAGCGCTATCACGCCAAGCTGCGCGCCGTGGAGCCCGCGCCGGACTCCGTCCAGAAGGACGACGCCACGGCCTCGCTCACGTCCTCCAGCAGCACCTCCACGAGCGCGGCGGTCTACTACAACGGTCTGTTCGACGTGCCCAATCCCGACGAGAAGCTGCGCATCTCCATGACCGCGCAGGTGTTCATCGTGCTGGGCGAGGCCAAGGACGCCGTGGTGGTGCCGGCGTCGGCGCTGGGCAAGCGCGGCGAGGACGGGCGCTACGCGGTGCGCGTGGTCCAGAAAGACAACAAGACCGAGGTGCGCCAGGTCCGGATCGGCATGAACAACAACGTGCAGGCGCAGGTGCTCGAAGGGCTGGAGGTGGGCGAACGCGTGGTGTCGGCGGATTCCGCGCCGGCCGTCGCGGCGCCGGGGGCCTGACATGAGCGGGCCGCTTATCTCGCTGACCGGGGTGCGCCGCGAGTTTCCCGCGGGCGAGCAGACCATCGCCGTCCTGAAGGACATCAACCTCGTCATCGAGGCCGGCGAAATGGTGGCTATCGTGGGCGCGTCGGGGTCGGGCAAGTCCACGCTGATGAACATCCTGGGCTGCCTGGACCGTCCGACCCGCGGCGACTACCAGGTCAGCGGCCGCAGCACCAACGCGCTTGACCCGGACGAACTGGCCGAGCTGCGCCGGGAGCACTTCGGCTTCATCTTCCAGCGCTATCACCTGTTGTCGGACCTGAGCGCGCTGGGCAACGTGGAAGTGCCGGCCGTCTATGCCGGCAAGCGCCGCGAGGCGCGCCTGGAACGCGCCACGGAATTGCTGGAGCGGCTGGGGCTGGGCGACCGGTCCGAGCACCGGCCGGGCCAGCTGTCCGGCGGCCAGCAGCAGCGCGTCAGCATCGCGCGGGCGCTGATGAACGGCGGCGACATCATCCTGGCCGACGAGCCCACCGGCGCGCTGGACACGCACACGGGCCAGGAGGTGCTGCGCATCCTGGAAGAGCTGAACGCCGCCGGGCACACCATCATCATCGTCACCCACGACATGAACGTGGCGCGCCATGCGCAGCGCATCATCGAGATCAGCGACGGCGAGATCGTCGCCGACAAGCGCAATCCGGACGCGCCGCGCCGCGAGACGGTCAAGGAGGACGCGCCCGCGCTGCCGCAGCGCCCGGCGTGGCAAGCCTACCTGGACCGTTGCGGCGAAGCCCTGCGCATGGCGCTGCTGGCCATGAACGCCCATCGGCTGCGCACCTCGCTGACCATGCTGGGCATCATCATCGGCATTGCGGCCGTGGTGTCGGTGGTGGCGCTGGGCGAAGGTTCGCGGCGCAAGATCCTGGAGGACATCAGCGCGATCGGCACCAATACCGTCGAGGTCTTTCCCGGGAAGGACTTCGGCGACGAGAAGGCGATCAACATACGCACGCTGGTCGCGGCCGACGCCGAGGCGCTGGCGCGCGAATCCTATGTCGACAGCGTCACGCCGGAAGTCGCCACCAGCAACACGCTGCGCTATCGCAACGTGTCCGTGAACGGTTCGATCCAGGGCGTGGGGGAACAGTATTTCCGCGTGCGCGCGGTGAAGCTGGCGCAGGGCAAGTTCTTCGACGAAACCAGCATTGCGCGCCGCGCGCAGGAAGTGGTGATCGACGACGGCACGCGGCGCGCCCTGTTCGGAACCCATACCGAGGCGATCGGACAGGTGGTGTTCCTGGGATCGATGCCGGCCCGCGTGATCGGGGTGACGGAGAAGAAGGACACGGTTTTCGGCAACAATGATGCCCTCAACGTGTGGATCCCGTATACGACGGCGTTGTCGCGCGTGCTGGGGCAGCAGCATCTCAAGAGCATCACGGTGCGCGTCAACGACGCGACGCCGCCCGCCGCCGCCGAGCAGGCCATCGTGCGCGTGCTGACGCGCAGGCACGTCGTGAAGGACTTCTTCGTATTCAACACCGACGCCATCCGCAAGACCATCGAGCGCACCACGGCCACGATGACCCTGCTGGTGTCCCTGATCGCGCTGATTTCGCTGATGGTGGGCGGCATCGGGGTCATGAACATCATGCTGGTGTCCGTCACCGAACGCACGCGGGAGATCGGCGTGCGCATGGCGGTCGGCGCGCGCCGCAGCGACATCATGCAGCAGTTCCTGATCGAGGCGGTGCTGGTGTGCCTGATCGGCGGGGCGGTGGGGATCCTGCTGTCGCTGGGGCTGGGCGTGCTGGTGTCCAGGGCCACGGGCGGTTCGTTCCAGATGATCTATTCCACGGCATCGATGGTGGCGGCATTCACGTGCTCGACCTTGATCGGTGTGCTTTTTGGCTATTTGCCGGCGCGCAATGCGGCGCGCCTGGATCCCGTCGAGGCGCTGGCCCGGGAATGAGGACGATGAAAGCGGTTTCCCTGATTTGCAAGCCCGCCGCCCTGGCGCTTCTGCTGGCGCTGGGCGGTTGCGGCAGCCTGCTGCGCAGCGACTACGAGCCGCCGCTGACCAGTACGCCAGCGGCCTGGACGCACGCGCCGGCGGCCGGCGCGCAGGCCCCGCTGGCCGAGGGCGGCGCCTGGTGGCGCAATTTCAACGACCCGGTGCTGGACGGCCTGGTCGACGCCGCGCTGGCGCGCAACAACGATCTGGCCGCGGCGGCGATCCGGGTGCGCCGGGCCCAGTACCAGGCGGGCCTGTCGGAAGACAAGCTCATTCCGCAGCTGGGCGGCAACGCCAACGTCACGCGCAACCGCAACCTGTACGGGGACCGCGCCATTTTCCGGAACAACACGGCCGAGCTGACCGTCGGCTATGAAGTCGACCTGTGGGGCAAGCTGTCGCGCCAGCGCGATGCTGCGCAATGGGAGGCGCTGGCGACCGAACAGGACCGCCAGAGCGCCGCGCTGTCGCTGGTGGGCACGACCGCCACGCTGTACTGGCAGACGGCTTTCATCAACCAGCGCATCGCCAGCAGCGAGGAGAGCATCGCCTACGCGCGCCGGACGCAGGATCTGGTGCGCGCGCAATACGCGGCGGGCGGGGCATCCGCGCTGGAGCTGGCCGAGGCCGAGCAGACCGTGGCCAGCCAGCAGGCGGCCCATACGCTGCTGGTGCAGCAGCGGGTGGAATTCACCAATGCGCTGACTATCCTGTTCGACGGGCCGCCGGACCGCAGCATGGCCGACCCGGCGCGCCTGCCGACCTATCCGCTGCCCGAGGCCCGCGCCGGCGTGCCGGCGGAGCTGCTGGGCCGGCGCCCGGACCTGCGCGCTTCCGAGCTCCGGCTGCGCGAAGCGCTCGCCACGGTGGACGCCACCCGCGCAAGCTTCTATCCGCCGCTGACGCTGACGGGCGCGCTGGGAAGCTCAAGTCCGACGCTGTCCAATGTGCTGCAAAACCCTGTCGCCGCCTTGGGGGCGGGATTGACGCTGCCTTTCCTGCAGTGGAACGAGATGCAGCTGAACATCAAGATTTCGAAGGCGGACTACGAGGAGCGCGTCGTCAACTTCAGGCAGTCGCTGTACCAGGCGATGGCGGATGTGGAAAACGCGTTGTCGAACCGGACGCAGTTGACGCTGCAGGCGGAGCAGCTGGAAGTGTCCTTGCGGTCGGCGCGGGACGCCGAGCGTTTGTACGAGGTCCGGTACCGGGCGGGGGCGGTGTCGTTGAAGGATTGGCTGGATGCGCAGGAGAAGCGGAGGACGGCTGAGATTGCGCGGGATGAGAATATGTTGAATCGGCTGGTGAATCAGGTGACGGTTTATCGGGCGCTTGGCGGGGATGATGTTGTGGGTGGCGCTGGCAGTGCGGGCGCCGGGGCCGAGGCGCGTTCTTAAGACGCCTGGCGCGTCGGACGATGCCGCTCGCGCCCTGCAATAAAATGGCTTCATGAACTCCCCCGAATTTGCTTCTGAGCCCGCCGATCTCGACCGCCGTTTCGGCGGCCTTTCCCGCCTGTACGGTCCCGAAGCGCCTGCCCGCCTGCGCAACGCCCATGTGGCCGTGGCCGGGCTTGGCGGCGTCGGATCCTGGACCGTGGAGGCGCTGGCGCGCTGCGGGGTGGGGGCGCTGACCCTGATCGACCTTGACCATATTGCCGAATCCAACGTCAACCGGCAGATCCATGCGCTGACGTCGACCCTTGGGCAGTCGAAGGTGGATGCGATGGCGGAGCGGGTGCTGGCGATCAATCCGGAATGCCGGCTGACGCGGGTGGATGATTTTGTTTCGCCGGAGAACGTGGGGGAAGTGCTGCCCGGCCCCTATACGGTCATCATCGATTGCACCGACCAGGCGGCCGCGAAGATCGCCATGATCCTGCATGCGCGGGCGCTGGGCGTGCCGATGCTGTTGTGCGGCGGCGCGGGCGGCAAGACGGATCCGCTGGCGTTGCGCGCGGGCGACCTGTCGGCGGCGGTGAACGATGCGCTGCTGTCCAAGCTGCGCAACAAGCTGCGGCGGGAGCATGGCTTTGCGCGGGCGTCCGACAAGAACGGCAAGGCCTTGAAGCGCGTGCCCAAGATGGGCATTCATGCCTTGTGGTTCGACCAGCCGGCCATACTGCCCGACGCCTGGACCCGTCCCACCGAGGGCGAGGACGACATGGGCGCGTCCGGGCAGGTCCTGGCGCCCCAGGGGCTGTCGTGCGCCGGCTACGGGTCGGTGGTGACCGTGACGGCCGCCATGGGGATGGCGGCGGCCAACGAGGCGCTGCGCCTGGCGGTCTGATCGCCGCCCGGGCGGCTCAAAGCGCCACGTACACCATGCCGTCCTCGATCCTGACGGGGTAGGCGGCCAGGTTCTCCCGCAGGGGCGTACAGAGCGCGCGGCCGTCGCGCACGTCAAAGCGACCCTGGTGCAGGGGGCATTCGATCTCATGGCCCGTCAGGAAGCCGTCGCACAGCCTGGCGTTGCCGTGGGTGCAGAGGTTGGCGGTGGCGTAGACCTCCCCCTGGACCCCGTACAGCGCGATCTCGTGGCCGCCCGCCAGCACGGCGATCACGTCTTCTTCCGGCACGTCGGCCCGGGCGATGGCCTTGATCCATTGCACACTCATTGCGTCGCTTCCTTGTCAGATGGGGTAGATCAGCGAATTCGGGATCAGCTCGCTGTCGAAGATGCAGAGCCGCGATTCGAACTTCAGTCCGTCCGGCGTTTCGCGGATGACATCCTGGTAGCGGCCCACGTTGAACACGGTGGTCGGCTGGCTGGGCTTGGTGCGGAACACGGCGTAGTTGGCCTCGGACTCGATGCGGCCGCCCTGCGCCGACAGCACGCGCGGCGCGCCCACCACGTGGCGCTGGTAGTAGGGGTCGTGGAAGATCGTGTCGGTGGCGCCGTAGATGCGGTCCTTCAGCATCCCGCGGCTTTCGAACGCCATGGTCGCCAGCGGATAGCCGCGCTCGTGGTTCTCGCGCGGGACCACCTTGTACACGCAGTCTTCCAGGAAGAACTCGGGCCATTTCTCCCATTCGCCGGCGTCCAGCGCGGCGGCGTAGTCGCTGTACAGGCGGGTCAGCAGGTAGTAGAGCGGAAAGTCCAGCATGTCAGGCCTCCATTACCCGGCGCCAGTACGCGTACATGCCGCGTATCAGCGTTTCCGTGACCATGTGGCCGGTGTTCTCGGCGGTCTTGCCGCCCAGCTCCGCAACGCTGCGGTGCCAGGGCTTTTGCGCGAATCCCGATTGCGAGAATTCGATGACCTCGCCGTCGTCGGCGGAGACAAAGCCCGCCGGGCCGAACAGGTTGGCCTGGCGCAGGCGGCGCCGCGTCATCTCGGGACTGTCGTCGGAAAAGCCGAAATGCGTCCAGACAAAGTCGAAGGCGTCGTGGCCCACCGGCTGGATATGGCGGGTGGACAGCGAGTTCACCTGCTGCTGGATGATGACGCTGGGAAACAGCGTCATCAGCACCGCGGTGGGGCCGTTCCACCAGGGCTCCTGCACGATGTCCAGGAAGCGGTCGTCGTTCAGCGACATCTGCTCCTTGAAGCTGGACACGCCGCTGGTGACGGTGCTCTTGCCGCCCTGGCCGCGCGTGGAGATCATGGCGGCGTGGCGGAAGTGGCGGTCCATCTTCAGCTCGGACCGGTTGTCCGCCCGCCACAGCCCGAAGGTCACGAACCAGGTGTGCAGGAGGCCCGGGTGGTAGGGGTCCTTGATGTTCTCCTGCATCAGCTTCCAGTTGCCCGGGATGCGCTGCCGGCTGTAGCCGTGGATCACCAGTTGGCGGCCGTCGAAGACGCGGTCGAAGTAATGCAGGATGTCGGGGCCCAGGTAGTCTTCCAGCGGTTCGACGCCGTGGTCGAACGACGCGAACACCACGCCGTTGCGGCAGGCCACCGCGAGCTTGGTCAGGCCGTGCTCTTCGGGCTTGAAGTCGGGCGGCATGCCGCCGTTGACCTTGCCGTCCTGCTTGACCCCGCGCCGGAAGGGCACGCCGATCAGGTTGCCCTGCAGGTCGTAGTTCCACTGGTGGTAGGGGCAGACGAATTCGCTGCGGTTGCCGGCGCGTTCGCGGCAGAACTGCACGCCTCGATGGGCGCACACGTTTTCCACCACGCGCACCTGGCCGTCGTTGTCGCGCAAGAGGATCACGGAGCGCTCGCCCACTGCGGTGCGCTTGAAGTCGCCCGCGTTGGGGATCTCGGCCTCCAGGCCTACGTAGCTCCAATGCGCCCGGTAGAAGAAGCGCTCCAGTTCGCGCTGGTGCAGCGCGGCATCGGTATAGACGCCGAAGGGAATGCGGTGCGAGCCGTCGTCCTGCCAGCGCGGGACGACGTGGACGGGATGTTCGGGGGCGTTCATGGGCAGCCCCCCGGACAGGGCGTGGCGGTGCAATGCGTACAGGCGCGCATGGGGTTGTCTCCTGTTTCCATCTGGCCGCGTGGCGGCCGGGCAGGGCCATGCGCGACATGGGCGCTGGCGTTTGCTGCATCATCGGACAGGCGGTTTAATAAATAAATAGAATCTGCTTGATGACATGAATCACCAAAATCAATATTGGTGGAGACAAGCGCATGAACCTGAAAGACGTGGACCTGAATCTGCTGGTCGTTTTCAATGAATTGCAGAAACTGGGCCGGGTGTCGGCGGTGGCCCAGAGCCTGGGCATTTCGCAGCCGGGCGTCAGCAATGCGCTCGGCCGGCTGCGCAAGCTGCTGGGCGACGACCTGTTCCTGCGCACCTCGCGCGGCATGGTGCCCACGCCCTACGCCGAGAGCCTGGCCCGGCCCATCGCCGACGCGCTGGGCGCCTTGCACAGCACCTTGAACGCGCATGCCTCGTTCGACCCCGCGCGCAGCGAGCGCGCCTTCGTGATCGGCGTGAACGACGTGGGCGAGACCTACTTTCTGCCGCGGCTGATGCAGGCGCTGGACGCGGCCGCGCCGGGCGTCACCATCCGCACCGTGCGCACGACTTCGATCGATGTCAGGGACGAGATGGAGCGCGGCCGCATGGACCTGGCCATGGGCTTTCTGCCGGGGCTGAAAGGCGGTTTTTTCCAGCGCCGCCTGTTCCGCCAGCCTTATGTCTGCATTTTCCGCCAGGACCATCCGCTGGCGCGGTCAGGGGTGTCGGCCCGGCAGTTCCGCGCGGCCGAGCACGTGGCCATCGTGTCGGAAGGCACGGGCCACGGCGTGGTGGACGAGGTGATCGCGCAGGCCGGCATCCGTCGCCGCCTGCGGCTGACGGTGCCGCACTTCATGGCGGTGGGGCCGGTGCTGCAGACCACGGACATGATCGCCGTGGTGCCGCAGCGCTTTGCCGACTGCGCCTGTCAGCCCTTCGGGCTGGCGACCGCGCCCTGCCCGGTGAAGATTCCGGAATCGGTCATCAATGTGTTCTGGCACGCCCGCAACCACCGCGAGCCCGCCAACCAGTGGCTGCGGCAGGTGGTGGTGGACGTGTTCGCGGACTAGGCGTCGCGCAGCGTCACCGTGAACCAGCCGCGCAGCGCGTTGGACAGGCGGATCTCGTCGGCGGCATGCAGGTCGGCCAGGGTCAGGACGCGCTCCTTGGCTTCGCCGGCGTCCAGGAGCTCGCCGCGCTTCACGCCGGGCAGGCAGCCGCTGTCCACGGGCGGGGTGTACCAGGCGCCGCCCATGCGCAGGTAGACATTGCTGCGGCTGCCTTCGCAGAGTTCGCCGCGTTCGTTCAGGTAGAGCAGGTCGAAGATATGCGGATGCGCCGGCAGCCATTCGATTGTCTTGGTGTACCAGGGGCGGTGCGTGGTTTTGTAGCGCAGCAGCGGTTCCGACGAACGCAGCGCCTCCGGCGCCAGCATCACTTCCTGGTGCGCGGGCAGCGGCGGCAGGATGGCGGTCTGGATGTGGCGGCTGCCGTCGCGCGCGACCAGCAGGCGCAGCCGGTGCGGGCCGGGGCTGCCGAGCGCCATGACGGCGACGAGTATGTCGCCTTCCACGGCGCGTCCGCCCCAGACGTACCCCAGCGCCTTGCAGGACATTTCCAGGCGGCTGAGATGGCGCGCCAGCAAGGGCACGTTGCCTGAGGCTTCCACCAGGATGGTCTCGATCAATTCGGGCTGCATGGGACTCTCCTGGTGTATGGCGACCGGGGCCGCGCTCTATGCTACTACTGCTGGCCGGGTTTGCGCGCTCAGGCGCGCAGTATCCGGGCTTTCCAGTGGCATTCCTGCCATTCCTCGGCGGGGTCCGAGTCATACACGATGCCGCCGCCGACGCTGTAGACGCCCTGGCCGGACCGGTCCAGCACCAGCGTGCGGATCGCCACGTTCAGCGAGAAGTCGCCGTCCGGCGCCAGCCAGCCGACGCTGCCGCAGTACAGGCCGCGCGGGGCGGCCTCCATCTGGCGGATGCGGCGCATGGCGGCCACTTTCGGGGCGCCGGTGATGGAGCCGCAGGGGAACAGGGCGCGCAGCACGTCCTCCAGCGAGGCCTGCGGCGCCGTGGCCGACACGGTGGACGTCATGGTCCAGACGGTGGGGTAGCGCTCCAGCGAGAACAGCGCGTCCACCTTGACCGAGCCCGGCTCGGCCAGGCGGCCCAGGTCGTTGCGCAGCAGGTCCACGATCATCAGGTTTTCGGCGCGGTTCTTTTCGCTGGCCAGCAGTTCCTGGCCCAGGCGCTGGTCTTCGGCCGGGTCCGGATGGCGCGGCGCGGTGCCCTTCATGGGCCGGGTCGTCAGCCGGGGGCCTTCGCGCCGGACAAAGAGCTCGGGCGAAAAGGACAGCACGGTGCGCTCGCCGTCCTGGATGAAGGCGCCGTGGGCGACCGGATTGCGCGCGGCGATGTGCCGGTAGAGCGTGGCCGGATCGCCCTGGTGCCGCAGGTCCAGCGGCTGGGTGAAATTGACCTGGTACAGCTCGCCGTCGCGGATCAGCCCGCGTATGGCGTCGATCTGGCGCGCATAGTCCGCCTCGGTCATGCGCGGGGCGGGCAGGCTGATGGCGCCGGGCGGACTGCCCGCGTCCGGCGCGTCCCAGGGGGCTTCGTCCACCTTGCGCTCGAACGCCAGCGCGGTCAGGCGGGGTTTGCCGTCTTCGCGAGGCGGCGTCCAGGGGCCGGCGGGCGGGGCCAGGGCGGCTTCCGGGAGCAGCCATTCGCCCAGTTCGTAGTCCAGCAACAGGGCAATCCAGCGCCCCTGGCGGCGGGCCGCCTCGATGGCGGCCAGCGCCGGGCCGACTTCGGCGGCGGCGCGCGCCTCGATCCGGGAGCAAAACCCCTCGAAGCGCAGCGCGCGGCCAGCCAGCCGGTCTTCAAAACGACAATCCATGCTTATTGCTGCGGTTGATGGGACAGGAATTCCGTCAGGACGCGCCCCGTATGGGAATGGTCGGCCAGCGTCATCACGTGTTCGGGCGAGCCTTCGCCCACGAGTTGTCCGCCGCCCGTGCCGCCTTCGGGGCCCAGGTCCAGCAGCCAGTCGGCTTCGGCGATGACATCCAGGTTGTGTTCGATCACCACCACCGTATTGCCGGCTTCCACCAGGCGGTGCAGCACGTGGATCAGCTTTTCGACGTCGGCCATCGACAGGCCCACCGTCGGCTCATCCAGCACATACAGCGTGTGGGGGATGCGCGAGGCGCGGCCGGTCTTGATCAGGCCGTCGGTCAGGCGGGCCTTGGACAGCTCGGTCACCAGCTTGATGCGCTGCGCCTCGCCGCCCGACAGGGTGGGAGACGGCTGGCCCAGGGTCAGATAGCCCAGGCCCACGTCCTGCATCAGCTGCAGCGGACGGTGGATCTTGGGGTGGGCGGCGAAGTAGCCGATGGCGTCGTCCACTTCCATGGACAGCAGTTCGCCGGCGTTCTTGCCGCGCATCTGCACGCTGAGCGTGTCGTTGTTGAAGCGCGCGCCGTTGCAGGCGTCGCAAGGCACCTTCACGTCGGGCAGGAAGTTCATCTCGATGGTGCGCATGCCCTGGCCTTCGCAGATCGGGCAGCGGCCGTCGCCGGTATTGAACGAGAAGCGCGCCGCCGTCCAGCCGCGCATGCGGGCCTCGCGGGTGTCGGCGAACTGCTTGCGCACGTCGTCCCAGAAGCCCACGTAGGTGGCGGGGCACGAACGCGGCGTCTTGCCGATGGGGGTCTGGTCCACTTCCAGCACGCGGTCGATGGCTTCCCAGCCCTTGATGCTCTCGCAGCCCGCCCAGCCCGGCGCCTTGCCCTGCGAGACGGCCTGGGTCAGGTTGTCCAGCAGCACTTCGCGCGCCAGGGTGGATTTGCCCGATCCGGATACGCCGGTCACCACGCTCAGCCGGCCCACGGGGAACTTGGCGTCCACGCTGCGCAGATTGTGCAGGCGCGCGCCGCGGATCTCGATCATGGGCGTGTCGGCCTCGACCGGGCGGCGGCCCTGCAGCGGATGCGCAAGCGGGGTCTTGAGGTAGCGGCCGGTGACGGATTCGGGTGAATCCATCAGGTCCTGGACGGTGCCTTGCGCCACGACGCGGCCGCCGCGGATGCCCGCGCCCGGCCCGATGTCGATGACGTGCGAGGCCCGGCGGATCGTGTCGTCGTCGTGCTCAACCACCACCAGCGTGTTGCCGTTCTTTTCCAGGCGCGCCAGCGCGTCCAGCAGGATGCGGTTGTCGCGCGGGTGCAGGCCGATGGTGGGCTCGTCCAGCACGTAGCAGACGCCCTGCAGGTTGGAGCCCAGCTGCGCGGCCAGCCGGATGCGCTGCGCCTCGCCGCCCGACAGCGTCGGCGCGGCGCGGTCCAGCGCCAGGTAGTTCAGGCCCACTTCCTGCATGAAGTTCAGGCGGCCGCGGATTTCCGCGAGGATGTCGCGGGCGATCTCGCCTTCGCGGCCGCGCGCCACCAGCCCGGTGAAGAAGGTGTGCGCGTCGGACACAGGCAGCGATGCCAGCTCGGCGATCGACCTGTCGCGCCAGCGCACGGCGCGGGCGACCCGGTTCAGGCGCTGGCCGTCGCATTGCTTGCAGGGCTTGGCCTCGCCTTCGTACCAGGCGTTCCAGGCCGTTTCCTCGCCGGTCTGCTCTTCGTCGAAGCCCTGCAGCTGCAGGCCCGTGCCGAAGCAGCCCGTGCACCAGCCATGCTTGGAGTTGTACGAGAACAGGCGCGGATCGGGTTCGGGGAAGCTGGTGCCGCAAGACGGGCAGGCGCGCTTGACCGAGAAATGCTGTTGCTGCAATTCGCTGTTCAGCGCTTCGTGCAGCTTGCTCACGGGCCAGACCACAGACATCACGCCCTGGCCGTTTTCCAGCGCGCTCTTGACGGCCGCGCGCAGGTCGGCTTCGTTGGCAGGATCCACCACCACGTCGGCCACCGGCAGTTCGATGGTGTGTTCCTTGTAGCGGTCCAGGCGCGGCCAGGGGGCCACCGGGATGAACTCGCCGTCCACGCGCAGATGCGTATGGCCCTTGGAGCCGGCCCACTTGGCCAGGTCCGTGTAGTAGCCCTTGCGGGCGGTGACCAGCGGGGCCAGGAGGCCGATGTGCTCGCCCTTGTGGTCGCGCAGCAGGCGCGCCACGATCTGGTCCGTGTTCTGGGGTTCGACCGCCACGTTGCAGTCGGGGCAGTATTGCGTGCCCAGCTTCACGTAGAGCAGGCGCAGGAAATGGTGGATTTCCGTCATCGTGGCCACGGTGGACTTGCGGCCCCCGCGGCTGGTGCGCTGCTCGATCGCCACGGTGGGCGGGATGCCGAAGATGGCGTCCACATCCGGCTTGCCGGCGGGCTGCACGATGGCGCGGGCATAGGCGTTCAGCGATTCCAGGTAGCGGCGCTGGCCTTCGTTGAACAGGATGTCGAAGGCCAGCGTGGACTTGCCCGACCCCGATACGCCCGTGATGACGGTGAACTTGTCGTGGGGAATCTCCACGCTGATGTTCTTCAGGTTGTGCTCGCGCGCGTTGCGGATCTCGATCGCCATGTTGCCGTGGCGGCGTTCGCGCACCAGCGATTGCAGCGGCGTGCCTTCGCCCGCGCCATAGGCGGCGCCGGGCTCGGCGATGCGCGCGGTCAGGCCGGCCTGCTCGACTTCCTGCGCGTCGATGTCGTGGGTCACCACCACGTCGGCGGGCAGGATGCTGACTTCGTAGTCGCGCAGGGCGGCGCCCGTGTGCGACTTGGGGTTGTCGATGAGATCCTGCGGCGTGCCCACGCCGATCACCAGGCCGCCGGCGTCGCCGCCTTCGGGGCCCAGGTCGATCAGCCAGTCGGCCGCGCGGATCACGTCCAGGTTGTGCTCGATGACCAGCAGCGTGTGGCCCGCGGCCAGCAGCTTGCGGAAGGCGCGCATCAGCCGCGCGACGTCGTCGAAGTGCAGGCCGGTGGTGGGCTCGTCGAACAGGAACAGGCTGCCCTTCTTGGCGACCTTGGCGGTGGAGATGCCGCTGCGCGCGGCTTCCGCCAGGTGGCCGGCAAGCTTGAGCCGCTGCGCCTCGCCGCCCGACAGCGTCGGGACGGGCTGGCCCAGCCGCACGTACTCCAGGCCCACGTCGGCCAGCGGCGCGAGTCCGGTCTGCACATCGCGCAGGCCCTTGAAGAAGTCCAGCGCTTCGCTGACGGTCATGGCCAGCACTTCGTCGATGGAGGCGCTCTTGCCCAGGTGCTCGACGCGCACTTCCAGCACTTCGGGGCGGAAGCGCTTGCCGTCGCAGTCCGGGCAGCGCAGGTACACGTCGGACAGGAACTGCATTTCCACGTGTTCGAAGCCGGTGCCGCCGCAGGTCGGGCAGCGGCCGTCGCCGCCGTTGAAGCTGAACGTGCCCGCCGTGTAGGCGCGCTCGCGCGCCAGCGGCGCCTGCGCGAACAGCTTGCGGATGGCGTCGAACGCGCCCACATAGCTGGCCGGGTTGGAGCGGGCGGTCTTGCCGATCGGCGTCTGGTCCACCATGACGACGTCGGCGATCTGCTCGGCGCCCAGCAGGCGGTCGAAGGCGCCGGGCGCTTCCGACGGCTTGCCCTTCTGCTTGAGCAGGGCGGGGAACAGCACGTCCTGCACCAGCGTGGACTTGCCCGAGCCGGACACGCCGGTCACGCAGACCAGGCGGCCCAGCGGCAGCTCGATCGAGACGTTCTTCAGGTTGTGCGCGTTGACGCCTTCCAGCAGCAGGCGCGGCGTGTTGGCCGCCACCGGCATCGGGCGCGGCGCCTCCACGCGCATGCGGCCGCCCAGGTAGTCGCCGGTCAGCGTCGGGGCCGCGCGCAACTGCGCGGGCGTGCCGTCGAAGACGATGCGGCCGCCGCGTTCGCCGGGGCCGGGGCCGATGTCGATGACGCGGTCCGCGGCCACCATCACTTGCGGGTCGTGCTCCACCACCACCAGCGTGTTGCCGGCGTTGCGCAGGCGATGCATCACTTCGACCACCCGGTGCATGTCGCGCGGGTGCAAGCCGATGGACGGCTCGTCCAGCACGAACAGCGTGTTCACCAGCGAGGTGCCCAGCGCGGTGGTCAGGTTGATCCGCTGCACCTCGCCGCCCGACAGGGTGCGGCTCTGCCGGTCCAGCGTCAGGTAGCCCAGGCCGACGTCGCACAGGAACCGGAGGCGCGCGCGGACTTCCGTCATGAGCAGGTCGGTGGCCGCGTCCAGCGCGCCGGAGAAGGACAGCGTGTCGAAGAACCGGCGCACCCGTTCGATGGGCAGCAGCATCACGTCATGGATGGACAGGCCGTCCAGGCCGTTGAGCTGTTCGCGGCTCCAGTTGGCGCCGACCGGCATGAAGCGCTTGTAGCGGCCGTCTTCCGGCGGCAGCACGGTGTCGGCCTCTTCCTTGGCGCCCAGGCGCCAGAGCAGCGCGTCGGGTTTCAGGCGCGCGCCGTTGCAGGTGGGGCAGGGCGTGTAGCTGCGGTACTTGGACAGCAGCACGCGCACGTGCATCTTGTAGGCCTTGGTTTCCAGCCAGTCGAAAAAGCGCTGCACGCCGTACCACTGGTGCTTCCAGGCGTCGTTGCCGCCCTTCCAGTCGGGCGTGCCGTAGAGCACCCAGCGCTTGTGCTCTTCGCTCATGTCCTTCCAGGGCACGCCCAGCGGGACGCCGGCGCGCGGCGCGTACTTTTGCAGTTCGTCCTGGCATTCCTTGTAGGACGGCGTGGTCCACGGCTTGATCGCGCCTTCCAGGAGGGTTTTCTTTTCGTCCGGAATGACCAGGCCGAAATCGATGCCGATCACGCGGCCAAAGCCGCGGCAGGCCTCGCATGCGCCCAGCGGCGAATTGAACGAGAAGCTGCTGGGCAGCGGGTCGGTGTATTCGATGTCGCAGTCGGCGCAGTGCAGGCGGTCGCTGTACTTCCAGATGTGCGCGTTGCCGCCTTCGGCGTCCATGACGTAGATGGCGATGTGGCCGGCGCCCATGCGCAGCGCCGTGTCCAGCGCTTCCATGACGCGCTCGCGCTCGGTGCCGGCGAAACGGAAGCGGTCCTGGATCACGTGCAGGATACGGCGCGCCTCGGTGGCGGCCTTTGCGGCCTTGCCCTTCTTGGCGCCCTTGGCCGGGGCGGCCCTTGCCGGGGCGGCCCTTGCCGGGGCGGCGGCGCGGGGCACGGCGCTTTCCTCGGCATGCACGCGGGTGTAGCCCTGCTGCTCGAGAAAGCCGCGCACTTCGTCTTCGGTGAAGTTCGCGGGCACGGCGATGGGGAAGGTCACGACCAGGCGCGGATCGCCCGCCGCCGCGGCGCGTTCGGCCAGCGAGTGGTAGACGGAATCCGGCGTATCGCGGCGCACCACCTTGCCGCAGCCGCGGCAATACAGGCGCGCGCCGCGCGCAAACAGCAGTTTCAGATGGTCGTTGAGCTCGGTCATCGTGCCGACCGTGCTGCGCGAGCTGCGCACCGGGTTGGTCTGGTCGATGGCGATGGCCGGCAGGATGCCTTCGATGCGGTCCACCTGCGGCTTGTCCATGCGGTCCAGGAACTGGCGCGCATAGGGCGAGAAGGTTTCCACATAGCGCCGCTGCCCCTCGGCGTACAGGGTGTCGAAGGCCAGCGAACTTTTGCCGGACCCCGACACGCCGGTCACGACGACCAGTTCGCCGGTGGCGATGGTCAGGTCCAGGTTCTTGAGATTGTTCTGGCGTGCGCCAACGATGCGGATTTGGGAGCTCATGGACGGTATCGTAGCCTGAGGGAGGAAGCTGGCCGGCGCGGCGATCCATCGCTGGTTCCGGGCGCGGCGATATGGAATAATTGACTATATTGTGAGGCGGTGGTCCATAATATGGACAAACAGCGCCTCATTAGCTGTACAAATAAACAGTATCGCAGATTCGTCTGAAAATCGCGCTGTTTGCGTTGCGCATCTGCTTATCCATTGTTAATGGCCATTCGCCATTATTTGGGGACGTTCTTGTCGGAAACCAAGGTCGCGGGCGCCGCGGCGTTCGCGAAATTCATGACGGTGCTGCAGGCAGTGGCCGATGCGCCGCATCCGCCCACGGCGGCAACGCTGGCGCGCACCTGCGGCTATCCCCGGCCCACTGTCTACCGGATCATCGCCGCCCTGGCCGAGCAGGGCATGGTCGGCGAAGCCGGCGGCGTCTATCGCCTGGGCCCGCGCCTGATGTCCCTGGCCAGCCGGGCCTGGTCGCAGTTCGACCTGCGGGCCGCGCTGGCGCCCGAGCTGCAGGCCTTGCGCGACGCAACCGGCGAGACCGTGCACCTGGCGGTTCCCGCCGGGCACGAGATGATCTACATCGACAAGCTGGAAAGCCCCGGCCCCGTGCGCATGGTGTCGCGCGTGGGTTCGGCCGTGGCCCTGCATTCCAGCGCAGTGGGCAAGGCCTACCTGGCCGCGCTGGACGATGCCTCGCGCGAACGCCTGCTGCGCGATCTGCCGCTGGCCGCGCGCATGCCGTCCACGGTGACGAGCCTGCCCGCGCTGCGCGCCGTGCTGGGCGAGGCGGCCGCGCGCGGGTACGCCATGGACAACGAGGAAAATGAACCCGGCATCGTCTGCTACGGCGTGGCGCTGTGCGACGCGGCCGGCCGGCCCGTCGCGGGGGTCAGCGTCAGCACGCTGCTGTTCCGGCGGCGCGACGATCCGCAAGCCGCCTATATCGAACCCTTGCTGCGGCTGCGCGACGCCGCCGCGGCCAAACTCGCCGTCCTGCCGGTATCGTCCGGCGGCGCGTGACCGTCAGCCCCAAAGGAATTCCATGACCGCATCCGCTGCTCCCATCGCCTCCAAGCTTGCCGCCCTGCTGGCCGCCCGGGTCGTCCCCGTGCTGCGCTACTCGGACGCGGCCGCCGCGGCCTACGCCGCCGAAGTCGCCGTCGCCGCCGGCTGCACCACGCTGGAACTGACCTGGACCATTCCTGGCGTGACCGACCTGGTGCGCGCGCTGCGCGACAAGCACGGGGCCGGCCTGCTGCTGGGCGTGGGCACCGTGCTCGACGAGGCCCAGGCGCGCGAGGCGCTGGTGGCGGGCGCGGACTTCCTGGTGTCGCCGGCGCTGGCCACCGACATCGTCGACATGGCGCACGCCGCCGGCGCCCTGTGCCTCCTGGGCGCGTTCACGCCCACCGAAGTGCTGGCGGCCCGCCGCGCCGGCGTGGACGTGGTGAAGGTGTTCCCGGCGGATACGGGCGGCCCCAAGCACCTGGCCGCGCTGAAGTCCGTCTACCCGGACACGATCTTCTGCCCCACGGGCGGCATCACCCAGGACAACATGGGCTCGTATTTCGCCGCCGGCGCCGGCCTGGTGGGCATCGGCAGCAACCTCTACGACAAGGCCGCCTTCGCCGCGCGCGACACCGCCGCGCTGGTGGCGCAGATCACCCGCACCCGGGAGGCCGCCCATGGCTGACTTCGATATCGTCGCTCTCGGCGAGCCGCTGGTTGAACTGAACCAGACCCACAAAGGCCAGCTGCAATACCTGCAGGGCTTTGGCGGCGACACCTCCAACGCGGTCATCGCCGCGGCGCGCCAGGGCGCGCGCTGCGCCTACCTTACCCGGGTGGGCAACGACGCCTTCGGCAAGCAATTCCTGGACCTGTGGAACGCCGAGGGCGTGGATACGTCGGGCGTGCAGGTGGACGACGACGCCCACACCGGCCTGTATTTCGTGCAGCACGGCCCGGACGGCCACGCCTTCAGCTACCTGCGCCGCGGCTCCGCCGCCAGCCTGATGACGCCGGCCACCCTGCAGGGCGGCCTGATCGAACGCGCGCGGTTCCTGCACGTCTCGGGCATCAGCATGGCGATCAGCACCAGCGCCTGCGACACGGTTTTTGCCGCCATCGAGCGCGCGCACGCCGCCGGCGCGCAGGTCAGCCTGGATTCGAACCTGCGGCTGCGGCTGTGGCCGGTAGACCGCGCCCGCGCCGTCCTGCGCGAAACGATGCGCGCGGCCGACCTGTTCCTGCCCAGCATGGACGATATGCAGCACCTGACCGGCAACGACGACCCCGAACGCACGCTGGACTGGATCCGGGACGGCGGCGCGGCGGGCGTGGTGGTGCTGAAGCTGGGCAAGGACGGCTCCATCATCGACGACGGACGCACCCGCACGCCGGTAGCCGCCTTGCGCGTGGACGCCGTGGATGCCACCGGCGCCGGCGACTGCTTTGCCGGCAGCCTGCTGGCGCGCCGCTGCCAGGGCGATTCCTGGGAAGACGCGGTGCGCTACGCCAACGCCGCGGCGGCGCTGTCCACGCTGGGCTATGGCGCGGTCGATCCGCTGCCGCGGGCCGAGCAGGTCTGGGAACGGCTGAAGTCGCTTTCCGAAGGCGCCTGAGGGCCGCGGAGCAGGGCGCAAGCCTGATGGGGACAGATGCGGTCGCTGCCGGCGCGCGCTGATTTCCCCATCATTGGCGAAGTTTCCTGATTTCAGGATAAAATGCCAAGTTATCCGAATTTTTCCGCCAGCCCGGTTTCCGGTTGTGCGGTGACTTTTTTTCCGCAAATTCAACTGGAGAATCAATATGGCTGAACGCAAACGCGTGCGTCGCAACACCCTGGAACGCCGTTGCCTGGGCAAGGCCTTCAAGCGCTTGTTCGTCAAGTCGCCCAAGGGCGTGTTCAAGATGCTGGAAAAGATCAAGCGCGTCTAATTGACGTTGCCGGCCGGGCGGTCTGACCAGACCCGGCCTGATCCTGAAAAAACCCGCAGGCTCGCGCCTTGCGGGTTTTTTTATGCTTCGGCGGGGCCGAGCTTGGGGCGGATGAAGTCCATGAAGGCCCGCGTCTTTGCCGGCTGGATGCTCGACGGATACACCACGTAGATCGAGATAGGGTCCACCGACCAGCCCGGCAGCACGCGCCTGAGCGAGTTGCGCTTGATGATCGGGTCCAGGGCCTGGCAGTGCGGCATGCGCGTAATGGCCAGGTCCAGGCCGGCCAGCGTTCCCGCGATGCTCATGTTGTTGGCCGCCAGGTGCCCGCTGACGGGGATGCGTTCCGACACCATGCCGTTGTGCAGCGTCCAGTACGAGTGCGCTTCGTCGATGGTTGTGCGCAGGCACTGGTGCTGCGTGAGATCGGCGGGCGTCTGGGGCTCTCCGTGGCGCTCCAGATAGCGGTCGGAGGCATACAAGTAGTTGTTCAGCGAGACCAGTTCGTGCACCACCGCGCCGCCGATAGGCGGGAAGGCGGCGCCGTTGCCGTTGTCCGAGGCCGCCGGGGGATAGTCGGCTTCGCGGCCAAAGCGCAGCACCACGTCGAACGGCGTGCCTTGCGCGTCGGACGCGGTCATCATGCTCAGGTCGAACTCGCACTCCACTTCCGGGTAGCGCTCGGTGAAATCATTGATGGTTTCGGGCAGCAGCCAGATCGCCAGGCTGTACGGCATGGAGACCCGCAGGTTGCCGGACGGGCCGCCCGACAGCGACTGCAATTGCTCGTGCGCCAGGCGGGCTTCGTCGATCAGGCCCTGGCAGCGGCGCATGTAGGCCGCGCCCGCTTCCGTGAGGTCCAGCCTGCGGGTGTTGCGGTTGATCAGCCGCAAGCCGATGGCGCGCTCCAGTTCGTTGATGCGGCGCGAGAGCGTCGACGTGGGCATGTCCAGCGCGCGGGCCGCCTGGCTGAAGCTCTTGCGCTTGGCAACCTCCACGAACAAGGCAATGTCATTGAGCTGGACGGTCGAGGCTTCCATAGGGGTTCCGAATTTGGCCGCCCGAGTTTACGCCACTACGGCGCGCGGCCCAACGCCCGCACAACCCTGCCATGGCGGAAAAAACCTACCGCTTGTCAGATTTGATTGCAAATTCGAATGCCCAGGCAACGGTTCATACAGGCATATCCCCTACACTTCAGGCGAAAACACAAGAAACAAGACCGCAGCGGTTGCATGGAGATCGCAAAGGGGCACAGTAGGCATGACCGATACACCACCGTTTTTCACAGTTCTGACGCCCACCTACAACCGGGCGGGTACGCTGCACCGGGTATATGAGTCGCTCTCCCGGCAAACATTCAGGGATTTCGAATGGGTCGTGGTGGACGACGGTTCCACCGACAACACCCACGAATCCATTCTGGAGTGGCAGGCGCGCGCCGATTTTCCTATCCGCTACGTCTGGCAAAACAATCAGCACAAGAAGACGGCGTTCAACCGGGGCGTGCGCGAGGCGCGCGGCCAGATGATCGTCGGCCTGGACAGCGACGACGAGATGCCGCCGGACGCGCTGGCCACCTTCAAGGACGCCTGGGAAGCGATTCCGCCCGCCCGCCGCGATTCCTACGTGGCCGTCACGGGCCTGTGCGCGCGGCCCGACGGCAGCGTCGTGGGCGACCGCTATCCGCAGGACGTGTTCGACAGCACGGCGGTGGACGTCTACTTCCGCTATCGCATCAAGGGCGAGAAATTCGGCTGTATGCGCACCGACATCCTCCGGAAGTATCCCTTCCCCGAGGATGTCGCGGGCTTCGTGCCGGAAAGCCTGGTCTGGTGGGCGGTGGCCCGCGCGGGCTTTCTCAGCCGCTTCATCAACCGGGTCGTGCGCACCTATCACGACACCCCGGGCGGCTTGAGCCAGAGCGCGGTCTCGGTGGCCAACAACGCCCAGGGCCTGTATCTCCTGGCCTGGGACATGCTGCAGCATCACCTGGAATTCTTCCGCTACCGGCCCCGCGAGTTCATCATGGCCGCCGCGCGCTACACGCGCTTTCGCCTGCACCTGAAGCACTCCGGCGTCCCGACGGCGGTGGGGGCCTACCGGCTGACGAATCCCGTCGCGACTTTCATGGTGGCCGCGATGTGGCCGCTGGGCTATGCGCTCTACCGCCGCGACAGGCGGCGCGGCGTGGCGTAGACACCCCAATTCCCAGGTGTCTGACACCCCCATGCGACAGGCGTCAAGTTTCCTGGCCCTCCCAAGGGGTGTCAGACACCTGCCGCATCTTGAAGGGGTGTCAGACACCTGCCGTATCTTGAAGGGGTGTCAGACACCTGCCGTATCTTGCGTCGCCGCCGCCGCCCCGTGCCCCAACCCCAGATACACCTCGACCACGCGCGGGTCCTGCGCCACCTGCGCGGCCGGGCCCTCGAGCGTGACGGCGCCGGTTTCCAGCACGTAGGCGTAATCGGCCACTTGCAGCGCCGCGCGCGCATTCTGCTCGATCAGCAGGATGGACACGCCCATTTCCCGCAGCCGCGCCACGATGCGGAACACCTCGCGCACGATGCGCGGCGCCAGGCCCAGGCTGGGCTCGTCCAGCATCAGCAGGCGGGGCTTGGCCATCAGCGCGCGGCCCACTGCCAGCATCTGGCGTTCGCCGCCGGACAGCGTGCCCGCCAGCTGGGCGCGGCGTTCCTGCAGCCGGGGGAACAGCTCATAGACCTCGGCCAGCGTCTTGTCCTGATCGCGCAGGCCGGTGCGAAAGCGGTGAAAAGCGCCCAGCATCAGGTTGTCTTCCACCGTCATTTCGGCGAACAGCTCGCGCTTTTCGGGCACCAGGTTCATGCCGGCGGCCACCATTTCCTCGATCTCGGCGTGTTCCTGCTCGCGGCCGCCAAAGACGATCCGGCCGCGCGAGGGCAGCACGCCCATGATGGCCGACAGCAGGGTGGTCTTGCCGGCGCCGTTGGGGCCGATCACGGTCACGATCTGGCCTTCGCCTACCGTCAGGCTGATGCCCGAGATGGCTTCAACCTTGTCGTAGGCCACGCGCAGGTCGCGCACTTCCAGCAGTTCTGCGCTCATCTATTCCACTCCGCCCAGATAGGCTTCAAGCACCGCGGGGTTTTGCTGAATCTCGGCGGGCAGGCCTTCCGCGATCTTCTCGCCGAAGTCCATGACCACCACGCGGTCCACCAGCCCCATCACGAAATCCATGTCGTGTTCAACCAGCAGGATCGCCATGCCTTCGGCGCGCAGCTTTTTCAGCAGTTCGGCCAGTTCGCATTTTTCCTGGTAGCGCAGCCCGGCGGCCGGCTCGTCCAGCAGCAGGATGCAGGGGTCGGACGCCAGCGCCCGCGCAATCTCCAGGATGCGCTGCTGCCCCAGGGCCAGCGATCCGGCTTCGTCATGCAGATGCTTGCCCAGGCCCACGCGTTCAACCTGGCGGGCGGCCTCGGCCAACAGGCGCGCTTCTTCCGGCCGGTCCATCCGCCAGGCGGCCGGCAGCACGCCGCGATGCCCGCGCAGGTGCGCGCCGATGGCCACGTTCTCCAGCACGCTCATGCGGCCCAGCAGGCGCACGTGCTGGAAGGTGCGAGACAAGCCCAGCCGCGCGATCTTGCGCGCGCCCGCGCCGGCCACCGGCTGGCCCAGCAGCGTCACCTGCCCCGAGGTGGGCGTGTCCACGCCGGATATCTGGTTGAACATCGTGCTCTTGCCGGCGCCGTTGGGGCCGATCAGCGCCAGGATCTCGCCGGCCCGGATTTCCAGGTTCATGGCGTTGTTGGCGACCAGCCCGCCGAACTTGCGGGTGACGTCCACGGCCTTGAGCACCACCTCGCCGCGCGGTGGCATGGGCTTTCTGGGCAGCGGCTCGGCCGACATGTCCAGCTTGCGCGTCTGCTTCTTGACCGGAATCCAGCGCGTCAGCACGGGCCACAGGCCGCTGCGGGCGCGGTGCAGCAGCAGCACCATGCCGAAGCCAAAGACGATGACTTCAAAGTTGCCGGTCTGGCCCAGCACCTTGGGCAGGAGGTCCTGCAGCCATTGCTTGAGCACCGTGAAGACGCCCGCGCCGACCAGCGCGCCCCACACCTGCCCCGCGCCGCCGATGACGGTCATGAACAGGTATTCGATGCCCATCTGCAGGCCGAAGGGGTTGGGATTCACGAAGCGCTGCATGTGCGCGTACAGCCAGCCCGACGCGCAGGCCTGCAAGGCGGCAATGACGAAGATCACCATGCGCGAGCGCGCCGTGTCCACGCCCATGGATTCCGCCATGACGCGGCCGCCCTTGAGCGCGCGGATGGCGCGCCCTTCGCGCGAGTCCAGCAGGTTCTGCGTGGACCAGACCGCGGCCAGCAGGAACGCCCAGATCAGGTAGTAGATGCTGCCGCCCTGGTTCAGCGTCCATCCGAACAGATTGATGGCCGGGATGTCCGGTATGCCGGTGTGGCCGCCCAGGCCCTCGACGGAGCCGAAGGCGAAGTACAGCGACAGGCCCCAGGCGATGGTGCCCAGCGGCAGGAAGTGGCCGGACAGCTTGAGCGTGATCGCGCCCAGCAGGTAGGCAATCGCCAGCGTCAGCGCCAGGCCGGCCAGCAGGGTCAGCCAGGGCGACGCGCCCAGCCAGGCCAGCCAGGACGGCAGGGTGTCGGCGCGGGTGGTGAGCAGCGCCGTGGTGTAGGCGCCCACGCCCACGAAGGCGGCCTGCCCGAAGCTGGTGAGGCCGCCGACGCCGGTCAGCAGCACCAGGCCCAGCGCCACCAGGGCATACAGGCCGATGTAGTTCAGCAGCGTCACATAGAACGGCGGCAGGACCAGGGGTCCCAGCGCCAGCAGAGCCAGGAACGCGAGGAGGATGTGGCGCGGGTTCATTCGTCTTCTTCCTCGACGTGATGGCTTTTCAGTGAACGCCAGAGCAGCACGGGGATGATCAGCGTGAACACGATGATTTCTTTGTAGGCGCTGGCCCAGAACGACGAGAAGGCTTCGATCAGGCCCACCAGGATGGCGCCGGCCGCGGCCAGCGGATAGCTCACCAGCCCGCCGATGATGGCGCCCACGAAGCCCTTCAGGCTGACCATGAAGCCGGAGTCGAAGTACATGGTGGTGATGGGGGCGATGAGGATGCCCGACACCGTGCCGATCAGCGCGGCGAGGAAGAACGTGGCCTTGCCCGCGAAGATGGGGGAAATGCCCATCAGGCGCGCGCCCAGCCGGTTGAAGGCGGCGGCCCGCAAGGCCTTGCCGTACATGGAGCGTTCGAAGAACTGGTAGAGCACGACGATGAGCAGCGCCGACACGGCCACCACCCACAGCGCCTGGCTGTTGACGTTGATGGGGCCCAGCGCCAGGCTGGCGTCGCTGAACGGCGCCGTGCGCGCGCCTTCCGCGCCAAAGGCCAGCAGCCCCAGCCCGACCAGCGCCAGGTGGACCGCAATGGAGACGATCAGGAGCACCAGCGTCGAGGCCGATGCGATGGGCTGGTAGAACAGGCGGTACAGTTGCGGCCCCATCGGCACGACCAGCAGCAGCGTCAGCAGCGCTTGCGCGGCCATGGGCAGCTGCGCCAGCGGCAGGCGGTAGAACAGCGCGGCGAGCGCCAGCGGATAGGCCACCTTGGCCGCCAGGCGCCACGCGCCGCGGTTGCGGCCCGGCCGCTTGCGGCGCGCCAGCAGGTCGGCGGCGGCTTCGGCCAGCGCGAAGGCCAGCAGCAGCCACACCAGCAGCACGGGCTTGCCGGCCTGGATGGCGGCCATGGTCAGCGCGCCGAAGGCGACGAACTCGCCCTGGGGGATGAACAGCACGCGGGTAACGGTAAAGACCAGCAGGATGGACAACGCCAAGAGCGCGTAGATAGCGCCGTTGGTGATGCCGTCCTGCCCGAGAATCAGGGCAATCTGAGCATTCATGCGAATTTCCGACAGGGACGGGACACGCGCGGGACCCCGGCGGGGCGGTCCCGCGCGGCGCGGCCGGCAAAGGCCGGCGGCGCCGCGCCAGGAGGCTTTACTTGACCAGCGTCCAGTTGCCGTCCTTCACGGTGATGAGCTCGCGGCCGCGGTCGTCAAAGCCGCTGTGGTCGGCGGCGCTCATGTTGTAGACGCCCTGCGTGCCCACCAGCTCCTTGGTCTGCTCCAGCGCGTCGCGCAAGGCGCTGCGGAACTCCTTGGTGCCCGGCTTGCCGGCCTTTTCCGCCAGCGGCACGGCCTTTTCCAGCAGCAGGCCGGCGTCGAAGACGTTGGCGCCGAAGGTGGCGGGCTTGGCGCCGTTGATCTTCTCGTAGGCGGCGATGTAGTCGCTGGCGACCTTTTTCGACGGGTTGCTGTCGGGCATTTCGGGCAGCACCAGCATCAGGCTGGCGGCCAGCACCGTGCCTTCGACCTTCTTGCCGCCCAGCTTCAGGAAGTCGGGCAGCGCGGCGCCGTGGGTCTGGTAGAACTTGCCCTTGTAGCCCTGATCGAAGAGCGTCGTCTGCGGCAGCACGCTGGCGGCGCCCGGCGCGGCCACCAGCACGGCGTCCGGCTTGGCGGCCAGGATCTTCAGGGCCTGGCCGGTGACCGAGCTGTCAAAGCGCAGGTAGCGTTCGTTGGCGGCGATCTTGATGCCCTTTTCCGCAGCCAGGCCGGAGAAGACCTTGTACCAGTTCTCGCCATAGGGATCGTTCAGGCCGATGAAGCCGACCGTCTTGATGCCGGTCTTGGCCATGTGGTCCACCAGCGCGCGCGCGATGATGTCGTCGTTCTGCGTGGTCTTGAACACCCACTTCTTCTGGTCGTTCATCGGCAGTACCACGGCGGCGGTGCCCACCGGCGCCAGCATGGGCACGCCGGCTTCGGCCGCGAACTGGATCACGCCCATGGCGTTGGGCGAGCCCGACGGGCCGATCAGCGCGTCCACGTTCTGTTCCGAGATCAGCTTCTTGAAGGCCGTGACCGAGTTGGTGGAATCGCTGGCGTCATCCAGCGAGATGTATTCCACGGTCAGGTCGCCGATCTTCTTGGGCAGCAGCGGCACCGTGTTCTTCTGCGGAATCCCGACCAGCGCGGTGGGGCCGGTGGACGAGGTGACGACGCCGACCTTGACTTGCGCCAGGGCGGGCAGGGCGAACAGGGCGGCGACGGCGGCGGCAGCGGCCAGGGGGAGTTTCTTCGACAGCATGGCAAAACCTCCGGATAGGGAGCAGAGTGGGAGTGCGGCTGGAAAACGGAGAAAGCAGGAACAGCGGGGAATTACTTGTTGCTTAAAATTTCAAAGGGGCAAGGATCAGCACTGTAGACCCGGTCCCCGTGCTTACCTATCCGTCAAAACCCGAAGCGGGCGGTTGGAATACGAGATCAGATGGTGATGGAACCCACGCTGGCGCCGCCGCAGACAAACAGCGTCTGCCCGGTGACGAAGCTGTTGGCGGGATCCGCGAAAAACATGACGGCGCGCGCCACATCGTCCGAACGGCCCAGGCGCTTGACCGGGATGCCGTTGGCCAGCTGCTTCTCGCGTTCGCTGCCGGGTTCGATCACTTCGTAGAACATGTCCGTCTGGATCGGGCCGGGGGCCACCACGTTGACCGTGATGCCGTAGGGCGCCAGCTCCAGCGACCAGGTGCGGGCCATGCCCACCATGCCGGCCTTCGTGGCCGAGTACGCGGTGCGGGTCGGCAGGCCCAGCGCGCCGCGCGAGGACATCATGACGATGCGGCCGAACTTGCGCTCCTGCATGCCGGGCAGCGCGGCCTGGACCAGGCTGATGGCCGCGCCCAGATGGATCTGGGTCAGGCCATGCAGCTCTTCCTGCGTGACTTGCGGCAGCAGGTTCGGCCAGATCACGCCGGCGTTGTGGATAACGTGGCTGATGGGAAACCTGGCCGCGGCCTCGGCCCCGGCCTGCGAGGTCGCCTCGGCGTCCAGCAGGTCGACCTGCACGTTGTGCAGGCGCGGATGGGTGAAGTCGGCGGCGCGGCGCGCCATCGAAATCACTTCATAGCCCGCGTCCAGCATGCTGCGGCAGATCTCGGCGCCGATGCCGGCGCTGCCGCCGGTGACGATGGCAACATTGGTTTGCGTCATGGTTTCCCTTGTTTTCCTGGTGTCGGCCGGACCGGATCAAGCCTTGGGCGCCAGCGCCAGCACGCGCAGCGGGCTGCCCGAGCCGCTGCGGATCTTCAGCGGCGCGGAAAAGATCACGGCGCCCGTGGCCGGCAGCTGGTCCAGGTTGGTCAGGCATTGCAGGCCGTAGCGGTTGTTGCCGTGCATGTAGTAGTGGCAGGGGTAGGGCGGGTCCAGGTGCTGGGCCTGGCCGGCGTCGGTGCCCACCGATTCGGTGCCGAAGCCGTGCACGTCGCGCTCTTTGATCAGCCAGGGCACGACCTCGGCGTCGGGGCCGGGGGAGTGCGCGCCGTCTTCCCGCATGTTCAGGTATTCGGCGGGCTTGGCGCGCTTGGACCAGTCGGTGCGCATCAGCACCCAGGACCGCGCGGGAATGCGGCCATGCCGTTCTTCCCATTTCTTCACGAAGTCGACGGTCAGGAGAAAGTCCGGGTTGTCGCGCGATTCGGCGGAACAGTCGATGACGCAGGCGCTGGCGATGAAGGCGTCGACGGGGATCGTGTCGACAGTATTGTCGGGCTGGTCCTTGCCCGTGACCCAGTGCGCCGGCGCATCGAAGTGCGTGCCCGTGTGCTCGGAACAAGAAAAGTTGTTCCAGTACCAGGCCGGGCCGCGCTCGTCGTAGCGCGAGATTTCCTCGATGCGGAACGGCCAGGCCTGGCCGAACTCCGGCGGCAGCACGATGGTGGGGAATTCCGGCGTCAGGGTTTCGGTCAGGTCCACCAGGCGGATGCGTCCGGAAACCAGTTCGGTCATGAATTGGGCAAGAATGTTTTGACTCACGGTGCTGTCTCCAGTTGGTTCGTGGGGGCGGCGGCGCGCGGCTACGCGCCCAGCTCCCGTTCCAGGCCCTTGGGGTTCTCGGCCAGCCGGGCGCGAAACTCCTGCGCCACGTCGCCGACATACACGTCCTCGATGCCATCCTTCAGCGCCCGCACGATGGCGGCGGCAATCGCCGCGGGCGCCACGCGCGGCGGCGGCGTGCGCTGTTCCCATTCATGGTCGACCGGGCCGGGGAACACGTTGACCACCCGCACTCCCGCGCC
The DNA here is from genome assembly GCF_042721735.1 of Achromobacter sp. NPDC058515. Classification (NCBI taxonomy): domain Bacteria; kingdom Pseudomonadati; phylum Pseudomonadota; class Betaproteobacteria; order Burkholderiales; family Alcaligenaceae; genus Achromobacter; species Achromobacter sp. NPDC058515. The sequence continues at coordinate 57,111 of NZ_JBHXNI010000011.1, forward strand.
GCGCAGCTCCGCGCGCAGACATTGCGCCAGCGACAGCGCGGCGGCCTTGGATGCCGACCACATGCCGCGCGACGGCAGGTTCATGTGGGCGTAGATGGACAGCACGTTGACCCAGGCCGCGGCGCTGTTCACGCCGTCGGCGGCGCGTCCGCACAGCGCGGGGCCGAAGCACTGGGCCAGGCGCATCAGGCCCAGCACGTTCACGTCCATGGCGTCGCGCGCGGTGTTCACGTCCTTGCGGTTCAGCAGGCCGCCTTCGCGTTCCAGGTCGGCGGTGTTCACCAGGATCTCGACCTTGCCGCCGATGGAAGCGGCGACGCGCTCGACGGAATCGGTGTCGGTCACGTCCAGCGCCACCACCTGCACCCGCGGGTCCGCGCCCAGCGCGTCAAAGGCGGCATCGCGCTTCCAGGCCTGCGGGTCGCCCAGGAACACCGCGGGGCAGCCCGCGTCCAGCAGCGCGCGCGCCACGGCCTGGCCGACGGCCGACTTGCCGTCCGTCACCAGCGCGCGGCGGAACTTCGGGTCGCACGAGGTCTCGCGCAGGGTCTTGTCGTCTTCCATGTTCGGGGTATTCCTCTCAGGCAGGGCGATCATCACGGCCTGGCCGCTGCGGTCCAGCTTGAGCGCCAGGCGCACGCGGCCGCCATCGGCGCAGTCCTGGTGGACGTGCGCCACGACGGAAGGGCCGGCGTCCATGCGCACCGTGCCCACGCGCCAGGGCAGGCGCTCGCGGAAGTACAGGTCGTTGCTGTGATGCAGGGTGGTGCTGACCAGCAGCGCGCCGTTCGGATCGGCCGGCCGCCAGGGCAGGTGTTCGGACAGGCAGTCGCCGCACACTTCGCGGGGCGGGTACTGCACGGCGCCGCAGTCGGCGCAGGTCTGCAGGTCGAAGCGTCCTTCGGCGGCGGCGGCGGTCAGCCCCAGGGCCGCGCGGCTGCGCGAGCCGGGCGGCAGCGTGGGCTGCCGGGTGCGCGCAACGGGGTTCTTCCGGGGCGGCTTGGCTAGCGGCTCGGTCATGCGTCGCTCCTTGCCAGGATGGCCGCGGCGGTGCACAGCCCGCGGTCGTAATTGATCATGCCGAAGCCGCTGACCAGCCCCAGGCGGGCGCTGGCGACCTGCGTGCCGCCGGCCGCGCCGGTCAGCTGGCGCAGCGCCTCGACCATGCCGAGATAGCCGCCGGCGGCGCCCGCCTGGCCGACCGACAACTGGCCGCCGTTGGTGTTGAACGGGAAGCTGCCGTCCACCGTGAAGGTGTTGCCGCGCACGAAGTCCGGCGCCGCGCCTTTCTCGCAGAAGCCCAGGTCTTCCATCTGCATCAGGTTGATCACGGGGTAGTCGTCGTAGGCCTGCAGGAAGTCCATGTCGGCGGGGGCGGCGTTGGCCTGGCCGTACAGCTCGTCCACGTCCATGGTCCAGCCGCCGCGCGTCTGGATGGGATCTTCGATCCAGGCGTTGTGGCGTTCGATGGTGGACAGGATGCGGGCGCAGGGCAGCTTCAGCGCGCGCGCCCGGTCCTCGCTCATGACCAGGAAGGCGTCGGCCCCGGCGCAGGGCATGACGCAGTCGAACAGGTGGATCGGGTCGGTGATGACGCGGGCGTCCAGGTACTGCGCCAGCGTCAGCGGCTTTTTCATCAGCGCGTGCGGATAGCGCAAGGCGTTGTCGCGCTGGGCCACGCAGAGCTTGCCGAAGTCTTCGCGGGTGGCGCCGGTGGCGCGCATGTAGTTCGCGGTCAGGAGCGCGAAGCTGGCGTTCGGGCCGCCCGCGCCGTACGGGTAGACGGCGTCCTGCGCGAACCGCGAGAACTGGCTGACCGTATTGCGGAACGAGTCCACATGGTTGGTGTCGCCCGCGATGCAGGCCACGATGTCCGCGTCGCCCGCCTGCACGGCGCGCGCGGCGCGGCGCAGCGCGGCCACGCCGCTGGCGCCGCCCATGGGGATGTGGTCCAGCCAGCGCGGGCTCATGCCCAGGTGCTGCACCAGCCCGACGGCGGTGTCGGGCGCAAGGGTGAAGCTGGACACGCACAGCCCGTCCACATCGGTCTTGGCCACGCCGGCTTGCCGGATCAGCGCGCCCAGCGCGCGGCCCAGCCACCAGTGCGCGGCGTGCGTCGAATAGCGCTCGTAGGGAATCGTGACGGGCAGGGCCGCCACGACGCCGTCATAGCCCAGGCGGCTCATGGGCGAGCCTCCTCGGAGGCCGGCAAGCCCGCTGCAGCGGGCGTGGCATGGGGGCGCTTCTTCATCGCCGTCGTGTCCATGCAGCGCGCCGTGCCGGGCAAGGTGGGCGCCAGCGCCTTCATCTCGCCGCGCTGGATCTTGTTGGTGGTGGTGAGCGGCAGGCTGTCCACGAACGCGACATAGCCCGGCGCCTTGTAGTACGCGAGCTGCTCCAGGCTCCATTGCACGATGCCGCGCGCGGCCTCGGCCATGGCGGCTTCGCCGGCGGGCAGGATTTCCGGCACCACGCAGGCCAGCACTTCGTCGCCGCGCACGGGGTCGGGCACGGCGGCGACCGCCACCGCCTTCACCAGCGGATGCTGCATCAGCACGCTTTCCACTTCCACGGCCGAGATGTTCTCGCCGCTGCGGCGGATCACGTTCTTCTTGCGGTCGACGAAGCGCAGCGCGCCGTCGGCTTCGCGGCGCACGATGTCGCCGGTGTGGAACCAGCCGTCCTGCCAGGCTTCATCGGTGGCGGCCTGGTCCTTCAGGTAGCCGGCAAAAAAGCCGTAGCGCGGATCGTCGCCGGCATGGCGCACCAGCAGTTCGCCGTGTTCGCCGGCCGCGGCGGGGCCGCCTGCGTCCGTCACGATCCGCACCTGCACATCGTCTTCCTCGCGGCCGAAGCTGCTGGTGCCGACATGGCGCGGTTCCTGGTTGGCGATGACGACCGCGCCCGCGCCGGTCTCGGTCATGGCCCAGGCTTCCAGCAGCGGAAAGCCGAAGCGCGCTTCAAAGGGCTGGTGCAGCTTGCGGTCCACGCCCGCCCCGAAGCCGAAGCGGATGGCGGGCTGGCGGTCGCGCTCGGACGGCTCGGCCTTCATCAGGATGGCGGGCATGACGCCCAGGTAGTGCAGCACGGTGGCGCCGGACTCCCGCACGCTGTCCCACCAGGTCCTGGGATGGAAGCGGTCCAGCGGGATCAGGCAGCCGCCCGTCAGCACCATGGCCATGGCCGAATACGCCATGGCGTTCATGTGCACCAGCGGCAGCGGCGTCAGCATGCGTTCCTGGCCGGGGCGCAGCGCGGCCAGCCCGCCGATGCGCGCGTACCAGCCGCCCGCGTGCAGGAAGTAGCGGTTGGGCAGGATGCAGCCCTTGGGGCGGCCGGTGGTGCCGGACGTGTAGAGCAGCGCGCATTCGGTCAGCTCGGCGGGCGGCGTGTCGCCCAGGGGCGCGGGAAACGGCGCGGCGGGCGGCGCATCGTCCGGCCCCATGATGCGCAACGGACGGCCAGCGCGTTCGGCGGCCGCCAGCAGGTCGGCATGGCGTTCGGGCAGCGCCACGGCCAGCGCGATCTCGGAGTGGCCGGCCAGGTATTCCAGTTCGGCGGCGCGCAGGTCGGGGTTGATCGGCACGACCGAGACGCCCAGCGCGTTGAGCGCGAACCAGTGCAGGAAGAACGCGGGGCGGTTTTCCAGCAGCAGGCCGGCGCGGTGGCCGTGGCCATAGCCGGCCCGGGCGTAAGCGGCGCGCAGCGCCTCGATGGCGTCGGCGGCCCCGGCGTAGGTCAGCTCGCCTGTTTCGATGCCATAGGCGCCGGCCGTCTCGGGCAGGATGCACAGGAAGGGCCGGGCGCCGTGGCGGGCTGCGGTGTCGCGGAAAGCCTGGTGGACGGTGGGGCTCACAAGCCGCTCCTACATGAACAATTGGATGTTGCCGAAGGCGGCGTCGCAGTTGACGAGGTCAACGCGCTTTAAGCGGATGCGCAGGGCGCCGTCCCGTTCCACCAGGTGGTGCGTGGCCCAGCCGGCGTAAAGCGTTTGCGCGTCCTGCCGGGTTTCGACGTAATGGAAGGCGGTGCGCAACACGTAGCGGCCTTCTGCGGGCGCGGCCTCGGGGTGGCCGTGTTCCACGGCAGGCGCCTGCAGCAGGTGGTGGCAGCGGCTCTTGGGCTGTTGCGAGAACGTGCGCTGGCCGGCCAGCCGCTCCACGCGCACGCGCAGCAGCAGCTTGTCCTCGTACATGAGCGAGGCGTGCAGCTTCGGGTCGGTCTGGCCGTGGGCCAGCGGCATCCAGTAGCAGCCGTCCTCGGTGTACAGGTTCAGCCAGTCTTCGAAGCGCAGCTCGTCAAGCATGCGCGCCTCGGCGTAGACAAAATCGATAAGCTCGCGGTCGCTTGCGCTCATACGGAATCCGGTCCGGTCATGTAGCGGCCCCATGCGCGGTACTGGTTGCGCATTTGCCATTCATTGGTGCCATTGGTGGCGACGTTCTTCTGGCCGGCCTCGCCAGGCGTATACAGCCGTCCCACGTTCACCCAGTCGCGGGCGCGGGAGTTCAGGCCGTCCTGCGCGCGCTCGTACATTTCCAGGTCGTCGTGGCCGACCACGGACGTGGGGGCGTTGATGAGGCGGTTGTACATGAGGGTGCGCTCCAGCAGCAGGTCCGGCGCGCCCACCAGGCGGAAGGTCCAGGACTCCACCAGCGTGCGGTCGGCGGCGATGGGCTTGAAGATCCGCAGCGTCTGGATGGGGCCCTTGACCATGATGTTGGGGAAGTACACGGTGTTGTGGCGCACGTCGCCCAGGATCTGCCTGGCGCGTTCCTCTCCGTAGGCCGCCGCCATCGATTCCCAGTAGCCCGGCACGCCGGAATAGGACGCGTGGATGGAGTCCGACACGCCGGTGTGGCCGTGGCCGTTCTCCCAGACGCGGATGCCCATGTTCTCGAAGAACTCATAGGGCGAGATGAACGGCGCGAACAGCTCCACGGCCATGGGCTTGGGCGTGCCCGCCGGGGCCTGTTCCCAGACCTTGACGGCCGTGCCCGCGGACGATTCGTGCGCCACCATCGGGTGGCAGGTGTCGGTCTGGTTGTCGACCAGCATCTTCCAGTTGCAGCGGTGCATGTAGCGCAGCACGCCGCCGGCGACTTCGAGCCGGCCTTCGGGCGAGCGGTCCACCATGTTGTCCAGCGTGGAAAGCGATTCGCCGAAGAACTCCTCGAACGGCTGGCCGTCCGGGTTCAGGCGGCAGAACACGAAGCCGCGGTGGTTCTTCACGTCTTTCACGGCGGCCATGCCCTGGCTGGCTTCGCAGTTTTCCAGGCCGGTGTTCTCGTAGCCCTTCTTCAGCGGAATCGACAGCAGGCTGCCGTCCGTCTTGAACGTCCAGGCGTGGTAGGGGCAGCGGAAAAACTTGCCCGTGTTGCCGCAGGCGTCGCCCGCCACCATGGTGCCCTTGTGGGGGCAGCGGTTGTGCAGCACGCGCACCGTGCGGTCGCTGTGGCGCACCATCACGACGGGCTGGTTGCCGACCGTGGTGGTGATGTAGTCGCCGGGATTGGGCACCTGGCTGTCGTGGCCGACATAGACCCAGGTATTGGCGTACAGGCGCTCCATTTCCAGGTCGAACAGCTCCTGGTCGATGAACAGGTCCTTGTGCACCTCGGTGTCGCGCAGCAGGGCGCGGATGGCGTCGGGGTTGTCGCGGTATTTGGCCATGGTCGCTTCCTTCCTACAGGTCCAGCACCAGGCGCGCGGACTTGGCGCGCGAGATGCAGATCTGGATGATCTTGCCGCTGGCCTTCTCGGTGTCGGACAGGTAGTAGTCGCGGTGGTCGGGCTCGCCTTCCAGCACCGTGGCCTGGCAGACGCCGCATTCGCCTCGCTTGCAGTCGAACATCGGGTCGCAGCCTTCTTCTTCCATGACGTCGACGATGGTCTTGTCGGCGGGGATGGCCAGCACGCGGCCGGACTGGCGCAGCTCGACCTCGAAGGGCCGGTCGCCGGCCTGCGCGGCGGCGGTGACGAAGAGTTCAAAATGAATGTGCGCGTCGGGCCAGTGGCGCGCGCGGGCGCCCTGGATGACGGCGTCGATCAGGCCCTTGGGCCCGCACACGTACAGGTGCTGGCGCGGCGTTGCCGATTCCAGCAGCGCCTGGAGGTCGAAGCGGCTGGACGGGTCGTCGTCGGCGTGCAGCGTCAGGTCGCCGCCCGCCAGCGCCTGCAGCTCGGGCAGGAAGGCGAACTGGTCCTTGGCGCGGCCGCAGTAATGCAGGTGGAAGGCGCGGCCGGCGGCCTTGAGCGCGGCGGCCATGGACGCGATGGGCGTGATGCCGATGCCGCCCGCGATCAGCACGACGGGCTCGTCGCCCGCGGGCGATTCGTGCAGCGGAAAGTCGTTCTTCGGGCCTTCGACCGTCAGCGTGTCGCCTTCGGCCAGCGCATGCATGTGGCGCGATCCGCCCTGGCTGGCGTCTTCCAGCCGCACGCCCAGGCGGTATTCGGCGGGCTGGGCGAACTGCCCGGCTTCGGGCGCCAGCTGAACCAGCGAATAGCAGCGCGGGTCGCGCAGGCCCGGCACCGACACCTTCAGGTGCGCGCCCGGCCCGAAGGCGGGCAGCGGGCCGGCGTCCGCGCGCGCCAGCCGGAACGAGCGGATCAGCGGCGATTCCTGCCGGACTTCCCGGACGATCAGTTTGAATGTCTGCACAGCGTCTGTCTCTTGTCTGGTAGTGGGCTCAAGCGGCCAGTTTTTCCGCCAGCTGGCGTTCCATGGGCCCGCATTTCTCGTTGGCCAGCGCCGTGTCGCGCAGGGCGCGCAGCGACTCGGCGGCGTCGGGCCGGCCTGCCAGCTGGGCCGCCGCGGCGATCAGCTGGCGATACTTGCCGCCGCCGCGCACATGCGTGTCGCTGTAGCCCTTGACCAGGCGGCGGCAGTTGACGGTCTCGACCGCCAGCGCGTAGTCCTGCGGCGCCAGCCTGGCGATCAGGGCCAGCCACTGTTCCAGGCCCTCGGTTTCGATCTGGTGGCGCAGCGTGCGGCGGCGAAAACGCCGCATGCCGGCCAGCATGTACAGCATCAGGAAGCCGCCCAGCGTGCCGCTCTGCATGCGGCGGCCCTTGCCCAGGCGGCGTTCGACAAAGCCGCCGAACGCCTTGGACCCTTCCAGCCAGCGGCCCAGTCCGGAGGGCAGGGCGCCGCAGATTTCCTCCAGCCGCGGATGCATGAATTCCGTCATGTAGACCAGCTGGTCCGGACGCGCGCCGACTTCCTGGCGCACCCGGTCAAAGCGCGTGCCGCGGGTCTTCAGGTCCGCGACGCGGATCACGTCGTCGTAGGCCATGGCCGTGGCCACGTAGCGCGCGGCGGCGCAGGTCAGCGCCCATTGCCGGGCGTCGCCGCCGTGCTGCGCGTCCAGGTCGCGGATGGCCTTCATGCGCCGCAGGTAGTCCTGGGCGTAGGCCAGGTCCTGGAACTCGATCTGGCGGCGCACGCCCGCGGCCAGCATGGGCTGCGCACAGGCGGGGAAGTCGCGCCGGATCTGGTCCAGCAGGGCTTGGGTCCGGGGATTGGCGGCGCGCTCGGGCAGGGCCGGCACCGGCCGCGCCAGGTCGATGGCGGCGGGTTGCGCGGGCGCCTGGTCGGCGGATTCGAAGCCCAGCGCAAAGGCGCGCAGGCTCGCGTCCACGCCGAGGCCGGCGCGGCGCACGGTGGCCTCGTAGTCTTCGCGCGCAAAGGGCAGGGCGCCGCTGCCGGCGACCGCGCCGAACAGGCTGGCGCTGATGACGCTGCCGGCGCGGTCGGCCAGGTCCTGAAGATCAAAGCACAGGAAGCGCCTGGCCGCGGAGCGGCCGGCTTCCAGCACCTTGTTCGGATCGGCGATGCCGTTGCCGGGCGCGGATTTCTCGCTGACCGCATAGCTGCGGTGCGAGGATGCGATCAGCACGGTGCGTTCCGGCGTGACCAGGCCGCGCTGGATGGCGCGGCCGCCTTCCATCAGTTCGGCCGCCACCACCAGGTCCACGTCGCCCGGGGTGGGCATCAGCGCCAGCGCGGGCTGGCGGCCGGCGCGCTTGACGTCGGCCTCGGGCAGCAGTTCCAGGTAGTAGATCGTGGCGCCGGTGCGCTGGGCCACGCCGGGCACGGAGGTGGTCTGCGCCCACCAGCCGGCGTGTTCGGCCATGTCGACGATCCAGTCGGCCAGCACGCCGCCGCCCTGGCCGCCCATGGCGAGGATGGCGATCTTGATCGGGGTGCCTTGCTGCATAGCCGCCGGGTTCATGAGGCAGGTGTCCTTAAAAGGCGTTGTGGGCCAGGCGCGCCGCGCGGCGGCGCTGCAGGAAGCCGATGACCGCCCCGCGCACGCGCGCCAGGAAGCGGTCGCCGCCCGTCGGGTTGTGAACGATGTCGGCGCGGTAGAACGACGGGCACAGCACGGCCGCATGGGCGACTTCGCCGCAGTTGCCGCAGCCCACGCAGCTGCTTTCCACATGGGCCACCGGATCTTCCTTCAGGGGGTCGCCGCTGTCCTTCACTGTCAACGACGGGCAGCCGGACAGGCGGATACAGGCGTGGTCGCCCGTGCAGACGTCCGGGTCCACGCCGAAGCGCTCCTTCACCATGCGGCGGCCTTCCTTGACCGCCTTGTTGAACAGCGGCTTGACGCGCCGCTGCTTGTTCAGCATGCACTCGGACTGCGCGATGATGACCTTGGGGCCCTTGATGTCGGTCGTGAGCGCTTCCTCGATGGTGGCGCGCACGCGGGCGACGTCGTACGTGCGGTCCAGCGTGCGCACCCACTTCACGCCCACGCCGCGCACGGCGTGGTCGATGGGATTGTTGGTGGACCGGTCGGGGTTGTCGGCGCGCGAGGACAGGATGTCCTGCCCGCCCGTGGCCGAGGCGTAGAAGTTGTCGACGATGACGATGACGCCGTCGTACTTGTTGAACACCGCGTTGCCGATGCCGGACGACAGGCCGTTATGCCAGAAGCCGCCGTCGCCCATGATGGAGATGGGCCGCTTGGCCGCCGGCACGTTGAAGGCCGCGGCGCTGGATGCGCCCAGGCCGTAGCCCATGGTCGTGGCGCCCAGGTTGAAGGGCGGCAGGATGGAGAACAGGTGGCAGCCGATGTCGCAGGAGATATGGTGCTGGCCCAGCGTTTCCTGCGCCAGCGTCAGCGCGGAAAAAATGGGCCGCTCCGGACAGCCCGTACAGAAGCCGGCGGGGCGGGGCGGCACCACGGCCGCCAGGCCTTCGACCTGCTTGTGGAAGGTGATGGGCTGCTCGGCGGGGCGGGCGGGCTTGGGCCGCGACACCTCGGTGATTTCAAGCTGGCGGGTTTGCGCCTGCGGGTCCGCCGCGACGGCGGCGTGCGTCTGCAGCGACTCGGGACGGTGGCGCTTCAGGAATTCGCGCAGGCCGTCGCGCATGACCTGGGTGGTGTATTCGCCCGCCATGGGCAGCACGTCCTTGCCCGACAGGTGCGTGGCGACGCCGGCGCGGCGCAGCACGGCGTGCAGGTTCTGTTCGATGTAGTCCGGCTGGCCTTCTTCAAGCAGCAGCACGGCGCGCTTGCCGCGGCAGAAGTCGATGACCTCGTCTTCGATGACGGGGTAGGTGACGTTCATGACATACAGCGGGATGCGGCTGTTGCCGAAGTTGTCCGCCAGGCCCAGCAGTTGCAGCGAGCGGATGACGCCGTTGTACAGGCCGCCCTGCAGGATCAGGCCGATGTCGTCCTGGTCGCCGTCGAAGTGCTCATTGAGCTTGTGTTCCTTGATGTAGCGGATGGCGGCGGGCCAGCGCTCCTTGATTTTTTCCTGTTCGTGCAGGAAGGAGGCGGGCGGCAGCACGATGCGGCTGGTGTCTCGCGCAGGGCTTTCCAGCGCCTGGGCCAGCGAGAAGGCGGGGCGCTGGTTTTCCTTGGCGATGAAGCGGCCATGCACGTGGCAGCCGCGGATGCGCAGCTGCAGCATCACGGGCGTCTTGCTGGCTTCGGAGAGCTCGAAGCCGTCTTCCACCGCCTTGACCATGCTTTCCAGGTTGGGGCGCGGGTCCAGCAGCCAGATCTGGGACTTCATGGCGAACGCGTGCGAGCGTTCCTGCATGATGGACGAGCCTTCGCCGTAGTCTTCGCCCACGATGACCAGCGCGCCGCCCGTGACGCCGCCGGAGGCCAGGTTGGCCAGCGCGTCCGACGCGACGTTGGTGCCGACGGTGGACTTCCAGGTGACCGCGCCGCGGATGGGGTACATGACCGAGGCCGCGAGCGAGGCGGCGGCGGTGGCTTCCGAGGCGCTGGCCTCGAAATGCACGCCCAGTTCCTGCAGGATGTCGTTGGCGTCGGCCAGCACGTCCATCAGGTGCGAGATCGGCGAGCCCTGGTAGCCCGCGACATAGCCCACGCCGGATTGAAGCAGCGCTTTGGTGACGGCAAGAATCCCTTCGCCGCGGAACTCTTCGCCCGCGCCGATGCGCAATTGCTGGACTTCTTTCTTGAAAGACCTTTCAGCCATCTGGATTCCTTTCGCGGACCGGCGCGCCGGTCCTCAAGCATTGCTGCCGCGCAGCATGGTCACGTCGCGAAATTACCGCATGAAAAATACTTTAGGAGTCAACGTTTTAGCTGTCAATAAAAAAGATGAAATTTCATGGAAATCAAAAAATATCACGCTAAAACAAGGGTGTATATACTGGTTGTCCTTTAGGCATGTGTCCTATTTTCGGCGCCGCAATGGTGCAAAAACGGGTTGCGATTCGGGGTATACCCTGTGCTGCGCAACAGCATTGCGGCACATCATGGCGCGTGTTTGCGCCGCCGTGGTGCAATGCCTTTTTCGGCGGAGGTTCGCCCTTGGATACCGGTGCGTGGGAGCAAAGCAACATGCGGTTGGATAAGCAGCGCGGTGGCCGCGCGGGCGTGCGCGGGCCCAGGTTTGTCGACGGCTATCTGGCCTATCTGCTGGCGCAGGCCAGCCAGCGCATCTCGGCGGAATTCCATTTGCAGGTGAAGGCCGCCGGACTGTCGGTGACCGAATGGCGGGTGCTGGCCAGCCTGGAAGGCAGCGCGGGCGAGACCATCGGCAGCCTGGCGGTGCTGGCGATCACCAAGCAGCCCACGCTGAGCAAGGTGGTCCAGCGCATGGAAGCGGAAGGGCTGGTAGCGCGCACCGGCGTGCGCGCGGACCGGCGGCAGACGCGGGTCTGCATCACGGCCAAGGGGACGAACCTGATCGCGGCGCTGTGCGAGCAGGCCCTGCAGCACCAGAAAGCGGTGCTCGCGCCGTTCGGCGAGGAAAAGGCTGCGCTGCTGATCGAGATGCTGGGCGTGCTCATGACGGAGCATGTGCCGCTGGAGCTTCCGTTCGAGGCCGACGAGTAAGTCCGTTGCATGCGTGCACTCGAACATTGTTCGCTTCGATTATTTTGTTACAAGCATATGCGTCCCTGATTATTCCCGCTCTGTGAAAACCAGCTCCGGTACGCATAAACCCTGAATTGACGCGGGTCTGGCGGGTAGGCACACTCGCGCCGATATTCAGACTACTGTCAGGAGTTGACACTTATGCGCCGCACTTTGATTGCTATCGCGATCGCCGCCGCCGTGGCAGTGCCCTCGATCGGGCAAGCCAAGTCCTTCCGCTGGGCCGCCCAGGGCGACATCCTCACCTTTGATCCGCATTCGCAGAACGAAGGCATGACGATCGCCGCCAACAGCTACATCTACGAGCCCCTGGTCGATTACGACAAGACGTTCAAGGTGGTGCCCCGCCTGGCAACCGAGTGGGAGCAGCTGTCGCCGACGCTGTACCGCTTCAAGCTGCGCCCCGGCGTGAAGTTCCATGACGGCGCCGCCTTCACGGCGGACGACGTGGTGTTCTCCATCCACCGCGCCATGGCGCCCACGTCGAACTACAAGGCGTACACCACCGGCATCAAGGAAGCGCGCAAGGTCGACGAGCTGACGGTCGAGATCGAAACCTCGGCGCCCAACCCCGTGCTGCTGCGCCAGCTGACCAACGTGTTCATCATGAACAAGGCCTGGTCGGAGAAGAACAACATCGCTAAACCGCAGGACTTCGTCAACAAGGAAGAAACCTACGGCGCGCGCAACACCAACGGCACCGGCCCCTACAAGCTGAAGAGCCGCGAAGTGGACGTGCGCACCGTCTTTGAAGAAAACAAGGACTGGTGGAACAAGGCCGGCAAGGTCGGCAACGTGACCGAAGTGGTGTTCACGCCGATCAAGCAGAACGCCACGCGGACCGCGGCGCTGCTGTCGGGCGAGATCGACTTCGTGCTGGATCCGGCCGCGCAGGATCTGGAGCGCCTGCGCCAGGCGCAGAAGGTGGTGGAAGGCAACGAATACCGCACCATCTACCTGGGCCTGGACCAGAAGCGTCCCGAGCTGCAGTACTCGAACATCAAGGGCAAGAACCCGTTCCAGGACATCCGCGTGCGCGAGGCGCTGTACCGCGCCATCGACGTGGACGCGATCAAGCGCGCCGTGATGCGCGGCCTGTCCGCGCCCACCGGCACGATGATCGCGCCGCAGGTGCATGGCTGGGCGGAATCCGTGCACAAGCGCGTGCCCTACGATCCCGAGAAGGCACGCGCCCTGCTGAAGGAAGCCGGCTACGACGGCACGCTGAACTTCACGCTGGACTGCCCGAACAACCGCTACATCAACGACGAGGCCATCTGCCAGGCCGTGGTGGGCATGTGGGCCAAGGTGGGCGTGAAGGCGACGATGAACGCCATGCCGCGCTCCACGTACTTCCCGAAGGTGCAGTCGTTCGACACCAGCGCCTACCTGTTCGGCTGGGGCGTGCCCACGTTCGACGCCATGTACACGCTGCAGAACCTGATCCGCACCAAGGGCGAAGGCGCGGACGGCATGTACAACCTGGGCAACTACAGCAACAAGGAACTGGACGTCATCATCGACCGGATCAAGACGGAAACCGATCCGGCCAAGCGCGACGCCGACATCATCACCGTGCTGCAAGGGCACGCCAAGGACTTCGGGCACATTCCGCTGCATGACCAGGTCATCCCCTGGGCGATGCGCAAGAACGTCACGGTCATCCACCGTGCCGACAATCGCCTCGTTGCCGATTGGGTCAAGGTTGACTGATCCAGGCTAACCACCAGACGGCGCGGGGCCTATCCGGCCCCCGCCGTTTTGCTTTTTTCCGCCTATGTTCGCTTTCATACTGCGTCGCCTGTTGCAGGCCGTAGCGGTGATGCTCACCGTCGCGCTACTGGCCTTTGTGCTGTTTCAATACGTCGGCGACCCTGTCACCATCATGCTGGGGCAGGACGCCACCGACGCCGAGCGCATCGAGCTGCGCGAGCGCCTGGGGCTGAACGAGCCCGCCGTCGTTCAATTCGGCCATTTCGTGGCCAATGCCGTGCAGGGCAACTTCGGCATTTCCCTGCGCCAGAGCGAACCCGTCTCCACCCTGCTGAAGTCGCGCCTGCCGGCCACGCTGGAGCTGTCCCTGGTGGCGGCTTTGCTGGCGCTGGCCGTGGGGGTGCCGCTGGGCGTGTACACGGCGCTCAAGCGCAACAGCCTGGTCTCGCAGATGCTGCTGGCCGGGTCCCTGCTCGGGGTGTCGCTGCCCACGTTCCTCATCGGCATCCTGCTGATCCTGGTGTTCTCCGTGCAGCTGGGATGGTTGCCCAGCTACGGGCGGGGCGACACGGTCAGCGTGGGCTGGTGGTCGTCGGGCCTCTTCACCGCCACGGGCTGGAAGCACCTGATCCTGCCGTCCATCACCCTGTCGCTGTTCCAGATGACGCTGGTGCTGCGGCTGGTGCGTTCGGAAATGCTGGAAGTCCTGCGTTCCGACTACATCAAGTTCGCGCGCGCCCGGGGCCTGAAGCGCCGCGCCATCCACTTCGGGCATGCCCTGAAGAACACGATGGTGCCGGTCATCACGATCACCGGCCTGCAGCTGGGCGGCATCATCGCCTTCGCCATCGTCACGGAAACCGTGTTCCAGTGGCCGGGCATGGGCCTGCTGTTCATCCAGGCGGTTCAATTCGCCGACGTGCCGGTCATGGCCGCGTACCTGTGCCTGATCGCGCTGGTGTTCGTGGTGATCAACCTGATCGTCGATCTTCTGTATTTCGTCGTGGACCCGCGCCTGCGTTCCGGGCTGACCCGCGGCGTGGGGGCTCACTGATGCGCGCCGTACTCAAACGCTGGTGGGACAGCGACATCGCCTGGGCCTGGCGCCGGGCTCCCGTGGCCATCGTGGCGACCCTGCTGCTGGCGGCTCTCCTGATCGGCTCCTTCGGTGCCGGCTGGGTGGCGCCGCACAATCCGTTCGACCTGACCAAGGTAGAGCTGCTGGACGCGCTGCTGCCGCCCGCCTGGGAGGCCAACGGCCTGCCGACGTATCTGCTGGGCACGGACAGCCAGGGCCGCGACCTGTATTCGGCCATCCTGTACGGGACGCGCGTGTCGCTGCTGATCGGGTTGGCCTCGGTGCTGCTGTCGATGCTGATCGGCATCGTGCTGGGCCTGATCTCGGGCTATGCCGGCGGGCGCATCGACGCCTTCATCATGCGCATCGCGGATGTGCAGTTGTCGTTTCCCGCCATCCTGATCGCGCTGCTGATCGACGGCGTGGCGCGCGCGGCGGTGCCGCGCGAGATGCATGAGCTGATCGCCTTTCCCGTCCTGATCGGCGCCATCGCGCTTGCCGGCTGGCCGCAGTACGCCCGCACCGTGCGCGGCTCCACCCTGGTGGAGAAGAACCGCGAATACGTGCAGGCGGCGCGGGTGATCGGCGTGGCATCGCCGGTGATCATGTTCCGCCATGTGCTGCCCAATGTGCTGGGGCCCGTGCTGGTGCTGGCCACGGTGCATCTGGCGACCGCCATCATCACCGAGGCGACGCTGTCGTTCCTGGGGGTGGGGGTGCCGCCGACGGCGCCGTCGCTGGGCACGCTGATCCGCATCGGCAACGATTTCCTGTTTTCCGGAGAGTGGTGGATCACCATTTTCCCGGGCGCGGCGCTGGTGCTGCTGGTGCTGTCGGTCAACCTGCTGGGCGACTGGCTGCGCGATGCGCTCAACCCGCGGCTGAACTGAGGCAACCATGAGCGCACTTCTGGAAGTCCGCAATCTGCGCGTGGAGTTTCCCACGCGCCGCGGCACGCTACGCGCCCTGGACGATGTGTCCTTTTCCATCCAGGCAGGCGAAGTCCTGGGCGTGGTGGGCGAATCCGGCGCCGGCAAATCGCTGACCGGCGCATCCATCATCGGCCTGCTGGAACCTCCCGGCCGCATCGCCGGCGGCGAGATCCTTCTGGCGGGCCGCCGCATCGACAATCTTCCCGACGAGCAGATGCGCCGCGTGCGCGGCCGCGAGATCGGGGCGGTGTTCCAGGATCCGCTGACGTCGCTGAACCCGCTGTACACGGTGGGCCGGCAACTGGCGGAAACCATCGTGACCCACCTGGACATGACCTGGACGCAGGCGCGCAACCGCGCGGTGGAGTTGCTGGCGTCGACCGGCATTCCCGCGGCGCGCGAACGCATCGACCACTATCCGCATCAGTTTTCAGGCGGCATGCGCCAGCGCGTGGTGATTGCGCTGGCGCTGGCCGCGGAACCGAAGCTGGTGGTGGCCGATGAGCCGACCACGGCGCTGGATGTTTCCATCCAGGCGCAGATCATCGAGCTGCTCAAGCGCCTGTGCCGCGAGCAGGGCACGGCGGTCATGCTGATCACGCACGACATGGGCGTGATCGCGGAGACCGCGGACCGGGTGGCGGTGATGTATGCGGGCCGCGTCGCGGAGATCGGCCCGGTGGCGGACGTGATCCACAAGCCGCGCCACCCGTATACGGCGGGGCTGATGGGGTCGATTCCCTCGCTGGAAGGCCACCGGGAGCGGCTGGTGCAGATCGACGGCAGTATGCCGCGCCTGAACGCCATTCCGCCGGGCTGCGCGTTCAATCCGCGTTGCGGCCAGCGTTTGCCGCGCTGCGCGCAGGAGCGCCCCGAGCTGATGCCGGCGGGCACGTCCCGCGCGGCCTGTTGGTTGCATGACGATAAACACAAGGTGGCCGCATGAGCACCCCGTTGGTGGAAGTAAAGGACGCGGCGCGCTGGTTCGATGTGTCGCCGCCTTGGCTGGAGCGCAAGCTGGCCGGCAAGCCCAAGGTGATGCTGCGGGCGGTGGACGGCGTGTCGTTCGAGATCGCGCGCGGCGAGACGCTGGCGCTGGTGGGCGAATCGGGCTGTGGAAAGTCCACGGTGGCGCGGATGCTGGTGGGGCTGTATGACCTGACGCGCGGGGATATCCGCTTTGATGGCCAGCCGCTGTCGCGGATGTCGGAGCCGGGCGGGCGCGCCCTGCGCAAGCGCTTGCAGATGATTTTCCAGGATCCGTACGCCAGCCTGAATCCGCGCTGGCGGGTGGGGCGCATCATCGCGGAGCCGATGCTGACGCATACGCGGATGACGCCGGACGAGCGCGTGGCGCGGGTCAGTGAACTGCTCAAGCAGGTGGGCCTGGATCCGGCGGACCAGGGGCGCTATCCGCATCAGTTTTCCGGCGGCCAGCGCCAGCGCATTTCGATTGCGCGGGCGTTGGCGGTGAATCCGGAGTTCCTGGTGTGCGATGAGCCGACCTCGGCGCTGGACGTGTCGGTGCAGGCGCAGGTGCTGAACCTGATGAAGGACCTGCAGAGGAAACTGGGGCTGACGTATCTGTTCATCTCCCACAACCTGGCGGTGGTGCATCACGTGGCCGACCGGGTGGGGGTGATGTACCTGGGACGCATGGTGGAGGTGGCGCCGCGCGACGAGCTGTTTGCGCGGCCGCGGCATCCGTATACGCGGATGCTGCTGGAGGCGATTCCGGATATCAATGGGGCGGGCAAGCCGCGCACCGCGGTGGCGGGGGAAGTGCCGAATCCCTTGAATCCGCCTTCAGGGTGCACGTTTCATCCGCGGTGTCCGCATGCCAATGAGCGGTGCCGGGCGCAGGCTCCCGCGGCGATGCTGGCGGGGGTTTCGGTTGTGGCTTGCCATGCGGTGGAGGAGGGGCGGATCGGGGTTTGATCCGGGGGCAGCGGGTTCTTTTGGACGTTGCTGGTTCTTCTTGGCGTTGCCGGTTCTTTTGGCGTCCGGCGTGGCGATCGCTGGGGCGGGCGGATTGCTTGGCGTTCTGGCCGCGGGTGGTGGGCGGGGGAAGGTCTTGCGGGGTCGCCAAAGCGGCCGCGCGGGCGGCCTTGTTTGGCGTTTGGCTGGTGGGGCGTCGGGGCGTTGTGCGCTTCGCGCTCTGGGTCGTGCGGTTTGCGCGTTGCGGCCAATTCATCATCGGGCGCGAGCCGGATGATGCTTCATTTCAATGACGGTGATCGTGCACGTCGTCGTACGGCGTGTCGTCGTCCTCGTCCTCGCCGTCTTCCTCTTCTTCCTCGTCCTGGTCCGGATCCGCTTGCGGCTCTTCGGTCAGTGCGAAGGGCAGCACGTCTTCCAGGTTGTCGGACCAGGCGGATTCCTCGCCGTCGTGGTCGAGCTTGATGAAGCGTTCGCCGTCGTTCAGCGAGATCTGGATGGCCCAGAGGTAGAGGCAGTCGTAGGTGTCGTCATCGGACTGGGGCAGGCCGCCGCGGTTGCCGAGGATGCGGGCGCCGGGGCCGCCCAGCTGGACGTGGGTCTGCTCCTCGTCGGTCTTGGCGTTTTCGTCGATGGGCACGCCGTAGGTCACCCATTCGGTGCCTTCGTCGCCCAGCACCACTTCGGCCAGCACGGGTTTGCCCAGGTAGGCGCTGAGGGCGTCTGCGGTCTTGGCCAGCATGTCCAGCTCGGGTGGGCTGAAATGGGTCAAGGAAGCAGGGGGAGTAGCGGAGGCGGACATGAAGGGGGTTCCTGGGCGCGATGAAGCCGCGACGGCACGGCAGATACGTAAAGTCAGACGCTATTGTCTCGCGATCCGCGCCGCGGTGCATCGGACGCTTGGATGACGATTCGCGGCGGGCGTTCAGGGCGGCGCGGGAAGGCCGCGCTTGCGGGCGCTGTCCGGGGATTCGCCGGTCAGGCGCTGGAACATGGCGATGAAGGCGGACGGGGTGCTGTAGCCCAGGTCGCGGGCGACGGCCTGCACCGGGCGGCCTTCGTCCAGCATGCCCAGCGCGCAGACCACCCGCAGCCGTTGGCGCCATTCGTTGAACGACATGCCCAGGTGCTGCTGGCAATGGCGCAGCAGGGTGCGCTCGGTGATGCCGGCGGTCGCGGCCCAGTGGGCGGCGCCGCGCTTGTCGCCGGGATGGCGCTGCAGCGCGGCCAGGACGGGGGCCAGCACGGGTTCGGTGGTGGAGGGCAGGTAGCTGGCGTAGGCGCGCGCCTGGCGCGCCTGGTCGATGACGATCTGCGCCATGCGCCGGTCTTCGGGCGTAGTCGGATAGCTGATGCCGCGCCGTTCGAAGTCGGCCAGGATCGCCCGCATGACGGGGCTGATCTCCAGCGTGCAGGGTTCGTCGGGCAAGCCGGCGCAGGCCGCGGCGGGGATGTCGATGCAGGCGTAGTGCACTTCGCCCGCATTCTGGCAGCAATGCTCTACGTGCGGTGGTATCCAGATGGCGTATTGGGGCGGCGACAGGTAGGTGACGCCGCGGATGCCGATTTCCATGATGCCGGAGATGGCGAAGTTCAGCTCGGCCCAGGGCGAAGCGTGGCGCTTCATGCGGGAGTTGGGCGTGAAGTGCAGGATGCGGCAGGCCAGGGGGTAGGGCAGGTGCTCGGCCAGGACGGGAAGGGCATCCATGTCGGAAGTTCGTATGGGTTTGTCTGTTTTTCATTATATACATAATGTCGGACACCCCCTACACTGGCCGGCCATTCCTGTTCTGCATCGCTGCTTCCCATGACGCGTCCCGACGCCCCGCACCTTCCCCTACGCTACCTGTTGTTCCCGCTGCTGGCGGCCCTGATCTGGTCGGTCAACATGATCGTGACCAAGATGGCGGCCGGCGTGATTGCGCCGGCCGCCATCGGCTTTTACCGCTGGGCGCTGGCGGGCGCGGTGTTGACGCCCTTTGCGCTGCCGGGCGTGTGGGCGCAGCGCCGCGCGGTGCTGGCCCATCTGCCGAAGTTCGCGGTGCTGGGCGGGCTGGGCATGGCGCTCTACCAGGGCCTGGCCTATGTGGCGGCGTCCACCACCACCGCCACCAACATGGGCTTCATTACGGCGATGATTCCGCTTTTGACCGTCGCCGTGGTGGCGGTGGTGCTGCGCGAGCGTCCGTCGCTCATGGCGATGGTGGGCGGCCTGGTGTCGCTTGCCGGACTGGCGCTCCTGATCGGCGAGGGCGATCCGGCGCGGCTGCTGTCCGTGGGCGCCAATCATGGCGACGTGCTGATGGGGCTGGGCGCGCTGGCCTATGCGCTGTACGGCGTGCTGCTGCGCCGCTGGGCCTTGCCGGTGGGGCCGTGGCAATCGCTGTACGTGCAGGTCGCGTTCGGGGTGCTGTTCCAGCTGCCGGCCTTCCTGCTGGCGCCGCCGTCTCCGCTGAATGCCGAGAACGTGCCGCTGGTGCTCTATGCGGCGGTCTTTCCGTCGCTGTTCGCGCCTTTCCTGTGGATGCAGGGCGTGCGGCACCTGGGGCCCAACCGCGCCAGCATCTTCCTGAACGTGATGCCGGTGTTCACGGTGGCGATCGCGGCGGTGTTCCTGGGCGAAAAGCCGCATCTCTTTCACATCGCGGGCGGCGCGCTGGCGCTGGCCGGCGTGATGCTGGCGCAGATGCGCACGCCGCGTCTCGGCGGGCGCGCCGGCAGGGCCGCCTGACCGCGGAATGGGGCCGGAGCCCGCCTGACGCACGCCGGTCAGGGTTCCGGCCTACAATCAACGGTTTCTCAGCTATATCTCACATACGAGCCCATGGCCCAATACGTCTACACCATGAACCGCGTCGGCAAGATCGTGCCGCCCAAGCGGCAGATCCTGCGCGATATCTCGCTTTCGTTTTTTCCTGGCGCCAAGATCGGCGTGCTGGGCCTGAACGGCTCGGGCAAGTCGACGCTGCTGAAGATCATGGCGGGCGTCGACCGCGAGATCGAAGGCGAAGCCATCCCGATGCCGGGCCTGAACATCGGCTACCTGCCGCAGGAACCGCAGCTCAATCCCGAGCACACGGTCCGCCAGTCGGTCGAGGAAGGCCTGGGCGCGGTGGTCACCGCCAAGAAGCGCCTGGACGAGGTCTACGCCGCCTACGCCGAGCCGGACGCCGATTTCGATGCGCTGGCCGCCGAACAGGCTGACCTGGAAGCCATCATCGCCGCGGCCGCCTCCAGCGGCTCGGACGACATCGAACACCAGATGGAAATCGCGGCCGACGCACTGCGCCTGCCGCCCTGGGACGCCATCGTCGGCAAGCTGTCCGGCGGTGAAAAGCGCCGCGTGGCCCTGTGCCGCCTGCTGCTGTCCAAGCCCGACATGCTGCTGCTGGACGAACCCACCAACCACTTGGACGCCGAAAGCGTGGAGTGGCTTGAGCAGTTCCTGCACAAGTTCCCCGGCACCGTCGTGGGCGTGACCCACGATCGCTACTTCCTGGACAACGCGGCCGAGTGGATCCTGGAACTGGACCGCGGCTACGGCATTCCCTGGAAGGGCAACTACAGCTCGTGGCTGGAACAGAAGGAAGACCGCCTCAAGCAGGAAGAGTCCTCGGAATCCGCCCGCCAGAAGACCATCAAGAAGGAACTGGAGTGGGTGCGCCAGAACCCGAAGGGACGCCAGGCCAAGGCCAAGGCGCGCCTGGCCCGCTTCGAGGAACTGTCGTCGTATGAATACCAGAAGCGCAACGAAACCCAGGAAATCTTCATTCCGGTGGGCGAGCGCCTGGGCAACGAGGTCATCGAGTTCAACAACGTCAGCAAGGCCTACGGCGATCGCCTGCTGATCGACAACCTCAGCTTCAAGGTGCCGCCGGGCGCCATCGTCGGCATCATCGGCGCCAACGGCGCCGGCAAGTCGACGCTGTTCCGCATGATCGCGGGCCGCGAGCAGCCGGATTCGGGCGAAGTGAATATCGGCCAGACCGTCAAGCTCGCCTATGTCGACCAGTCGCGCGACGCGCTGGAAGACAAGAAGACGGTGTTCGATGCGGTGGCCGACGGCGCCGACATCCTGACGGTGGGCAAGTTCGAAATGTCGTCGCGCGCCTATCTGGGCCGCTTCAACTTCAAGGGCGGCGACCAGAACAAGGTCGTGGGCCAGCTCTCCGGCGGCGAACGCGGCCGCCTGCACATGGCCAAGACGCTGATCGCCGGCGGCAACGTGCTGCTGCTTGACGAACCGTCCAACGACCTCGACGTGGAAACCCTGCGCGCCCTCGAAGACGGGCTGCTGGAGTTCCCCGGCAGCGTCATGGTGATCAGCCATGACCGCTGGTTCCTGGACCGCATCGCCACGCACATCCTGGCCTTCGAAGGCGATTCGCAAGTGGTGTTCTTTGATGGCAACTACCAAGAGTACGAAGCCGACAAGAAGCGCCGCCTGGGCGAAGAGGGCGCCAAGCCCAAGCGCCTGCGCTACAAGGCCCTGAAGTAAGCCTGCCGGCAGGCTAGGCAGTCCGAAAAATCCCGGCCCGCGCGCCGGGATTTTTCATGGGCGGGTTATCCTGGGAGCTTGCTCCGGGAGTTCACACCATGCTGCTGTCCGCCTCCGATTCCACCCTGCTGATCGTCGACATGCAGGGCCGCCTGATGCCCGTCATCCACGATGGCGACGCGGTGCTCAATGCCGCGCACAAGCTCGCGCAGGCCGCGCGCCTCCTGGACGTGCCGGTGGCCGCCACCGAGCATCACAGCAAGATGCTGGGCGTCACCGTCGATCCGCTGCGCGGGCTGGTGCAAAGCACGTTCCAGAAGATGCACTTCTCGGCGGCGCGCGAAGCGGGCTTCGACGGCTGGCTGCCGGCCGCGCGCCGGACGATACTGGTGGCGGGCTGCGAAGCGCATATTTGCGTATTGCAGACCGTGATCGGCCTGGCCAGCCTGGGCTACAAGGCCGTGCTGGTGTCGGATGCGGCGGGGTCGCGCAAGCCCGCCGATCATCATGCGGCGCTGCGCCGCGCGCGCGCGCATGGCGCGGAGATCGTCACTTCCGAGATGGCGATTTTCGAGTGGATGGAGACCTGCGAGCATCCGCGCTTTCGCGAGGTGTTACGTCTGGTCAAATAGCCGGCGCCGCTGCAACATTGTCCACTGCGGGGCGTAATTATTCTCTCGCCCTTTGACACAATTCATGGGCAAACCTCACAGCGCGGCCCCGGATATTTTGCGATCCTGAAGGCTCTAAACCCGCAAATGGGAACCGCGCGCTCGCATGAGATTCATTGGCGCGGCTCCTGGGTACAAGAATAGGAGCTACATCATGAAAATCGCATCGCTTTCCAAAATCTGTGTCGCACTGGCCATGACCGCCGCCATGGCCGGCTGCTCATCCTGGGATGGCATGAGCCATCGCCAAAAGAGCACCGTGGGCGGGGCCGCATTGGGCGGCGTGGCAGGCGCCGTGATCACCAACGGCGGCGTGCTTGGCACAGTGGGCGGCGCGGCGATCGGCGGCGTGATCGGCGATCAGGTCGGCAAGCGTTAAGCTTGCGTCCCAATGCTGAAACGCCCGGCGATGCCGGGCGTTTTTTTATGCGCGGCGCGCGCCCGAAGGCGGCGCGCGGGGCGCATCAGGTCTCGTTTTGCGGCATCTCGATCTTCACTTCCAGCACCTCGAGCGTGTCCTGGCGTTCCAGGTGCACCTTGATGTCTTCGGGGTTGATCTTCACGTACTTGGAGATGACCGCGATAAGTTCCTGCTGCAACTGCGGCAGGTAATCGGGCGAGTCGCCGCGGCCCCGCTCGTGGGCCAGGATGATCTGCAACCGCTCTTTGGCGACGGAAGCGGAAGATTTCTTTTGACCGAGCAGAAACGACAGGAAGGACATTGCTTACTTGCCTCCGAACAGGCGTTTCAGGAAACCGGGCTTTTCGTAATCGGTAAAGCGCAGGGCCTTGTCTTCGCCCAGGTAGCGGCTGACGACGTCCTTGTAGGCTTCGGAGACATCGGTCTCTTTCAGGTGGATGGCGGGCAGGCCCTGGTTCGAGGCCTGCAGCACCGCTTCCGATTCGGGGATGACGCCGATCAGCTTGATGCGCAGGATGTCTTCGATGTCGCCCAGCGACAGCATTTCGCCGTCGGACACGCGCTTCGGGTTGTAGCGCGTCAGCAGCAGGAATTCCTTGACCGGCTCGCCGCCGTCGACCGCGCGCTTGGACTTGGCCGCCAGGATGCCCAGGATGCGGTCGGAATCGCGCACCGACGAGACTTCGGGGTTGGTCACGACCAGCGCGTCGTCGGCGAAGTAGGCGGCCATCAGCGCGCCCGTCTCGATGCCGGCGGGGGAGTCGCAGACGATGTACTCGAAGCCCATTTCCTTCAGGTCATTGATGACCTTTTCCACGCCTTCCTGCGTCAGCGCGTCTTTGTCGCGCGTTTGCGAGGCGGGCAGGATGAACAGGTTTTCAAGCTGCTTGTCCTTGATCAGCGCCTGGTTGAGGGTGGCTTCGCCCTGGATCACATTGACGAAGTCGTACACCACGCGACGCTCGCAGCCCATGATGAGGTCGAGATTGCGCAGGCCGACGTCGAAGTCGATGACAGCGGTTTTGTGGCCCCGCATCGCGAGGCCCGCGGAAAAACTGGCGCTCGTCGTGGTTTTACCCACGCCGCCTTTGCCGGAAGTCACCACAACAATGCGTGTCATGACGATCAAACCCTTATGTTCGAATAAATCGCGTTATCGTAAAGCAAAAAGCCCATGTAAGGCTTCTTACAGGATGTGTTGAGATTTGTGCGCGGCTCGCGCCGCGCGGCCGTCACGGGCCGGCGCATCAGGGCTGGGGCGTCACGCCTTCAGCGCCTCGATGCGCAAGGTGTCGCCGTCCAGGCGCACCAGCGCGGGCTGGTTCTGCAGCGTGCGGTCGAGCTTGTCCTCGACCACCCGGTATACGCCCGCCACGGCCAGCAGTTCCGCATCCAGATGTGTCGTGAAGATACGGGCCGAGGCGTCCCCGCGCGCGCCGGCCATCGCCTTGCCGCGCAGCGGGCCATAGACGTGCACGTTGCCGTCGGCGATGACTTCCGCGCCCTGGCTCACCATGCCGATCACGACCAGGTCCGTGTGGCGCGCGTAGACGCGCTGGCCCGAACGCAGCGGCTTGGTGATGACCAGCGCCGAAGACGAGTGCGGCGCGGCGGCCGTGGGGCTGGCGGCGGAGGTGGTGCTGCTGGCGGCGCGAGACGGCATCGGCTCGGCAGCGGCCTTCCCAGCTTCCGACGCATCGGCGCCCGACGCATCGGCGCCCGGCGCATCGGTGGTCGGGTTGTCGGTGTTCGACGTATCCGTGGGCGCTGGCGCGATCTCGACGGCCGCGGCCGGCATCGACGGCACGGGCGTGGCGACGTCGTTCGGCGGCGCGGTGTCCACCACGGGGGCAGGCCGGGCGGCGGGCGTGGACAGTTCCACCGGCGTCAGGCCGGCCTCGCGCGCGGCTTGCAGGTTGGCGCCTTCGGCCACCACCCCGATGGGGGGCAGGTTATGGCCGCGCAGCGCCGCCACCAGGGCGGTCCAATCGATCTTTTCCTCGACGCGGCTGGCGTCGATGACGACGGGCTCGTTCTCGAAGAAGCTGCCGGCATCGGCCATGCGCTTGGCCAGCGCGGCGTTCAGGCGTTCGGGATCGGCGCTATGCAGAACCACCCGGATGGCATACAGGGTGGCGCTCTTGAAGTCCAGGGCTAGGGATTCAGTGTTCATCTTGATTGTGGCTGGCGGTCCGGGCGCCTGGAAACGGCGCGCTCAACCGGCTGCGGGATGTCGGGGATGATAACCCGCCCAGGGCGGCCTGAGCCGCAACGGCGGCGAAAGAAAAAGGCGCCCGAAGGCGCCTTTTTCCCGTATTACGCACGCGAACGGTCAACCTTGGGCCCAGGAATCGCGCAGGGTCACGATGCGGTTGAGCACCGGGGCGTCTTGCGTCGAGTCCTTCAGGTCGGCCGTGAAGTAGCCCAGGCGCTCGAACTGCCAGGTGGCGCCGGGGGTGGCGACGGTGCCCGGTTCCAGCCAGGCCGTGACGGTCTGCTTGGAGTTCGGGTTCAGGCAGGCCAGGAAGTCCTTGTCGCCGCCATCGGGGCGCGCGTCGGCGAAGAGGCGGTCGTACAGGTGGATCTGGGCGGGCACCGCGTGGGCGGCGCTGACCCAGGTGATGTTGCCCTTGACCTTGACGCTGTCGGAGCCCGGCGTGCCGCTCTTGGTGTCGGGCAGGTACTCGGCCTGGACCTCGACGACCTCGCCCGCCTCGTTCTTGGTGAAGCCGGTGCAGCGCACGACGTAGCCGTATTTCAGGCGCACGGTATTGCCGGGGAACAGGCGGAAGTACTTCTTGGGCGCTTCCTCGCGGAAGTCGTCGCGCTCGATCCACAGTTCGCGCGAAAGCGGGAACTCGCGCACGCCGGCTTCCGGATCGTGCGGGTTGCGCGGCGCGGTGCAGGGCTCGGTCTGGCCTTCGGGATAGTTGGTGATGACCAGCTTGATCGGGTCCAGCACGGCGACCGAGCGGGGGGCGATCGGGTCCAGGTCGTCGCGCACGGCCTGCTCCAGCAGGCTGTAGTCGATGCGCGAATCGGACTTGGACACGGCCGTGCGCTCGCAGAACAGGCGGATCGAGGCCGGCGTGTAGCCGCGGCGGCGCAGGCCGAAGATGGTCGGCATGCGCGGATCGTCCCAGCCGTCCACATGGCCTTCGCGCACCAGCTGCAGCAGCTTGCGCTTGCTGGTGACGACGTAGCTCACGTTCAGGCGGGCGAACTCATATTGGTGCGGCAGCGGCGCGGCCAGCTTGCCCAGCTCGGCCAGGCGCGTCAGGATCCAGTCGTAGAACGGCCGCTGGTCTTCGAATTCCAGGGTGCAGACGCTGTGCGTGATGCCTTCGAGCGCGTCTTCCACCGGATGCGCCCAGCTGTACATCGGGTAGATGCACCATTGGTTGCCCGTGCGGTGGTGGGTGGCGTGGCGCACGCGGTACATGACCGGGTCGCGCAGGTTGATGTTGGGCGAAGCCATGTTGATCTTCGCGCGCAGCACCAGGCTGCCGTCGGGATGCTTGCCGTCGCGCATTTCGCGCAGCAGCGCGATCGACTCCGCGGCCGGGCGGTTGCGCCAGGGCGAATCGGTGCCGGGTTCGGTCAGCGTGCCGCGGTTGGCGCGGATCTCTTCGGGGCTTTGCTCGTCCACGTAGGCGTGGCCGGCTTCCACCAGCGCTTCGGCGAACTCGTACATATAGCCGAAGTAATCGCTGGCGAAGTACAGGTTTTCCTGGCCGTTGTCGGCCTTCCAGTCAAAGCCCAGCCAGTGGACGGCCTCGATGATGGCGTCGACGTATTCCTGGTCTTCTTTTTCGGGATTGGTGTCGTCAAAGCGCAGGTGGCAGACGCCGCCGAAGTCGCGCGCCAGCCCGAAGTTCACGCAGATGCTCTTGGCGTGGCCGATGTGCAGGTAGCCGTTGGGCTCCGGCGGAAAGCGCGTGCGGATGCGGGCCGGGTCCGCGTCTCCCTGCTGCTGCAAGGCCGCCGGGCCAGGCTTGCCCGCCCAGCGTTTGCCCTGGAAGCGGTTCGCTTCGAGGTCGTCTTGGACGATATTGAGCAGGAAATTTGATGCGGCGGGGGTCGGCGTCGTGGCGGAGGTCATTCTTGAAAGAATAGGAAAAAGCAGCGACAAAGCGCCAATTTTGCCACGTTCCGCATGCAAGCTCTTTTCAGGCCGTCCGCAACTGGATTCAAAGTGACCCCCATAGCCTTGTAACTGGCTCTACACTACGGGCCATTATGGATATATCCACCTTATCGCTGGCCCGGGCGCAGTTCGTGGCCAGCCTGAGCTTCCTGGCGCTTTTTCTCGCCGTCTCCCTGGCGCTTGCCTGGGTGCTGCTGTTCTTCAAGATCCGGGCCCGCTGGTCGGGCCATGGCGGCTGGACGGCGGCCTACCGCTTCTGGGTGCGCATTTTCGCGCTGGCCTTCGTGCTGACCCTTGCCGCGAGCGTCCCCGTGCTGATCCAGATCGGCAGCCTGTGGGCGGGACTGATGGACAAGATCGGCAATGTGGCGGGCCCCTTGCTGGGCTACGGCATTCTCTCGGTCTTCATCCTGAAATCCTGTTTCCTGGGCGTCATGCTGTTCGGCCAGCGCCGCGTGTCCGACGGCGCGCATACGCTGGCGGTGCTGATGGTGGCGGCGGGGCAGCTGGTCGCGGTGTTCTGGGTCCTGGCCCTGCAGTCCTGGATGCAGACGCCGGACGGCGCGGTGCTGGTCGACGGCCGCTACCAGGTCTATGACTGGGTGGCGGTGGTGCTGAACCCGTCGGTGGGCTGGCGCATGGCCGTGGTGATCGTCGGTTCCGCCCTGGCCGCCTCGTTCCTGATGATGGGCGTGACCGCGTTGCAGGCCCTGCGGCGCCCGCTGGGCGACGGCGAGCGCAGCGCCTTCAAGACCGCGCTGGTCGTCGCCGTGGTGGCGGCCTTCCTCCAATTGCCGGTCGCCACCGGCGCCGGGCAGATGGTGGCCAAGCTGCAGCCCGCCAAGGCGGCCGCGGCGGCCGGCTTCTGGGAAAGCGGGGCCGAGCCGCAGTTCGTGCTGTTCGGCTGGCCGGACGCGCGCGCCCACACCAACGTGGGCGACCTGACCCTGCGCAATACCGGGGGCATGTGGCTGCACCGCAATCCCGACGGCACCTACCAGGGGCTGGACAAGTATTCGGGCATGCTCCCGCCGGTGGCGCTGACCTTCTGGTCGCTGCGCGTGGCGGCGGGGCTGGGCCTGCTGATGCTGGCGGTGGCGTGCGTGACCTTCCTGTGGACGTTCCGGCGCGGCATGGATCCGTCGGGCTTGCCGCATTGGTGGCAGCGGGTCCTGTGCGGCATGATGTTCTCAGGCGGCATCGCCGTCGTGGCCGGATGGTGGATGTCCGTCATCGGCCTGCAGCCCTTCGTCGTGAACGGCACCATCACGCAATCCGAGGTCCTGGGCTCTGTCGCTTCCAGCACGGTGCTCTACGGCCTGATCGGCTACGGCCTGCTGTACGCGCTGCTGCTGGCCGCGTTTGCAGGCATGCTGTTCCATGCCGCGCGCTATGGCGTCGTGCCTGTGCGCAAACTGGGCGGAGGTACGCCATGATCGCCATGCTGGCCGCCTCGCAGGGGCTGAGCCCCGACGATCCTTCCTTCTGGATGCCGCTGGCCTTCATGGGACTGCTGTTCGTGGTGATCGCCGCGGGCATGGTCCTGGACGGCTTCGACCTCGGCGTGGGCATCCTGCTGCAGCTGGCCCCCGAACACGAGCGTGGCCGCATGATGGGCCTGCTGAGCCCGTGGCGGGACGCCAACGAATTCTGGCTGCTGCTGGGCATGGGCCTGTTCGCGTCGGCGTTTCCGTTCGCTTGGGGGGCGGTGCTGGGCAAGCTCTACGGGCCCCTGACCTTCATGGTGCTGGGCGTGGTGCTGCGCAGCGTCTCGTTTGAATTCCGCATCCGCGCGCGCACGGAAATGAAGCCGCGCTGGATCTTCGCGTTCTGGGCGGGCTCGATCATCACGGCGTTCGGCCAGGGCATGCTGCTGGGCCGCATCGCGACCGGATACCAGTCCGACGCCGGCTACGGCTGGTTCGCCATGTTCGTGGGCCTGTGCGCGGTGGCGGCCTATGTGCTGCTGGGCGCGTCGTGGCTGGTCATGCGCGTGGACGGCGACCTGCAGCGCCGCGCTGCCAACTGGGCCCGCCACGCCATCCGCTGGACGGCCGTGGGCATGGTGGCGATCGCCGTCACGCTGGGCCTGGCGAATGCCGGCATCTTCTACAAGTGGAGCAACATCGCCCACCTGAGCCTGGCGGCTTCGGTCTGGGTGCTAATGCTGGCGGGATTCGTCGCTGCCGAGATGCTGCTGGCGCGGCTGCCCGGCCGGGCGGACCGCTTCAGCTGGCTGCCCTTCGTGCTGACCGTGTCCCTGTTCCTGCTGATGCTGAGCGGCCTGGCCTACAGCCTCTTCCCCTACCTGATCCTGGACGACATGACCTTGTGGGACGGCGCGGGCGCGCTGGGCTCGATGCGCCTGGTCATGGCGGGCGCGGTCGTGGGGATTCCGGTGGTGCTGGTGTTCAACATCCTGGCGTACCGGTCGGTGTTCGGCAAGGAACGCCCGCCGGTGCCGCTGTTGCCGCCGCCGTCGTATTGATGGATGCGGCGATGGCCGATGGCGCTTGCCATCGGCCCGCCGGCCAGGCGCGCGCCTGGCTACAGGACCGGCTTGGCCACCCGCTGCAGGATCTCTTCGCCGTAGGCTTCCAGCTTGCGGGCGCCCACGCCGCTGATGTGGCTCAGGGCGTCCATGGATTCGGGCTGGGCCAGGGCGATCTCGCGCAGCGTGGCGTCGTGGAAGATGACGTAGGCCGGCACGCCATGGCTCTTGGCGACTTCGCCGCGCCAGGCGCGCAGCGCCTCGAAGACGGGCTGCAATTCGGGCGGCAGGTCGATGGCGGCGGCCTTGGGGCGGCCGCTGCTGGTCTTGCCCGACCGCGTTTTCTTTTCGGATTCGCGCCGCAGCATGAGCTGGCGTTCGCCCTTGAGCACGGCGCGGCTGCCTTCGGTCAGGGCCAGCGTGCCGAAGCCTTCGTTGTCCACCGTCAGCAGGCCCTGCGCCAGCAGCTGGCGCAGCACGCCGCGCCAGGCGGTGTCGCTCAGGTCTTCGCCCACCCCGAACACGCTCAGCGTTTCATGGCCGTGCTGCCTGGTGCGGTCGGTGACCTTGCCGCGCAGGATGTCGATGATGTGGCCCGCGCCGTAGCGCTGGCCGCGTTCCTTCCACAGCCGGTAGACGGCCGACAGCACCTTTTGCGCGGCAACGGTGCCGTCCCAGGCTTGCGGGGGCTCCAGGCAGACGTCGCAATTGCCGCAGGCGGTGATCTGCTGCCCGAAGTAGGCCAGGAGGCGCACGCGCCGGCATTCCACCGTTTCGCACAGCCCCAGCATGGCGTCCAGCTGCTGTCCCAGGCGCCGGCGATAGGATTCGTCGCCGGGCGATTCGTCGATCATGCGGCGCTGCTGCACCACGTCTTGCAGGCCATAGGCCAGCCAGGCGGTGGCGGGCAGGCCGTCGCGGCCGGCCCGGCCGGTTTCCTGGTAGTAGCCTTCCACGGACTTGGGCAGGTCGATGTGCGCCACGAAGCGCACGTCGGGCTTGTCGATGCCCATGCCGAAGGCGATGGTGGCCACCATGACCACGCCGTCCTCGCGCAGGAAGCGCGACTGGTTGGCCGCGCGCACCTGCGCGCTGAGCCCCGCGTGATAGGGCATGGCGTCGATGCCCTGGTTGCACAGGAACTCGGCGGTTTCTTCCACGCGTGCGCGCGACAGGCCGTACACCACGCCGGACTCGCCCTCGTGCTCGGTGCGGATCATGTCCAGCAACTGCTTGCGCACCTCGTTCTTTTCGATGATGCGGTAGCGGATGTTGGGGCGGTCGAAGCTGGAGACGAAATGGCGCGCGTCGTCCAGCGACAGGCGCTGGGCGATTTCGGTGCGGGTGTCGGCGGTGGCGGTGGCCGTGAGCGCGATGCGCGGCACGTCCGGCCAGCGCTCGTGCAGCATGGACAGGCCCAGGTATTCAGGCCGGAAGTCATGTCCCCACTGCGACACGCAGTGGGCTTCGTCGATGGCGAACAGCGCAATGCGGCCGCGTTCCAGCAATTGCAGGCAGCGGTCGGT
This sequence comes from Achromobacter sp. NPDC058515, assembly GCF_042721735.1. Lineage (NCBI taxonomy): Bacteria > Pseudomonadati > Pseudomonadota > Betaproteobacteria > Burkholderiales > Alcaligenaceae > Achromobacter > Achromobacter sp. NPDC058515. Next base: position 87,907 of record NZ_JBHXNI010000011.1, read on the forward strand.
CAGCAGGCGTTCGGGCGCCACGTAAAGCAGGTCCAGCTCGCCGGCCAGGAAGGCCTGCTCCACGTCGCGGGCCACCCGCCACTCCTGCGTGGAATTCAGGAAGGCCGCGCGCACGCCGAGTTCGGTCAGGGCGTCCACCTGGTCCTGCATCAGCGCGATCAGCGGCGACACGACTATGCCGGTGCCTTCGCGGACCAGCGAGGGGATCTGGTAACAGAGCGACTTGCCGCCGCCCGTGGGCATGAGGACCAGCGCGTCGCCGCCGTCGATCACTTGTTCGACAATGGCTTGCTGGTCGCCGCGGAAGGATTCGTAACCGAAAACGCGCTGCAACACGCCGAGGGCGCGCGCGTCAGACATGGGGGTAGGCCGGAAGCATCATGGCGGGGATTTTAAGCCCCAATTCCGGCTGGCCTCTTCCGGAGGGATATTTCCGTCCGTGTCGCGGTCCGCCTACCAGCTCAGCCAGGTGCCGCGCATGAAGGTATCGACGGGCATGCTCAGGTTGGCGCGCCACTCGTAATTGCCCGACACGATGTCGCGGTCGGCGCCCACGGCGAACTTGACCTTGGGGGCGACGAACATGCTGTGCGACAGGCCCACGCGCTGCTCGGCGAGGACGGAGCCTTCGCGCAGGCCGGAATACGTGCCGCTGAGCGTGCCCCAGCCCGACAGGGGAACGCCCGCCGACAGGGTGTTGCGGGTCTGCGGGACCGAGGCCACGCCGCCGGAGTAGGTCGACAGGTCGCCATATCCCGCCCCGATCTGCTCGTTGGTGTAGCCCAGGTTCACCAGGTCGGCGACGTCCACGTTGTAGCCGAAGCGGTAGCGGTAGCCGCTGGCCGCGTCGAACGTGCTTTGCGTGGCGCCGGCCTGGAACGTGCCGAACTCGCCGGCGGTGTAGGTGGTGCCCATGCCGCGCGTGGTGAGCGAGGGCGCGCTCTGCACCTGGCCTTCCAGGGTCAGGACGGGCGTGACCCCGTAGCGCACGCTGCCGCTGCCCACGGAGGCGCCATAGTCCACGGCGCCGGAGCTGGCGCCGGGGTCCATGAGGTTGAGCTTGCCCAGCGACGACGAGTATCCGAAGCTGCCTTCGGGCAGCGTGGCGCTGGTGCCGGCCCAGTTCGATATCTGCAGGCCGCCCACCGGCGCGCCGCTGCCCCAGGCGGGCGCGTTGGCGCTGACGTTGCCGACCGTGACGGCGGGGCCCGCGGTGTTCCGGTAGACCCAATTGCGGTTGCCGCCATAGCGCAGGCCGTCTTGGCCGCTGACGGACGCGAACCAGGGGCGGCTGGGGCGGGACACGCCGGAAATGACCACGACCGGCACGCGGGGGAGGTCCCCGTCTTCCAGCGCGAAGGAATAGTCCGGCGCGCTCTCTTCGGGGGCGGCGGCGGCCGCGGCCGCGTCGCAGCCCAGCGGGGCGGGCTGGGCGTCGCCGGAGAGGGCCGCGCCGGTGCCGGGGATGAATTCGTCGTCGCCGCTGTCGTCCGAGCCCTGCACGCTGGTGTCCATGGCGGGTTCGGCGGTTTGCAGGTCGCAGGGGGTCGGATCCAGCGGCATGGCGCGCGCGTCCAGCGACGGCGCGGGGCGCACGGGAATCGGTTGAACCGGGGACAGGACACCGATGCCGCGCGCCACGCGCGTCGCCGCGCCGGGCGGGGGCCGCGGGGAAACATAGGGGGACGCATCAGACGTGTCGCCGAACGCCGGGGCCAGCGGGCAGGCCATGCCTGCCGTCAGCGCCGCGTGCAACAGCCGTCTGCGCCAGATGATTGCAGGGGCGATCATAGGGACAGTGTAGAGAGGGCCTGTCGCCGCAGCTGTAAACGAATTTTAGTAAACCGCACGAGCGGCAGCAGGCGAGCCGATATTCTAGGGCCACTCCGCGTCCGAAATGTGTTCGCGCCCAAAAGCGCGGGAAACGGCGGCCAACATCGCGTAACGGGTATATTTCAGTTGATTTCTTGGCTCTTGCGGGCGGAGGCGGCGGGCCGCACTATGACGTCCATGGACAATCCCCACACCAAGCTGCTGGTCGTCGACGACGACCCGGCCTTGCGCCAGTTGCTGGCCGACTACCTGAACCGGCACGGCTACGACACCCTGTTGGCGCCGGACGCGACCGACCTGTCGTCGCGCATCACCCGCTACGCGCCCGATCTGCTCGTGCTGGACCGCATGCTCCCCGGCGGCGACGGCGCCGACGCCTGCCGCCGCCTGCGCGAGCAGGGCGAGGACATCCCCGTCATACTGCTGACCGCGCGCGACGAAGCCGTGGACCGCATCATCGGCCTGGAGGCCGGCGCGGACGACTACGTCGGCAAACCCTTTGACCCGCGCGAGCTGCTGGCCCGCATCGAGGCCGTGCTGCGCCGCAAGCGCGGTCCGTCCGCGCTGACCAAGGACGCCCCGGTGTCCTTCGGGCCCTTCGTGTTCGATCCCTCCACGCGCCAGCTCTCGCGCGAAGGCACGGTCGTCAAGCTGACCGGCGGCGAGATCAATCTGCTCGAAGCCCTGGTGCGCAACGCGGGCAAGCCGCTGTCGCGCGAGCGCCTGCTGGCGCTGGCCCGCGACGACGACGCCGGCGAACGCAATGACCGCGCCATCGACATCGCGATCCTGCGCCTGCGCCGCGTGATCGAAGACGATCCAAAGCAGCCGCGCTGGATCCAGACCGTCTGGGGCATCGGCTACCGGTTTTCCCCCTGATGCGTTTTTCCCCCCGCTTTCTGGTGCCGCGTTCCCTGCGGGCGCGACTGATCCTGCTGATTCTGGGCTCGGTCCTGCTGACGCAGGCGGCCACCCTGGTGACGGTGTCGTACTTCCGGCACAAGTTCATGGAAGACGTGGCCATCGGCTACATCGTCACCACCATCCGCACCCTGCGCGCCGCCGTGTCCCAGGTGCCGGCCGAGGACCGCGCCGATTTCGTGCGCGCCGCGTCCCAGAACCAGTGGCGGCTGTGGTCGCGCGTGCTGCCGGCCGAAGCCAAGCTCCAGCGCTTCAACGGGCGCCGCCCGCCGCCTGCGCCCCGGGCCGCCCCGCGTCCGCCTCCCCGTCCGCAGCCGTCCGCCATGGACTCGCAGATGCATGGCCCGCCGCCGCCTCCACCGCCCGAGGTGCGCGACGAGCGCGACGGCGACGGCGATGGCGAGCATGGCGAGGAACGCACGCAAGCGCAGCGCGACGCCGACCGCGCCCGCGAGCGCGACGAATACGAGCGCCGCCACAAAGCCGAGCCGGACGACATCCGCCGCGATCTGCGCGTGCTGGTGCAGCAGCTCAACGAACGCCTGAACGACGGCACGCGGGTGGCGCTGTCGCGCGGACCCACGCCGGAGATCTTCATTTCGCTGGCGCCCAATCCCGCCACCGAGGACGCGCCGCGCCTGCGCGAATGGCTGGTCATCCCGCTGGACCGCCTGGACCCGCCCGTGGCCACGCCGTTCATCGCCGCCTGGCTGGGCGGCCTGGGCCTGCTGCTGTTGCTGGCGGTGGGCTTCTCCTGGCACATCACGCGCCCGATCACGCGGCTGGCCGATGCCGCGGACCAGCTCGCCGCCGGGCAGCCGCAGCGGGTCGAGCCCTCGGGCCCGCACGAAACCCGGGTGCTGGGCGAACGCTTCAACGCCATGCTGGACGCGCTGGCCGAGTCCGATTCGGTGCGCCGCACCCTGTTGTCCGGCCTGCCGCATGACCTCAAGGGTCCCTTGTCGCGCATGTGGCTGCGCATCGAGATGGCGGACGACTCCAAGCTGAAAGAGGGCTTGCGCACCGATTTGCAGGACATGCAGCACATGGTCGACCAGTTCATCGGCTTTGTCCGCGGCACGGACCCTGCCGCCTACCGCTATGCCCCCATCGTCCTGTCCGATTGGCTGGCCGAGCGGGTGGGCGCCTGGCAGGGCGCGGGCACGGAAATCGGCCTGGACACCGGCGATGACGCCTCGGCGCTGATGGTGCAGGCGGACGCCGTGGCGCTGGGCCGCCTGCTGGATAACCTGATCGGCAACGCGCTGAATCACGGCGCGCCGCCGGTGGAGGTCGCGCTGCGCCGGGAAGACGGCGAGGCGGTGCTGGATGTGGCCGACCATGGCCCCGGCATCGTGCCGGAACGCCGCCAGGAGGCCCTGCGCCCGTTCAGCCGCCTGGACGACGCGCGCACGCGCACCGGCAGCGTGGGGCTGGGCCTGGCGCTGGCCGAGGCCATCGCGCGCGCGCACGGCGGATCCCTGGAATTGCGCCAGGCGCAATCCGGCGGCTTGTGCGTGCGGGTCAGGCTGCCCCTGTCCCAGGCCGCATGAGGGCGGGCCGCCCCTGGGCGGCCCGCGCTACGGTACGATGCATCCTGCTTCGTCCTTTGTCGTTTCCGCACCATGGCCATCCAGTCCGATTCGCTTTCCTCCCGTCCCGACGCTCCCCGTATCGTGGCGCCGCAGCCGGTGTCGCCCAACGAGGAGTCGATCGAACGCGCCCTGCGGCCCAAGGCGCTGGACGAATACGTCGGACAGCACCGCGCCCGCGAACAGCTCGAAATCTTCATCGCCGCGGCGCGAAACCGCGGCGAGGCCCTGGACCACGTCCTGCTGTTCGGCCCGCCGGGCCTGGGCAAGACTACGCTGGCCCACATCATTGCGCATGAAATGGGCGTGCAGCTGCGCCAGACCTCCGGCCCCGTGCTGGAACGTCCGGGCGACCTGGCCGCGCTCCTGACCAACCTGGAAAAGAACGACGTTCTCTTCATCGACGAAATCCACCGCCTGTCGCCCGTGGTCGAGGAAATCCTCTACCCGGCGCTGGAGGACTTCCAGATCGACATCCTGATCGGCGAAGGCCCGGCCGCGCGCAGCGTGAAGCTGGACCTGCAGCCGTTCACCCTGGTGGGCGCCACCACGCGCGCCGGCATGCTGACCAATCCGCTGCGCGACCGCTTCGGCATCGTCTCGCGGCTTGAGTTCTACAACGCCGCCGACCTCGGCCATATCGTGACGCGCAGCGCGGGCCTGCTGCACGCCGCCATCACGCCGGACGGCGCCGCCGAAGTGGCGCGCCGCGCCCGCGGCACCCCGCGCATCGCCAACCGTCTGCTGCGCCGCGTGCGCGACTATGCCGAGGTCAAGGCCAGCGGCACGATAGACGCCGAGGTCGCGGGCCGCGCGCTGGCCATGCTCGAGGTCGACCCGCAGGGGCTGGACCTGATGGACCGCAAGCTGCTCGAAGCCATCATCCATAAGTTCGATGGCGGTCCGGTCGGCGTGGACAGCCTGGCCGCGGCCATCGGCGAAGAACGCGACACGATCGAAGACGTGATCGAGCCCTACCTGATCCAGCACGGCTATCTGCAGCGCACCCCGCGGGGGCGCACCGCCACGCTGACCACCTGGCGCCACCTGGGCCTGACCCCGCCCGCCGGCGCGGCCGGCGGCAGCGCCGACCTCTTCGGCAAGTAGGCGGGCCGCCTGCGCCGCGCGCTTCGCCCGTCGTGCATCCGGGCGGCGCGCAAACCGCGCGGACGGGTTTATGATCCGAGGGTTTCGACTCCCCCCCGCGATCAAAGGACCGAATTCCATGCAGCCCGAATTGCCCACCTATGACGATGTCGTGCGCGCCAGCGAGCGCCTGGCCGGCAACGCACACCGCACGCCCGTCCTGACCTCGGCCACCGCCGACGCCATCGCCGGCGCGTCGCTCTTCTTCAAGTGCGAGAACTTCCAGCGCATGGGCGCCTTCAAGTTCCGGGGCGGGTACAACGCCATCGCGCGCCTCGCGCCCGAACAGCGGGCCGCCGGCGTGGTGACGTTCTCGTCGGGCAACCACGCGCAGGCCATTGCGCTGGCCTCCAGGCTGCAAGGCGTGCAGGCCACCATCATCATGCCGCTGGACGCGCCCGCGGCCAAGCGCGCGGCCACCGAAGGCTACGGCGGCAAGATCGTCACTTACGACCGCTATACCGAGGACCGCGAGGAAATCGCCCGCCGCATTCAGGCGGAAACCGGCGCCACGCTGATCCCGCCCTACGACCACGAGGACGTGATCACCGGGCAGGGCACCGCGGCCAAGGAACTGTTCGAGGAAGTGGGCGAGCTGGATTACCTGTTTGTGTGCCTGGGCGGCGGCGGCCTGCTGTCGGGCTCGGCCCTGTCCGCGTTCGCGCTGAGCCCGCGCTGCCTGGTGTACGGCGTGGAGCCGGAGGCGGGCAACGACGGCCAGCAGTCCCTGCGCAAGGGTGAAATAGTCCGGATTCCAGCGCCCAAGACCCTGGCCGACGGCGCCGCCACGACGCACCTGGGCAACCTGACATTCCCCCTTATTCAGAAGTACGTCCGCGACATCGTCACGGTGACGGATGAGCAGCTCGTCGCCACCATGAAATTCTTCGCCGAGCGCATGAAGATGGTCGTGGAGCCCACGGGCTGCCTGGGCGCCGCCGCCGTCATGCAGAACGTGGTGCCGGTGCGCGGCGCCCGGGTCGGCGTCATCATCAGCGGCGGCAACGTCGACCTTCCGGCCTACGCCCGGCTGCTCGCGGCCTGAGGCGGATACGGCGGCCCGCCCGCCGGGCCGCCGATGCGTGCTTGCGGTTGTCGATCTTGCAGGGCAGAATCAGAATTCGATCCTGACCAACAGGAGGATGCATCATGCGTATCCTTGTCATCGGCGGCACGGGCTTTATCGGTCGTCACCTGGTAGCGCGGCTTTGCAGGGACCAGCATGAGCTCATCGTGCCTACGCGTCTTTTTGCGCGCGGGCGCGACCTGCAAATCCTGCCTACCGTCACCCTGCTCCAAAGCGACATCCATGACGATGCCGCGCTGGACAGCCTGGTGCAGGGGTGCGACGCGGTCATCAATCTCGTGGGAATCCTGCACGGCAACACGGGCCGGCCCTATGGCTCGGACTTTGCGCGGGCCCATGTGCACCTGCCGCAGCGCATCGCGCAGGCTTGCCTGCGCCACGGCGTGCACCGTCTGCTGCACGTCAGCGCGCTGGGCGCCGACTCAAGCGGCGAAAGCATGTACCAGCGCTCCAAAGGGGATGGCGAGGCCGCCATCAAGCAGGCGTTCCTGGAGCGGCAGGAGGGCGGCTGGACGATCTTCCGTCCCTCGGTCCTGTTCGGGCCGGACGACAATTTCACCAATATGTTCGCCAAGCTGGCGCGCTGGCTGCCCGTGCTGCCGCTGGCCGGCGCGCATGTGCGCATGCAGCCGGTCTATGTGGGGGACGTGGTGACCGCCATGGCGTCCGCGCTGGCCGATACGCATACCTGCGGCAAGACGTACGAACTGGGCGGGCCCCAGATCTACACGCTGGGCGAGATCGCGCGGCTTTGCGCCGCCTGGAGCGGCCATCCCCGGCCGGTGGTCAGCGTGCCGATGGGCGTGGGCCGCATGCAGGCCAGGCTGTTCGAATGCATGCCCGGCACGCCCCTGATGTCGCGGGACAACCTGGATTCCCTGCGCCGCGACAATATCTGCTCCGGGCCGATCGCGCCGGAACTGCATGTGGTGCCGACCGGCCTGGAAGCCGTGGCGCCCCGCTACCTGAGCCCTAGCGCACCAGTGCCTTGAGCGCCTGCTTGATGCCGTCGGATACCCCCACGCCTTCGGGCAGCGTCTTCAGCGCCGACAGCGATTCCTTCTCGGAGTAGCCCAGCGCCAGCAGCGCGTTCAGGATGTCGGACTGGTTGTCGGGGGTGATGTGCGACGAGGCGCCGATGTCGGCGCCCAGCTTGCCGCGCATTTCCAGCAGCAGGCGCTCGGCGGTCTTTTTGCCGATGCCGGGCACGCGGGTCAGGCGGCCCGATTCCTGCAAGGTGATGGCCTGGGCCAGGTCCGCCACCGACAGGCCCGACAGCACCGACAGCGCGGTGCGCGCGCCGATGCCGCTGACCTTGATCAGCTCGCGGAACGCACTGCGTTCGCTGGCGGACGCGAAGCCATACAGGATGTGGGCGTCTTCGCGCACCGTCAGGTGCGTGTAGAGCGTGACGCGGGCGCCGGTTTCCGGCAGCGAATACAGCGTGCTCATGGGCACGTCGATGTCATACCCCAGACCGCCGACATCCACGCAGATCGTGGGCGGCAGTTTTTCGATCAGGGTTCCGGTGATGCGTCCGATCATGGTGATGAAGGCCTGGCAATGGTGGCGCCGCTAAACACGCGGCGAATGCGGGGATTCTATACGCGCGGACGCGCGATCGGGCCGAACCGGGGGCGCGGCGCGCAAAAGCAGGGGAAAAGGAGTCAGCCGATCAGGCGGCCGTTGCGGATGCGGGTCTTGCCGCCCATGCGCAAAGAGGTGCCCAGGCGCTCCAGCTTGTCCTGCAAGGGGCCCACGTGGGCGTGGCAGATCGCGCAGGCCAGCGCGTCGGCGGAGTCGGGCGCGGGCGTGCCGTCCAGCGCCAGCAGGTGCTGCACCATCATCTGCACCTGTTCCTTGGCGGCGCGTCCGGTGCCCACCACGGCTTTCTTGATCTGCAGCGCGGTGTATTCATGCACCGTCAGCGAACTGTCGGCCAGCGCGCAGAGCGCGGCGCCGCGCGCCTGGCCCAGGAGCAGGGTGGACGCGGGATTGGCGTTCAGGAAGACGATTTCCAGCGCGGCCACGTCGGGTTGCGTGTCGCGCGCCACCTGGCGCAGATTGTCCAGAATGACTTTCAGGCGTTCGGACAGCGTCAGCGCCGGCGGGACCACGATGGTCCCGCTGGCCACGTAGCGCAACCGCGAGCCGTCGGCATCGATCACACCGAAGCCGGTGCGGCGCAAGCCGGGATCGATGCCGAGGACGCGCATCAGTGGCGGAAGTGGCGGGTGCCGGTCAGCACCATGGCGATGCCGTGCTCGTCGGCCGCGGCGATCACTTCGTCGTCGCGCATGCTGCCGCCAGGCTGGATCACGCAGGTCGCGCCAGCCGCCACCACCACGTCCAGGCCGTCGCGGAACGGGAAGAACGCGTCCGACGCCACGGCCGAACCCTGCAGGGTCAGGCCGGCGTTTTCCGCCTTGATGGAGGCGATGCGGGCCGAGTCGATGCGGCTCATCTGGCCGGCGCCCACGCCCAGGGTCATGCCGCCGCCCACGAACACGATGGCGTTGGACTTGACGTACTTGGCGACCTTCCAGGCGAACGACAGGTCGTTCATTTCCTGTTCGGTGGGCTGGCGCTTGCTGACCACCTTCAGGGCATCGCGCGGCACGTTATAGGCGTCCGGGGTTTGCACCAGCCAGCCGCCGCCCACGCGCTTGATGTCGAAGGCGTTCTGGCCCGTGCCCATCGGCACTTCCAGCACGCGCACGTTTTTCTTCGCGGCCAGGATGGCCAGCGCGGCGCCGTCATAGGCGGGAGCCAGCAGCACTTCCAGGAACTGCGCGCTGACGGCTTCGGCCGTGGCGGCGTCCACCGGACGGTTGAAGGCGATGATGCCGCCGAAGGCCGACGTGGGGTCGGTCTTGAAGGCCTGCTGGTACGCGCCCAGCGTGTCCGCCGCCACGGCCACGCCGCAGGGGTTGGCGTGCTTGACGATGACGCAGGCGGGCGCTTCGAAGCTGCGCGCGCATTCCCACGCGGCATCCGCGTCGGCGATGTTGTTGTAGGACAGTTCCTTGCCCTGCAGCTGGCGGTAGTTGCCCAGCAGGCCGGCCTGGCGCTGCGCGTCCACGTAGAAGGCGGCGCTCTGGTGGGGGTTTTCGCCGTAGCGCAGCGCCTGCTCCTGCTTGACCTGCAGCGTCAGCGTGCCGGGCCATTCGTTGCGGGCCGGCACGGCTTCCTGCTTGGGCTCGGCGTCGACCAGGCTGGTCAGGTAGGCGGCGATGGCGCCGTCGTAGGCGGCCGTGTGGGCGTAGACCTTGGACGCCAGCGCCAGGCGCAGGCCGTAGGAGGTGCTGCCGCCCTTGTCCATTTCCGCCAGGACGCGCGAGTAGTCGACCGGATCGATCACGACCGTGACGCCGCCGGCCTCGGTGCCGTGGTTCTTGGCCGCGGCGCGCAGCATGGCCGGGCCGCCGATGTCGATGTTCTCTACCGCGTCGGCGAACGTGCAGTCCGGCTTGGCGACGGTTTCACGGAACGGATACAGGTTGACGACCAGCATGTCGATGCGATCGATACCGGCTGCCTTGATGGTGTCCATGTGCTCGGCGCTGTCGCGGCGGGCCAGCAGGCCGCCGTGGATCTTCGGGTGCAGCGTCTTGACGCGGCCGTCGAGGATCTCGGGCGAACCCGTGTGGGCGGCCACTTCGGTCACGGTCAGGCCGGAGTCGGCCAGCAGCTTGGCGGTGCCGCCGGTCGACAGCAGGCGCACGCCGCGCGCGGCCAGGGCGCGGGCAAATTCAACGATGCCGGTCTTGTCGGACACCGAAAGCAGGGCGGTTTCGATTTTCATGATGAGGGACGGGAGTGGGGCGGGGACGCCTTTCTCGTTCTGGTCGGGATGGGAAATCTGAAAGGGGCGGGCGGCGCGATTCCGCCGCCCGCGCGGGGAAAGCTATACCTGGATATTGTGCGCCAGCAACTTCTTGCGCAGGGTGTTGCGGGTGATGCCCAGCATTTCGGACGCCCGGGACTGGTTGCCGCCCGACCGCTCCAGCGCTACTTCAAGCACCGGGCGCTCCACGCAGCGCATCACCATGTCCCACATATCGTGGGGCTCGGATTCACCCAAGTCTTCGAAATAGCGCTCCAGGCTGGCTCGCACGCATTCTTCCAGGACATCTTTCTTGCTCATTTGAGTACAGATATTTTTATGTTGGTGTTGAGGCGGTTATGCCGCCAGCAGGGCTTCTGCGACCGGCGCCGGGTTGGGACTGCCGTCGCGCGAGATGATGTCGAACCAATCCGACACCGCCCGCCACTGGTCGCGGGTATTGTCGATCAGGTTCATGCGGGCGCAGAACGAATCCGCGCCCGGCAGGCCGTCCAGATACCACCCTATGTGCTTGCGCGCCGTGCGTACGCCGGTGTGTTCGCCATAGAACCGGTAATGGTCGTCGAGATGTTCGAGCAGCAGCTCGCGCATTTCCCCATAAGAGGGAGGGGCCAGTGTTTCGCCCGTGCGCAGGTAGTGGTCGATTTCGCGGAAAATCCAGGGACGGCCTTGAGCCGCCCGGCCAATCATGACCGCGTCGGCGCCAGTGTAATCCAGGACGTGCTTGGCTTTTGCGGGCGAGTCGATATCCCCGTTGGCAATCACGGGGATGGTCAGCTCGGCCTTGACGGCGCGGATAGTGTCATATTCCGCCTCGCCCGTATAGAGGTCGGCCCGCGTGCGGCCGTGCAGGGTCAGGGCGGAAATGCCGGCGTTTTCGGCCAGTTTCGCCACGCGCAGGGCATTGCGGCTGTCGCGGTCCCAGCCGGTGCGGGTCTTCAGGGTGACCGGCACGTCCAGGGGCGCGCAGGCGGCCACCACGGCGTCCAGGATGCGCGCGATCAGGTCTTCATGGCGCAGCAGCGCCGACCCGGAGGCCACATTGCACACCTTCTTGACCGGGCAGCCCATGTTGATGTCGATGATCCGGGCGCCCTTGCCGGCGTTGAAGGCCGCGGCCTCGGCCATCATGGCGGGGTCGGCCCCGGCGATCTGGACCGAAATCGGGGCAATCTCGCCGTCGTGGTTCAGGCGGCGCGAGGTCTTGACGCTATCCCAGAGCTTGGGGTTGCTGGCGGCCATTTCGGACACGGCATAGCCCGCCCCCAACTTCTTGCAAAGTTGTCGGAACGGACGGTCGGTCACGCCCGCCATGGGCGCGACGAGAACGTTGTTGGGAAGGGTCCACTGGCCTATGCGCATGGTCACATTTTAACCGGCTCGATCAGACCCCCATTTTCGGCCCGCGACGGCCTGGTAACAAACGGGGGCGAAAAGAGGCGATTCCGGCCACATTTCAGGGCCGGAACCGGAGGGAATCAGGCGCGAAAGCCCTGCAGCAGATGCTGGGCCAGCGGGGCGCGCAGCGGGGACGCCAGATCCATCCCCAATAAAGCCAGCCCGCAGGCATGTTCCACCGGCGCCAGGCCGGTCGAGAAGACGCGCGGCATCAGGTCGGTGAGGCCCGCGGTAATGAATCGGTCGACATGGCGCGCCTGGGCGAATTCGGCCAGGGCGGCGCCGGGGTTGGAGGCGGGCCGGGCAAGCCAGCCGGCCAGCGTCTGGGCCAGGCGGGCGGCGTCGCGCAAGCCCAGGTTCAGGCCCTGGCCAGCCACGGGGTGCAGGGTCTGCGCGGCGTTGCCGATGGCCGCCACGCGGCCATGCACCTGCGCCCGGCGCGCGGCCAGCGCCAGTGGAAAGACGTGGCGGGGAGCCTGGCTGGACAGCCGGCCCAGGCGTTCGCCAAAGGCCTCGGACAGCGCCCGAGAAAAAGCGGCGTTGTCCAGCGCGGCCAGTTCGGCGGCGCGGTCCGGCGCGCTGCACCAGACGACGGAATAGGCGTCCGGCGTCTGCGGGTGCGGCAGCAGCGCCAGCGGCCCTTCGGAGGTGAATCGTTCCCAGGCCCAGCCGCGGCGGGGCAGCGTGGCGTGCGCCGTGGTCAGCACGGCATGCTGGTCGTAGTCGCGGCGCACGTCGGCGGCGCCCGCGCCGTCGGACTGCACCGCCACCTGGCACAGCAGCGCCGCGTCGCCCTGCTGGATGCGAACGCCTTCGGCGTCCTGGCGGCCGATCAGGGCGGGCGGGCCGGACAGCACGGTGACGCCGCAGGCGGTCACGCATTCGTCCAGCTTGGCGTGCAGCCCCGAGTAGGCGACCACGCTGCCCAGCTGCGGCACGCCGAAATCGGTGTTCTGGATCAGGGTGCGGCCCAGCCGGCCCCGCTGCGACACATGGATATTGCGGATGTCGGCCGAGCGCTCGGGCCAGGCATGCAGCGACTCCAGCAGCACGCGGCTGCCGTGGTTCATGGCCAGCACGCGGGGATCCGCGGCGGGCACGGCCGCGGCCGGGGTGGCCGGGACGGGCGCGCTGCCCGCGAGCAGGGCGATGCGCGCCGGGTCCGGCGCCACGCGCGCCAGCATCAGGGCCAGTACGCGGCCCACGGGGCCGGCGCCAAGAATCGCAACGTCGAAGGCAGAGGAAGTCATGCCCGGATTTTAACCGTCCACTACAATCCCGGGCAGCCGGCGCGGCTTGGCGCGACGGTCCCTTTCCCGGTTGATTGACATGACGCAGGCTCAGGCTTCCTCTTCGCTGTCCGCCGTTCCCGCCCGCAGCCCGCGCGGCAAGGTCGCGGTGGGGCTTTTGGCCTGCCTGTTCGGCGCCGTGGGCGCGCACTGGTGGTATCTGGGCCGCCGCCACGCCTGGCTGGTGACGGCGCTGGCCCTGGCGAGCCTGTTCTGCGCGTTCCGCTTCTACCCTGTCTGGTACGACAACCCCGCCTTCTTCCTGCTTTTCATTCCCATGATCGACGGGTTCATCGAAAGCGCGGTGTTCTCGCTGATGCCCGACGAGAAATTCGACCGGCTCTACAACGCCGGCCTGGGCCGGCCGTCGTCCACGGGCTGGGGGCCGGTGCTGGTCGCCATCCTGGCCTGCCTGGTCGGCGCCATCGTCACCATGTTCGCCATCGCCATGGTGGTGGTCTACGTCTGGGTGGCCATGGGCTGGCTGGACGGCTACGTCCTCTAGGCCGGCCGGGGCCCCGGGCCTATTCCCGCATCAGCGCTTCGATCTCGCCGGCCTGCACCGGCACGCCGCGCGTGATGAGTTCGCATCCCTCGTCGGTGACGAGTGCATCGTCCTCGGTGCGGATGCCGATATTCCAGTAGGCCTCGGGCACGTCGTCGGCGGGGCGCACGTAGATGCCGGGCTCGATGGTCAGCATCATCCCCTTTTCCAGCTTGCGCCAGGGGCGCTCGGCCCCCTGGGCCGGGCCGGGCTGGCGGTAGTCGCCCACGTCATGCACGTCCAGCCCTAGCCAGTGGCCGGTCCGGTGCATGTAGAAGCGGCTGTAGTCGCCGGATTCCAGCACGCCGTCCAGGGATCCTTTCAACAGTTTCAGGTCCAGCATGCCTTGCGCCAGGACGCGCAGGGCGGCCTGGTGGGCATCGTTGAACCCGCGGCCGGGGGCGGTGGCCTGGGCCGCGGCCTCCTGCGCCGCCACGGTCAGGTCGTACAGCGCGCGCTGGGGGCCGCTGTAGCGCCCGTTCACCGGAAAGGTCCGCGTGATGTCGCTGGCGTAGCTGTCCACTTCGCAGCCCGCGTCGATCAAAACCAGGTCGCCGTCGCGCAGCACGGATTCTCCGGCCGGGTAATGCAGCACGCAGGCGTTCGCGCCCGCGGCCACGATGCTGTTGTAGGCCACCGACTGCGCGCCGTGGCGGCGGAACTCATAGAGCAGTTCGGCCTCGATCTCGTATTCGCGCATGCCCGCGCGGGCAACGCGCATGGCGCGGACATGCGCGCCGGCGGAGATCTTCGCCGCGCGCCGCATCGCCGCGATTTCAGTGGGGTCCTTGATCAGCCGCATGCCGGCCAGCAGCGGGCGGATGTCCTGCTGCCGGGCGGGCGGAGCGTGGCCGCCGCGGCCCGCCTCGCGCGCCGCGGCCAGCCAGCGATGCAGGCGTCCGTCCGTGCGCTTGTCGCCAGCCATCGGCGCGTACAGCGTGGCGTGGTCCAGCATGAGCGTGGGCACCAGTTCGTCCAGCGCATCGATCGGGTGGGCGTCGTCGAAGCCGAAATAAGCGGCGGCGGCCTCGGGGCCGAATCGCTTGCCCTCCCATATTTCGTGTTCCACATGGCGCGGCCTGCAGAACAGCACGGCGCGGTCGGACGCGCCGGCGATCAGCACCAGCCAGGCGCCCGGCTCGGTGAAGCCGGTCAGGTAGAAGAAATCGCTGTCGTGCCGATAGGGGTACTCCGCGTCGCGGTTGCGGACGGCCTCCGGCGCGGTCGCCAGGATGGCGATGCCGCCGCCGTCGGCGCGCATGCGCTCGAACAGACGCTGGCGCCGTGCGGCGAAGGGAGCGATATCGTCGGGAGGCAGGCTCATGGCGGGCCGGGGCGCAAGCCCCGCAAGGGCGGTAGATGGCGTTTACTTTACCCGCCATCCCGCAAATGCAACACCCCGCGGACGTTTCCACGGCGCCGGTTCGGGATTCGCTCGACGGCCGCGCATCCGCTGCTACAATCGCCGCTCTGTCATTGGGGAGTAGCCATCCTTTGTCCCCAAAGGAGTTAGCGTCAACAGACTTGGTGGTTCGGGGCCGCGTAGCGGTTGCCAGAACTCCATGGCGCTAACGGTTTCCATGCGCGCGGCACGCCCGCCGCATGGATCAGCCAGGCGAGACCTTTGGCCGCGTAGCGTTCACCCTAGCCGGGCGAGCCGCTGCGTCGCGCCAATTGGTTTCTGCTCGTCCGGCTGCGTCTATATGTTGCTCACCCTGTTCCTGTTTTTCCTGTCCGCGGCAGTGATCTACGTCGCCTGCGAGTTCTTCGTCAACGGCGTTGAATGGGTCGGACACCGGTTCCACCTGGGCGCCACCGCCACCGGCACCGTCTTGGCCGCGTTCGGCACCGCCTTGCCGGAAAGCGCGGTCACCTTCATGGCGGTCGTCTTCGGCGACACTCCCGAGCAGAAAGACATCGGCGTCGGCGCGGCCATGGGCGGCCCGCTGGTGCTGGCGACACTGGCCTACGCCGTGGTCGGCCTGGCGCTGTGGCGCGCCCGTCGAGGCCGTCCGACGCAAGCCGGCTGTATCAACGCGGACCAGCGCCGGCTGGCCCGCGACCAGGCCTGGTTCATGGGCATCTTCATCTTCAAGGTGGGCCTGGGGCTGCTGGCCTTCGCCTGGAAGCCCTGGCTGGGCATCCTGTTCCTGGCCACCTATGGCCTATACGTCAAGCGCGAACTCAGCAGCGACGAGGAAAGGGTCGACTGCGAGGACCTGGAGCCGCTCAAGCTGCGCCCCCGCGATGAAAACCCGACCATGTTCTGGGCGGCCGCGCAGACGATCATGGCGCTGGTGGTGATCGCCGGGGCTTCGCATGTATTCGTGAACCAGATCGAGCTGCTGGGCGTGGCCATGGGCGCGTCGCCGCACGTGGCCGCCTTGCTGCTGGCCCCCGTGGCGACCGAGCTGCCCGAAATCATGAATGCGCTGATCTGGGTGCGCCAGGGCAAGGAACGCCTGGCGCTGGCCAATATCTCGGGCGCCATGATGATCCAGGCCACCATCCCCAGCGCGCTGGGCATTTTCATGACGCCGTGGCTGCTGGACGCGCCCTTGCTGGCGGCGGGCCTGTTCACGATGCTGTCCATCGGCCTGCTGTGGCTGCGCTTCCGGCGCGCGGCCATGAGCGTGCCGGCGCTGTCGGCGGTCGGCGGCCTGTATGCCGTGTTCGCGGGCTATCTGGGCTGGCACTTCTACGCCTGACGCCGATTGCGGCGCGAGCCCGCACGGGGCTTGCGCCGCTGTTGCCGTCTTGCCGCGCCTTAAAAGCGCATAAACCTTGTCCATCAGTAGAAACCCGCGTAAAATCGTTCTGTTATCCATCCCAGGAGCAGTCTTCGTGAATACCGATTCCGGCGAAAGTTGTCGATCTTGCATCGACGTCGCTGTCTGACAGGAAACACGCAGAACTCCATCTGCCGCATCCTGTCATTCAGGTTGCGGCGTATCCCAAGCTCCAGGCTCGCGCCCGGGCAATAGCGCAGGCCTTCAGCCTGCCGGGACCCTCCCCAACGTAAACCGCCAGAACCGCCGCTAGTCGCAGCGCCAGCGTTCGTGCACGTTTGCCGTGCACGCCGTCCAGGCGCGGCGCGGGTGCGCATGTGTTCGCGATCACGCTCCCCATTCTTGCAATGGAGGTCGTTATGCGTTTCTTCGACTTGTTCCTACGCCGCGCTGGCGTGGACCGCGCCACCGCCCTGGGCCGCCGCCGCGGCACATCGCGCCTGACGGTCATCTGTCCGCGCGACGAGCTGGGCGCCTTGCGCAAGCAGATCTGCCTGGACTTCAGCGCCGCCGGCCTGGATGTCTCGCAAGTGCAGATCGATCAGGGTCAAGACCCGGATCTGGCGTCGGCTTGCATCACCGTCAATTGCCCCCCGGAATTGCGGGCGGAACTGATGTCGCAAGCGCGCCGCCTGAGCGCCAACCCCGCTGTGCGCCACGTGCATTTCGGCGCGCAAGCCGCGATGGCCTGAAGCCCGCCATCCGAATCCACAGGAGAGATCATGCCTAGTGCCTTAGACCCCGAGCCTCGATTGCGCCCAGTGCGCGGCGCCGGCATGCCTGTCTGACCTGTCCTCTCACTGCGAGCCGACCGGCCGGATAGCCATCCCGGTCCGTACGGAGTCCGCAGCCCAGAATCCCCGGCCTTGCCCGCACCCTGTGCGACGCCTGCCCCGGTTCCGATTCCCCCGCTAGCTCCCCTTCCGTTTTCCGCACCCCGGCGCGCCATCGACGCGATCCGGACACCGGCAACATTGCTCCGGCGCCTGCGCACGCCTGTACGCGGCGGATTGACGGCTTTCTTCCCGAAAGCCGCGGCCCGCTGCTGCCCGCGCGCAGCCGCCGCGGGCGGGGTCGTCCGTGTCTCCAACAACAACTCCAATAACCGGAGCACTCCGATGTTTACGTTCCTGAAATCCTTTTTCTCGTCCGCCGCGGGCCTGCGGCGGACTGGCCGCCACTTCCGCCGCGCCCCCATTCTTGAGCAGGGCGGCGAAGCCGCGGCGGTGTCCTCCGAGGCCTCGCGCCGCGCCAACCGGCGCATGCTGGAAACGTCGAGCCTGGGCTTTGACTCTTTGTTCATGCTGTTCGGCAGCGGCCGGGGTGGCCTGTCCGAAGCGCAGGCGCAGGCCGCGCGCGACCGCCACGGCGCCAATGAAGTCGATCACGAAAAGCCGCTGTCCTGGCATGCCCACCTGTGGCTGTCCTACCGCAATCCGTTCAATCTGCTGCTGACCGCGCTGGCGGTGCTGTCCTGGCTGACCGATGTGCGGATGGCGGCCTCCGAGGAGCAATCCTGGACGGCGGTCGTGATCATCGGCTCGATGGTCGTGATTTCCACCGTGCTGCGCTTCGTGCAGGAACGGCGGTCGAACCGCGCCGCCGAGGCGCTCAAGGCGATGGTGCAGAACACCGCCACCGTGCTGCGCAGCGATGCCGGGGCGCCGGCCGAGGGCGGCGCCCGGCGCTTTTTCGGCGCCGCGCTGCACGCCACGGGCTCCCATCAGCGCGAGGTGCCCCTGGCCGAGCTGGTGCCCGGCGACGTCGTGTTGCTTTCCGCGGGCGACATGGTCCCGGCCGACTGCCGCATCCTGAGCGCCAAGGACCTGTTCGTCGCGCAAGCCGCGCTGACCGGCGAGTCCCTGCCCGTCGAGAAGCACATGGCCCAGCGCGTGGAAACCGGCAATTCGCTGGAACTGGAGAACATGGCGTTCATGGGGACCAATGTGGTCAGCGGCTCCGGCAGCGCGCTGGTCGTCGCCACCGGCTCGAATACGTACTTCGGCCAGCTGGCGGGCCGCGTCACGCAGGCCTCCCGCGCTCCGACGCAATTCCAGCAGGGCATCAACCGCGTGAGCTGGATCCTGATCCGCTTCATGCTGGTCATGGCGCCGGTCGTCATGCTGATCAACGGCTTCACGAAAGGCGACTGGCTGGAAGCGCTGCTGTTCGCGCTGGCCATCGCGGTGGGGCTGACGCCTGAAATGCTGCCCATGATCGTCACGGCCACGCTGGCCAAGGGCGCCTTGCGCATGTCGCGGCGCAAAGTCGTCGTCAAGCGCCTGGACGCCATCCAGAACCTGGGGGCGATGAACGTGCTGTGCACGGACAAGACCGGCACGCTGACGCAGGACCGCATCGTGCTGGAACGCCATACCGACGTCTATGGCGCCAGCAGCGACGACGTGCTGGCCTATGCCTATCTGAACAGCTACTACCAGACGGGGCTCAAGAACCTGCTGGACGTGGCGGTGCTGCAGCACGCCGAGGTGGAGCGCCGGCTGAATCTGGCCGCCCGCTATCGCAAGGTCGACGAGATCCCCTTCGATTTCTCGCGTCGCCGCATGTCCGTCGTGGTCAACGAGACCGAGAACGGCCGCGACCACCACGAATTGATCTGCAAGGGCGCGCTGGAGGAAATGCTGTCGGCCTGCACGCGCCTGCGCGTGGGCAGCGAGGTGCATCTGCTGACAGACGCCCGCCGCGCCGATATCCGCCGCGTGACGGCGGAGCTGAACCGCGACGGGCTGCGCGTCATTGCGGTGGGCGTCAAGGAGATGCCGCCGACGCAGCAGGCGTACGGCGTGGCGGATGAATCCGATCTGGTGCTGGTGGGATACATGGCGTTCCTGGATCCGCCCAAGGAGTCCACGGGCCCCGCGCTGGCGGCGCTCAAGGCCTCGGGCATCGAGGTCAAGGTGCTGACGGGCGACGTCGAGCTGGTGACGCAGAAGGTCTGCCGGGAAGTGGGCTTCGAGGTCCGCAAGGTCTTTCTGGGCGCCGAGATCGAGCAGATGGACGACGCGCAGCTGGCGCTTGCCGTGCGCGAAGCCAATGTGTTCGCCCGCCTGACCCCCGCCCACAAGGAGCGCATCGTGCGCAGCCTGCGGGCCCAGGGCGACACCGTGGGGTTCATGGGCGACGGCATCAATGACGCGCCCGCGCTGCGGGCCGCCGACGTGGGCATCTCGGTGGATTCGGCCGTGGATATCTCGAAGGAAGCCGCCGACATCATCCTGCTGGAGAAGAGCCTGATGGTGCTGGAAGATGGCGTGATCGAAGGCCGCAAGACCTTCTGCAACATGCTCAAGTACCTGAAGATGACGGCCAGCTCGAACTTCGGCAATGTTTTCTCGGTGCTCGTGGCCAGCGCTTTCCTGCCGTTCCTGCCGATGCTGCCCATCCATCTGCTGCTGCAGAACCTGATGTACGACATCTCCCAGACGGCGATCCCGTTCGACAATGTCGACGAGGAATTGCTGAAGCAGCCCCAGCAATGGGACCCGGACGGACTCGGCCGCTTCATGGTCTTCTTCGGCCCCATCAGCTCCATCTTCGACATCGCCACCTATGCCCTGATGTGGTACGTGTTCCAGGCAAACGCCCCCGAGCACCAGACGCTGTTCCAGTCGGGCTGGTTTGTCGAGGGCCTGTTGTCGCAGACGCTGATCGTGCATATGATCCGTACGCGCCGGATTCCCTTCCTGCAAAGCCGCGCCTCCTGGCCCTTGATGGGGATGACGCTGATGGTCGTGACGCTGGGCCTGCTGCTGCCGTTCTCGCCGCTGGCCGAGTACTTCCAGCTGCAGGCGCTGCCCTGGAGCTACTTCCCGTGGCTGGCGGGCATTCTGCTCGGGTACTGCGTCCTGACGCAACTGCTCAAGAGCCTCTGGGTACGCCGCTACGGCTGGCAGTAAGCCGATACGCCGCGCGGCGGGCGTTGTCCGCCGCGCCAGCGGGAGAACATCATGAAAATCGCATTCTGCGCCGCCTTGGCGGCAGGCTGCCTGGTCCCGCCCCAGGGGGCCATGGCCGCCGGCGACAGCCCCGGCCTGCGGCTGTACGGTGTGGTGGACGCCGGCGTGGCTGTCACGCGCGTCTCGGGGGTGGGCAGCCGCGGCGGCCTGCTAGACGGCGGCCTGACGGATTCCCTCTGGGGCCTTCAGGGCGCCGAGGAACTGGCCGGGGGCTGGCGAGCGCGCTTCCAGCTGGAAAGCGGCTTCGACCCGTCCAGCGGCAAGGCGGCCGACGACGACAGCCTGTTCAATTACGGCGCCTGGGTCGGGCTCGTCCATGAACGCTACGGCGACCTGCGGCTGGGCCGCCAGGACACCGTCGGCAAGACCTACGGCAGCGCGCTGGAGATCGCCTCGTGGAAGGACATGGGCATGGGCGCCACCTTCAAGGCGTCGGACAACTATCAGTTCAGCAACCTAGTCAACTACTACTCGGCGGACTGGAACGGGTTCCAGGCGGGCATCGGGTATTCCTTCGACGCCGACGCTCAGGACCGATTCCGCGCCAGCCGGAACAATCGCGCGCTGAGCGCGGGCCTGAAGTACGAGGAGGGCCCTTTGCTGGCGGTGGCCACATGGGACCAGTTGCGCCTGGCCGGGCCGCCTGCGGACAGCAACGGCTGGCCCCAGGCCGTGCAACTGGGCGCCTCCTATGATTTCGAGGTGATCAAGCTGTCGCTGGCGTGGTCGCGGCAGCGCAACGGCTATGTCGGGCTGGACGGCGCGGACCCCGGCAGCCTGGGCCTGGGGCTGGGGCCGGCTCCCTTTGCCCAAGGCGGCGCCATCAACGCCTGGCTGGTGGGCGCCAGCGTGCCGGTGGGACCGGGGACCGTGCTCGCGCAATGGTCGCTGGCCAGGCCGGACTGGCGCTGGAGCGATGGCATGACGGCGCGCAATGCGCAGGTCGCGACCCTGGGCTATACCTATGCCTTGTCCTCGCGCACGACGCTCTACGCCTTTGCCGGCTATGCGTCGAACTACACGCTGGACAAGCAATTCGACCCTGCCAACTCCCACACCACGCGTATCGCGACGGGCGTTTCGCACCACTTCTGAGCGAGGGGGCGCGGCCGGGAGCGCGCATCTTCGGGGTCTACTACAATCGGCGGGGTGCGGCGCATGGCGCCGGCCCCCGTCTTCTGCGTCGTTTCTCGGATGGCCCGCATGGATAGTCTCGAATGGCTCGTACCCTGGGAGTTCTCTCCCACGCTGGTAGCCTCCTTTCTGGTGGCTATCGTGCTGTTCGTGCGCGGCCAGCGCGTTCACCATGTGACGGGCGCGCGCCGCGTCCTGTTCTGGGCGGGGATGGCGCTGCTGTATCTGTCGATGCATACCCGGCTGGACTATTACGCCGAGCGCATGTTCTTCATCCACCGCATCCAGCATCTGGTGCTGCACCACCTGGGGCCGCTGCTGGTCATGGCGGCCTTTCCGGGGCAGGTCATGCGCGCGGGGCTTCCGATGGCCTGGCGCATCCGCCTGCGTGATTTCCTGCGCACCGGGGCCGGCCGCGCGACCGTGGCGGTGCTGACCAACAAGATCTTCGTCCCGGCGCTGTTCGTCTTCCTGGTGCTGGTCTGGCTGATACCGTCGGTGCAGTTCTATTCCATGCTGGACTGGCGGCTGTACCGGCTGATGAACTGGTCGGTGGTGATCAGCGGCTTCATGTACTGGAACCTGATCCTGGACCGCCGTCCCGCGCCGCCCGCGGCCATGACGCCGGGCGGCCGGGTGATTTCCCCCGTCGCGACGATGCTGCCGCAGATGGTGGCGGGCGCCGTCATCGCCTTCACCGAAAGCGACATCTACCCGCTGTTCGAACTGTGCGGCCGCGCGATCGCCATGTCGGCCCAGACCGACCAGACGATAGGCGGGCTGACCATGTGGATACCGGCCGCGCTGGTGGAAGTGATCGGCTTGATGGTGGCCCTGGGGACCTTGATGCGCCTGTCCGCCAAGGGCCGGCTGCGCAAGGTGGACCGCGATGCGCTCGCACGCGCCAAGGCCCGCGCGGCGCTATCGGGCTAGCCTGGATGCGCCCAGGCGCGCGTCGCGCGCCGGACGGGCCGGATCACTCCGGCAGCAGGCCGTGGTATTTCTTGCCCAGCGCCACGGTGGCCTGGAACATGCCCGCCTTGTTGCCGCAGTCATAGCGCGTGCCGTCGAAACGGTGCGCAAACACGGCGCGTTCGCGCATCAGCGACGCAATGCCGTCGGTCAGCTGGATCTCATTGCCGGCGCCCATCTTGGTCGAGCGCAGGTGATCGAAGATCGCGGCTTCCAGCACATAGCGGCCCACGACCGCCAGGGTGGAGGGCGCGGCGTCGGGTTCCGGCTTTTCAACAATATGCGTGACGCGTTCCGTGCGGCCGTCCGCCAGGGCGTCGCCGTGGCGGGTGGCGACGATCCCGTACTTGCGGGTGTCGGCGCGGGGAACATCCTGGACTCCCAGCACGCTGGCGTTTTGCTGGACGGCAATGTCGACCAGCTGCTTCATGGCGGGCGTGTCGGCGTCGATCAGGTCGTCGGCGAGCAGCACGGCGAAGGGTTCGTCGCCCACGGCTGGGGCGGCCGACAGCACGGCGTGGCCCAGCCCCAGCGGGGCGGATTGCCGGATATAGAGGCAATTCACATGCGCGGGTAGAATGCTCCGCACCATGGCCAGGAGCTCGTGCTTGCCTTTGCTTTCCAGGTCCGATTCCAGTTCGGGCGCCGAGTCGAAGTGGTCTTCGATGGCCCGCTTGTTGCGGCCTGTCACAAAAATAAGGTCAGTGATGCCGGCGGCTACCGCCTCTTCCACGGCGTACTGAATGAGCGGCTTGTCGACGACGGGCAGCATTTCCTTTGGCATCGCTTTAGTGGCGGGCAGGAAGCGCGTGCCCATACCGGCGACGGGGAAAACGGCTTTACGGACGGGACGCATTGAGACCTCGTTGGGGTTTCGATGAAACATTTTAAGCTCATCGCTATCATAGGCTTATGAACCGCAGGAAAATGCCATCCATTTGCTCGATTGCGAAACAGGGCACGATCATCAGCCTGTGCGCAGCCCTGGCCGCTCCCATGATTCCCGTTGCCGCCCTGGCGCAGCCGGTTGGCCTGCCCTCGATGGGCGCCGCGTCGGCGGCCGAACTGTCGCCGATGCTGGAACGCAGCCTGGGCGAAGCCATCATGTCGCAGGGCCGGCGCGATCCGACCTACGTGGACGATCCCGAACTCAGCCAGTACCTCACCACGATGGGGCGCAAGCTGGCGGCGTTTGCGCCGGGCGGGGTGCCGGAAGTGGAAATGTTCGGCGTGCGCGACCCTGAAATCAACGCATTCGCCATGCCCGGCGGCTTTATCGGCGTCAATACCGGGCTGATCGTTTCCTCGGGCAGCGAGTCCGAGCTGGCGGCGGTGCTGGCGCACGAAATCGGCCACGTCGTGCAGCGCCACATCGCGCGCGGCATGACGCAGCAGAATCAGAACGGCATGGTGATGCTGGCCAGCCTGGCGGGCGCGCTGCTGGCGGCGCTGGCCGGCGGCGGCGGCAACCTCGCCATGGGCGTGGCGGCCTTCGGCCAGGCCGCGGCCATCAACCGCCAGCTCGGCTTTTCCCGCGATGCGGAACGCGAGGCCGACCGCGCCGGGCTCCAGATGCTGACCAAGGCGGGCTACGACGCCGACGGCATGTCGCAGATGTTCTCGCGCCTGATGAACGCGTCGCGCCTGAATGAAGGCGCGGGCGGCGGCTCCTGGGCCAGCACCCACCCGCTGTCCATCGAACGCATGTCCGACGTGCAGAACCGCATCCGGTCCCTGCCGTCGTCCCGCCATGTGGACAGCGACGACTTCTGGTATGTGCGCGCCAAGATGCGCGTGGTGCAGGGGCGCGACGCCGTCAGCCTGCGCTCGGCCGGCCAGCAATTGCAGGACGAGGCCCAGGCGCTGTCCGGCGTGCGCCAGTCGGCGGCTTATTACGGCCTGGCCCTGCAGGCCTACCAGCGCAACAACCTGGCTGAGGCGGAGCGCTGCTGGAACCTCGCCTCGGCCGATGGCCGCAGCTCGGCCCAGCTTGCCAAGTTGAGCGTGGACATCGCGCTGGCCCGCAAGGACTACCCGCGCGCGCTGACGCTGGCCCAGGCGGCCACCAAGCGCTGGCCCGACCAGCGGGCGCTGGGCATCGCCTACGCCCAGGCGCTGCAAAGCAATGGCCGCCACGCGGAGGCGCAGGATTACCTGCGCGCCAAGATCAAGCAATGGGGCTCCGACGAGCCCAGCCTCTACCAGATGCTGGCGCAAAGCGAGGAACGCAACGGCAAGCCGGTGCAGGCGCGCCGGGACCTGGCCCGCTACTACGTCATGACCGGCGCGTTCGCGGCAGCGGAATCGCAGCTGCAGCAGGCGCGCGGCCTGTCCAGCGACTTCTACGAGCAGTCGCAGATCGATGTGCAGATCAAGGAAGTCAAGGACAAGCTGGCGGAAGAGCGCCAGTTGCTGGAACGCTTCAAGTCGGGCTGATGAGGCCGGCTTACACAGGTGTCTGACACCCCCGCGATGCCGGACAAGCTGGCGTCCGTCTCGCACGGGTGTCAGACACCTGTGTCGCGGGATTACAAGCCGGTTTCGAAGAAGCGTCCCAGGCGCTGGGGCAGCCAGTTCAGGTGGCCAGGGAAGCCGCCCGTCGGAAAGCCGGCGTGTCCGCCATCGGAGGGCTGGTGCAGCAGGATGCCGGGCGCGCACTCGTCCGGCCTGGGCAGCGACGAGGGCGGGATGAACGGGTCGTTGCGCGCGTTGAGCACCAGCGTGGGCACGGAGATCTTCGGCAGCCAGGGCTTGCTGGACGCGCGCGTCCAGTAATCCAGCGCATTGCGAAAGCCATGCATCGGCGCGGTATAGGTATCGTCGAATTCGCGCAGGTCGTGCGCGTGGGCGATCCGCATGACGTCGATGGCGCCGGGAAAGCGATGCGCCTTTTCCAGCACCTTGTGCTTGAGCGTCTTCAGGAAGTGCGCCGTATAGATCCGCCGGTTGAACACGCCGGTAGATAGGGTCTTGCCGCAGGCGACGAGATCCAGCGGCACGGATACGCCGGCGCACGCGGTCAGCCAGGTGGTGTCTTCCTGGTGCTCGCCCAGGTACTTCAGCAGCGCATTGCCTCCCAGCGACACGCCCACGGCATGCCAGCGCGCATGCGGAATGCGCTTGCGCACCGTCTCCAGCAGGAAGCCCACCTCGGCGGAGTCTCCCGAGTAGTAGGCGCGGGCCAGGCGGTTGGGCACGCCGGAGCAGCCGCGGAAATGCGCAATCACGACTATCCAGCCGCGCGCGCGGAAATGATGCGCGATGGACTGCGCATAGCGGCTGTTGCTGCCCCCTTCCAGGCCGTGGAGCAGGATCAGGGCAGGGGTGTCGGGCGTTTGCGGCAGGGACTTCCAGTCCGCATCCGTCATCCACCTGGCCGCGGCGGTCTTGCCGTTGGCGACCGGCCGTTGCCCGCTGACCGGGGCGCCGTCGGCGGCCTTGTGCGGGAACAGCCCGGGGCCGGTCCAGTCGAAGTCGACGAAGTCCGTATCCGGCGTGTCCACGCGGTCGCGCACGAACGCGATGCGGTGATACTGCGCGAACAGGGCGGCGTAAACCGTCTGGCTGTCGCCTCCTGGCAACCAGGGGGGGACGGGGCAGGGCGTGGTATCAAGACGAGCAGCGGCCAACTAAAAATCCACCCGATTCAATGGAGCATGTCGGGTACGTCGTGCAAATCGAGCACCCCGGCTTCCGTGGGCGCCGACGAGGCATGGTGCATGACCATGCGCCAGCCGGTGGGGCCCTTGTGGTAGATGTTGGTGGCGTAGCAGTTGGCGAACTGCGTGCCTTCCCGCGTACGCACCGCTACCTGTTCCACCAGCACATGCACCGCGCACATCATGCTGAGCATGACCAGCGGGCGCAGCGGACGGACGTGCAGCGGGCCGTTGGACAGCACTTGTTGCCAGGACTCGTGCACCGCGGAGTGGCCGACGATGCGCAAGCCTCCGGGGTGGATGCATACGACTTCCTCGTCGTCAGCCCAGACTTGCATCAGGCGGACGCTGTCCGCCTGCTCTAGGGCTTCGTAGAACGCGTGCTCTGCTTCTTCGGGCGTTGCGAACATGGCTGCTGGAACGGATAAGCGTGTTATGGGGCGGGAGACTCAGTGCCCGTGGCCGTGCAGCACCGTGCCGGCCTTCAGACGGTACTCGGCGCCGCAATAGGCGCAGCTTGCGGAGCCGGTGCGGGCCACGTCCAGGAAGACGCGGGGGTGCATGCTCCAGAGCGGGGCCTTGGGGCCGGGACAGAACACGGGCAGGTCTTCACCGCCGACCTCAATGACTTCGTGAGCTTGGGGGACGGCGGCCGGGGCAGCAGCGGTCATGGATATTCCTGAAAAAAGAACCGGTAAACGGCAGGTTGGGGCAATGTTGCGGCCTTGCATGCGCAAGGCCGCGCGAATCAGACTTTGCTTAGCCAGTGATGGTACTTCGGGTTGCGGCCATTCACCATGTCAAAAAATGCGTTCTGCAACATCTCGGTGACCGGACCGCGCCGGCCGGAGCCGATCTGGCGGTTGTCGACCTCGCGGATCGGGGTCACTTCGGCGGCCGTGCCGGTGAAGAAGGCCTCGTCCGCGATATAGACGTCGTCGCGCGTCAGGCGCTTTGTCTCCACGCGCAGGCCGAAGTCGGCGGCCAGCGCATGGATGGTGGATCGTGTGATGCCGGTCAGGGCCGAGGCGATCTCGGGCTCGCAGAGCACGCCGTCCTTGACGATGAACAGGTTTTCGCCGGAGCCCTCGGCCACGAAGCCTTCGGTGTCCAGCAGCAGGGCCTCGTCATAGCCGTCCTGCAGGGCCTCGGTGTTGGCCAGGATGGAGTTGGCGTAGGTCGTGGCGACCTTGGCGCGCGGCATCGTGACGTTCACGTGCTGGCGCGCGAACGACGACACCTTGACCCGGATGCCGTGGGACAGCGCTTCTTCGCCCAGGTAGGCGCCCCAGGGCCAGGCGGCGATGGCGACATGCACCTTGGCGCCCTTGGGCGACACGCCCATCTTTTCCGGGCCGTAGAACACCAGGGGGCGCAGATAGCCGGATTCCAGCTGGTTTTCGCGCACGACCATCCGCTGGGCCTCGTTGATCGTGTCGCGATCGAACGGCATGGGGATCTGGTAGATGTGGGCCGAATTGAACAGGCGGTTGGTGTGGTCTTCCAGGCGGAAGATGGCGGTGCCGATCTCGGAGCGGTAGGCGCGCACGCCTTCGAAGACGGACAGGCCGTAATGCAGCGAGTGCGTCAGGACGTGCGTCGTCGCGTCTCGCCATGGGACGAGCTTGCCGTCATACCAGATGAAACCGTCGCGGTCAGCCATCGACATGGTCTTCTCCACACAGAGCGCGCCGGACCTGCCGCCACGCGCCAGGTCCCCAAGCGGTCAAGAATCTTGAGGCGCGTATTGTATCAAGCGGCGAGGTTACAATACGGGCCTATTCGCGCACCGGCGCGGCGCCCCATGGCCCGCGCATCGGGATTCCGGCGGGCGAACGGGTTGTCGTGTGTGTCCTTCCCCATAGAGTTTCCATGTCGTCCTGTCTGAATCGCCAGGGGCCAGCCGTTGTCCTCTGAATCCGCGCTTCCTGAATCCGAAGACCCCGGCGTGGTCCGCCAGGAACGCCTGACCGCATTCCGCGCGGGTGTCCACGCCATCGTGCCGGCCCTGATCGCCACGGCGACCTGGGGCCTGGTGACCGGGGTGGCCATGGTCAAGTCCGGGCTGACCGAGTCCATGGCGCTGGCCATGACCCTGCTGCTGTACGCGGGCTCGGCGCAGCTGACGTCGCTGCCGCTGATCGCGGCGGGCGCGCCGCTATGGTTGATTTTTGCGGCCGGCTGCGTGGTGAACTTGCGCTTCCTCATCTTCGGCGCTGCGTTGCAACCCTATTTCCGCCACCTGTCCTGGCCCAAGCGGCTGGGGCTGGGCTATTTCACGACCGATATGGGTTTCGTGCTGTTCATGCCGCGCTACGGCGATTCGGTCGAACGCGGCACGCGCGAGCAACTGTGGTTCTTCCTCGGCACGATCGCGCCGGGTTGGGTGGTGTGGCAGTCGTCCTCGATCGTCGGCATCTACCTGGGCGCCATGGTGCCCACGGACTGGTCGCTGGACTTCGCCGCCGTGCTGGCGCTGCTGGCGATCACCGTGCCGCTGGCCAGCTCCAAGCCGATGCTGGTGTCCATGCTGGCCGCCGGCGTGGTGGCCTGGACCGGGCAGGCGCTGCCCTTGCGCCTGGGCCTGGCGGCGGCCGTCATCGCCGGCGTGGCGGCCGGCATCTGGGCCGAACGTTTCTTCAAGGCGCGCGCATGACCCTCTGGCCCTCCGAAATCTACGTCTATTCCGCCATCCTGCTGCTGGCCCTGTGCAGCGTGCTGACGCGCGCCGGCTTCATGCTCTTTGGCGACTACATCCCCTTGCCGGACGGCGTGCGCAGAGCGTTGCGCTACGCGCCCGCCGCCGCGCTCACGGCCATCGTCGTGCCCGACCTGCTACCCTGGAAGGCCGGGTTGGGCCCCGTGTTCGACTACAAGCTCGTCGCGGGCCTGGTCGCCATCCTGGTGTTTCTGCGCACCCGCAGCGCCGTGCTGGTGATCGTCGTCGGCATGCTGGTGCTGTGGGGCTTGCGCTGGCTGGCGGGCTGATGCCCGGGCTTTGAACGGGGTTTGTCCACCTGATGGACACTCTGCGAGCCCCGTTTGCCTGCCGTCCGGGGCCATTGTCTGGCCTGCCGGATGCTGATTTGACCGTGTGGTAGGACGCCTGCGCTAAAATCAAGTTATCCACAGCAATCCGGGCCTGGTACTGCCCTCATAAGTATCGAATCCAGAATGCGCCGACTGGCCTCCAAGGCAGGGTGCGGATTGTCCGCGAAGCCGCTAGCGATTCGCGGATATTTGCGTGCCGTCGCGATGCGACCACGCGCATTCGGGTTGCCCCGATGCATATGTAGTGCAGTGCATGTAGCACTCTCGTTTTGTTCTTTTTCACTGGTCCCGGTATCTGCCAAACCCTGATGACTGAATCCACTCAATCCGTAGCACCCACCGCTGACGCGCCCGCGCCGACGTTCGCCGATTTCGGGCTGCACCCCCTGCTGCTGCAGTCCATCGCCGAAACCGGCTACACCATTCCGACGCCCATTCAGGCGCAGGCCATCCCTGTCGTGGTGGAAGGGCGAGACGTCATGGGCGCCGCCCAGACCGGCACCGGCAAGACGGCCGCTTTCACGCTGCCCATCCTGCACCGCCTCATGCCGTTGGCCAACACGAGCGCATCGCCCGCCCGGCACCCCGTGCGCGCGCTGATCCTCACGCCGACGCGCGAGCTCGCGGACCAGGTCTACGAAAGCGTCAAGCGCTACAGCAAGCAGACGCCGCTGCGCTCGGCCGTGGTGTTCGGCGGCGTGGATATCGGTCCGCAAAAGGAAGCGCTGCGCCGCGGATGCGAAGTGCTGGTGGCCACGCCGGGCCGCCTGCTGGACCACGTCGAACAAAAGAACGTGAACCTGAGCCAGGTCGGCATCCTGGTGCTGGACGAAGCGGACCGCATGCTCGACATGGGCTTCCTGCCGGATCTGGAGCGCATCATTCGCCTCCTGCCCGCGCAGCGCCAGGGCCTGCTGTTCTCCGCCACCTTCAGCAACGAAATCCGCAAGCTCGGCCGTTCGTACCTGAACCACCCCGTGGAAATCGAAGTCGCGGCGCGCAACGCCACCGCCACGACGATCACGCAGATCGCCTACAAGATGCCCAGCGACGCCAAGCGCGCCGCCGTCGTGCATCTGGTGAAGTCGCGGGGCCTGAACCAGGTCATCGTTTTCTCCAACACCAAGATCGGCACGGCGCGCCTGGCCCGCGAACTGGAGCGCGACGGCGTGAAGGCCGAATCGATCCACGGCGACAAGACGCAGGCCGACCGCATGAAGGCGCTCGAAGCCTTCAAGGCCGGCGAACTCGAAGTGCTGGTGGCCACCGACGTGGCCGCGCGCGGCCTGGACGTCGCGGGCGTGCCCTGCGTCATCAACTATGACCTGCCGTACAACGCCGAAGACTACGTCCACCGCATCGGCCGCACCGGCCGCGCGGGCGCTTCGGGCGAAGCCATCGCCCTGTTCACCTCCGACGAAGAGCGCTTCCTGCTCGACATCGAAAAGCTGATCAAGCGCGAAGTGCCGCGTGGCACGCTCGACGTGCCGGCCGACCTGATCGCGCGCAGCCATCGCCGCAGCGACGGCGGCCCGTCGTCGCGCGAAGGCCGCGAAAGCCGCGAAGGCGGCCGCGAGGGCCGGGGCGACCGCGGCCGTTCTTCCGACCGCCGTTCCGGCTACACCTCGAACTCCTCGCGCCAGCCCGTGGACGACTTTTTCCTGAAGCCTTACGAGCCCTCGGCCTCGTCGGCGCCGGCCGATGAACAGCCGTCCAAGAGCAACGGCGCTTCGGCCACGGCGCCCAAGCGCCAGGTCGCGGTCCTGCTGGGCGGCAGCCGCAAGCCCTGAGCGCCCCCGGCGACCCGGCAACAAAAACCCGCAAGGCCGAGAGGCGTTGCGGGTTTTGTGTTTTTCGCCCGGGGCCGCGGCGGCGTCAGGCGGCCAGCATCCGGGGCAGGTCGGGCAGGGCGGTGGCGATCGGGGCGCTGTCTGCGCTCAGGCTTTCCAGCAGGCGCTCCAGGTGGCCGATATGCGGCAGCATGGGGCCATAGAACACCACGCGCGCGCCGATCTGCACCAGCAGCGTCGGGAAGTTCTCGACGTCTTCGTCGCCCAGCAGTTCGGCGTGGTCTTCGATGTCGATCCAGGCGAAGACGTGCTGCGGCAGGGTGTCGGCCAGGGCTTGCAGCTTGGGCTTGTATTGCTCGCAGGTGTCGCACCAGGCCGCGCAGAAACAGGCGACCAGCCAGGTGCTGGACGATGAGCCCAGCCGCGCGCGCAGGGCGGCAAGGTCGGTACCGGGTACAAGTAGAGACATGTGAGCAGATCAGGGCGTGTTTGACTATCATACCCGGGATGTCTACCCACTATTTTGACCGCCATGACCGTCTTGCGCACTGATTCCGCCACGCCCGAGAACGGCCGCCTGCCCGGCGCGGCCACCGGCGCCGTCAGCGTGGGCCAGGCGTTCAAGCGCGCGCTGGTGTCCCAATGCCACCCGACCATGCTGTTCGCGGTGCTGCTGCCTTTCCTGATTGCGCTGATGGGCGCCTTTCTGCTGCTGTGGCTGTTCTGGACGCCGCTGACCGACTGGCTGCGCACCGAGGTCTCGCACTGGGAGTTCGTCAACCGCGTCGACGAATGGCTGGTCGCGGTGGGGCTGTTTTCGCTCAAGATCTACCTGATCCCGGTCATCGCCGCCGCCATCCTGCTGCCGGTGTCCGGCATACTCGGGCTGGCGATCGCCGCCGTCTTCGTCATGCCGCTGGTGCTGCGCCACGTGGGCCAGCGCGAGTACGCCACGGTGGGCCGGCGCGGCAAATTCTCCACCGCGGTCAGCGTCTGGAATGCCGTCTGGGTGTCCGCCGCCTTCGCCGCCGGCTGGGTGCTGACGCTGCCGCTGTGGCTGGTGCCGCCCATGGCCATCGTGCTGTCCATATTCTGGTGGGCGTTCGCCTTCTCGCGCATGATGCGGGTGGACGCCATCGTCGAGCACGCCAGCCCGTCCGAACGCAAGCTCATCCTGGAGCGGAACAACGGCGGTTTCTGGACCATCGGCCTGATCTGTTCGCTCTTGAACCTGCTGCCGCCCGCGTGGATTATCCTGCCGGTGTTTTCGGCGCTGGTCTACGCGCACTACGGCCTGGACGCGCTCAAGCGCTTGCGCCAGGACCGCGTCATCGACGTCTGACCGGCGTCTTCCCTCTTACCCTCTGGAACTGGACATGGCCGCAGAATCCGCCGCCCGTCGCATCGGCCTCATCATCGTCGGGGATGAAATCCTCTCGGGCCGTCGTCAGGACAAGCATTTTTCCAAGATCGTCGAACTCCTGAGCGCGCGCGGCATGCGCCTGAACTGGGCCGAGTTCCTGCCGGACGAGCGCGATGCGCTGGTGGCCGCCTACAAACGCAGCTTTGCCACCGGGGACGTGGTGCTTTCCTGCGGCGGCATCGGCGGCACGCCGGACGACCACACCCGGCAAGCCGCGGCAGCCGCCCTGGGCCTGCCCCTGGCGCTGCACCCCGAGGCCGAGCAGGCGATCGCACTGCGCACCCAGGAAATGGCCGCCAAGGGGCAGGGCACGGCCGACATGAGCGCGCCCGAAAACCAGCAGCGCCTGCAGATGGGCATGTTCCCGCAGGGCTGCGAGATCGTTCCCAACCCGTACAACCGGATTCCCGGCTTCTTCATCCGGGACCACACCTTTGTGCCGGGCTTCCCGGTCATGGCCTGGCCGATGCTGGAATGGACGCTGGACACCCGCTATCGTGCACTGCAGCATGTGCGGGCCCATGCCGAGCATTCCTTTCTGGTTTTCAGCATGCCCGAATCGCGCATCACGCCAGCCATGATCAGCGTGGAAACGCGCTGGCCCGATGTGCGCGCCTTCAGCCTGCCCAGCGTCGGAGAGGCGGGCGGAACCCCCCACATCGAACTGGGCGTGAAGGGCGAACCCGAGGCGGCGGCGGAGGCTTTGGAGTTCTTGCGGGCGGAGGTGTTGCGCCTGGGCGGGAAGCTGGCGCCGCCTGCCGCCGCTTGAACCGCACGTTCATAAACGGGGAGCAACCCCGTTTTATTGAACAAAATCTGATTGCCAAACGGCTCGGTAAATTTCACAATACGGGAAAGAACCATTTGCTGCATTGCCGCAAGTCTGTTTTTTGTCGGCGGCGCGGCGCTAGCCTATCTTCCCCATGACCCGTCTTTCGACCCCCCGCAATCCCCTGGACGCCGAGACCGAAGGCGCTTCCGCCCATCCCATCGCCATCCAGGTCATCGAGCGCGCCATGCGTTTGCTCGACGCCCTGGCCGCGCAGCCGGATCCCGTGACCCTCAAGGAGCTGTCCGCGACGACCGGCCTGCACGCGTCCACCGCGCACCGCATCCTGAACGACCTGGTCGTGGGCCGCTACGTCGAACGCGTCGACAACGGCCTGTACCAGCTCGGCATGCGCCTGCTGGAGCTGGGTTCGCTGGTCAAGGGGCGGCTGAATGTGCGCGAGGCGGCCATTCCCGCGATGCGTTCGCTGCACAAGCTCACGGGCCAGACCATCAACCTGTCGGTCCAGCAGGGCGACGAGATCGTCTATATCGACCGCGCCTGGAGCGAACGCTCGGGCATGCAGGTTGTGCGCGCCATCGGCGGCCGCGCGCCCTTGCACCTGACGTCCACGGGCAAGCTGTTCCTGTCCACCGGCGACACGCGCCAGGTTCGCGCCTATGCGCTGCGCACGGGACTGGCCGGCCATACGCGCAACAGCCTGACCGACCTGGACCGCCTGGAACGCGAA
Organism: Achromobacter sp. NPDC058515; assembly: GCF_042721735.1. Taxonomy (NCBI): domain Bacteria; kingdom Pseudomonadati; phylum Pseudomonadota; class Betaproteobacteria; order Burkholderiales; family Alcaligenaceae; genus Achromobacter; species Achromobacter sp. NPDC058515. Next base: position 121,879 of record NZ_JBHXNI010000011.1, read on the forward strand.
TTGGCGCTGGTGCGCCGCCATGGCTATGCGCGCGATAACGAAGAGCTGGAGCTTGGCGTGCGCTGCATCGCGGCGGGCATCTTCGACGATACCGGCAAGCTGGTGGCGGGCCTGTCCATCTCGGCGCCCGCCGAACGCCTGCAGGACGATTGGATCAAGGCCCTGGTCGACACGGCCGCCAGCATTTCCGAGGCGCTGGGCTACGAACCGTCGGTGTCCACCGGCTTCAACGGCCTGGGCATGGCGGCCGAGGCCTTGCGGCCCTAGCACAACCGCCGCCCACAAAAAAAGCCGCCTGGGATAAGGCGGCTTTCTTGCTGAACGAGCTTATTGCTGTTCGACGCCGGCCTTCTTGAAGAGCTCTGCCCACTGCGGGACTTGCTGCTTCACCTTGGCTTCCAGCGCTTGGGGATTGGCTTCGGACGTCAGGACGGTTGCGCCCAGCTGCTTCATGCGGTCCTGGAACTTGGGATCGGCCAGGCCGGCCTGCAGGCTCTTGACGAGCTTGTCGACGACAGGCTTGGGCGTGCCCTTCGGCACCCACATTCCGTGCCAGATGCCCACTTCAAAGCCCTTGTAGCCGGATTCGTCCATGGTCGGCAGCTTGGGCAGCGTGGGAACGCGCTTCAGGCTGGTGACGGCATAGGCCTTTACTTTGCCGGCTTCGATTTGCTGGGTGGTGTTGGTGGTCTGGTCGCACATCAGGTCAACCTGCTTGCCCAGCAGGTCATTCATGGCCGGCGCGGTTCCCTTGTAGGGGATGGTCAGCAGCTGGACGCCCAGCGCTTCCACCAGCATGGTGCCGCACAGGTGGCTGGCGGCGCCGATGCCGGCATTGGCCAGGGACACCTTGTCCTTGTTCTTTTTGACGTAGTCGGCCAGTTCCTGGATGGTGTTGGGCGGGAAGTCCGAGCGCGCGACGATGGTCATGGGCACGTCGACCACCAGGCCGATGGGCTCGAAGCTCTTGAAGGGGTCGTACCCCGGATTCTTGTAGAGCGAGGGGGCGGTCGAGAAGCCGGCGTGCATCAGCAGGACGGAGTAGCCGTCCGGCTGCGAGCGGGCCACCTGGGTGGTGCCGATCGTGCCGCCGGCGCCGCCCTTGTTCTCAACCACGACCGTCTGGCCCAACGTCGGCCGCATGGCTTCCGCGAGCGAGCGGGCGACGTTATCCGTCGGACCGCCTGCGGCGAACGGCACCACCATGTTGATGGGGCGTTCCGGGAATTCCGCTTGGGCGGCGCCGGCCGCGAGCATGGCGCTGGCCGCGAGCATGGCCGAAAGCGTGCGGGGAATAAGGGTCATGAGGTCTCCGATTGCAGGGTTTTACTTGCTGCGATGTAGTTATTGACCGCTGACATGTAGGTTGTATTTGTTTGTCATCAGCGTGCAAGCAGTTTAGAAAAGAATTGATACGGCGTCATGTCCGGTATTTCCCGAATCATGGGAAATCATTGAGCAGGATCAAACCGGGCAGGGCGGGCGCACCGTTAAAGTGCAAATAGTTGTTGCGCTGCACAAAAAGCGCTTGACAAGTTTTTTGCCCAGTCTAGAATGTGAATTGTGCAGTGCATCAAACGGGCCGGCGGTAGCTTGTAGTACCAGTTTCCGCGCACGTTTCTATAGTTCGTCGCAGACAACCATCCTTATTCGCCGGACAGCCTCCGGCTACCCCTAAAGGAGCATTCTATGAGCGCAATTCCGCAACAAGTCCTGGACCGTCAAAAGGCCAGCATCAATACTTTCGTGGCCGCCCAGTCCGCCGTTTTCGCCGGCTTTGAAAAGCTGGTCGAGCTGAACCTGAAGGTCGTGAAGGCCACTCTGGACGAAGTCGCCCAGAAGTCGCAACAAGCCGCTGAAGTGAAGGATCCGCAGGAAGCCGCCGCGTTCGCCTCGGGCCTGCTGCAGCCGGGCGCCGAAAAGGCCATGGCCTACACCAAGCACGTGTACGACATCGTCGCCGGCGTGCAAGGCAGCCTGGTCAAGCTGACCGAAGAACAGATCGCCGAAAGCCAGCAGCAGCTGAGCGATGCCGTCGACCAGTTCTCCAAGAACGCCCCGACCGGCTCCGAAAGCGCCGTTGCCCTGATCAAGTCCTCGCTGGCCACCGCGACCAGCGCCTACGATTCGATGACCAAGGCCGCCAAGCAGGCCGCTGAAGTCGCCGAGTCGAACCTGAATGCCGCCGCCAACGCGACCTTCAAGGCTGCCACGGATGCCGCCGATGCCGCCACCAAGGTTGCCAACCGCAGCCGTCGCACCGCCTAAGTTTTTGGCGCGCGATGCTGCGCAAATCGCAGTAATGTAGTACTGTTGAGTGACAGAGCAGAGCTGGAATTAGGGCCACCCGCAGGGTGGCCCCTTTTTTTGCCTGTTTTTTGAGCCGCCTGCCGGCCCGCGGTCTTTAGCGGCGCGCCACGGCGCGCACGCACTCGCCCACCAGGGCGGGGCCGCGATAGATCAGGCCCGTATAAAGCTGCACCGCGTCGGCCCCGGCTTCCAGCTTTTCGCGGGCCTGCTGGCCCGACAGCACGCCGCCCACGCCGATGATGGCCAGGCTGTCGCCCAGCCGCGCTTTCAGGCGGCGGATGACCGCCAGCGACAATTCATGCACCGGCGCGCCGGACAGCCCGCCGGCTTCTTCCGCATGCGCCTGGCCCGCCACCGCATCGCGCGACAGCGTGGTGTTCGTGGCGATGACGCCGTCGATGCCGTGGCGCGGCAACGTGTCGGCGATGGCGTCGATCTGCTCTTCGGTCAGGTCGGGGGCGATCTTCACGGCGATCGGGACCCGGCGCTGGTGCTGGTCCTCGAGCGTCCGGCGCTTGTCCGCCAGTTGCCCCAGCAGCGCGGACAGCTCGTCGCCGCTTTGCAGCGCGCGCAGGTTCTTGGTGTTGGGCGAAGAAATGTTCACCGTGACGTAGTCGGCATGCGGGTACACGCCTTCCAGGCCGATCAGGTAGTCGTCCGCCGCGCGCTCGATCGGCGTATCCGCGTTCTTGCCGATGTTCAGCCCGAGGATTCCGCCTTGCTGGCGCCACGTGCTGCGCTGCACATTGGCCAGGAAGGCTTCCAGGCCCTGGTTGTTGAAGCCCAGCCGGTTGATCAGCGCATTGGCGCGCGGCAGCCGGAACATGCGCGGCTTCGGATTGCCGGGCTGCGCTCGGGGGGTGACCGTACCCACTTCGATAAAGCCGAAACCCAGGTTGCCCAGCGCGTCGATATAGGCGCCGTTCTTGTCCAGGCCGGCCGCCAGCCCGATCGGGTTGGCCAGCTGCATCCCCATCAGCGTGCAGGGGGCCTTGGGCTGCCCGTGCATGAGCTTGCGGGTGGCGCCGCACTCGTAGGCGCGCTGCAGGGCCGACAAGGTGACTTCGTGGGCGGTTTCCGCATCCATGGCGAACAGCGCCGGGCGGGCCAGGGGATAGGCGTGGAAGAGGATAGACATGGGGCGGAATTGTAGAGCGAATTTTGCCGGCCTTGCGGCGGGCCGAAGGCACGCAAGACATTCGCCAGGGAAATCAGGCGGCCGGCGGTTCGGGCTGATCGCGCCATTCGCCCTCGACCAGGAACTGGGCCGGGTGAAAGCTCGACTTATAGGACATCTTGCGGCTGTCCGCGATCCAATAGCCCAGGTACAGCCAGGGCAGGTTCAGCGCGCGGCACTGCTCGATCTGCCACAGGATGCTGTAGGTTCCCAGGCCGCCCGCGATGTCGGGGTCATAGAAGGTGTAGACGGAAGACAGGCCGTCGTCCAGCACGTCGATGATGGACACCATCATCAGCGCGCCTGCGGCGTCGCGGAATTCGACCAGCCGGGTGTTCACGCGGCTGGTGAGCAGGAATTGCGCATATTGGGTGCGGCTGTCCTCGTCCATGCCGCCGCCCGGGTGCCGGCCCTGCTGATAGCGGGTGTAGAGCCGGTAGTGCTCGGGCGACCAGGCCAGTTCCGCCACGAAGGACTGCAGATGCTGGTGGTCGCGCCAGGCGCGGCGCTGGCTGCGGTTGGGGGCAAAGCCCGCCGTATCCACGCGCACGGGGACACAGGCGTGGCAATTGTCGCAATGGGGACGGTAAGTGAAGAGCCCGCTGCGGCGAAAGCCCTGTTCCACCAGTTGGGAATACGTGCCCGCGTTGATCAGGTGGCCGGGCGCGGCGACTTGCGACCGGGCCTGGCGACCCGGCAGGTAGCTGCAAGGGTAGGGGGCGGTTGCATAGAACTGCAGCGTGGAGAAGGGTAGCTCTTTAAGCTGGCTCATTGGGAATCCCGCTTGACGGCGGCAAGCCCGTGACGGGATGGCTACATATTAACGCTTAACCCGGCATCCGACGCGGGGTCCGCGGACGCCCCCGGATGCAGCCTGCCGGCGCTGTCGAGCGTGCCCGCGGCCCACGCAATGCCCGGCTGCGAGGTGGTCCGGCGGACATGCTGGAGAAACCGCGCCCGGGATCGGGGGCGGGCGCCCATGCTGGCCAGGTGGCGCGTCTGCTGCTGGCAGTCGATCCACTCCACGTCCTGCGCGGCCAGGTAGCGCACCAGGTAGGCCAGCGCGATCTTGGACGCGTTGGGCGCGCGGGTGAACATGGATTCGCCGAAGAACATGCGCCCCAGGCTGATGCCGTACAGGCCGCCGGCCAGTTCGCCGTCGATCCAGGTTTCGATGCTGTGCACGTAGCCGGCCTCATGCCAGGCCCGGTAGGCCTCCTGCATGGCGGCGGTGATCCACGTGCCCGGCTGGCCGTCGCGCGGCGCGGCGCAGGCCGCCATGACCTGCGGGAAGGCCGTGTCCACGCGCACCTGCACGCGCGGCGCGGCGTCCTGCTCCTGGCTTGCGACCTGCCTGAGCAGCTTGCGCAGGGAGTGCGATGGCGCGAAGTCCTTCACGGCCAGCACCATGCGCGGATCGGGGCTCCACCAGAGGACGGGCTCGCCTTCCGAATACCAGGGGAAGATGCCGTTTGAATAAGCCTGGACGAGCCGGGCGGGGGACAGGTCGGCGCCGGCGGCCAGCAGGCCGTCGGGATCCGTCAGCGCGAATTCCGCGGGGGGAAAGGGAGTGTCGGCGGCAAGCCAGGGCAGCTTCAACGGTGCGATTCGAGGGTGTAGTGATGAGGGCCGAACGTGCCGCGCTTGCGGTCCTCGAAAAACAGGCGCAGCGTGCTTGCCACCGTGCGGAACGCCAGGTCGTCCCAGGGAATCTCGGACTCGTCATAATAGCGGGCTTCGAGGCTCTCGGGGCCGGGATCCAGCTCGGGGCCCAGCGCCTGCGCCAGGTAGAACACGTGTACCTGCTCGATCTGGGGCACGTCGATGATGGTGTAGATGTCGCCAAGCTGGATCTTGGCGCCGGATTCCTCCAGCGTTTCGCGCCCCGCGCCCTGCGCCGTGCTTTCGCCCAGCTCCATGAAGCCGGCCGGCAGGGTCCAGGTGTTGTAGCGCGGTTCGATGGCGCGCCGGCAGAGCAGCACGCGGTTTTCCCAGACCGGCACCGTGCCGACCACCAGCCGCGGGTTCTGGTAGTGGATCGCGCCGCAGTGATCGCAGATGTCGCGTTCGCGGTTGTCGCCTTCCGGCACCCGGCGGTTGACGGGCGAGCCGCATTGGCTGCAGAAATGGGAACGGCGCGGCGCGGGGAAGTAGGCGATGGGCGATTTGGCGGTCATGGGTACGATTCTAACGGCTGCGGCGGGTCGTGGCGCGCCGGCCCGGCACGGCGGGGGACGGGTTGCCGAAGCGCTCTTCCAGGTGCTCGACGAAAGACCTGACCTTGGGCGACAGGAAGCGCCGGTGGGGGTAGACGGCGACCATGGAAATGGGCGTGTGCGCGTAGTCGGTCAACAGGGCCGTGAGGCGTCCCGCGCGGATATCCTCGCCCACCAGGAATTCCGGCTGCAGGATGATGCCGTGGCCGGCCAGCGCGGCGGTGCGCAGCACGTCGCCGTTGTTCGCCCGCAGCGCCGCGTTCACGCGCACCAGATGCGTCACGCCGTCTTTTTCGAAATGCCATTCGTTGCCAGTGCTGGCATAGGCATAGTGCAGGCAGCGGTGCTGCTTCAGGTCTTCGGGCACGGCCGGCGCGCCGTGGCGCTTCAAATAGGACGGCGCGGCGCAAACCAGCAATTGCTGGGGCGCCAGCGGCCGGGCCACCAGCGAGGAATCCAGGAGCGGTCCGATCCGCACGGCGACGTCGTAGCCATCTTCCACCAGGTCCACCACGCGGTCGTTCAGGTCCAGGTCGATGATCACGTCCGGGTAGCGCTGCAGGTACTCGGCGATGGCGGGGCCCAGGTGCAGGATGCCGAACGAAACGGGGGCGCTGACCCGCAGCCGGCCGCTGGGACGCTGGCCTTCGGCCTGCAGCGACAGTTCCAGGTCCGCCACTTCGGCCAGGATGGGGCGCACGCGTTCATAGAAGGCGCGTCCCGCATCCGTCATGCTGAGCTTGCGGGTGGTGCGGTTGAGCAGGCGCACACCGTATTTCTGTTCCAGGTAGGCGATCTGCCGGGTAACCACGGAACGGGCCTGGCCCATCTTGTCGGCCGCCGCCGCGAATGAGCCCAGTTCCACGACCTTGGCGTAGGTCTGCATTGCGGTATGGGTATCCATGATTGTTTCCTAACGGGGAACAATAATTTGCAATTCTGCATGTTTATCTTTGTTTTTGGAATCGCAAGAATACGGCCCATGAAGAATCTTCCGTTCCGGGCGATTCGCATTCCGCACAAGGATGATTGCAATGATTGATACCCGTACCGCGCCCTATGCCGCACTGCTGCTGCGCGTCGCGCTTGGCGTGATGTTCCTGGCCCACGGCCTGACCAAGCTGCTCGTCTTCACGCTGCCCGGCACCGCGCAGTTCTTCGCCAAGATCGGCTTCGCCGGCTGGCTGGCCTATCCCGTCACGTTCTTCGAAGTCGGGGCGGGCGTGCTGCTGATCCTGGGCGTTGTGCCGCGCTGGATCGCCGCCATCGCGGTGGTGCAGCTTTTCGTTGCGTCGACCGTGCATTTCGGCAACGGCTGGGGCTTCGGCAACACGGGCGGCGGCTGGGAATATCCGATTTTCCTGACCGTGGCCGCCGCGGTGCTCGCCCTGCTGGGCGACGGCAAGTTCGCGTTGGTCAAGAGCGGCCGCGGCTGAGCGCGGCGCGGTAAGGCGCCTAGGGGATCAGGCCGGATCGGCTGCCGGGTTCGGCTCGAATCCCAGGCGCGCGGGCGCGTCGCGTCGCGCCATCGATTGAAGCGGCGCGGCGGCATAGACCTCGGGATACCGGGCCGTGATGGCCTGGCCGGGCGCCAGGTCCGCCAGCGCATCCAGCAGCGCGGCGCCGCCTTCCGTCGTCATCCGTTCCAGGAGCGGCGGCAGATCGCGGTCCAGCACGATGCCGGCGCCCAGCGGCGTCATGGCGTAGAGCTGCCCTTCGTCATCCAGCCACCATCCGCTGACTGACTTCACCGCCGCATTCGTGTGCGTGAGCAAGGCGCGGTTGTCGTCGGCCAGCCGCAGCACGTAGGGTGCGGCGTCCAGGCGCACGTATACCCGCTGCGGACCGTTCTGGAAAAACCAGCGGCCCGCCTCGTCATGCCCGTAGTTGCGGTTGATGAATTCCTGGATCTGGGTGTTGGTGATGGACTCGCCCGGGCCGCCGCCGGCCGCCTGGCCTTGCGGATGCAGGCGCCAGCGGCCGCGCGCGTCCAGCGACAGCCAGCCGTGCACCGCCGGCACATTCGGCCAGCGGGCCAGGGCGTCCTTCACCGATTGATCCATGTTCAGGGGCGAATGATGATGGAAGGCGTGATCACGATGGCGGGCGACGCCGGCATCATGGGCACCGCCACGGGTTGAGGTGCGTAGCCATAAGCATAATCGGGGCGGCACTTGCGCTTCTCGCGGTACTCGCCATTGCGCTTCCATTTGCGCTCGACCTTGCAGGCTCCATCCCAATACTGCTCCTTGTATTCGCCGCCCTTGTGGCGGTGATGGTGATGATGCTTGTCGCCGGCTTCGGCGGCGAACGGCGCCAGGGAGATCAGCGCGGCGGCGGACAGCGTCAAGAAGGAGGAGCGGCGGGTCGCGCCCGTCCGGGAATCCGAAATGTTGTGCATGGAGAGTCGTCGTTCAATGAAAACGGCGTCACCTTAGCAATCATTCGATTGACGGGGCGTAGGGATGGGTAACGAGATGCTGGGGAAGGGGAGAAGATGCTGGAGGCGCAAGCCGGAATCGAACCGACGTACACGGATTTGCAATCCGCTGCATAACCACTCTGCCATTGCGCCAGCACTTGCAAGAAAAAAGGAAGCGCGGTGTGGGCCGTTGCTTCCTCTTTATATTTGGAGCGGGAGACGAGTCTCGAACTCGCGACCTCAACCTTGGCAAGGTTGCGCTCTACCAACTGAGCTACTCCCGCTTGGGGTACTTCTTTGGGGTACTGCTGTCCTGCCTTGCTTTGATGCGGCTGCCTGCGATTTTTCACGCAAGGCGCTGTTCACCAAAGACAGCGATTGTACATGGTTTTTAAACCTTTGCACAGCGCGCGAAAATTCCTTCTTGCGCGCATCGCGGCCGGTAAAGAAAAAGGCCCATGCGGGCCCGTCTTCTTTCGTCAGGCGATGCTTCCAACGAAGCTCACAGACCGGAATCTGGAGCGGGAGACGAGTCTCGAACTCGCGACCTCAACCTTGGCAAGGTTGCGCTCTACCAACTGAGCTACTCCCGCATTTTGCTTGGCTGCTGCGTGACATGTCCGGCAAGACCTGGGTTTGGTCCTGGGCGGCTGTCAATCAGCGAGGCAAGAGTATACATCACTTTTTTTCCTGCGAACCTTGATCAGTAAAAGTAGCTGACGATGAACTGCCACGTTTGCCGTGGGACATGCGCTTGAGGGCTCAATTCGCCGTAGATGCGTTGCCATTGCAGGGCGTAATCGAGAACGCCATGGTGATACCTGGCTTCGGCCCATCCCATGGCGCGATCGTCGTCCGTATTCTGGGCGCGCAAGATAGAAAGGTTGAGGTTATCCACGATGCTGTCTTGCCAGTCGGCGCGCAGCAGTACGGATGCTCTTCCTCTCAGCAGGGCCAGGGGGTCGAGATTATCGCCAAGCTGATATTGGACGCCGGTCGGATAGGCGGAAAGGAATGGGTGCTTCGGGCGCTGGTAAGTGGTGGCCGTCTCATCGCGCTGCACCTCGAAGGTCAGGTTGAGCTTGCTGTCGCTTGTCCATGTTGCGCCGGTCGAAAGCCGGTTGCGCCATTTCTCGTCAGCGTCCGGCTGGGCCCGAAGCTTGCGGCCGGTCTTTCCCCCCGCCCATTCGAAGTAAGCTACGGTCGACTCGCCCAGCACCCTGGACGCGTTGACGCCGATTTGCGGTTCCCCTCCCTGTTCCCGATACACGACAAGTTGAGGATTGAGGTCCTCGGACAGTCGATAGTTGCCAGAAAACAATAGCCTTTCCTTCGAATTGCTGGCGCCCCAATCCAGGCTCGATCCTCGGGCATCCGGCTTGTCCGCCAGCTTCGGGGACCACAGCAGGGTAACGCTGGCTTCGTCCCACAAGCGCTGCCACCGAATCATGGCATTGCCCAGCCGATTCTTCTGCAGCATGTCCGGATCGCCGGATACGATGGAACGATGGGCGCCGACGCCCAGGAAATCGGTCGGGTTATAGCCTCTTGCCACTCCGTACCTTGCATTGATGCGCCCCGCATCCAGCATCGCATGGCCATCAAAGTTCCGCGTGAGATAGGCTTCCTTCAGCAGATTGACGGCATGGTCGCCCTTGGCTCCCTGGCTGATGCGCGCGTCGATGCGGTTTGACAGCACGGCTCGCCAATTGCCATCAATCTGGCGGTCCCAATACGTGTCGAGCGAGGCCCGTCTTGAATCGGGCATGGACTTACTCAGTTCGACAGCTGCCTCCAGCTGGACCGACACATATTTGACGGGCCTCTCCTGAACCGTCTCCGGGGCGGCCTGTTCGCTGGCAAAGCGCAGGGCCTGCAGATCCGTCTCTTCCGTTGCTGCCACCGCTCCCAGGCACGCCAACGCCATCGTCATTGCCGCTGCTGTTCTCATTCCGCGCGATATACGGGTTGGAATCTGGGCAGGTAATCACGCTGCAGCCATGCGTCAGGCACGTCTTGCCAGGCGAAATCGTCGTAGCGCATGATCGTCACCCACTTTGAATTGACGCCGTCGATGATGATGGTTTCGGTTGGCCGGTCTCTGCCCAGCGCATTCCTGTAGGAGCGGTAATACGCAGTCTTCAAAAGCGCTTTGCTGGCTGCATAGAACTTGGCTTTTCGGGTGCGATACCCGTCCTTGTCGATCCATAGTTCCATGGTGTCGTAGGTCACGTCCGGCCTGCGCGCTTTCAGGTCGAGCTTGTAGCTGTCGCGGCGTATCCGGTCGCCGTCCAGAATGCTCTCCTCGGTGACGCCGGTAACGGTGTAGTCGAGCCCCCAGTTGGCGGTAACGACGTCGCCGTTCGCGGCCTGGCCCAACAAGCGCTGTTGCGGCGATATCGGGACGCTGGCTTTGCTGCGCGGGTCGAAAATCCAAAGGTCTTTCCCGTTCTTTAAAGTGAGCTTTCCCGCATCGCGGCTGGGATTGGTGAAATGCAGCAGGCTGCGATACTGCCCCTTGTTCGGGTCCGCGCGCGAATACAGCACCAGGGAGGTAGTCTGGTTGAGATGTTCGTCCTTGTAGCTCGTCAAGAGCACCGTCAAGCGAAAGGACCGGTCCGGATTCCTGACCGCGTCGCTGTATTCCAGCAGCGCCTGTCCGTCAGGGATCGCGGCAGCTCCATGGCTGAATAAAAATAAAAGAAGGGCAGCGGACAGCTTTCGCATTGGATCGGAACGAATTAAACGTAGCGCAGGGAGTCGACGATGCTGATCCGCGCTGCGCGCTGCGCCGGAAACCAGGTCGATAGCAACGACACCAGTATCAACACGCCAACGCACACCATGATGAACTTAGGCTCGGCCCAAAGCTGTATGTGGATCGGGCTGGGATAGACCACGCCGGGAGGAAGCCAGGCCAGTTCCGCGCGATTGATTATCCCGGCGGCAATCCAGGCCATGCCTATGCCAAGCACGCATCCTATTGCTCCCAGCATTGCGCCTTCGCATAGAAACAGGGATTGAACGCCTCCTCTGCGCAATCCCATGGACCGCAGCGTGCCGATCTCGACGGTGCGCTCCATTACTGCCATGTTCATCGTATTGCCTATCGTGAAAATGGCAACGCAAGCGATCAGCAGGGCGATGAAGCCGAAGATCATTTCGAACATCGTGATGATGCGCTCGTACAGCGGCTGCAAGGTCATGAAATCGTGCGCGATCAGCGGCTGCCCCGGCATTTCCTCCCGCAGGATTGCCTGGATCTTCGCCTTTACGTACGGCAGGCGGGCCGTATCGTAAAGTTGCACCAGAACCGCCGTGGCGACCTGCCCGTCGCCGCCATTCAGCAGATTCTGGGCCTGAGGAAGATGCACGCCGACATAGATGTCGTCGAGCTCGCGGGCGCCTTGCTTTTCGATGCCAACGACTTGGAGCCGAGCGATGTTGGGCACGCCGGCGGCCGTGGCGGTCAATAGCTCGATCTGATCTTCCCCTGCCTCGGCAGGGCGTTCCATATGGCTGAGGCTTGCTATGTCCTGGGCCAATGCCTCGCCTTGCGGCGTATCCAGGGTGGGCAATGCGCAGGAAGACGATTCGTCCTGCGCGCATATGCCGAGCACGCGGGCGACCCCGCCTCCCAATACTGCGGAATTCTGCGCCATGCCGTCGAGATAGTTGGGCAGGACCCGCATTTTCATTCCGTAAGCATTCCAGCTGCGCAGCTTGCTTTGTCCTTCGACTTCCACTCCCTGAACCATCACGGCCTTGGAAGCGCCCGTCGCGTACCGGCCGGCGATGCCGCCGGCTGTCAATACCGGAGTTATCACGCTGATATCGTTTTGCAGCTCGGCGTGGGATTGAATCCGGGACCGGATTTTTTCGTAGTCGTATATCCCGTACAGCGATGGATTGCCGCTGCCATACAGCAGGTAGTCCTTGTGCTGAATCTGCATGTGTCCCATCGAGCGCACGAATGCGGTCTGCAGGCCCCGCTCGATGGTTACCGCATATCCGCCGAACAACAGTATTCCCACCATTCCCACAATCATCGCCAGCAAGGTGGCGCCGGTTCGTCTGCGGTTTCTCAGGAGATTGCGCCAGGCCAGCTTAAACACCTTGCAAGCGCTCCATTGAACCCCCTTGCGGGCTGGCGCCTGCATTGGCGATCGCTGCATTCACGAGTCCGTCGCTCACGATGTGAACTTCATCCGCGGCCGCGATGACCTGGGGGTCGTGCGAGGAAAAAATGACGGAAAGCCCGCGTTCAAGCTGGAGTTTTCGCAGCAGTTCCAGGATGGCCTGGCCCGTGACGCTGTCGAGGTTGGCGGTGGGTTCATCCGCCAGCACGATCTGCGGCTGATGGATAAGCGCCCTGGCTATGGCTACCCGCTGGCGCTGGCCGCCGGAGAGTTGTCCGGGCATGTGCGCGGCTTTGTCCGCCAAGCCCACTGAATCGAGGGCGCTCAGCACTTGCGCCCGCCGTCTTGCGCGGGGAGCCTGGCGAATGATCAGGGGATATTCCACGTTCTCATACGCCGTGAGCACGGGAATCAGATTGAAGTTCTGGAATATGAAGCCGATGTTTCTTGCCCGGAAATCGGTAAGTTCGTTATCCGACAAGGTCGACAGGTCTTGGTTGGCAATGAATATCTTGCCGCTATCCGGGCGGTCTATCCCACCCATGAGATTCAACAGGGTTGTCTTTCCGCTGCCCGATCTTCCCGCGAGGACGGTAAAGCGCGATCGCCGTACGGACAAGTCTATCTGCGCCAATGCGTGAATGCGAGCTTGGCCCATCTTGTATTGCTTGACGACATTTCTTAGCGCGACCGCTACCATGGTTTCTGAATTCCGCAATGGGGTCTTCTTGAGCGGAACGGCTGTGGCGCGTGAGCCCATAAACGCCACATTCTTCGCTGTGGCGTTTATTAGAGCGTTTACAACAGGGGCAAGCCCATTGGACGGGTCCGAAAATGGCGCAATCGCGTGCGACGCGCGGCTGCCACCATGGCGGGCATTGCAGGGCCATTCAGCAGGTAGGGGGGGGCTTGGCGCGAAAGGCGCAGGAATGAAAAAAGGGCCCGTAGGCCCTTGTTTCAACGATCCGCAGAATCTAAAAACGCTGCAGATCAAAATTTGGAGCGGGAGACGAGTCTCGAACTCGCGACCTCAACCTTGGCAAGGTTGCGCTCTACCAACTGAGCTACTCCCGCATTGGTTCCGTGAACTGCCCAGAACCTGTTTTCTTATTCACCCTGATCAACTTGGTTATCGATCAGAAGGCGCGCATTCTACCATGATTTTTTGGAGCTTGTCTTGGCCTGGGTTTCTTGGGCTTTCCGTGCCGGAGTGCAGCCATGGCTGTACGGGCTTGGGTTTTGCTGGCATTGCCTTGCTGGCAATGCCTGAAACACAGGTCAAACACTCAATCAAGTAATATGAGCGAAGACAGAAACTATAGCACACCGCACTGCACACATGTCAAATTCGCCCGTCGCTGACCTCGCGCCCGATTCCTTGCTGCCGGTGGTTCAGGACCTTACCCGCCTGAATACGCTGGGGCTCGCGTCCGAGGCCGGCGCGTTCGTCACGCTGAAAGCCCCCGCGCAATTGCCCGCCTTGTCCGCGCTGGCGCGGCAGGCATCGCCGCTGCTCGTACTGGGCGGCGGCAGCAACCTGGTGCTGCCGGAGCGGGTGCCCGGGCTGGTGGCGCGCGTGGCCTTCAAGGGCGTGCGCCTGCTGGAGGCGCGGCCCGATGCGTGGATCGTCGAGGCGGCGGGCGGCGAAAGCTGGCACGGCTTCGTGTCGGCGTGCATCGCACAGGGATGGGACGGGCTGGAGAATCTGGCGCTGATACCCGGCACCGTCGGCGCGGCCCCGGTTCAGAACATCGGCGCCTATGGCGTAGAGCTCGAAGAGCGCTTCCACAGCCTGACGGCTTGGGATGTGCGGGAGGCGCGCTATGTGGAGATGCGCGCGGCGGATTGCCGCTATTCCTATCGCGACAGCGCGTTCAAGCACGACGCGCCTGGCCGCTGGGTCATCGTGAGCGTGCGTTTTTCCCTGCCGCGGCCCTGGCGGCCCGTGCTCGGATACCCCGACCTGCAGCGCCACGCTAAGCTGGCCGGCGAGTCGCCTTCGGCGCGCGACGTATTCGACGCCGTCTGCGACATCCGCCGCGCCAAGCTGCCCGATCCGGCGGTCATCGGCAACGCCGGCAGCTTCTTCAAGAATCCGATCGTGCCGGCTGCGATGCGCGATGCGCTCACGGACCGCCACCCTGGGCTGGTGTCCTACGTCCAGCCGGATGGCCGCTACAAGCTCGCGGCGGGCTGGCTGATCGATCAATGCGGCTGGAAGGGCCGGACGCTGGGCGCGGCCGGCGTGCATGACCGCCAGGCGCTGGTGCTGGTCAACCGGGGCGGCGCCACCGCCGCCGACATCATGGGCCTGGCGCGGGCCGTGCAGGATGCGGTGGCCGCCCGCTACGGCGTGCGGCTGGAACCCGAGCCCGTGGTGGTCTGAGGCCCGCGGGCAGGCCAAAAAAAGGACCCGGCAGGGTCCTTTTTTCATGCGTGGCGGCTATCAGAAACCCAGCACGGACTGCATGTCGTACAGGCCGTTGGTCTTTTCTTCAAGGAACCGCGCCGCGCGCAGCGCGCCTTCCGCGTAGGTGGCGCGGCTGGACGAGCGGTGCGAGATCTCGATGCGCTCGCCGATGCCGCAGAACGACACGGTGTGGTCGCCCACGATATCGCCGCCGCGCAGCACCGAAAAGCCGATGGTGCCGGGCTTGCGCACGCCGGTGTCGCCGTGGCGGCTCCAGGTGGCGACGTCGGGCAGGGCGACTTCCCAGGCCGAGGCGATGGTTTCGCCCATCTTCAAGGCGGTGCCCGACGGGGCATCCACCTTGTTGCGGTGATGCGCCTCGAACACTTCCACGTCGTAGCCGGCATTCAGGATGCGTGCGGCCATGTCCAGCAGCTTGAGCGTGGCGTTGACGCCCACGCTCATGTTGGGCGCGAACACGATGGCGGTCTTCTGGGCGGCCACTTCGATTTCGGCGCGGCCGTTGTCGTCGAAGCCGGTGGTGCCGATGACGGCTTTCACGCCGTGCCTCACGCAGGCCTGCAGATGCTCCAGCGTGCCTTCGGGGCGGGTGAAATCGATCAGGCAGTCAGCGCCGGCCAGCGCGTCCAGGTCATCGGTGATGGCGACGCCGGTCTGCTTGCCCAGCGTGGCGCCCGCGTCGCGGCCCAGTGCGCTGGAGCCCTTGCTGCCCAGCGCCACGGCCAGTTCCAGGCCGTCGGCCTTCAGTACGGCCTCGATCAGCATCTGGCCCATGCGGCCGTTCGCGCCGGCAATAGCAATACGCATAGAGAATCCTTGGTGTCAGCGCAGCGGTTCGGGCGCGTTGCCGGGCTGGCCGGGGTATTGATTGAGCGGGCTGACAGGGGCGTCGGCTTCGCGCTTGGTCTGGTCCTGCTCTTCCTTCAGGCGGGCTTCGTCCTGGTTCAGGCGCTGGTCGGCCTTCTCGTCGGCGACGGAATCCGGCGTATTCATCTGGTAGGGCTGCAGGTCGGGCTGCTTGTCGCCTTCCCAGCGCACCAGCCGGTCGTTTTCGAACCAGACGGTGAACTTGCGTTCTTGCGCTTCGCCGTAGCCGGGCTTGAAGTAGTACGGATAATCCCAGCGGTTGGCGTGCAGCACGCTGGTCAGCGTGGGGCTGCCCAGGGCAAAGCGCACCTGCTCGCGGGTCATGCCCGGCTGGAGCAGCGCAACCTGTTCCTGCGTGATCCAGTTGCCTTGCTGGACGCTGGCCTTGTAAGGGAAGCCCCACTTGTCCGAGGTGCAGCCCGCCAGGGCGACGGCCAGCGTGGCAATGACCAGACCGGTCTTCAGAGAGCGGGAGGGAATTCGTGCAATCATGGACACAACGCGCCCCTATTATTTGGAAGCAGACAAAACCGTTATCATAAAGGTTTCATAAGGATAGTTCCGCGTGGCGGCATGAATTCGGTGAGCCGGCTCGCGGTAAACCTATCCTTGCCCATGCCAACGCGGACGGAGAGCGATTACACCATGAGCGACCAAAGCGAACTGAAGAACATGGGTTTGAAGGCGACTTTTCCCCGCCTGAAGATTCTTGATATTTTCCGCAAATCGGGCGAACGCCATCTGAGCGCCGAAGACGTCTACCGGGCCCTGATCGGCGAAAACGTCGAAATCGGCCTGGCCACCGTCTACCGCGTCCTGACCCAGTTCGAGCAGGCCGGCATTCTTGCGCGCAGCCAGTTCGATAGCGGCAAGGCCGTGTTCGAGCTCAATGACGGCGATCACCACGATCACCTGATCTGCACGAATTGCGGGAAAGTCGTCGAGTTTTCGGACCCGGACATCGAAAAGCGGCAGCAGAAGATTGCCAAGGACAACGCCTTCGCGCTGGAAAGCCACGCGATGGTGCTTTACGGCATTTGCGGCAGCTGCCTGAAAGGCCGCTAAGCCCCCGGCGCGCCCCACGGTTCGTGGCCGCGCTCGCCATGGGCCAGTGAAATCCAAAACCCCTTCTGCTCGAAGGGGTTTTTTTTGGGGGGCCGGGATCGCCGGCTACGCCGGCGCGGGGCGATCAGGTGGCGGCTTGGCCGAAGCCTTCCAGCATCTCGCGCGCATGTTCGCGCGTGGTGGCCGTGAGCTTGATGCCGCCCAGCATCCGGGCGATTTCCTCGACGCGGGCGGGCGGGTCCAGTTCTTCGATGCTGGAGCGCGTCGTGCCGCGCGATTCGGCCTTGCTGACCAGGAACTGGTTGTTCGCGCAGGCGGCAACCTGGGGCAGGTGAGTGACGCACAGCACTTGATGGCGTTCGCCCAGTTCGCGCAGCAGCTTGCCGACGGCTTCGGCGACTGCGCCGCCCACGCCGCTGTCGACCTCGTCGAAGATCAGCGTCGGCACGCGCGCCGCGCGGCTGGCGATGACGGACAGCGCCAGTGAGATGCGCGAGAGCTCGCCGCCCGAGGCCACCTTGGCCAGCGGGCGCGGCGTGGTGCCGGCGTGGCCGGCCACGAGGAATTCCACTTGTTCATTGCCGTGCGCGGACGGCGCGGACGCCGCCAGCGCGGGCTCGAACTTGCCGCCCTGCATGGCCAGCGACTGCATGGCCAGCGTGACCTGTTTGCCCAGGTCTTTCGCGATCTTGCGGCGGGCGGCAGACAGTTTGGCGGCGGCCGAGTCGTACTGCGTCTGGGCGGCGGCGGCCTGGGCGCGCAGCGCGTCGATGTCGCCCGCGGCTTGCAAGGCGGCCAGCTCGGCATGCAGGGAGTCGCGCAATTCGCACAGCGCGTCGGGTTCCGTGCGGAACTTGCGGGCGGTCTCGAACACCAGGCTCAGGCGCGCTTCCACGTCGGCGAGCCGCTTCGGGTCCAGGTCGACGCGGCTGACGTAGTTGTTCAGGTCGGAAACGGCTTCGCTGATGGCGATGCGGGCGGATTCCAGTTCGTCATGAACGCCTTGCAGGCCGGGGTCGTGGCGCAGCATCTGCTGGATGCGGTGGTTGGCCGAGGTGACGCGGTGGTGCGCGGAGTCGCCTTCGCCGTCCAGCGCCTCCAGGATCTGTGAGGCGCCGTCCAGCAGCGACTGCGAGTGCGACAGGCGCGTATGCTCGGATTGCAGCGAATCCCATTCGTCCGGGCCCAGGCCCAGTTGGTCCAGTTCCTCGACCTGCCATTGCAGGCGCTCGCGTTCGGTCGCCAGGCTTTCGGCGTCTTTTTCCGCGGATTCCAGCTGCCGCGCCAGGGCGCGCCATTGCTTCCAGGCCTGGCTGACGGCATGGCGCAGATCCCCGTGGCCGCCGTGCGCGTCCAGCAGATCGCGCTGGGCGTCGGGGCGCATCAGGCTTTGGTGCGCATGCTGGCCGTGGATGTCGACCAGGCTGTCGCCCAGTTCGCGCAATTGCGCCACGGTGGCGGGCGTGCCGTTGATGTAGGCGCGGCTGCGGCCCTGCGCGTCGATGACGCGGCGCAGGGACAGTTCCTCGTCGGCGTCGATCTCTCGTTCGGCCAGCCAGGCGTGCAGCGTCTTGGGCGTATCGAAGACCGCGGTGATGTCGGCGCGCGGCGCGCCTTCGCGCAGCATGCTGGCGTCGCCCCGTTCGCCCAGCGCCAGCGCCAGCGCATCCACCAGAATGGATTTGCCCGCGCCGGTCTCGCCGGAGAAGACGGTAAAGCCGGGGCCAAAATGGATCTCGGTCTGTTCGACGATGACGAAGTCGCGGATATGCAGGGTGCGCAGCATGTCGGGGCGCTAACTACTCTACGTTGTCGGTGGCTTGGGGCATCAGGTTCCAATGCAGCTTGCGGCGCAGGGTGGAGAAGAAGCTGTAGCCTTCCGGATGCACGAAGCGGATGGTATGGGGGGCGCGCTGCACGACGATGCGGTCGCCCGGTTGCAGGTCGGACCAGGTCTGCATGTCGAAATGCACGCTGGCGCCGACTTCGACGCGGCCCATGGCCGTGAGCGTCATGTTCAGCACGCCCGTGTCGGGAATGACGATGGGGCGGTTCGATAGCGTTTGCGGCGCCACGGGCACCAGCACCATGGCGTTCATGCCCGGGTGCAGGATGGGGCCGTTGGCCGACAGGGCGTAGGCGGTGGAACCGGTCGGGGTGGCGATGATCAGGCCGTCGGCGCGCTGCGTGTACATGAAGGCGCCGTCCAGTTCCACCCGGACTTCGATCATGCCGCCGCGCCCGGCGCGGTTCAGCACGACGTCGTTCAGGGCAGACGCGGAATACATCTTCTGGTCGCCGCGCCACACACTGCCTTCCAGCAGCATGCGTTCCTCGATCTTGAAGCTGCCTTCCAGCACGCGGGCAAGCGCGCCGTGCGCGTCCTGCAGGGCAATGTCGGTAATGAAGCCCAGGCGCCCGTGGTTGATGCCCACCAGCGGCACGCCGTAAGGCGCCAGGTGGCGCCCCGCGCCCAGCACGGTGCCGTCGCCGCCCATCACGACGGCCAGCGATGCGGTTTTGCCGATTTCTTCAAGCGTGGCGACGGGGTATTCGGTCAATCCGGTATTGCGCGCCGTATCCGCGTCGATGAGCACGTGCCGGCCCGCCTGCGTCAGCGCGTGCGCAAGTGCTCTCAGCGGTGTGTCCAGGCCGGTGTCCTGGTATCTGCCGATCAGGGCGACGGTAGGAAAGTGCATGGCTGCGTGCAAATCAGAAAGGCCGAAACCCGCCCGGAATGGGCTGGTTAGCCGATTATATGGGGCCGCATATCCGCTTGCGGGACAAAAATCGCCTTAATTGGAAAAGATTCCCTAAAATACCTGTTATGGATGACCGCGCACGCGCACTACTGAAAGCGTTGATAGAACGCTACATCGCCGATGGGCAGCCAGTCGGCTCGCGGACGCTATCGAAAGTCTTCGACTTGTCTCCGGCCACCATCCGCAATGTCATGGCGGACCTGGAAGAGCTGGGACTGATCCATAGCCCGCATACCTCCGCCGGCCGTGTTCCCACGCCGCGGGGCTACCGCATGTTCGTCGATTCCCTGCTGGCGGTGCAGTCTTATCAGCTGCAACCCCACAACATGGGCGAGATGCTGTCGGCGGCCGAACCCACCCGCGCGGTCAACGCGGCCGCCGCGCTGCTGTCCAACCTGACGCAGTTCGCCGGCGTGGTGCTGACGCCCAAGCGCGCCCAGGTGTTCCGCCAGATCGAATTCATCCGGCTGTCCGACAAGCGGGTGCTGCTGATCATTGTGACGCCCGACGGCGACGTTCAGAACCGCATCCTTTTCGTCCAGCGGGATTACGCCGAAGCCGAATTGCTCGAAGCCGGCAATTTCTTCAACATGCATTTCGCGGGCAAATCCTTCAACGCGGTGCGCCAGACCCTGTCCACCGAGCTGGCCCAACTGCGCGAAGATATCTCGCGCCTGATGCAGGCCGCCGTCGAAGCCAGCGCCGAAGCCGCCGAAGACGGGGACGCCGTGGTCATTTCCGGCGAGCGCAAGCTGCTGGACGTGACGGACATCGCCTCCGACATGGACCGGCTGCGCAAGATGTTCTCGCTGTTCGAGAAAAAAACCGACCTGCTGCAGTTGCTGGACGTGTCCAGTCGCGCGCAGGGCGTGCAGATCTATATCGGCGGCGATTCGCAGCTGGTGCCGATGGAAGAGGTGTCCGTCATCACCGCGCCTTATGGCGTGGACGGCAAGGTGGTGGGCACGCTGGGCGTGATCGGTCCCACCCGCATGGCCTACGAACGCGTCATTCCCATCGTGGACATCACGGCGCGCCTGCTGTCCAACGCCCTCAGCCACAATCAGTAGTTCCATTCAAAGCTACATCCTCCCTGCGGAGGAAGGGGAGTCTGTGTGTTTCTTCGCCTGTTCAAGTATCTCTGGCCTGAACGCTACCTGCCTGAAACCGAGCAAGACGACCCCTTCAACGAAGATCCCCCGCCCCGCGTGCCCGGCAAGATCGGCGTGCTGCTGGTGAACCTGGGCACCCCGGACACGCCGGGCAAGAAGGACATACGCAAATACCTGGGCGAATTTCTGTCCGACCCCCGCGTGATCGAGATTCCACGCTACCTCTGGAAGCCCATCCTGCACGGCCTCGTGCTGAACATGCGGCCCAAGAAGCTGGAGCCGCGCTACGCCGGCGTCTGGATGAAGGAAGGCTCGCCGCTGATGGTCTACAGCCAGCGCCAGGCCGATGGCGTGCGCGCCGCCCTGCAGGCGGCCGGCGTGGACGCCGTCGTCGAGCTGGGGATGCGCTACGGCAACCCCTCCATTCCCGACGCCATCACGCGGCTGCGCGAGCAGGGCTGCGACCGCATCCTGACCGTGCCGCTCTATCCCCAGTACGCCGCCAGCACCACGGCCACCGTGGTGGACGCGGTGACCCGCCATGTGGGACGGCTGCGCGACCAGCCCGAAATGCGCTTCATCAAGCGCTTTCACCAAGAGCCGGCCTACCTGGACTCGCTGGCCGGCCGCATCGAGCGCTACTGGCAGGAACACGGCAAGCCCCAGAAGCTGGTCATGAGCTTTCACGGCCTGCCTCGCTATTCGATCGAGCTGGGCGACCCCTACTACCGCGATTGCATGGAGACGGCGCGTCTCCTGTCCCAGCGCCTGTCGCTGCCGCGCGAAGATATCGAAGTGACCTTCCAGAGCCGGTTCGGCACCGCCCGCTGGCTGGAGCCCTATACCGAGCTGACGCTCAAGGCGCTTGCCGGCTCCGGGATCACCGAGGTCGATGTGGTGTGCCCGGGATTTGTGGCAGACTGTCTGGAAACCCTGGAAGAGATCAGCCTGGAGGGCCGCGAAGCCTTTGTCGGGGCAGGGGGCAAGCAGTTCCGTTACATCCCGGCGATCAATGACGATCCGGCCTGGATCTCGGGGCTGGCCCGCCTCGTGGAACGGCACTTGCAGGGATGGTCTCAGACATCACGGACTTGAAGGAGAAGGCGCATGCACCATGATCCCAAGACTGGAAAGACGGTCCAAAAGGGGAAGGTAAGCACCCCGGTCGACGAGGACCACGTCGAACACGAGCTGGACGAGGCCCTGGCCGACACCTTTCCGGCCAGCGATCCGGTCGCGATCCAATCCGATCCGGACGCGGACGACAAGCGTGTGGACCGCGCCCTGAAAGAGAGTTTTCCGGCCAGCGACGCCGTCGCGCCGGCGCAGCCGCACAAGAAATAGGCGGATTTCGTCCGGTGGGCGGCCGTCCCCGGCCGCCGTCAGGGAATATTTCGCTTACCCGGGCTTGAAATAGGGGTATTGGCCCCCATTCATGTCTGCGAAAGCCATTCTTTTTGGAGGATTCCCCATGACGGCACCCCACGAGCCTGCAGACCAGGCGCCCGAAGTCGGCCAGAACGCCGATGCGGCCCCCGCCGCCCAGGACGCCGCGCAGGCCGAGCTGAACGAGTTGCGCGCCCAGCTGGACGCGGCCCAGGCTACCGTCAACGAGCAGCACGACCAGCTTCTGCGCGTCCACGCCGAAGCCGAGAACGTGCGCCGCCGCGCCCAGGAAGAAGTGTCCAAGGCGCGCAAGTTCGGCATCGAGTCGTTCGCCGAAAGCCTGGTTCCGGTCAAGGACAGCCTGGAAGCCGCGCTGGCCCAGCCTGACCAGACCGTAGAAACGCTGCGCGAAGGCGTCGAAGTGACCCTCAAGCAGCTGGCCGCCGCCTTCGAGCGCAATCTGCTCAAGGAAATCGCGCCGGCGCAGGGCGACAAGTTCGACCCGCACCAGCATCAGGCCATTTCGTCCATTCCCAACGAGCAGCCCGCCAACACCGTGCTGCAGCTGCTGCAAAAGGGCTATGCCATCGCCGACCGGACCCTGCGTCCGGCGCTGGTGGTGGTGTCGGCCGGCCAGGGCTGAATACCCGACGCCCCATGACCGATCCCCGCTTCGATCCGGCTCAGGTATTCCAGGTGTTCGGCATGCGTCATGTCGACACCGCGGGATTCGACGCCGCCGTGGTCCAGGCGCCGGGATCGGATTTGCGTTGCGTATTTCTGTGGGGCCAGGATTGCTATAACTGCAATCTTTTCAAGCAGGCGGCGCTGCTGCACCAGGAAACGCTGGTTGGGCTCGGCTTGACGTGGTTCGAAGCCGACGTCTACGCGGACGAACCGCTGGGCCGGCGCTTTTCGCTGCATGGCGTCCCCACTTTTGTGCTGTACCGGTCCGGAAAGCGGCTGGGACGTATCACCGGTTGGCCCGGATTGCCCCAGTTCACGGCGGCAATCCAGCGCTTGCAGGACCCGGCCGCGGAAAATTCCAGCCAGGCGTCTTGAAAAACCCTGCGGGCAGCCCCAGTTATGTGGGGACAAGAAGTTTTTCTCTATTTTCATAGATTTAATCAAGGTAACCCACCATGAGCAAGATTATTGGCATTGACCTGGGCACGACCAACAGCTGCGTGGCTGTCATGGACGGCGGGCAGGTCAAAATCATTGAAAACGCGGAAGGCGCTCGCACCACCCCCTCCATCGTTGCCTACATGGACGATGGCGAGACCCTGGTCGGCGCGCCGGCCAAGCGCCAGGCTGTGACCAACCCGCGCAACACCCTGTACGCGGTGAAGCGCCTGATCGGCCGCAAGTTCGAAGAAAAGGCGGTGCAGAAGGACATCAACCTGATGCCCTACGCCATCGTCCGCGCCGACAACGGCGACGCCTGGGTGGAAGTGCGCGGCAAGAAGATGGCGCCTCCCCAAGTGTCGGCCGACGTGCTGCGCAAGATGAAGAAGACCGCCGAGGACTACCTGGGCGAAGAAGTGACCGAGGCCGTCATCACCGTGCCCGCCTACTTCAACGACAGCCAGCGCCAGGCCACCAAGGACGCCGGCCGCATCGCGGGCCTGGAAGTCAAGCGCATCATCAACGAACCCACCGCTGCCGCGCTGGCGTTCGGCCTGGACAAGACCGAGAAGGGCGACCGCAAGATCGCCGTCTATGACTTGGGCGGCGGCACGTTCGACGTGTCCATCATCGAGATCGCCGACGTCGACGGCGAAAAGCAGTTCGAAGTGCTGTCGACCAACGGCGACACCTTCCTGGGCGGCGAAGACTTCGACCAGCGCATCATCGACTACATCATCTCCGAGTTCAAGAAGGAACAAGGCGTTGACCTGTCCAAGGACGTGCTGGCCCTGCAACGCCTGAAGGAAGCGGCTGAAAAGGCCAAGATCGAACTGTCGTCGACTCAGCAGACCGAAATCAACCTGCCGTACATCACGGCGGACGCCTCGGGCCCGAAGCACCTGAACCTGAAGATCACGCGCGCCAAGCTGGAAGCGCTGGTCGAGGAACTGATCGAACGCACGATCGAGCCCTGCCGCGTGGCCATCAAGGACGCCGGCGTGAAGGTTTCCGACATCGACGACGTGATCCTGGTCGGCGGCATGACCCGCATGCCCAAGGTCCAGGAGAAGGTGAAGGAATTCTTCGGCAAGGATCCGCGCAAGGACGTGAACCCCGATGAAGCCGTCGCCGCTGGCGCCGCCATCCAGGGCTCCGTGCTGTCGGGCGACCGCAAGGACGTGCTGCTGCTGGACGTGACGCCTCTGTCGCTGGGTATCGAAACCCTGGGCGGCGTGATGACGAAGATGATCCAGAAGAACACCACGATCCCGACCCGGTTCTCGCAGACCTTCTCGACCGCCGACGACAACCAGCCGGCCGTGACGATCAAGGTGTTCCAGGGCGAACGCGAAATCGCCGCGGGCAACAAGGCCCTGGGCGAGTTCAACCTCGAAGGGATCCCGCCGTCGCCTCGCGGCATGCCGCAGATCGAAGTCACGTTCGACATCGACGCCAACGGCATTCTGCACGTGTCCGCCAAGGACAAGGGCACCGGCAAGGAAAACAAGATCACCATCAAGGCCAACTCGGGTCTGTCGGAAGACGAGATCCAGCGCATGGTCAAGGATGCCGAGGCCAACGCCGAGGAAGATCACCGCGTTGCCGAACTGGCCCAGTCGCGCAACCAGGCCGACGCGCTGGTGCATGCCACCCGCAAGTCGCTGACCGAGTATGGCGACAAGCTCGAAGCCTCCGAAAAGGAAAGCATCGAAGCCGCCATCAAGGACCTGGAAGGCACGCTGAAGGAAGGCGACAAGGCCGCGATCGACGCCAAGGTGGAAGCCCTGTCGACGGCATCGCAGAAGCTGGGCGAGAAGATGTACGCCGACATGCAGGCGCAGCAAGCCGCCGGCCAGCAGCAAGCGGCCGACAACGCGAAGCCGGTGGACGACAACGTCGTCGACGCCGACTTCAAGGAAGTCAAGCGCGACCAATAATGGCCGGGCGCTGACCTGCCTCTGCCGCCCGGTAGCCGGAGAAATCCGCCTACCGGGCGGACTCATTCTGTAGCACTGAAAAGAAGGCTCGTTTTTGAGCCCACGGATCATGGCAAAACGCGACTATTACGAAGTCCTGGGCGTAGCAAAAAACGCCGCGGACGACGACCTCAAGAAGGCCTATCGAAAGCTGGCCATGAAGTACCATCCGGACCGCAACCCGGACAGCAAAGAAGCCGAAGAGAAGTTCAAGGAAGCCAAGGAAGCCTACGAGGTCCTGGGTGATGAACAGAAGCGCGCCGCGTATGACCGCTATGGCCACGCGGGCGTGGACCCCAACTCCGCCGGCATGGGCGGGGCGGGCATGGGCGGCGGCTTTGCCGACGCCTTCGGCGACATCTTCGGCGAGATCTTCGGCGGCGGCGGCGGCGGTGGCCGTCGCGGCGGCGGCCCGCAGGTGTACCGCGGCGCCGACCTGAAGTACGCGCTGGAAATCTCGCTGGAACAGGCCGCTGCCGGTTTCGACACCGAAATCCGCGTGCCCAGCTGGGAACACTGCGACACCTGCCACGGCTCCGGCGCCAAGGCGGGCACCTCGCCCAAGACCTGCCGCACCTGCGGGGGCTCGGGCGCCGTGCGCATGCAGCAAGGCTTCTTCAGCGTCCAGCAAACGTGCCCGACCTGCCACGGCAACGGCAAGGAAATCACCGACCCGTGCCCGTCCTGCGACGGCGTGGGCCGCATCCGCCGCAACAAGACCCTGCAGGTCAAGATTCCCGCCGGCATCGACGACGGCATGCGTATCCGCTCCAGCGGCAATGGCGAACCGGGCATCAACGGCGGCCCGCCGGGCGACCTGTATGTGGAAATCCACATCAAGCAGCACAAGATCTTCCAGCGCGACAGCGACGACCTGCACTGCGAGCTGACCATCCCGTTCACTACGGCGGCGCTGGGCGGCGAGCTCCAGGTGCCGACGCTGGGCGGCAAGGCCGAGATCTCGATCCCGGAAGGCACGCAGTCCGGCAAGACCTTCCGCCTGCGCGGCAAGGGCATCCGCGGCGTGCGCGGCAGCTACCCGGGCGACCTGTACTGCCACGTCGTGGTGGAAACGCCGGTCCGCCTGAGCGACGACCAGAAGAACATCCTGCGCCAGTTCGAGGCTTCGCTGAACGACGGCGGCGACCGCCACTCGCCGCAAAGCAAGTCCTGGACCGACCGCGTCAAGGAATTCTTCAGCTGACAAGCCTGAAGCAAAAAAGCAAAAGCAAGAGCAAAAGCCGCGACGAGAGTCGCGGTTTTTTTTTCCGCAGCAGCACCGCGAAGCGTCCCCTCAACGACGCGAGCCACCGCGTAAGCCCAACAAGGCCGCCCGCGCGCCCGGGCCGCCGCCGCGCCAGGCGGCTAAAGAACCCAAACCTTCCCAGCCAGAACGAACCACCAGCCCATAAAAAAACCGCGGCTTTCGCCGCGGTTTCACTGCTACTGCAACTGCTACTGCTACTGCTACTGCAACATCCACATCTACTGCGACTGCAACTTCAATAGCGACTTCAACTTCAACTTCAACTACTACTGCTACAGCAACCACCGCTGTCGCCAGAAAAAACCGACCTCAAGCCATGATGCCGCCCGAGGCCGGCCGGGCTACAGCAAGCAGCTCACCGGGCGGTCGGCGGGTAGTCAAGCTCGCCGAACGTGTATTGGCCGCTGGCCTTGGCTTGCGCCAGTTCCGATTGGACTTCGGCGCGCGTCTTGACGCTGGCCGCAGCCGCCGCGACGGGCGGGTATTGCAGTTCGCCAAACGTGTACTGGCCGTTGACCTTGGCTTGTTGCAGCTGGGCTTGCACTTCCTGCGAGCTCAGGCCCGTGGTCTGCGGCACGGCGGGCGGATAGTCCAGCTCGCCGAAGGTGTATTGGCCGCTGGCCTTGGCTTGCTGCAGCTCGGTCGCGACCTGAGCGCTGCTCTTGGATTGTTCAACGCCGGCCGCTTGCGCGCCAACGCCAACCAGAGCCAGGGAAAGAAGTAGGGTGGTAGTTAGGGTTTTCATGGTCAGACCTCCAATTCGTCTTAGGTGGGGACCGAATCCGGCGGCCCTCCGTCGTGTTCGTTGTGTTCCCGATGACTGAATTGTGCTCGCTATCCCACCTGGGATAAACCCGTATTCACTGAAAACATCTTTCCAAATAACCGAGTAATCGTAGATTTTTTAACAATTACCCCCGTGAGTGGCATGGTCAAGCCTATTTTCTAGAAAATGACCTGTCCCCGCCAGATGCATTCATACAAAAAAACCCCTGCCGAGGCAGGGGTTTTGACAGGCGTAAAGTCCGGTCAGGGCGTGGATTTCTTCTTGAAGTCGCCCGCCACCGCGGTGCTGAAGCCGTCCGCCCGCAGGTGCCGGCGCAAGGCGGCATTGACCGCATCGGGCGTCAGCGCGGAGATCTTCTTGTCCATCTCGGCCGACCACGCGAACGTGCGGCCGCGCTGCAGATAGTCCAGCCACGTGCTGGCCAGGATGTCGTCCTGCGCGCGGGCCAGATTGCGATAGTTGAGCAGCGCGGTGATGCCTTCCGAGATCTCCTTGTCCGAGAAGCCGTCCTTCAGTACGCGGGCCAGTTCCTCATTGATGGCCTTTTCCAGGCGCTCGCGGTTCTGCGGCGCGTAGATCGCATACATGCTCCAGCTTCCCGTGGGCTCGAACGACGACACCGACAGGGAGCTGCGCACGTTGTAGGACAGGCCTTCGGTCTCGCGGACGCGGTTCCACAGGCGCGAGGTTTCCGACGCGCCGAACAGGTAGTTGCCCAGGTACAGCGCGGCGTAGTCGGGATCGGTGTCCTGCAGCTTCAGCGGCATGCGCGACAGGTAGAAGGCATTGGCCTTGTCGGGCGTGTCGATGTCGAACTGCTTGGCGGGCACGTCGCGGTACGGATTGGGCACGCGGGTGTAGGCGGGCGCCTTCTTCCATCCCGCCAGGCCGGTCTTGATGGCCTTTTCCACGGCTTCCGGCTCGAAATCGCCAACGGCCGAGAATTCGATGCGGCCGGCGCCATAGAACTTGGCGTGGAACTTGGAAAGGGCGTCGCGGTTCAGGGCGCGCACGCCAGCCAGCGATTCCTCGAACGTGGGCACGTAGCGCAGATCGTCGGCGGGCCACGGGTTGTCCTGGCGCGCCAGCGCGCGTCCGGCCAGGGCCGAGGGTTCGGTCATGGCGTTCTGGATGGAGGTTTCAAGCTGGCGCTGATACTCCTCGAGCTGTTCCTTCGGGAAATTGGCGTTGCGGATGATGTCCAGCGCCAGGGCGGTCAACTCGGGCAGATTCTCGCCCTTGGTCGACATGGCGACCTTGAGCGTGGTGCCCCCGCCGCTGAAGCCGAGCTCGGCCTGCAGCTTGTCCAGGCGGTCCTGTATGTCCTGGCGCGACAGCTTGGCCGTTCCGCGCAGCAGCAGGTCGGCGGCGGCGCTGGAATTCACGCGCTGGCCGAGCAGGTCCTTTTCATTGCCGAACTGGATCAGCATCTGCGCCTGCACGCGGCTGCCGCGCGTGGCCTTGGGCAGCAGCGCCAGTTGCACCGGGCCGTTGGGGAGGTCCAGCTTCTTGCGCTGGGTAAGCTTGTCGATGTTCTCGGGCGTGGGATCAAAGGCGGACGCGGCCTTGAAGTCCGGATCGCCCTTGTAGTCCTTGAAGACCTCGGTCAGGTCCGTGCGTTGCGCCTGCGGCGCGCGCACCGGCTTTTCGGTCGGGATGTAGCGGCCCTCGATGCGGTTGCTTTGCACCAGGTAGGAAGTGGCGGCCTTCTGCACGTCGGCCAGCGAAGCCTTGCGGGCGCGGTCGCGCTGCAAGAAGAACAGGCGCCAGTCGCCGGCGGCGATGGCTTCGGACAGCGCCACGCCGACTTGCTCGGGATCGCTGTAGGTTTGCTCCCATGCGGTCAGCCACTTGCTGCGCGCGCGGTCCAGTTCCTGCTGAGTGAAGGGCTTCTTGCCCAGCGATTCCAGCGTGCCGGTCAACGCCTTCATGGCGGCGTCCAGGCTCTTGCCCGGCGGCAATTGGGCGGCAAACATCGCCAGGCCCGGATCCAGGTTTTCCATCGTGAAGCCGAACACGCCCGAAGCCAGCTTGGTCGGGACCAGCGCATGGTAGAGGCGGCCAGACGGCGTGTCGGCCAGGATGGTGGTGGCCAGGTCGAAAGGCACGAAGTCGGGGCTGCCCGCGGCGGGGATGTGATACATCGCCGCGACCAGCGGCGTACCGCCCGCGCGGCGCAGGATCACCGAGCGCTCGCCGTCCTGCACCGGCTCCACCGTGTATTCGGGAGGCAGCTTGCGGTCGGGCTTGGGCAGCTTGCCCAGCGTGGCCTCGATGTCCGCCAGGGTGGCTTGCGGGTCGAACTTGCCCGCCACGATCAGCACGGCGTTATCGGGCTGGTAGTACTCGTGATAGAAGGCGCGCAACTGGCCGATGTCCACGTTCTCGACATCGGAGCGGGCGCCGATGGTGTTCTTGCCGTAGCTGTGCCATTGGTAGGCTGCGGACTGCATTTTCTGCATGAGAATGCGAAAGGGGCTGTTCTCGCCGCTTTCCATCTCGTTGCGCACCACGGTCATTTCCGAGTCCAGGTCTTCCTTGGCGATCAGGGAGTTGACCATGGCGTCGGCCTGCCAGCCCAGGTACCACTTCAGGGTGTCGGGGTTGGCGGCGAAACTGGCGAAGTAGTTGGTGCGGTCGCTGGAGGTCGAGCCGTTGGCCTGCAGGCCGCGGCGCGAGAATTCGCCCATGGCGTTGCGGGTGGTGGACGTGCCCTTGAACAGCATGTGCTCCAGCAGGTGAGCCATGCCCGTCTGGCCATAGTTTTCGTTGCGCGAGCCGACGAGGTAGGTCATGTTGACCGTGGTGGAGGGCTTGGATTCGTCGGGAACCAGCAGCACCCTGAGGCCATTGGCCAGGCGGTATTCGGTGATGCCTTCAATCGAGGCGGCCTCCGATACGCCGGCCGGCAGGCTGGCGGCCCCGGCCTGAAAGGCCAGGAAGGAGGAGAACAGCAGCGCGCTCAACGGACGCGGCAGCTTCGACAGGGACAGGCGCATGGCAGACAATTCCTTTGGCATGGCAGAATCCGTTGGAGTGTATACGTTGGCAATGGTTCAGGGGCTCGCGCACGGGGAAGCGTCCGCGGCGGGCTCGGCCGCAGGCCGCGAGGCAAGGGAAATCCGATATGTCTTTATCCGTGGAAGTCGAAACCCCGCGCCTGGTGCTGCGGCAGTGGCTTGCGGCCGACCGCAAGCCTTTCGCCGAGCTGAACGGCGACCCCGGCGTGACGGAGTACCTGCTGCCTCTTGGCGCCCAGGAGAGCGATGCGCTGGCTGACCGGCTGGCGGCGGGCATCGATGAGCACGGCTGGGGCTTTTGGGCGGTGGAGGCCCCCGGGGTCGCGCCCTTTATCGGCTTTGTGGGCATCAAGCCGCTGGCTGCCGCCTTGCCGTTTGCCCCGGGCGTGGAGATCGGCTGGCGGCTGGCGCGGCCTTTCTGGGGCAGGGGCTACGCCAGCGAGGCCGCCGAGGCGGCGTTGCGCGTGGGTTTCGAGCAGGTGGGGCTGGGCGAGATCGTGGCGTTCACGGTGCCGGCCAACCTGCGCTCGCGCGCAGTGATGGAGCGCCTGGGCATGCGCGCCGACCCGGAATGCTTCGACCACCCGGCGGTGCCAGCGGGAAATCCGCTGCGCTCGCACGTGCTGTACCGGATAAGCCGCGATGGCTGGCTGGTCAAAAGAAATGGTGACAGGGATCCTGGAGACTTGCCGTTTGCGGCGGCATAAGGCGCTGAGAGCCGCGCCGATCTGTCATGTTGCAGTGCAGCGCCCTGGAAATGCAAGGCTGATTTGAGGTATGGGCGGTCGCGGGTGTAAGCTTTTACAGAAGCAGTAGCTGTTGCCGACGGGATGCGCGACAGCCGTCCACCGGTTTCCCGTCCAACGCCAGACGCCGCCGCATCCGCGGCGCCGGTGCTTGTCGTTCGCGCCTTCGCTGCCGGCATCCTGCCGGCGCATTTTTCGGAGGAACGACCCATGCTGACCGAGATCGTCACGCGTGCTTTGTCCCAATTGACAGGCAGCGCCCTGAGCGGCGAGGGCATCAAAGGACAGTTTCAGTACGCCTATGCCAGTGATGACGGCCAATTCGTGGCCATATTGACGCATGACATGACCACGTATGTGGTGGACTTGAACACACAGCGGTATTTTGCGGAGTGCGGGGGATCGCCGCGCGGATTCGCCGGCCATGTGTTGGAGATGGAGGGCGCGGCGGCGCGCAGCCATCCTTGGCCCGCCGCCAATGATCTTTTTGACCTCGACATGGACGCCGATGAATTGTCGTGGCGCCAGTGCCCGGGCCTGCGCAACATGGCGAATAACGCTCACCGATCTGTGGAGAGCCGCGCCGCCTGAGAGTGGCCAGAAGCGGCAACACCTCACTGAGCCGGCGGATTCGCCGGTTTTTTTTGTCTCGCGGGTTCGCGGCTGGCTAAAATTCAGGCATGAACACGCACGCAGAACTCCGCGCCCCGGAAGGCGCGACGCTGGTCGATTGCACGCATGAACGCCATGCGGACCAGATACTGGCCATCTTCAACGACGCCATCGCCACGTCCACCGCGCTGTACGACTACAAGCCGCGGCCGCGCGAGGCCATGCTCGGATGGTTCCAGGCCAAGCAGCAGGGCGGCTTTCCCGTGGTGGGGCTTGAGAACCAGGCCGGCGAATTGATGGCCTTCGCCAGCTACGGCACCTTCCGCGCCTGGCCGGCCTACAAGTATTCGGTCGAGCATTCCGTGTACGTGGACGCGCGTTTTCGCGGCCTGGGGCTGGGCGAGGCCCTGATGCGGGAACTGATCGCGCGCGCCCGCGCCCGGCAGGTGCATGTGCTGATCGGCGGGATCGATGCGTCCAACCAGGGCAGCATCCGGCTGCACGAGAAGCTGGGCTTCCAGCACGCCGGCACGATCCGCGAGGCGGGCTTCAAGTTCGGACGCTGGCTGGACCTGGCGTTCTACCAGCTGACGCTGGACACGCCCAACAACCCGGTCGACGGCTGAGCCAGGGCGGGGCCTGTTTACAGGCCCCGGTTCTTACTTGGACAGCATCCGCATGGCCTGCTCCAGGCCGGCCACCGTCACGGGGTACATGCGGTCCTGCATGATGTCGCGCATCAGCGCGATGGACTGGCGGTATTGCCACGAGGCGGTGGGCTCGGGGTTGAGCCAGACGGATTTCGGCCAGGCGCCCAGCAGCCGGCGCATCCATTCGGCGCCGGGTTCCTTGTTGTAGTGTTCGACCGAGCCGCCGGGCTGCAGGATCTCGTAGGGGCTCATGGTGGCGTCGCCGACGATGATCAGGCGCCAGTCGGGGTTGTACTTGCGCAGCACGTCCCAGGTGTCGAAGCGTTCGTTCTGGCGGCGGCGGTTGCTTTGCCACAGGCTTTCGTAGGGGCAATTGTGGAAGTAATAGACTTCCAGGTTGCGGAATTCGGAGCGGGCCGCCGAGAACAGTTCTTCCACCCGGCCGATGTGGTCGTCCATGCTGCCGCCCACATCCAGCAGCATCAGTACCTTGACCGTATTGTGGCGCTCCGGGACCATGCGCAGGTCCAGGTGGCCGGCGTTGCGCGCCGTGCTGGCGATGGTGTCGTCCAGGTCCAGTTCCATCTCGGCGCCCTGGCGCGCAAAGCGCCGCAGCCGGCGCAGCGCCACCTTGAAGTTGCGCGTGCCGAGCTCGACCTGGTCGTCGTAGTCCTTGAACTGGCGCATGTCCCAGACCTTGACGGCGCTGCGGTTGCCGGCCGATGCGCCGCCCATGCGTATGCCTTCGGGGTGGTAGCCGCCGTTGCCGAAGGGCGAGGTGCCGCCGGTGCCGATCCATTTGCTGCCGCCCGCGTGGCGTTCCTTCTGCTCTTCGAGGCGTTCCTTGAAGAGCTCCATGAGCTTGTCCCAGCCGTGCTTTTCGATAGCGGCCTTTTCTTCGGGAGAGAGGCTTTTTTCGAACTGCTTGATCAGCCAGTCCAGCGGGATCTCCTTGCCCGCGGGCAAGGCGGCTTCGATGCCCTTGTAATAGGCGCCGAAAGCCTTGTCGTAGCGGTCGTAGAGGGACTCGTCCTTGACGAGCGTGGCGCGCGCGAGGAAGTAGAACTCGTCCAGCGTGGGCGCCATCAGGTCCTGGCGCAGGGCGTCCACCAGGGTCAGGTATTCCTTGACCGAGACGGGCAGCTTGTGCGCCCTGAGGTGATAGAAGAAGTCGATCAGCATGTGCGGGCCGCCCGTGAGTGCAGGATCAGCGGCGCTGGCCGCCGCGCGTCATGGCCGCCAGGCGCTCGAGCAGATGCACGTCCTGCTCGTTCTTCAGCAGCGCGCCGGCCATCAGCGGCACGGCCGTGGCCGTATGCGCGTCGATCTGGGCCGCGGTGGCGTCCTCGGCCAGCAGCAGGCGCAGCCAGTCCAGCAGTTCGGAGGTGGACGGCTTTTTCTTCAGGCCCGGCGCTTCGCGCAGCGAGAAGAAGGTGTCGAGCGCGGCGCGCAGCACGTCCTGCTTCAGGTCGGGGTAGTGCACCGCCACGATGTCGCGCATGGTGTCGCGGTCCGGGAAGCGGATGTAGTGGAAGAAGCAGCGGCGCAGGAAGGCGTCGGGCAGGTCCTTTTCGTTGTTGGACGTGATGATGACCAGCGGGCGGTGGCGCGCGGCGATGGTCTCGCGCGTTTCGTACACATGGAATTCCATGCGGTCCAGTTCGCGCAGCAGATCGTTGGGGAATTCGATGTCGGCCTTGTCGATCTCGTCGATCAGCAGCACGACAGGCTCGTGCGCCTGGAACGCCTGCCACAGCGTGCCCTGCACGATGTAGTTGCGGATGTCGCGGACCTTTTCGTCGCCCAGCTGCGAATCGCGCAGGCGCGACACGGCATCGTACTCGTACAGGCCCTGATGCGCCTTGGTGGTGGACTTGATGTGCCATTGCAGCAGCGGCCGGCCCAGCGCGCGGGCGACTTCTTCCGCCAGCATGGTCTTGCCGGTGCCGGGCTCTCCCTTGATCAGGAGCGGGCGCTGCAAGGTGAGCGCGGCGTTGACGGCAAGCTTCAGGTCATCGGTGGCGACGTAGCTGTCGGTCCCATCGAAGCGGACTGGCTTGGCGGAGGAGGCGGTCTGGGCTGCGGACATGGTCTGATGGCTTCTGTGGTTTGATGGGGATCAATAGCATCGTAAGGTATTAATCCTGAGCAATTATCGTACAATCAGGCGGTTTTGCTTTGGGTTCCACCCGCAACGTGTTTGCCGAGGGCCTTTTCGTGTGAGCAGGCCCTAGTCCTTAGCCATACCAAGAAGAGTCATTCCAATGAAGTTGCGAACCTCTCTGAAGTGCACGATATCCGTGTTGGCCGCCATGGCGTCCTGTGCGATCGCCGGCCAGGCTGTTGCTGCGGACGCAGCGCCGGTCGGTAATATCCAGAATGCCCGAGACAAGGTCTCCATGTGCATCGGCTGCCACGGCATCGACGGCTACAAGGCGACGTTTCCCGAGCTGTATCACGTGCCGATGATCGCCGGCCAGAACGCCAAATACATCGAAACCGCCCTCAACGAGTACAAGAAAGGCGCGCGCAGCCATCCCACGATGGACGCCATTGCCGGCAGCCTGTCCGACCAGGACATCGCCGACCTGGCCGCTTACTACTCGAATCTCAAATAAGGGGGCAAATCTATGAACCGCACCATGCTTGCCCTTGCGGGCGCGACCCTGGCCATCTCGGGCGCCGCCGCCCAGGCGCAGGACCTGGCGGCCGGCAAGGCCGTCTTCGACAAGTTCAATTGCGCGTCCTGCCATGGCGCCGACGCCAAGACGGCGGTGGACCCGGCCTACCCGACGCTGGCCGGCCAGCACGCCGACTACCTGGCCCACGCCTTGAAGGCCTACAAGCGCGGCGCCTCGGGCAGCGCGGCCACGGCCAACGTGCGCAAGAACCCCATCATGGGCGCCTTCGCCACGCAGCTGTCCGACCAGGACATCTCCAACGTGTCGGCCTGGCTCTCGTCGCTGCCCAGCGATTTGGGCGTGCGCAGATAGGTTCGGCCGGATAGCTTCGGCCGGATATAGGTTCGGCTTGAAATTGCCGGCGGCAACGGTAAAAACCCTCGGAAATCCGAGGGTTTTTTGTTCAGGTCAGAGGCTGGCGCGCCGGCGGATCAGGTCTATGTAAGTGTCGCTGTCGAGCGGAGTGCCCAGCCGCTGGGCTTCCCAGACGACCTGGCCCAGGCATTCCATGATCTCGTGGGCGGCCTGGTGGGCGTCCGAGCGCGCGGTCAGCTGCTGATAGGCGCGGCGGATGCCGGGCGGATGGTCGATGGACAGCTGCTCCGCGATGGCCAGGTGCATGGACAGGTGCAGAAAAGGATTGGTCCGACCTTTTTCCACGGCGTACTCGGCCGTCATGGCGTCGGGGCTTTCGAGGTCGCCGTGATATTCCGGATGCTCGATGATCCAGTCCAGCGCGATGGCCTCGAGCGGGGTCAGGACCTCGTTGGCGCGGTGCTTGCGCCAGGTTTCGATAAAGAATTCGCGGACTTGGTCGCGGGAGGGATTGAACATCTGCGGGGGACGGAAAGCGGGCTGTAGAAGCATTATTTTACCGCCCCGGCCGGACCGTCAGGTCGGCCCGCCCCTTTGCGATATAGAATTGGTTGCTATCCGCCATCCGGTGAGCGGTTCGCGGGGGGCGGTATTCCCCGCGGAATCGGACGCTTTCCGATGCCGGCGCGCGCAGAAAAACCACCCGGAGCAAATGGAGCATTCATGTCCTACCAACATATCAAGGTTCCCGCTGGCGGCCAGAAAATCACGGTCAACGCCGATTTCTCGCTGAATGTGCCTGAACAGCCCATCGTTCCCTTCATCGAGGGCGACGGCACGGGCGCCGACATCACCCCCGTGATGATCAAGGTCGTCGACGCGGCGGTGCAGAAAGCCTACGGCGGCAAGCGCAAGATCCACTGGATGGAAGTCTATGCCGGCGAGAAGGCCACCAAGGTCTACGGCCCGGACGTGTGGCTGCCCGACGAGACCCTGGAAGTCGTCAAAGACTACGTGGTTTCCATCAAGGGTCCGCTGACCACTCCAGTCGGCGGCGGCATCCGTTCCTTGAACGTGGCGCTGCGCCAACAGCTGGACCTGTACGTGTGCCTGCGTCCCGTGGCGTACTTCAAGGGCGTGCCGTCCCCGGTGCGCGAGCCCGAGAAGACCAACATGGTGATCTTCCGCGAGAACTCGGAAGACATCTATGCCGGCATCGAATACATGGCCGAAAGCGAGCAGGCCAAGGAACTGATCCAGTTCCTGCAGACCAAGCTCGGCGTGAAGAAGATCCGCTTCCCGAACACCTCGTCCATCGGCATCAAGCCGGTTTCGCGCGAAGGCACCGAGCGCCTGGTGCGCAAGGCTGCTCAGTACGTCATCGACAACGACCGCACGTCGCTGACGCTGGTGCACAAGGGCAACATCATGAAGTTCACCGAGGGCGGCTTCCGCGACTGGGGCTACGAGCTCCTGCAAAAGGAATTCGGCGCCCAACTGATCGACGGCGGCCCGTGGTGCAAGTTCAAGAACCCGAAGACGGGCCGCGAGATCATCGTGAAGGACGTGATCGCCGACGCCTTCCTGCAGCAGATCCTGCTGCGCCCGGCCGAATACGACGTGATCGCTACCCTGAACCTGAACGGCGACTACATCTCCGACGCGCTGGCCGCGCAAGTGGGCGGCATCGGCATCGCCCCGGGCGCGAACCTGTCGGATTCGGTCGCCATGTTCGAAGCCACGCACGGCACGGCGCCGAAGTACGCGGGCAAGGACTACGTGAACCCCGGTTCCGAGATCCTGTCGGCTGAAATGATGCTGCGCCACATGGGCTGGACCGAAGCCGCCGACCTGATCATCTCCAGCATGGAAAAGTCCATCCTGTCCAAGAAGGTCACGTACGACTTCGCCCGCCTGCTCGAAGGCGCGACCCAGGTGTCGTGCTCGGGCTTTGGCCAGGTCATGATCGAAAACATGTAGTTCGCGGTTCGCCCCGCATGTCCCGAAAACCCGCCCGCCGTCATGGCGGGCGGGTTTTGTCTAATCAATAGCATGATGCGCTTCGCGCTTGCTTTGTTCATTTCAGGTTGAGTGTTGTGCCCCGACTGTATGTTTCCCTGGTCACCTGGCTTGTTCTCCTGGTCCCCGCGCTGGCGCTGACCAGCCCGGTGGGCGGGCCCGCCATTCTTTATCTGAGCGGCCTGACTGCGCTGACCGCGCTGGCGGTGAATGCCGTCAAGCGTTATGAACCCATGAACTTCGGCGCCCTGTGGCCCGTGTCGCTGGCGCTGCTGCTGCCGCTGGCCTGTATGTTCATCACGTCCGCGGTGCGGGGCGTGTGGAGCGATTCGGAACTGGAGAAGCTGCTGCGCTTTGCGCTGGCGCTGCCGATCCTCTGGCTTTTGCTGCGCGCCCCTCGGCGGTGGCTCAAGCACCTGCAATGGAGCATTCTTGCCGGCGCGCTGGCCGGCGCGGCGATGCTGATCGTGACCCTGGAAACACTGGGGCGCAATGCCGTCGTCGAGATCGGCGGGCGCTACAACGCCGTGGCGTTCGCGAACATAACCTTGCTGTTCGGCGCCATGACGCTCCTGTCCCTGGGCTGGGGCGCCAGCACGCGTTGGCCGCGTGTCGAAACGGGCGTGAAGCTGCTGGTTGCCGCCTTGGCCGTGTATGCCACCTGGAAATCCGAGACCCGCAGCAGCTGGATGCTGCTGCCCATCCTGGGGCTGGTGTTCCTGCTCGGTTTGCGCAACTGGAAGCGCCGCCACAAGGTGTATTGCGCGCTGGCGGTCTGCGTCGCGCTGATCGCCAGCGCGGCCGCCATCTGGACGTTCAGCACGCGCATGCATGAGATCTCCAGAGACGTTCAGGGCTTCGCAACGTCGGCGAATCGCGACACGTCCTTCGGCATCCGGCTGCAGCTCTGGCACGCGTCCATCATCATGTTCCAGAAGAGCCCGATCGTAGGCATCGGCCCCAGCAAGTTCCGCGAGGAATTGCGGGAACTGCAGACCCAGGGCATCGTGACGCAAGAGGTTGTCGACGGCTTTGGCGAACCCCACAACGATTTGCTGGCGGCCTTGTCCGGATACGGCCTGCTGGGCCTCATCAGCATCCTGACGCTGTATCTGCTGCCGGCGGCTGTCTTCTTCCGGCGGCTGGCCAGCGACGACCGCGTCATCCGTGTTGGCGCGCAATTGGGGCTGCTGTTCTGCCTGGGCTATTGCGCGTTCAGCCTGACCGAGATGATGTTCCGCAATATGCGCAGCGTGCCGACCTATGGCCTGATCATGGTGACGCTGATTGCGCTGACCACGCCGCGCCCGGACCGCGCGGGCCAGCCGCTGCGCTAGGCCGCGCGGGCGGATGCCCGAAGCCGTATCCAAGAACGCAAGGCGCGCGCGCCTTGCGTCTTTTTTTTATGCGGGTTGCGCTAGATCAAGCTTGCCGCGGCGGTTTGATGAAAACACTGTTTTATGTCCGTATCCTGGCGGGAAGAAATACATGAACCGTCACATTTTGCCGCCATTGGTTTCGGGGCGCGAAAGGACATTGAAGGATGCGATGAGTAAGTCCAGCTTGCGTAGGGAACTGTTGTGGTTCGTGTTTGCCATCGGCGCGGCCGTGCTGGCGCTGGGCGCCTGGGACGCGTGGCAACGCCGCGCCGAGATGGTGGCCGACCGCAAGACAGAGCTGCTCCACGTGCTGGACCTGGCCGCGGGCATTCTGCGCAACGGCAAGCAGAGCGCGCACGAGGGCGTGCCCCTGGCCGAGGCCAAGCGCAACGTCGCGCGCCGCCTGGCGCAGCTGCGCTACGGCAAGGACGGCTATGTCGGCGCGTTCGACGACGACTATTCCCTGCTGGCGCATCCCGACGCCAAACTGGTGGGCACGAATGTGCGCGCCATCCAGGACAGCGAGGGCCAGCCGATCTTTGAGCACCTCTACGCGCAGGGCAAGGCGGGCGGCGGCTACGTGCAGTACCTGTTCCCCCGGCCGGGCGGCGAAGCCGCGCTGCCCAAGATCAGCTATGCGGCGTACGACGCGGAATGGGGCTGGCTGATGTTCACGGGCCTGTACGTGGACGATGTCGACGCGGCGTTCCACGGGACCTTGTGGCGCCAGGGCGGCGTGACGCTGGGCCTCCTCGTCCTGGTGCTGGCGGCGGCGCTGCGCTTTTTCCGCGCGCACATCATCAACCCGCTGGACGAGGCGGTCGCCGTCTGCGAACGCGTGGCCAACGGCGACCTGTCCAGCGCCATCTCGCGCCATCACCGGGGCGAGATCGGCCGCTTGTTCGACGCGATGGCGCGGATGCAGGAACGGCTGGACGTGGCGGTGCGCAGCATCGTGCATTCCACCGGGTCCATCGCGGCCGCCTCGCGCCAGATCGCCGCGGGCAGCATGGACTTGTCCGACCGCACCGAAAAGCAGGCCGCCGCGCTGGAGCAGACGGCCGCGAGCGTGGAGGAAATCACCGCCACCGCCAGGCAAAGCGCGGACCACGTGCGCGAGGTCAGCGCGCTGGCGGGCGAGGCGGCCAGGCTGGCGCGGCAGGGCAGCGAGGAAACGCAGCACGCCATCGACGCCATGCGCGAGATTTCGCATAGCTCGCAACGCATCGGCGAGATCATCCGCCTGATCGACGAAATCGCGTTCCAGACCAACATCCTGGCGCTCAACGCCGCCGTGGAAGCGGCGCGGGCCGGCGAGCAGGGACGGGGTTTCGCGGTGGTGGCGGGCGAAGTGCGCGCGCTGGCCCAGCGCTCGGCCACCGCGGCCAAGGAGATCAAGACGCTGATCGAGGCCTCGTCGGATTCCGTGGTGCGGGGCAGCCAGCGCGTGGAGCAGGCCAGCGCGACGATGGGCAACGTGCTGGAATCCGCGGCCACCAGCGCGCCGCTGATGGGCGAGATCGCCACGGCGTCCAACGAGCAGAGCGTGGGCATCGAGCAGATCAATCAGGCGGTGACGCACCTGGACAGCGTGACGCAGCAGAACGCCGCGCTGGTGGAAGAGTTCGCCGCATCGGCGGGCACTCTGCACGAGCAGGCCGACGGCCTGGCGCGTGCAGTGTCCGTGTTCAAGCTGTCTGCAGCCGCCTAGCCGATCCCTGTACCGCGCTCATGGCCCGCTGCAGGCGCGATCCGAGTTCCCGGCTGGCGGACGTCATGGGCATGCGCAGTTCGTCGGCGATGAGGCCCTGCATGGCCAGCGCGCGCTTGATCGGCGCGGGGTTGGGTTCCGAGAACAGCAGGCGGATCAGCCCGCGCAGGGGTTCGAACATTTCGCGGGCGGCCTCGGCATGGCCATCGCGGGCCAATTGCATGACTTCGACGTAGCGTTCCGGGTACAGGTGGGCCGCGGCCGGAATGGCGCCGCGGCCGCCCGCCAGGAAATGGTCCAGCAGCGCCAGGTCTTCGCCGCAAAGCGCGTCCATCGTGCCGCGCGCATTCAGCGCGGCCAGCACCGACGGATTGCATTCCTTCACGGCGCTGAAGTTGGGCAGCGCGGCCAGCGTTTCCATGGTCTCCACCGTCATCGCCACGCCCGTGCGCTTGGGGATGTTGTAGAGGATGATGGGGCGTTCGGTGGCCCAGGCGATCTGTCGGTAGTGCCAAAGAATGCCGGCTTGCGAGGGGCCCAGGTAGTAGGGCGGCGGCACCAGATAGCCGGCCGGCGCGTACTTGTCCAGGCGGCGGATCGCCGCCGCGACGCCGCGGGTGTCGACGCCGCCCGCGCCAAAGACCAGCGGCAGCGCATGCGGGTCGCTCGCGATGGCTTCGATCATGTCGATCTTTTCAGGCATGCCCAGCAGGTTGCCCTCGCCGGTGGAGCCGAACAGCACCAGGCCGGCGATGCCGGCGTTGCGGTAATAGCGGGCCAGCGCCTGCGCGGCGTCCACGTCCACATATCCGCCGCGCATCGGGGTGACCATCGGCAGCCAGATGCCCTCGAAAACGGTCTTGGCAGGGATGTCCATGGCTTATTGCACCGTGATTGCGCTGGCCGGACGCACCGGGCCAAACTCCGCCTGGGGCAGGCCGCACATGACGGCGTGCATCAGGGCGTCCAGTTCGCTGCGCGCGCATTGAAGCTGCAGCGTGCTTTGCGCATGGGCATGGTCCACCGACAGCAGGTAGATGCCGATGCGGTCGCCCAGCTCGCGATGCAGCGCCAGCCGCACGTTCAGGGCATCCAGCGTGTCTATCCTGACCGTCAGCGCGACCAGGTCGGATTGCGGTTGGGACGCCAGGGAGGCGGCGTGCGGATGATCGGGCGAACGGTTCAGGCGGCGGTCCAGTCGGGGAATCATGGCGGGGGCGGGACGGAGACGCCGCTTGCGGCGATCCGCGTATCCGGTTGGTTGATGACGATTCCACTATAGGAATCGCGCCGTAAATCCTGCCGATAAAAGCGGGCGCGACGCATAAAAATCGCGTCAACGCCCGTCCGTGCTCAGAACACCTTGGTCAGGGACAGCAGGCCCGTGGCGCGGCCCATGTCGCGGCCGCGCGTATTGGTGTAGACGGCGCGGTCGGCGTTGGTGTCCAGATAGGCCAGCGATACCGACAGGCCTTGGCCGAAGTCCTTGGTCAGGCCCAGCTTCCAGTCGGTGTAGGAGCCATTGTCGACGTTGCGCACGGTCTGGCGGCCCACGTGGGCGTTGACGGTCAGCCCCCAGACGCCGGTGTCGAAATTGCCGGACAGGTCGAAGTACTGGCTGTACTTGCTGTCGGCGAAGCCGAACAGGTTGGTCATGGCGATGGAGTACTTGAACATCAAGGGGCCGTAGCCGATGCCGGCATACAGCTCGGTAGTGTCGGGGCTGGTGTAGCCGGACGGGTAGTCGCCGGGGTAGTAGTACTGCAGGACGCCGACGTCCACCGGCACGTCCTGGGCCAGATTGCCCTTGTAGCCGCCGTAGAAGTCCATTTCGACGGGCGCGGAAACGTCGCTGTTGCTGTCGTTCAGCCAGCTGATGTTGGAGTTCCAGTTGCCCAGGTAGAAGCCGCTGGCGTGGGCGAGGTCGAAGCCGCCCTGGATCGCGGGCTTGTTGTTGGTCTGCATCAGGCCGCGGTAGCGGTATTGGCTGGCGAGCGTGACGTTGGCCGTCAGGGTGAAGTCGGAGGCCGTGGCGGGGGTCTCGGCGGCGGCGGGGGCGTCGCTGGCTTGCGCCGTGGCGCTCAGGGCCAGCAGTGCAAGCGCGGCCAGGGTGTTGCGGGACATGGAATGCTCCTGGTGTTGAACGGGACCGCAACAATAGGAGGATTGGCATAAAGCGCGAGACAAGACTCGCGCCTTCCGCGTAAAGGCCGCATCAATGCGCGCGAAAAGCCCGGGCTTCAGCCCGCGAAGCGGTAGCCCACGCCGATCTCGGTCAGCAGGAACACGGGCTGGGCGGGATCGGCTTCCAGCTTCTGGCGCAGGTGGCCCATGTAGATCCGCAGGTAGTGATTGCTTTCGACGTGCGACGGGCCCCAGACCTCGCGCAGCAGTTCCCGGTGCGTCATGACCTTGCCGCGGTGCGCCAGCAAGGCGGCCAGCAGCCG
Source organism: Achromobacter sp. NPDC058515 (assembly GCF_042721735.1). Classification (NCBI taxonomy): domain Bacteria; kingdom Pseudomonadati; phylum Pseudomonadota; class Betaproteobacteria; order Burkholderiales; family Alcaligenaceae; genus Achromobacter; species Achromobacter sp. NPDC058515. Next base: position 164,507 of record NZ_JBHXNI010000011.1, read on the forward strand.
GTATTCCATGGCGGTCAGGTGCACGTGCTGGCCGGCGCGTTCGACGACCCGCTTTGAGAAATCCACGCGCACGTCGCCGAACGCGATCTCGGCCGCGTTGCCCGCCCCGCCCCTGGCGTGGCGCCGCAGCAGCACGCGCAGGCGGGCCAGCAGTTCGCTGACGCCGAAGGGCTTGGTCAGGTAGTCGTCGGCGCCGGCGTCCAATGCGGCGACCTTGTCGGCCTCGGCGCTGCGGGCCGACAGCACCAGCACGGGCACCTCGGTCCAGCCGCGCAGCTCGCGGATCAGGGTCATGCCGTCTTCGTCGGGCAGGCCGAGGTCCAGCACGATCGCGTCGGGCTGCCGGGTGCCGGCCTCGATCAGGCCGCGCTTGACGGTGTCGGCTTCATGGACGGTGCACCCCTCGCTTTCCAGGGCCTGGCGGACGAAGCGCCGGATGTTGGCGTCGTCTTCAATGATCAGGACGGCAGGCTGGTAGTCGAACATAGGGAAATCAAGGGGTTTCGGGTTGGATCGCGGGCGGGGTGCCCAGCGGCAGGCTGAAGACGAACTGCGCGCCCGAGGCTTGCCCCGGCGCATGCTCGACCCAGATGCGCCCGTGATGGGCGGTGATGATGGCTTCGCATACCGCCAGGCCCAGGCCGACGCCCGGCGTGGCGGATTCGCGTTCGCCGCGGGTGAATTTCTCGAAGATGCGGCGTTCGGCGCCCGGCGCCACGCCGGGGCCGTTGTCGCTGACGGCCACGCGCAGCTCGTCTTCATGGACGGCGGCGTGCAGGTGCAGGGTGCTGCCCGCCGGCGTGTACTTGGCCGCGTTTTCAAGCAGGTTGCACAGCACGCGTTCGATCAGCACGCCATCGCATTCCACCAGCGGCAGGTCGGACAGGCTGGCGACGGTGACCCGGTGCGCGGCCAGCGGCTCCCGCATGGCGGCCAGCGAGGCGCCCACCAGTTCTTCGACGGACTGCCATTCCAGGCGCAGCGGCGTGTCGCGGTTCTGCAGCCGCGCCATGTCCAGCAGGTTGGCGACCAGCGCATGCATGCGCTGGGCCTGGTCGCGCATGGCGCGGATGGTGTCCTGGATGTCCGCGGGCAGCGCGGCCTGCTGGCGCATCAGCGTGTCGGTCATGCCCACCAGGCTGGTCAGGGGCGTGCGCAGGTCGTGCGAGACGGCGGCCAGCAAGGAGTTGCGCAGCTTTTCCGATTCCATGCTGACCAGGGCCTGCTGCGCCACTTCCACATAGTGCAGGCGCTCCAGCGCTATGGCGATCAGGGTGGCGTAAGCCTCGATCTGGCGGCGCGAATCGGGATGCGAGAACAGGCTGCGGCGCGGCGTCGCCAGCGCCAGCACGCCGCGCGTGCGCATGGGGGCCTTCAGCGGCAGGTACAGCAGTTCGCTGTTGGACAGGGTGGTGGTGCCCGCGCCCGCCGGCTGCCCGTGGTCATAGACCCATTGCGCCAGGGCGGACTCCAGCGGCGGCATGTCGTCTGCGGCGGGCGAGGCCAGCTTCAGGCGGTCGTCCAGGCCCAGGATATAGAGCGCGCAGCGCGAGCCGAAGGTGGCATGCACGAACGAGCCGGCCAGGGCCACGATCTGTTCGGGCAGCAGCGCCGACGACAGCTCCCGCGCGAACTCATACAGGCTGCGCGCATCGGCTTCGCGCTTGACGGAGGTCTGGGCCTGCAGGCGCAGGCCGGCCGTCAGCTGGCCGATGAGCAGGCCCACGCCCAGCAGCACGCCGAAGGTCAGCAGGTACTGCACGTCCGACACGGCAAAAGACGTCAGGGGCTGGACGAAGAAGAAGTCGAACAGCGCCACGCTGACGACCGAGGCCAGCGCCGCCGGCCCCCGGCCGTGGCGCAGCGCCACCGCCACCACCGCCAGCAGGAACAGCATGACGATGTTGGTCTGGTGCAGGGCGGGAAAGGCAAGCGCGGACAGCGCCGTGGCGGCCGCGCAATAGCACAGGGCCCAGGCATAACCGGTCAGCGAACGCCCGTTGCGCTCATCGGCCGCCTGGCGGGCGCGGCGTCCCAATGTGAGCGGATCGCGCCCGGGCGCGGCGCGGGCGGGCAGCGGCGGCGCGCCCAGCCGGATGATGTCGATTTCCGGGCAGCCCGCGGCCAGCATGTCGGCAAAGCTGTGGCGGCGCCACAGCCAGCCCGGGGTCATGGCCGCGTTCAGCAAGGCCGACAGCGACAGGCGCAGCCGCTGCAGGCCGCTGGCGCGCGTGCGGCCGACGAGGGCCTTGGTGATGTTGTGGCGGCGGACATAGCGGACAACTGCGTCCACCATGTCCCCTCCGGCCAGCGTTTCGCTGCGGGCGCCCAGCGCATCGGCCAGCGCCAGGCTGTGCTGCAGCCGCTCCAGCTCGGCGGGCGGCGGCGGGGCCGCACGCGGCGTGTCGATGGTGACGACGTGCAGATCGCAATCGAGCTGCTGGCTCAGGCGGTGGGCGCTGCGGATCACGTACTCGGCGTCGATGTCCGGGCCGATGCAGGCGACGATGGCCTCGCGCGTTCGCCATACGGGCTCGATGGCGCGGTCGCGGCGATAGGCCTGCACGTCGTCGTCCACGTGGTCGGCGGTGCGGCGCAGCGCCAGTTCGCGCAGCGCGATCAGATTGCCCTTGCGAAAGAAGTTGCGCGTCGCGTGGCGGGCCTGCTCCGGCAGGTAGACCTTGCCTTCCTTCAGCCGGCGCAGCAGCTCGTCGGCGGACAGGTCGACGAGGATGACTTCATCGGCCGAATCGAAGACCTCGTCGGGAACCGTCTCCCAGACGCGCACGCCGGTGATGCTGCCGACCGCTTCATTCAGGCTGTCCAGGTGCTGGACGTTCAGCGTGGTCCAGACGTCGATGCCCGCGGCCAGCAGTTCCTGGATGTCCTGCCAGCGCTTGGCGTGGCGCGAGCCGGGCGCGTTGGAATGGGCCAGCTCATCCACCAGCACCAGGCTTGGGCGCCGCTGCAAGGCGCCGTCCAGGTCGAATTCCTTCAGCACGTGGCCGCGGTAGTCAACGTCCTTGAGCGGCAGGACGGCCAGGTCTTCCAGCAGGGTCGCGGTTTCGCGCCGGCCGTGGGTCTCGACGATGCCCGCCACGACGTCGACGCCCTGGGCGGCCTGCGCGCGGGCGGCCACCAGCATGGCGTAGGTCTTGCCGACGCCGGCCGAGGAGCCGAAGTACACGCGCAGCTTGCCGCGCACCGCCTGGCGCGCGGCATCGTCCAGGTTCTTCAAGAGCGCGTCGGGATCGGGACGCTCGCCGGGAATATCAGCCATGAACGCGCAAGAGGTGGAGGGGAACGGCTGGCAATACTATACGCCGCGCCATCAGCGCGCCGGGCCCAGCTTGTCCAGCGCCAGATTCAGCTTCAGCACGTTGACCACCGGATCTCCCAGCACGCCAAGCAAGGGCTTTTCGGTATTCGCCTGGATCAGGGCGTCGACCTGATCGCGCGGCAAGTTGCGGGTGCGCGCCACGCGCGCCGCCTGGTAGGCCGCCGCCGCGGGACTGATATGGGGATCCAGCCCGCTGCCGGACGCCGTGACCAGGTCCACCGGCACGGGGGTGGGGTTGTCCGGGTCGGCCGCCTTCAGGGCCGCGATGCGGGTCTGGATGGCCTCGGCCAGCGCCGGGTTGCGCGGGCCCAGGTTCGAGCCGCCGGAGCCCGCCGCGTTGTATGGCATGGGCGCGGTGGCCGAGGGGCGGCCCCAGAAGTACTGCGGCGACGTGAACGATTGGCCGATCCATTCCGAGCCCACGACCTTGTCGCCCTGCCTGATGAGCGAGCCGGCCGCCTCGTGGGGGAAGACGGCGGCGGCGATGCCGCTGGTCAGGAAGGGATAGGCCAGGCCGGTCACGAGAGACAGGGCGGCAAAGATGACCAGCGCGGGGCGCAGGATGCCGCCTTGGCGCGGCGGGAGAGTGGCGTGTTTCATGATGAATTCCTTACAGTAAGAACCGGGGGCCTAGACCCAGCCCAGCGCGGCCAGCACCATGTCGACCAGCTTGATGCCGACAAAGGGCACCAGCAGGCCGCCCAGGCCATAGATGAGCAGGTTGCGGCGCAGCAGCACCGAGGCGCCCAGCGGACGGTAGCGCACGCCCTTGAGCGCCAGCGGAATCAGCACGACGATGATCAGCGCGTTGAAGATCACGGCCGACAGGATGGCCGAGGCCGGCGTCGTCAGGTCCATGATGTTCAGCACGTTCAGCTGCGGATAGACCGTGGCGAAGGCGGCCGGGATGATGGCGAAGTATTTGGCCACGTCGTTGGCCACGCTGAAGGTCGTCAGCGCGCCGCGCGTCATCAGCATCTGCTTGCCGATCTCGACGATCTCGATGAGCTTGGTGGGGTTGGAATCCAGGTCCACCATGTTGCCGGCCTCCTTGGCGGCCTGGGTGCCCGAATTCATCGCCACCGCCACGTCGGCCTGCGCCAGCGCCGGCGCGTCGTTGGTGCCGTCGCCCGTCATCGCCACCAGGCGGCCTTCCGCCTGGTAGGCGCGGATGAGCTTCAGCTTGGCCTCCGGCGTGGCTTCGGCCAGGAAGTCGTCGACGCCGGCTTCGGCCGCGATGGAGGCCGCGGTGAGCTTGTTGTCGCCCGTGATCATCACGGTCTTGATGCCCATGCGCCGCAGCTCGGCAAAGCGCGACTGGATGTCCGGCTTGACGATGTCCTTCAGTTCGACCACGCCCAGCGCGCGGTTGCCGTCGCTGACCATCAGCGGCGTGCTGCCGCGCCGCGCCACGTCCTCGGCCAGGCGCAGCACCTGCTCGGGCACCGTGGCGTCCTGCGCGGCCAGCCAGGATTCGATCGCGTCGACCGCGCCCTTGCGTATCATGCGCTCGCCCAGGTTCACCCCGCTCATGCGCGACTGCGCCGTGAACGGCACGAATTCGACGCTGGCCATGCGGGGGGCGGGAGCGTGGATGGTCTTGTCGGCCAGCGCCACGATGCTGCGGCCTTCCGGCGTTTCGTCGGCCAGCGAGGCCAGGCGCGCGGCGTCGGCCAGCTCGCGCGGGGACACGCCCGGCGCGGGCAGGAAGGTGGAGGCCTGGCGGTTGCCGAAGGTGATGGTGCCGGTCTTGTCCAGCAGCAGCACGTCGACGTCGCCCGCGGCTTCGACCGCGCGGCCCGAGGTGGCGATGACGTTGGCGCTCATCATGCGGCTCATGCCCGCCACGCCGATGGCCGACAGCAGGCCGCCGATGGTGGTCGGGATCAGGCAGACCAGCAGGGCCACCAGCACCGTCACCGTGACGGCCGCGCCGCCGCCCGCCGCGGAAACCGCGTAGATCGAGAACGGCATCAGGGTCACGACCACCAGCAGAAAGACCACGGTCAGCCCGACCAGCAGGATGGTCAGCGCCAGTTCGTTTGGCGTCTTCTGGCGCTTGGCGCCTTCGACCATGGCGATCATGCGGTCCAGGAAGCTCTCTCCGGGATCGGCGGCGATGCGCACGAAGATCCAGTCCGACAGCACGCGCGTGCCGCCGGTGACCGACGAGAAGTCGCCGCCGGATTCGCGGATGACCGGCGCGGACTCGCCGGTGATGGCGCTTTCGTCCACCGAGGCCACGCCGGCGATGACCTGCCCGTCGCCGGGAATGGTCTCGCCCGCTTCGACCAGCACGACGTCGTCGCGGCGCAGCAGGCCGGATGGCTGGCTGACGGCCTGGTCGCGCCAGCCTTCGGGCTGCGCGTCGCGGGCGTCCACGTCGCGAAAGCCCTTGAGGAGGCGCGCGTTGATGGTGGTGCGCAAGCCGCGCAGGGTCGCCGCCTGCTGTTTGCCGCGGCCTTCGGCGAGCGCCTCGGCGAAGTTGGCGAATAGCACCGTGAACCACAGCCACACGCTGATCGCCAGGATGAAGCCCGCAGGGGCTTCGGCCTGGCCGCGCAGGGCCATGACCCACAGCAAGGTGGTGAGGATGCTGCCCACGTAGACCACGAACATCACGGGGTTCTTGAGCTGCGCGGCGGGCGACAGCTTGCGCAGGCTGTCCAGCACGGCGGGCCCGACCAGCGAGCGAGACCACATGCCGAACGGACGTTCATGCGTGTGAGCCGAAGGCGCGTGGGCGGCGCCGCCGCCGGCGCCGGTAGTTGGCGTTTCAATCTTGGCCATTTTCTTTCCTAGCCTGTTGCATCAAGGTTGCAGGTGTTCCGCGACCGGGCCCAAGGCCAGCGCGGGCACATATGTCAGGGCGCCCACCAGCAGCACGGCGCCGATCAGCAGCACCACGAAGAGGGGGCCGGTCGTGGGCATGCTGCCGGGGCCGGCGGGAAGCCGGCGCTTGGCCGCCAGCGAGCCGGCCATGGCCAGCACGGCGACGATCACGGCGAACCGGCCGAACCACATCGCGATGCCCAGCAATACGTTGTAGAAGGGCGTGTTGGCCGACAGTCCGGCAAAGGCGCTGCCGTTGTTGTTGGCGGCCGAGGACAGGGCGTACAGGATTTCCGAGAAACCATGGATGCCCGGGTTCAGCACGCCTGCCTGTCCGGCGGACACGGACACCGCCAGCGCGGTGCCGCCCAGCACCAGCAGGGGCGTGGCCAGGATGACGATGGACACCATCTTCATGTCGTGCGCTTCGATCTTCTTGCCCAGGTATTCCGGCGTGCGGCCGATCATGAGGCCAGCGATGAAGACTCCCAGGATCGCGAAGGCCAGCATGCCGTAGAGCCCGGAGCCCACGCCGCCGTAGACGACCTCGCCCAGCTGCATCAGCAGCATCGGCGACAGGCCGCCCATCGCGGTCAGCGAGTCGTGCATGCCGTTGACCGCGCCGCAGGACGCCGCCGTGGTGACCGTGGCGAACAGCGAGGTCGCGGCGATGCCGAAGCGGGTCTCCTTGCCTTCCATGTTGCCGCCGGGCGAATAGGCGCTGACCGCGCTGTCGGCGCCCGCTTGCGCGGCCATGGGGTTGGGCTGCTGCTCGAAGTAGGCGGCGCTCAGCGCGAACACGGCAAACAGCGCCGTCATCGCCGCCAGGATCGCGATGCCCTGGCGCCGGCTGCCCACCATCTCTCCGAACGAAAAGCACAGCGCGGGGGGTATCGCCAGGATGGCAAGCATCTGCAGGAAGTTGGCGAGCGGCGTCGGGTTCTCGAACGGATGCGCCGAGTTGGCATTGAAGAAACCGCCGCCATTGGTGCCCAGCAGCTTGATCGCTTCCTGGGACGCGACCGGCCCCATGGCCAGGGTCTGCGTCCGGGCGACGGCCGGGTCCGTGACCGCGCGGCCTTCGGCGTCCAGCACCGGCTGGCCTTGCGCGTCCACGCGCGGCTGGTCGTAATGCACGGCCTCGACCGTCTGGACCTCCTGGTACGGGCTGAAGTTCTGGATCACGCCCTGGCTGACGAACGCCAGCGCCAGCACGAAGGACAGCGGCAGCAGCACGTAGAGCGTGCAGCGGACCATGTCGGCCCAGAAGTTGCCCACGGTGGCCGAGCAATGCCGGGCCAGCCCGCGGATGAGGGCGAACAGCACGGCGATGCCGGTGGCCGCCGAGACGAAGTTCTGCACCGTCAGCGCCAGCATCTGCGTGAGGTAGCTCATCGTGGACTCGCCCGCATAGCCTTGCCAGTTGGTATTGGCGACGAAGCTGATGGCGGTGTTCAGGGCGGAGTCCGGCGATACCGCGCCCATGTCCGCGGGGTTCAGGGGCAGCATGCCCTGGACGCGCTGCAGGGCGTAGACCACGGCGATGCCGATGATGTTGAAGGCCAGCACGGCCAGGGCATAGCGCTTCCAGCCCATCTCGGTGCGCGGGTCGATCCCCGCCAGCCGGTAGATGCCGCGCTCTATCGGGCGGCCCCAGGCGGTCAGCCGGGATTGCCCGTTTTCCATGGCGATGCGGATGTAGCGCCCGAGCAGGGGCGCGATCGCAAGCAGGACTGCCAGGTACAGAACCAGCAGTCCGACGAATTCGGCGGTCATCAGAATTTCTCCGGTTTGAACAGTGCGACCAGCAGGTACACAAACAGCAAGGCGGCCGTCAGGCCGCTCAGCCAATAGAGCCAGCTCATGGTTGCTCCCCCGAAGACAGGGCTTCGCAGAATCGGAGCAGGGCGGCAGTCAGCCCGGCCATGACGGCGAAGATGGCGATATAGATGACATCCACGTTTTTCCTCCCGGGAGCTCGGCTCCCTTCGAACGACTGGCCTGCGCGGCGAAAGCGGATGCGCACCGGGCAGGCGAAGTGACCAATCAGGACACCGGCAGGTTACGGAGCAGGGGGTAAAAACGGGGTATAGCTTTGGGAGGGGGGTGTAAACAGAACGTAAAGACAAAAACGCCCGGCGGGCCGCTCCCGGCATGCCCGGATTCGGGCACGCCGGGATGCAGGGATCGCCGCGGACGGCCATCCGCCGTCCGGACGAACTGAGCGATGCTCAAGATTTAGGGCATAAACTCGCTAGTCAGGGCTGGAAATCCCAATATTTAGTACACGCGCCTCGAAATGCACTTATATGGTGCAGGGAATATGTAAATGAATGCTCCGTCTTAGGGCATTCCCCTAGTGTGACAATCCCGCATCTGGTGCAGAATCTCTTCCCATGCAGGTGAGGAGACAAAGCCCTGCATGGGCAAATACCGGCGGCACCGGTACATAAAAAAAGTAAAGCAGTACTCAAAAAAAGCAAACGCACAACGGCTGGCACCAGGCAGTGCCAGCCGTTGTCGCATAAAAAGCCTGAATTTCGCGCTTCAGGGCTTTTCAAGCGCAGCGTTTAGCGATATTCAGGTAGGGGTCCTGCTCATCCTAGCTATGCCGGAATCGCGCCTCACTCCCTCCCAGCCAGCCCCCACTCCCTATTGGCGCCGCAACCTGCGGCTGATCCTGCTGCTGCTTGTCGTCTGGGCGGCGCTGACGTTCGTCCCCTCTTTCTTTGCCCGCAGCCTGACCTTCGATTTCATCGGCTGGCCCTTCGCCTTCTGGATGGCCGCCTATGGCGCCCCGCTCGCCTACCTGATCATCATCGCCGTCTACGCCCGGGTCATGAATCGCGCCGATGAGCGCGCCGAAGAAACCGGGGAGCAGCGCTGATGCCGTTTTTCAGCGGAGACACTCCCCAGCAGTTTCGCATCCGGCTGCGGCGCATCTACGTGCTGTACACGGCCGGCTTCGCGCTGATGATCCTGCTGATGGCGCTGGCCGAGATCCTCGGCATGCCGCGCAACTGGATCGGCTATGTGTTCCTGCTGGTCACCGTCAGCCTGTACGCGGGCATCGGCATCGTCTGCCGCACCTCCGACCAGGTGGAGTACTACGTGGCCGGGCGACGGGTGCCCGCCATCTACAACGGCATGGCTACCGCCGCCGACTGGATGTCGGTGGCGTCCTTTATCGGCGTGGCCGGGACGCTGTACCTGACGGGCTATGGCGGGCTGGCCTACATCATGGGCTGGACGGGCGGCTACGTGCTGGTGGCGATGCTGCTGGCGCCGTATCTGCGCCGCTTCGGCCAGTACACCATCCCCGATTTCATGGGCGCGCGCTATGGCGGCAACCTGCCGCGCCTGGCGGGCGTGGCCTGCGCCATCCTCTGTTCGTTCACCTACCTGGTCGCCCAGATCTACGGCGTGGGCATCATCACCACGCGCATGACGGGCATTTCGTTTGAGCTGGGCATCTTCGTGGCGCTGGGCGGCATGCTGGTCTGCTCGTTCCTGGGCGGCATGCGCGCGGTCACGTGGACGCAGGTCGGGCAGTACATCATTCTGGTCATCGCCTATCTGGTGCCGGTGGTCTGGCTGTCGGTCAAGCACACCGACATGCCCCTGCCGCAACTGTCGGCTGGCGCGGTGCTGCAGCAGGTGACCGAAAAAGAGGTCTACCTGCAAAACGATCCGTCCGAGATCGAGGTGCGCCGGCTCTGGCAGCAGCATGCCGACGAAATGGCGCGTCGCGTGCAGGCCCTGCCCGAATCCTGGGCGCTGGAAAAAGACAAGCTGCGCAGCCGCCTTGCCCAGTTGAGCGCCAGCGACGCGCCCATGGTCGAGATCCGTTCGGCCGAACGGGAACTGGCCAGCTACCCGGCCACCGTGGAGGACGCGCGCGTCGCCTGGTCGCAATCGAAGGCGACGTTCGAGGCGCGCGCCGCCCCGCCGACCCCGCATGCGGAACCGTTCCCCGCGAAGGATCCCGAGGAACGCCGCAACATGCGCATCAACTTCCTTGCGCTGGTGCTGTGCCTGATGCTGGGGACGGCGGGCATGCCGCATATCCTGATGCGCTCATACACCACGCCCTCGGTGATCGAGGCGCGCAAGTCGGTGTGCTGGTCGCTGCTGTTCATCCTGCTGCTGTATTTCATGGCGCCGGCGCTGGCCTTGCTGGTGAAGTACGAGGTGTACACGCAGGTGGTGGGTTCCAGTTTTCTAAGCCTGCCCAACTGGGTGCACGCCTGGAGCGCGGTCGACACCAACCTGCTGGACGTCACGGACATCAACCGCGATGGCGTCGTGCAGCTGAGCGAGATCAGCATGGGGGCAGACGTGGTGGTGCTGGCCATGCCGGAGATCGGCGGGCTGCCCTACGTGATTTCCGGGCTGGTGGCGGCGGGCGGGCTGGCGGCGGCCCTGTCGACCGCCGACGGCCTGCTGCTGACCCTGTCCAATTCCCTGTCGCACGACATGTGGTATCGGATGGTGTCGCCGCGCATGTCGGCGGCGCGCCGGGTGATGGTGTCCAAGATCCTGCTGCTGGTGGTGGCTTTCGGCGCGGCCTGGGTGGCGGCGCGCAAGCCCGCGGACATCCTCTTCATGGTGTCGGCGGCGTTCTCCTTTGCCGCCTCTTCCTTCTTTCCTGCGCTGGTCATGGGCGTGTTCTGGCGCCGCGCCAATAAATGGGGCGCGACCCTGGGCATGGCGGCGGGGCTGGCCGTGACGTTCGCCTACATGACCCACACGCATCCCTGGCTGCGCGAATCGGTGCTGGGCATTTCGCGCACGCAGCCGGTGGACCTGTGGTGGGGCATCCAGCCTATCGCCGCGGGCATCTTCGGCGCGCCGGTGGCCTTCCTGACGATCATCGTGGTGTCCCTGCTGACGCCGCCGCCCGACCGCGCCACGCTGGCGCTGGTGGACTATCTGCGCAATCCCGCGGCGCCCAACCCGCAGACCGAGAACATCTAGGGGGCGGGGCAGGCGTCGGCGCGGCGGTTCGCCGGATCGGCGCAGGCGGCCCACGCCGCGTCGGGCAGGGCTTGGACCAGCGTCAGGATCTGCCCGGGCGCCCACATCCACTGCACGCCGCCCGGCGTTCGGCCGGCGGCGTCCCAGACGCGCTTGCGCTGCGCGGCGGTCATGGCGAACCGGCCGCCGTCGCCGCTGTTGCCGCTTGCCAGCACGGCCGCCGGATCGCGCTTCGCGCCATAAACATCGCTGTCGCCCTTGGGCTGCACGATGGCCCAGTCGTAGTGATAGGAATCCAGCGCGGGCGCCTTCCAGTTGGGGCCGGGCAGCGCCAGCACGGGATGCTCCGTCTGCACGGTCCGGTAGGGAGGCGCCAGCGCCGGCAAGCCGTCCGCGCCATCCTGTTGCGGCCGCAGGTAGCGTTGGGCGGGCTTGCCCTGGCCGTCGTGGACCACGACCTCGCGCGCGTACTCCCGTCCTTCGGCATAGCGGATGGTCCGCAACAGCCGGCCCGCCGCGTCATGCACATAGCGGGCCAAGGGCCGGGGGGCGTCGCCGCAGGCGCTTGCGCCCAGCTCGGCCAGCCAGCCGTGTTCGTCGTAGCGCAGGCAGCCGCTTGCGGGCGGATTCGGCCTGCCGTCCCAGCCGCGCGACCGCAGCGCATGGCCCGTCAGCCGGCCGGCGTCGTCGTAGTAGAAGCGCGTTTCCTCGTCGGGCTGGGGCAGGGGGGACCCGGGCGCTGCCCGCAAGGCCTCGACGACGCCGGCGCTGTACTGGGCAATGCCGCAAAGATGCCTGGCGCCGTCCGCGCCGCGCTCAAAGCGCAGCAGGGTGGCGCCGATGCGCGCGCCGGGCGCGGCCGCATAGACGGACCAGTCCACGCGCGCGGCCCAGATGAAAGGCGCCGCGCGAGCGCCGGCTTCCACGTCCACCCGGGGCAGCCAGGACTTGATCCGCGAACCGTCCAGGCCCAGCAGCGTATTCGTCTCGTCGAGCCGGACGTCAGCCACCAGGGTCTCCCGGTCGGCGGACGCGGCCAGGGGTTGGCAAAGGGCGCTGGCCAGTCCCGGGCTCAGGGACAGGGCCGCCAGGGCCAGCACGCGCAGAACGGTGTCAGTTCGCGGCATTGTGCAGGTAGGCGATCAGGCCCCAGAGTTCGCTGCTGACGCCGCCCAGGCGCAGCGCGCCCTCGCGCGATTCCATCAGCAGGAAAGGATAGGCCTTGCGTTCCAGCGTGCCGGCGGGCGGCAGCCGGTAGGGCGTGAAGTTCTCGGGCGACAGCAGGTAGGTATTGGCCATGTCGCCCACGTCCACATGCATGTACCAGACGGCCAGGTCCTGGCCTTGCAGGGCGGCTTCCGTTTCCGGGTAGATGCCGCCCTGGCCAGCGGGGATGGCGCTTTCCAGCACGCCCATGAACACGGGGCGCGGCCCGTATTGCGGAAAATACGCGCCGTCGGCGACGCGCTGCGTGAAGGCGCCCCGGATGAACCCCGCGGCGCGCGAGCCGGGCACCACCGTGCGCGCGAACATGGCGTCGAGCTGCTCGGCGCTGACCGGACGGCGGGTCGCCGACAGCGTGTCCATGTCCTGCGTGAAATCCTTCAGCCAGGCCCGGTAGCGCTGGAGTTCGGCGGCGCGGTTGAAGCCGTGGGCCATGGCGCTGCCCGCCAGCAGGCAGCCCAGGCACAGCCAGGCCGCCAGCCAGCGGCGCAAGCCCCGGGGGGCGACGACCGCGGCGCGGGCCGTCAATGCGAGACGGACTTCGAGAACACGTTCATCACCACCACGCCGGCGATGATGAGCCCGATGCCGATGAGCGCCGGCGTGTCCAGGTGCTGCTTGAAAAGCACAGCGCCCACGATGGAGATCAGCACGATGCCCACGCCCGACCAGATGGCGTAGGCGATGCCCACCGGGATCTCGCGCAGGGTCAGCGACAGGAAGTAGAACGAGATCAGGTAGCCGAACACCGTGATGAGGGACGGCATCAGGCGGGTGAAGCCCTCGGATCCCTTCAGCGCGCTGGTGGCGAAGATCTCGGCGATGATCGCCACGCCCAGGTAGAGCCATTTCATTTGCGAGGTCCTTCCGACTGCCGCAGCAGCACCAGCAGGGCGCCCGCGCCGCCTTCGCGTTCGGGCGCCTCGGAAAATGCCAGCACTTCGTTTTTCTGCACCAGCCAGGTGCGCGCCTTGTCTTTCAGCACCGGCTCCAGGCCTTGCGAGCCGTAGCCCTTGCCGTGCACGATGCGCACGCAGCGGATGCCGTGCTCCTGGCATTCGTCCAGGAACGACAGCAGGGCGTGGCGGGCCTGCTCGACGCGCAGGCCGTGCAGGTCCAGTTCGGCGCCCGCGCGCCACTGGCCGCGGCGCAGGTTGCGCGCCGTGTCGGGCGCGGCGTCGCCGCGCACGAAGGCGGTGCCGGCCTCGGACAGCAGATGCGTGATCTCGCCGCCGTCGGAGACGCCGGCGTCGGCGCGGCTGGGCGTCTCGCCCAGGGCGTTGGCGCGGCGCAGCGCGGGGGCGGGTTCCGCCACGGGCTTGTGCTCCACGCGGGCGTCATGCTTGATCGGCGTGACCGACTTCATCGTGCGCTTGAACGCCGCCATGTCGTCCAGGGGGGCGGACTCGGGCTTTTTCAGCACCGCCACCCGCTGGGCGAGGGCGGTGCGTTCGCGTTCGGCCTGAAGGTCCTTCTTCAGGCGCTTCAGGTCGGCCAGGCCGACCTTACTGCCCCGCATTCTCCAGCCACCGTTGTGCGTCCAGCGCGGCCATGCAGCCCGTGCCGGCGCTGGTGATGGCTTGGCGATAGACGTGGTCCTGCACGTCGCCGGCGGCGAACACGCCGGGCACCGAGGTCATGGTGGCCATGCCGGACAGGCCGCTCTTGGTGATGATGTAGCCGTCCTTCATTTCGAGCTGGCCCTGGAAGATTTCCGTGTTGGGCTGGTGGCCGATGGCGATGAACGCGCCGGTGACGGCCATGTCTTCAGTGGCGCCGGTGTCCACGTGGCGTACGCGCACGCCTGTAACACCGCTGTCGTCGCCCAGCACTTCTTCCAGGGTGTGGAACAGCTTCAGTTCCATGTTGCCGGTCTCGACCTTGCTCATGAGCTTGTCGACCAGGATGGGCTCGGCGCGGAACTTGTCGCGGCGGTGGATCAGGGTGACCTTGCGGCAGATATTGGACAGGTACAGCGCTTCCTCGACGGCGGTATTGCCGCCGCCGACCACCACGACGTCCTGGTTGCGGTAGAAGAAGCCGTCGCAGGTGGCGCAGCCGGACACGCCGCGGCCCATGAAGGACTGCTCGGACGGCAGGCCCAGGTACTTGGCGGAGGCGCCGGTCGCGATGATCAGGGCGTCGCAGGTGTAGATCTTGCCGGTGTCGCCCGTGAGGGTGAACGGGCGCTTGGACAGGTCGACCTTGGCAATATGGTCGAACAGCATTTCGGTATTGAAGCGCTCGGCGTGCTTCTGGAAGCGCTGCATGAGGTCCGGGCCCTGCACGCCATCCGCGTCCGCCGGCCAATTGTCGACGTCCGTGGTGGTCATGAGCTGGCCGCCTTGGGCCAGACCTGTAACAAGAACAGGGCTCAGATTGGCGCGTGCCGCATAGACGGCCGCCGTGTAACCGGCGGGGCCGGAACCGAGTATCAAAACTTTAGCGTGCGTAGGCGTGGACATGGGCGGGTATCTTTAGGTTAACGCCCAATTATAATGAGCCGCATGCCGCGTATCTCGACAGCTTCTCCGCGCGCCTCGCGCAACACCCGCAACGGGCCTTCTGCACTGCAAACGCGCATTTCCGCGTTGCTGCGCGAAGCCCGCTGGATCCTATTTGCCGCCCTGGCGGCCTGGCTCACCCTGGTGCTTGCCACCTGGAGCGCGTCCGACCCTGGCTGGTCGCATTCCGTGCCGGGCGATGTGGTGCACAACCACGGGGGCCGGCTGGGCGCCTATCTTGCGGACATCCTCCTCTATCTCTTCGGCTTTTCCGCCTGGTGGTGGGTGATCCTGCTGCTGCACCGCGTCCGCGCCGGCTACCGGCGCCTGGCCGCGCAACTTCGCGTTACCAATAGTAAGCAACCGGAAGTGTTGCCGCGCGTCCACTGGGAAGAAGGCATCGGCTTCTTCCTGCTGATGGTCGGCTCGCTGGGCATGGAAGCCCTGCGCCTGGCCAGCCGCGGCACCCATCTGCCCGGCGCCTCGGAAACCACCAGCGGCGCGGGCGGGGTCATCGGCCAGACGCTGGCCGACCTGATCGGCAACAGCATCGGCTTTACCGGCAGCACGCTGGCCTTCCTGGTCATGCTGGCCATCGGCCTGAGCCTGTTCTTCTCGTTCTCGTGGCTGTCCGTCGCCGAACGCGTGGGTTCCTGGCTGGAAGGCATGGTGCGCCGCGTGCGCAATTCCTACGCCGCCCGCGAAGACCGCAAGGTGGGCGAAGTGGCCAAGGCCGTGCGCACCGAGCAGGTCGTGGCCAAGCAGGAAAAACTGGTGCACGACCAGCCGGTCCGCATCGAGCCGGCCATTACGGTTGTGCCGAAGTCCGAGCGCGTCGAAAAGGAAAAGCAGCAGTCGCTGTTCTTTGCGCCCT
Source organism: Achromobacter sp. NPDC058515 (assembly GCF_042721735.1). Taxonomy (NCBI): domain Bacteria; kingdom Pseudomonadati; phylum Pseudomonadota; class Betaproteobacteria; order Burkholderiales; family Alcaligenaceae; genus Achromobacter; species Achromobacter sp. NPDC058515. The sequence goes on from NZ_JBHXNI010000011.1 coordinate 180,258, forward strand.
CGGGCGGAGCCGAGGGCGACCTGCCGGCCATCAGCCTGCTGGATCCGCCGCTGAACAACCAGGAAACCGTCTCGGCCGAGACCATTGAATTCACCTCGCGCCTGATCGAAAAGAAGCTGGCCGACTTCGGCGTCTCCGTCACCGTGGTGGCTGCGCAGGCCGGGCCGGTCATCACCCGCTACGAGATCGAGCCGGCCACCGGCGTGAAGGGCAGCCAGATCGTCAACCTGGCCAAGGACCTGGCGCGCGCCTTGAGCCTGGTCAGCATCCGGGTCGTGGAAACCATACCCGGCAAGAACCTGATGGGCCTGGAACTGCCCAACCCGCGCCGCCAGATGGTGCGCCTGTCCGAGATCCTGGGCTCGCAGACCTATCACGCCAGCCACTCGGTCGTGACCATGGCGCTGGGCAAGGACATCGCCGGCAACCCGGTGGTGGCCGACCTGGCCAAGATGCCCCACCTGCTGGTGGCGGGCACGACCGGCTCGGGCAAGTCCGTCGGGATCAACGCCATGATCCTGTCCTTGCTGTACAAGGCCGATGCCTCCCATACCCGCCTGATCCTGATCGACCCGAAGATGCTCGAAATGAGCGTCTACGAAGGCATCCCGCACCTGCTGGCGCCGGTCGTCACCGACATGCGCCAGGCCTCCAACGCGCTGAACTGGTGCGTGGGCGAAATGGAAAAGCGCTACCGCCTCATGAGCAAGATGGGCGTGCGCAACCTGGCGGGCTACAACACCAAGATCCGCGACGCCATCAAGCGCGAAGAGCCCATCCCGAATCCGTTCTCGCTGACGCCCGACCAGCCCGAGCCGCTGGCGCCGCTGCCCACCATCGTGGTGGTCATCGACGAGCTCGCCGACCTGATGATGGTGGTGGGCAAGAAGATCGAAGAACTGATCGCACGCCTGGCGCAGAAGGCGCGCGCCGCCGGCATCCACCTGATCCTGGCCACGCAGCGTCCCAGCGTGGACGTCATCACGGGCCTGATCAAGGCCAACATCCCGACGCGCATCGCCTTCCAGGTGTCGTCCAAGATCGACTCGCGCACCATTCTTGACCAGATGGGCGCGGAAACCCTGCTGGGCCAGGGCGACATGCTCTACATGCCGCCGGGCACCGGCCTGCCGGTGCGCGTGCACGGCGCCTTCTGCAGCGACGATGAAGTCCATCGCGTCGTGGAAAACCTGAAGGCGCAGGGCGAGCCGAACTACATCGAAGGCCTGCTGGAAGGCGGGCTGGACGGCGACGGCGGCGAAGGCGCCAGCAGCGTCACCGGCATCGGCGGGGACGCCGAATCGGACCCGATGTACGACCAGGCCTGCGAAGTCGTGCTCAAACACCGCCGCGCCTCGATCTCGCTGGTGCAGCGCCACCTGCGCATCGGTTACAACCGTGCGGCCCGGTTACTCGAGCAGATGGAGCAATCGGGTATGGTGTCGGCGATGCAGTCCAATGGCAACCGCGAGATCCTCGTTCCCGCGGCGGCCGCCGCCCGAGAGGAAGCATGATGAAGACGTTTCGCCGCCTGGCCGCGGTCGCGGTCCTCGGCCTGTCGCCGGCCTTGGCGTTTGCCGCCAGCGCGCAGGAGCAGTTGCGCGCCTTTGTGGCGACGGTCACCTCGGCCACCGGCTCGTTCTCGCAGTACACCGTGAACGACCAGGGCCGGACCCAGCCCGCCCAGACCGGCGTGTTTTCGTTCCAGCGCCCCGGCAAGTTCAAGTGGGCGGTGCAAAAGCCCTATGAGCAACTGGTCGTTTCCGACGGCCGCCAGGTGTTCCAGTTCGACCCCGACCTGGCCCAGGTGACCGAGCGCAAGGTCGATGCCGCCATCGGCACCTCGCCCGCCGCGATACTGTTTGGCTCGGGGTCGCTCGAGCAGTCTTTCGATGTGTCGGCGCTGCCCGCGAAGGATGGCGTGGAATGGCTGCGCGCCAAGCCGCGCACCGCGGACGCCGGCTTTTCGCGCGTGGACATCGGCATGAAGGACAATCTGCCGGTGCGCGTGGAATTGCTGGATTCGTTCGGCCAGACCACCCGCGTGGACCTGTCGGCCATCCAGGCCAATCCGTCGCTGCCGGCCAAGGAATTCCAGTTCACCGCGCCCAAGGGCGTGGATGTCGTGAAGATGTAGCTTCCGCACATGCCGTCCGCGCCGCGGATGGCTGGCAGGCAGGCAAAAGGCCCGGCATGAAGCCCGGGCCTTTTGCATTGCGTCTTGCGAAGTTCCCCCGAAGTTCCCCCGAAGTTCCCTTTACGGGCGCTTATACGCCACGCAGTCGATTTCCACCTTGGCGTCGACCATCAGGCTGGACTGCACGCAGGCGCGCGCCGGCGGGTTTTCGCCGAAGTATTCCTTGAACACCTTGTTGAACGAGGGAAAGTCGCGGGCGTCGTCCAGCCAGACGCCGCAGCGCACCACGTGCTCGGGGCCGTAGCCGGCTTCCCTCAGGATGCCCAGCAGCTGCTGGATGGCCTTGTGGGTTTGCGCCACGGTGCCGCCTTCGATCACTTCGCCGTTTTCCATCGGCACCTGGCCGGACACGTGCAGCCAGCCGTCCGCCGCGACCGCGCGGGCGAAGGGCATGTGCGAGCCGCCCTGGCCGGTGCCGCCGGCGACGCCGTAGCGGGTGATGCCGTTCTGGTCGGCGGTGGGAGTCGTGCTCATGGGGTGTTCCTCCAATTGGGCGGGTAGTTGATTCGGCAGGTGTCAGACACCTAGGTGTCTGACACCTGGGTATAGGAGTTGCGCAGATCGCCGTTGCGCGGCAGCCAGCGGCCGGCGCGATCGCCGGTGGGCTGCCCGTGGCGGTAGGACAGGGCGCCATTGACCCAGACCGCCTCGATGCCCGCCGCGGTCTGCACCGGGGCGGCAAAGGTGGCGCGGTCGATGACGGTGTCCGGATTGAACAGCACCAGATCCGCGTGGTAGCCCTCGCGCACCAGGCCGCGTTCGGCCAGGCCGAAGCGGGCCGCGGACAGGCCGGTCATCTTGTGCACGGCCTGGGCCAGCGGGAACAGGCCCACGTCGCGGCTGTAGTGGCCCAGCACGCGCGGAAAGGCGCCCCACAGCCGCGGATGCGGCATGGGGTCGTTCGGCAGGCCGTCAGAGCCCACCATGGTGAGCCGGTGCGACAGCACGCGGCGCACGTCGTCTTCGTGCATGTTGTGATACACCGCGCCCGCCGGCTGCAGGCGCCTGGCCGCGTCCAGCAGGGTGACGCCCCATTCGGCGGCGATGTCGGCCAGCTTGCGGCGCGCCTGCTCCGGGTGCGGCACGGACCAGGTGATGTCGATGTCGAACTCGTCGGTCACCTGTTTCAGGTCCAGCGTGGACGAGCTGGCGGAATAGGGATAGCAGTCGCAGCCCACATGCTGCAGGCGTCCCGCGCTTTCCAGCTTGAACAGCACTTCCTTCGTGCGGCCCCAGTTGCCGGCGCCGGCGCATTTCAGGTGCGACACCACCACCGGCACGCGGGCGTGCAGGGCGATGTCGAAGGCTTCCTGCATGGCCTCCAGGATGGCGGCGAATTCCGACCGCAGGTGCGTGGTGTACAGCGCGCCGAACTCGTCCAGGGCCTCGGCCAGCAGCTTGACCTCGGCCGTATCCGCCTCGAAGGCGGAGGCGTAGGCCAGGCCCGTGCTCAGGCCGATGGCGCCATGGGCCAGCGCGTCGCGCAACTGGGCGCGCATCGCCAGCGCCTCGTCGCGGGTGGCGGGCCGGTCCAGTCGGTCCATGTGGTTGCTGCGCAGCGCGGTGTGGCCCACCAGCGCGGCCACGTTCACGGCGGGCCGGGCGGCCTCGATGGCGCGCGTGTAGTCGGCGAACGTGGGGTAGCTGAAGTCTTCCCGCTTGCCCAGCAGGTTCATCGGGTCCGGCGGTTCGCCGCGAAGCGACACGGGCGACGCGCTGATGCCGCAGTTGCCCACCACCACCGTGGTCACGCCCTGGGACAGCTTGGGCAGCATGCCTGGGGTGCGGATGACGTTGGTGTCGTCATGGGTATGGACGTCGATGAAGCCGGGAGCCAGCGCCAGGTCGGTGCCGTCGATGATCTGGCGGGCGGGGGCGCCGGGCAGTTTGCCGATGGCGGCGATGCGGCCGTCGGCGAGCGCCACGCTGGCGCGGTATTCAGCGCCGCCGGTGCCGTCCAGGATACGGACGTTGCCTATGAGGGTGTCGTACATCTCGTGTTCCAGGTTCAATCGCCCAGCGGCAAGCGGTTCGGGCCGCCGCGGTGCTCGTCCAGCGCCAGCTTGATGCGGCGCAGGCGTTCGCGGTTTTCTTCTTGGTTCAGCATCGCCAGCTCCGTCGACAGCAGGTCGATGGCCAGCATCATCGCGTAGCGCGAGGCCGACGGCTTGTAGATGAAGTCGGTCTCGTCGGTCCGGATGGGCAGCACCACGTCGGCCAATCCGGCCAGCGCGGAGGACGCGTCCGTAATCGCGACGATGCGCGCGCGGTACTGCTTCACGATGCGGGCAGCGCCCACGATCTCGGGCGTCAGGCCGGAGGCCGACAGGATCAGCACGGCGTCGCGCTCGTCCAGCGTGGCCGCCACCATCCGCAGCAGCACCGCGTCGCTGTAGACGGCGATGGGGTAGCCCAGGCGCACCAGCCGCGACTGGACTTCCTGCGCCAGCACGGCCGACGCGCCGCCCATGCCGAAGACATAGATCATGCGCGCGCCGTCGACGATGGACGTGGCTTCCTCGAACAGCTGCTCGGTGAACGTGGGCAGGTGCGCGCGCAGCGTGCTTTCGATGTCGGCGTAGATGCGGGCGTAGAAGGTGCTTTCCTCGGCCGGCGCGCTGGGGTCCAGGAACCGGCTGCCGACTGTGCTGGCCTGCGCCAGCTTCATCTTCAGGTCGCGCGTGTCGTCGCAGCCCACCGTGCGCGCAAAGCGCGAAATGGTCGCGATGCTGACGCCGGCCTTGGCGGCCAGCTGGTCGACCGTGGCGCTGGCGCCCCAGATGATGTCGTCCAGGATGGCGTCGGCGACCTTGCGTTCGGTCACGCTCAATGCGTCCCGCCGACTGCGTATCTGGAAGACGATGTCGCGGATGATGTTCATGTGGGGTTCCTGGATCAAGTCGGGCCTAGGCCAGCTCGGGGTCGTCGATGCGCGAACAGGCCACATAGTGGCCGGGACCGACGCTGACGGCCTGCGCCTCTATCGCCGCGCAGGCGTCGATGGCGTGCGGGCAGCGCGTGCGGAACACGCAGCCGGACGGCGGATTGACCGGGCTGGGGATATCGCCTTTGAGCAGAATACGCGAACGCGGGGCGCGCGGATCCGGCACGGGCGCGGCGGACAGCAGGGCGCGGGTATAGGGATGGCGCGGGCGGGAGTAGACCTCGCTGGTCGGGCCGCGTTCCATCACGCGGCCCAGGTACATCACCACCACCTCGTCGCACAGGTAGTCCACCACCGCCAGATCGTGGGCCACGAACAGCATGGTCAGCCCCAGGTCGCGCTGCAGGTCCTGCAGCAGGTTCAGCACCTGGGCCTGCACCGATACGTCCAGCGCGGACACGGGCTCGTCGGCCACGATGAAATCGGGCTCCACCGCCAGCGCGCGCGCAATGCCAATGCGCTGGCGCTGGCCGCCGGAGAACTCATGCGGATAGCGGCGGCTGTGGTCGGCGTTCAGGCCCACGCGCTCCAGCAGTTCGCCGATGCGGGCCGAGCGGCGGTGCTGCGCGAGCTTGTGGGTGTCAAGCGCTTCGCCCAGGATCTCGGCCACCGTCATGCGGGGATTGAGGCTGGCGTACGGGTCCTGGAACACGATCTGCATGCGGCGGCGCCACGGCAGCATCTGCTTTTCGTTCAGCTTGGTGATGTCCTGGCCGTCGAACACGATGCGCCCGGCGGTGGGCGCGAACAGGCGCAGCAGGGCGCGGCCCGTGGTGGTCTTGCCGGAGCCGGACTCGCCGACCAGGCCCACGATGGTGTTCTTCGGCACGTCGAAGCTCACGCCGTCCACCGCCCGCACGACCGGCGCGTTGCGCGCCTGGGAAGTCGGGAAGTGGACCTTCAGGTCTTCGATCCGCACCAGCGGCGCTTCGGCGCGGATAGTCGGGTTGCTCGTCATAGCGGATTTACCTTGATGCAGCGCGCGCGGTGTTCGGGCTGCACCGTCACGAGGTCGGGCACGCCGGCGCGGCAGTCGTCGGCGGCCAGCGGGCAGCGCGGCGCGAAGGTGCAGCCGGGCGGCAGGGACAGGACGCTGGGCACATTGCCGGGGATGGCGCGCAGGCGTTCGCCGGAAGCCAGCAGCGCGGCCGTCGGCAGACAGGACAGGAGGCCGCGAGTGTAGGGATGCGTGGGCTTTTCGAACAGGTCGTAGACCCCGGCGTCCTCCACCACGCGCCCGGCGTACATGACGGCCACGCGATGCGCGATCTCGGCCACCACGCCCAGGTTGTGAGTGATGAACAGGATGCTCATGTTCATCTCGGCCTGCAGCCGGCGCAGCAGGTCCAGGATCTGCGCCTGCACCGTCACGTCCAGCGCGGTGGTGGGCTCGTCGGCGATCAGCACGGCCGGGTTGCAGGCCAGGGCCAGCGCGATCATCACGCGCTGGCGCATGCCGCCCGACATCTGGTGCGGATATTCGTTGACGCGCCGGTCGGCCGCGGGAATCTCCACGCGCTCCAGCATTTCGCGGGCGCGCTTCATCGCGGACGCGTAGGAGCCGCCTTCGTGCTGCAGCACGGCTTCGGCGATCTGGTCGCCCACCGTGTACAGCGGGTTCAGGCTGGTCATGGGCTCCTGGAAGATCATGGCGATTTCGGCGCCGCGGATCTTCTGCAGCGCCGCGGGCGTGGCGCGCGCCAGGTCGTGCCGCACGCCCTGGCGGTCGCGGAACAGGATCTTGCCGGCCTCGATGCGGCCAGCCGGCTTGGGCAGCAGGCCCATGATGGACAGGCTGGTCACAGACTTGCCGGAGCCGGACTCGCCCACGATGGCCAGCGTTTCGCCTCGGGCCAGGTCGAAGGTCACGCCATCCACGGACTTGGCGATGCCGTCGCGGCTGTGGAACCAGGTCTTGAGTCCTTCCACCGACAGCACGACGTCTCGGGTGCTTGCGGTCATGATTACAGCTCCTTGCGCAGGCGCGGGTCGAGTACGTCGCGCAGACCGTCGCCCACCAATTGCAGCGACAGCACGGACAGCACGATGGCGATGCCGGGGAAGATCATGATCCAGTCGGCCGAGCCCATGTATTGCTGGCCGGCGTTGATCATGGTTCCCCAGGTGGGAATGTCGGGTGAGACGCCCACGCCCAGGAACGACAGCCCGGCTTCGGCCAGGATCGCGTAGGCGAAGATGAAGGTGCCTTGCACCAGGATGGGCGAGACCAGGTTGCGCAGCACGTGCACGGTGACGATGCGCCAGGTGGGCACGCCCAGCGCGCGGGCGGCCTCCACGAAGGGCAGTTCGCGGATCACCAGGGTCGATGCCCGCACGATGCGCGCCAGGCGGGGCGTATAGACGATGCCCAGCGCAATCACCACGTTGACCAGCGACGGGCCCAGCGCGGCCACCAGCGAGATCGCCAGCAGGATGTCGGGAAACGCCATCATCGCGTCGATCAGGCGCGACACGAACTTGTCGGCCGACCGGAAGAAGCCGGCGATCAGGCCCAGCGCGATGCCCAGCACGCTGGACACGATCACGACCGAAAAGCCCACCATCAGCGACAGCCGGCCGCCGTGGATGACGCGGCTGAACACGTCGCGCCCGAAGTCGTCGGTGCCGAACCAGTGCGCGGCGCCGGGCGCCTTCAGTCGGTTCATGATGGACAGCTTGAACGGATCGTAGGGGCTGACCCACGGCGCAAGCAGCGCGGCCGCCACCAGCACGATGATTACGATCAGGCTCAGCAGCACCGTCTTGCGCGACACCAGCAGGCGCAGCACCTGCCAGCGGTCGGCGCCGGCGCCGGAAACAGAGGAAGTTGCGATAGCCATACTAGTAGCGCACCCGTGGGTCGACCACCAGGTACAGCAGGTCGATGAACAGATTGATCAGGACGTAGATGGCCGCGATGATCAGCAGCGCGCCCTGGATGACGGGATAGTCGCGGCGCAGCACCGCCGACACGACCAGACTGCCCACGCCGGGCAGGCCGAACACGGTTTCAGTCACGACCGCGCCGCTGATCAGCAGGGCCGTGGTCAGGCCCAGCACCGTCAGGATGGGAATGAGCGCATTGCGCACCGCGTGCTTCAGGATGACCTTGCTTTCCGGCAGGCCCTTGGCCCGCGCCGTGCGCACGTAATCGTCGCGCAGCACGTCCAGCATGCTGGCGCGGATGAAGCGGGTGATCAGCGCCGAGTTCACCAGGCCCAGCACCACCGCGGGCAGGATCAGGTGCGACAGGCGGGTGGCCAGCGACGCGTCCGGTCCGCCGTAGCCGGCGACGGGCAGCCAGCCCAGCTTCACCGAGAACAGCTGCATCAGCAGCAGCCCCAGCCAGAAGCTCGGCACGCTGGAGGTGAACATCGAGAACGACAGCACCGACTGGTCCAGCGTGGTGCCGCGCTTGACCGCCGACAGTATGCCCACCGGCAGCGCGATGGCGCTGGCGATCAGCAGCGACATCAGGGTCAGCAGGATCGTCGGTTCGGCGCGGTCGGCCAGCGCGGACAGCACGGGCTTGTTCATGAAGATGGACTGGCCCAGGTCGCCCTGCGCCAGCTTGCCCAGCCACGACACGTACTGCACGGCCATGGGCTGGTCCAGCCCCAGCTGCGCGCGCAGCGCGGCGATGTCCTGCTGGCTGGCCTGCGGGCCCAGCATCACCGCGGCCGGATCGCCGGGCGTGACGCGGATGATCACGAACACGATGGTCGCGACGATGAACATCACGGCCACCAGCCCGACCAGCCGGTTTAAGAGATAACGCAACACGGTGGAATCCTAGAGGTCAGTGCGCAAATGCAGATGCAGACGCGGGTTTCACCGGCTTGCGGGCGGCCGATGCCGCCCGCAAGCCGGACGCTTACTTGGGCGCCTTCCACGCATTCCAGAAGTACGGCCACGGCACGGCCTTGACGCCCTGCAGCGACGGCGACCGCGCGGCCTGCGCGTTGAAGTCGCCGACCTTGATGAAGGGCACTTCGTCGTACACGGCCTGCTGCACGTCGGCCCAGCGCTTGACGCGCTCTTCCTGGGTGCGCGCCTGGTTGAAGGCGTCCAGCGTCTGGTTGCGGCGCGGCGTATCCCACCAGCCCGGCGCATCCTTGGACGGGAAGTCGATCAGCGCGGGCTCGGGCAGGAAGGGGCTGTGGGTGATGAAGATGTCCCACACGGCCGGGTCCTGGCGGCGCTGCGTCAGGGTGGCCCAGTCCACCACCTGCATGTCCACGGTGAAGCCGGCGGCTTTCAGGTATTCGGCCGCCACCAGCGCCATCTTGTAGTGGAATTCATACTGCTGGCTGGTCAGGATGCGGATCTTGCGGTCCTGCACGTTGGCGCCGTCCACCAGCTTCTTCGCCGCGGCGGCGTCCGCCTTGTTGTAGACCTTGCCGCCCAGGGACGTGGCCCACGGGTAGCCTTCGGGATACAGGTCGCCGTTGAGCTTGTAGAAGGCCTTGTCGCCGAACGCGGCGTACAGCATGTCTTCTTCGTTCAGCGCCAGCTGCACCGCCTGGCGGACGGCCTGGTTGGCCATGATGCCCTGCTTGGTGTTGAGCACCAGCCGCGGCCAGCCGAAGGGCTTGAGCATCACCGGGTCGGAGCGGCCGTTCTTGAGCTTGGGCAGGGATTCCACCGGCAGGGAATCGACATAGTCGAACTGGCCGGCCACCGCGCTCTCGACGCGGGTGTTGGAATTGCTCACCGGCACGAAGCGGATTTCGTCCAGGTACTGCTTGCGCGCGCCGCCGTAGCCGTCGGGCTCGCCTTCGCGCTGCTTGTAGCCCTCGAACCGGACCAGTTGGATGTACTGGTCGGGCACGCGCGCCTTCAGCTGGTAGGGGCCGGTGCCGACGAATTCGGTCAGCGCCGGGGCGATCTTGCCCTTGGGCATGATGACGGCGGCGCTGTTGTTCATGGCCAGCAGCGCGGTCAGGGGAGCATAGGGTTGCTTGAGCGTGATGCGGATCGTGTTGGCGTCCGGGGCTTCCATGCCGGCGATGATCTTGGCGGCATTCTTGCCGCGCGTGGCGGTTTCGGTCCAGCGCTTGAGCGAAGCCAGCACGTCCGACGAATCCATCTTGGAGCCGTCGTGGAACGTGATGCCCTGGCGCAGCGCAATGGTGTAGACCAGCCCGTCGGGCGAGACCTCCGGCATCTTGTCGGCCAGCAGCGGGGTCAGGTTCCACTTGGCGTCGAAGGTGTACAGCGTTTCAAAGAAATGCTGCGTCAGGATGCCCACCAGGTCGGCCGTGCTGCTCATCGGATCCAGCGTCGGCGGTTCGCCGATGGTGGCGACCGAGATCGTGCCTCCCTTGACCGGCGTGGCACAGAGGGCGGGGGTCGACAATGCGGTCAAGCCAATTGCGCCGGCCGCGAGCAGGCTCTTTAGCCCACCGCCTCGCCGGGAGGTACGGAAGTTCATGATTCTCTCTCCAGAGGGTCAAAAACAGGTTGTCGCTTGGTATCGGGTAAAGCGCCGGGATCCCAGGTTTTGCTCGCCCCCTCGGGGCCTGGCGCGGTGCGGCGGGCAGGGGGGTCTAGAAGAAGGTCTCGGCCACGTCGGTGACGCGGTATTGCTCGTCCACCAGCAGGACCTGGCGCCATTTGTCGAACGTCAGGCAGGGGTGGGAAATATCGAAGGCGATCATGTCGCCGACCTGGATGTCGTCGCCCTCGCCGATCTGCATGAAGGCGTGCTGGTCCATCATGGCCGAGAGCTTCCAGTGCGCGGGCGCCGCGCCGGGCGCCTGCCGGCCGGGGCGGTGCAGGAGGGCGGGGGTAGGCAGGCCGGCGTCGAAAGCGGCGTCGCGCTTGCCCAGCGCAATGATGGCGCGGCCGGCTTCGGGCAGCGACTGCACGTAGGCCCATACCTGCAGCGCGGGCTGCAGGCCCGGCTCCATCTTGCGGGCGACCGGGTTGTGCGCGTTGATGCGTTCGGCCGCCGTGCGGTAGATGCCCACGTCGTGCGACAGGTAGCAGCCGGGGCGCAGCACCACTTCCAGGGGCTGGCCGATGTCCAACTGCGAGAACTCCTCGGCCACGACGTCGAACCAGGCGGAGCCGGCGCCGGAGATCAGCGCGGGGCCGCTCTTGCGCAGCTTGCCCGCGGTGGCAAGCCCGCGCAGCGCGTCGGTGGCGCGGCGCAGGAAGGCGCGGATGGCGCTTTCGTCCTGCAACACGCCTTCATAGACTTCGATGCCCGCCAGGGCCAGGCCCGGCCACCGGCCGATTTCGTCCACGACGGACTGGAGCTGGGCGTCGTCGCGCACGCCGGTGCGGCCGCCTGTGGGGCCCAGTTCGATCAGCACGGGCAGGACCAGGCCCTGCTCGCCGAAATACTTGCCGAGCTGCGCGGCGTTGGTCGGCGAATCCACGATGCAGAAGAAGGTGAAAGCGGGGTCCTGCAGCAGGCGGGCGATGATGGCCATGTTGGCGCGGCCCACGAGCTGGTTGGCCATCAGCACCCGGCGGATGCCGTGCTGATAGGCGGCCAGGACCTGCGGCGCGGTCGCCAGCGTGATCCCCCAGGCGCCGTTGTCGATCTGGCGCTTGAACAGCGCCGGGCTCATCGTGGTCTTGCCGTGCGGCGCCAGCTTGACGTGGTACGCCTCCATGAACTGCTGCATCCATTGCAGGTTGTGGCGCACCCGGGCTTCGTACAGCACGGCCACGGGCAGGCTCACGTCCTCGTCCAGCAGGTTCCAGTTCAGCGCCGCCACGTCGGCGGTGGTACAGGAGGCGGGAAAGGCGCCCAGGCCTTTGCCGTTGACGTCCAGAGGGGCTGCGGGAGAGGATGAGTTCGTCATGGCGGGCGCCTGGTGTGGAAAATATTTACGTCAAATCGAATTTTTTTCATTATCGTGAAAGAAATTTACAAGCGGGAGCTAGGAGTTTCCCGTAGTCGAGGCTGCCGCGACAGTGGGAAAATAGGTTCCATGCCGCGCAACGCCTTGCGTGCCCGCCGCCCCCACAGAGGAAAAGTCATGCTGAAAGTTGCTTTGGGCCAGTTCGCCGTCAGCCGCGTCTGGGAAGAAAACGCCCAGGTCTGCGTCGACCTGATGGAGCGCGCCCGTGCGGGCGGGGCGGACCTGCTGGTCCTGCCCGAAGGCATCCTGGCCCGCGACATCACGGATCCGCAGATCGTGCTGAAGGCCGCGCAGCCGCTGGACGGCCCCTTCATGACCCGCTTGCTGGAGGCCAGCCGCGGTTCGTCGCTGTCGACCATGATGTGCGTCCACGTTCCGACGGGAGAAGGGCGGGTCTGGAACACGCTGGTCACGCTGCGGGACGGCAAGATCCTGTCGCAGTACCGCAAGCTGCACCTGTACGACGCCTTCACCATGAAAGAATCCACCAACGTCACTCCCGGCGCGGAGATCCCGCCCCTGCTGGAGATCGCCGGGCTGCGCGTGGGCCTGATGACCTGCTACGACGTGCGCTTTCCCGAGCTGGCCCGCCGGCTGGCGCTGGACGGCGCGGACCTGCTGGTGCTGCCGGCCGCCTGGGTGCGCGGCCCCTTGAAGGAAATGCACTGGGAAGTCCTGGTCACCGCGCGCGCGCTGGAAAATACCTGCTACGTGGCGGCCACGGGCGAATGCGGCGAGCGCAACATCGGCTGCAGCATGGTGGTCGATCCCCTGGGCGTCGTCACGGCGCGCGCGGGCGAGGCGCCCGCGCTGGTGTTTGCCGACATCGATCCCGAACGCCTGGCCCACGCCCGCAAGGTGTTGCCGGTGCTGGCGAACCGCCGCTTCTCGCCGCCCGACCTGGCGTAGGCCGGCAGGCCGCCGCGCCGGGGCTTGGCCGGCCCCGGGCATGGTGTAATGCAGACTTGAAATCCTTGCTGACTTCCTTCATCTGCTGCCAATGAGCAACGATCTCTTCGCGGCCGATCCAGCGCATCGGCCCTATGTGCCCCTGGCCGAACGCCTGCGCCCGCGCACCTTGTCCGACGTGGTCGGGCAATCGCACCTGCTGGGGCCGGACAAGCCCCTGCGCGTCGCATTCGAATCGGGCCGTCCGCATTCCATGATTTTCTGGGGCCCGCCGGGCGTGGGCAAGACCACGCTTGCGCGCCTGATGGCAGACGGCTTCGACGCCCAGTTCATCGCCATATCCGCCGTGCTGGGCGGGGTGAAGGACATCCGCGAGGCGGTCACGGTGGCGCAGGTGGCGCAAGGCCAGGGCCGCCGCACCATTCTCTTCGTCGACGAGGTGCACCGCTTCAACAAGGCGCAGCAGGACGCCTTTCTGCCTTACGTGGAAAGCGGCCTCTTCACGTTCATCGGCGCCACCACCGAGAATCCCTCGTTCGAGGTCAACTCGGCGCTGCTGTCGCGGGCGCGCGTCTACGTGCTGCAATCGCTGACGGCCGAGGAATTGCAGTTGCTGGTCGACCGCGCGGTGCAGGCGCTCAATGAGGGCATGGACGACGGCGAGACCATCCGCATCGAGGCCGACGCGCGCGAGCAGCTGGCGGCCTGGGCCGACGGCGACGCGCGCCGGCTGATCAGCGCGGTGGAAGTCGTGGCCGAATCCGCGCAATCCGCGGGCCGCGACACGGTGGACGCCGCCTGGCTTGAGATCTCGCTGTCGCAGAACCTGCGCCGCTTCGACAAGGGCGGCGACGCCTTCTACGACCAGATCAGCGCCCTGCACAAGTCGGTGCGCGGCTCCAACCCCGATGCCGCGCTGTACTGGTTCTGCCGCATGGTCGACGGCGGCGCGGATCCCAAGTACCTCTCGCGCCGCCTGGTGCGGATGGCGGTGGAGGATATCGGCCTGGCCGATCCCCGCGCCACGGACCTTGCCGTGAACGGCGCCGACATCTACGAACGCCTGGGCTCGCCCGAAGGCGAACTCGCGCTGGCGCAGGCGGTGGTCTACATGGCCTGCGCGGCCAAGTCGAACGCCGTCTACAACGCCTACAACCAGGCGCGCAAATTCGCGGCGGAACACGGCAGCGCGCCCGTGCCCATCCACCTGCGCAACGCGCCCACCAAATTGATGAAGCAATTGGGCCATGGCAAGGCCTATCGCTATGCGCACGACGAGCCGCACGGCTACGCCGCCGCCGAGCAATATTTCCCTGATGGACTCAATCCCTCCTTCTATCGGCCGACCGATCGCGGCCTGGAGGCTAAAATCCAGCAAAAGCTGGCATTCCTGCGTGAGCTGGACGCGCAGGAACGCGCCAAAAACCGGTAACGGGCCGCGCCCGTTGCTTCTCGCAACCTCACCGACATCACCATGCTAGACCCGATACTGCTGCGCAAAGACCTGCAAACCGTCGTAGACCGCCTCAAGAGCCGTGGCGTGACCTTCGACACGGAACGGTTCAACGACCTGGAGTCTCGCCGCAAGGCCGTCCAGACCGAAACCGAGTCCCTGCAAGCCCGCCGCAACGCGCTGGCCAAGCAGATCGGTCAGTTGAAGGCCAAGGGCGAAGACGCCAGCGCCGTCATGGCGGAATCGCAGGCCGTGCCCGAACGCCTGAAGCAGCTTGAAGACGAGCTGGCCGCCTTGCAGCTGCCGCTCAACGAACTGCTCATGTCCGTGCCGAACCTGCCGCACGCCAGCGTGCCGCAGGGCGACTCCGCCGACGACAACGTCGAGGTCCGCCGCTGGCTCCCCGGCGCCGCCGGCGCCGACGGCAACCCGCCGGCCCTGGCGTTCGAGGCCCGCGACCACGTCGCCCTCGGCGAACCGCTGGGCCTGGATTTCGACATGGCCGCCAAGCTGTCGGGCGCGCGCTTCTCGTTCATGCGCGGCCCCATCGCGCGCCTGCACCGCGCGCTGGCCCAGTTCATGCTGGACCTGCAAACCGGCACGCACGGCTACACCGAGTGCTATACGCCCTACATCGTCAATGCCTCGACCCTGTTCGGCACCGGCCAACTGCCCAAGTTCAAGGACGACATGTTCGCGGTCTCCAAGGGCGGCAGCGACGACGAGCCCAAGGTCGACGACCAGGGTAAGCCTTACGTGCGCGAGGACCAGTACCTGATCTCCACCTCCGAGATCACGCTGACCAGCGTGGCCAGCGGCGCCATCCAGGCAGCCGCCGATCTGCCGATCAAGCTCACCGCGCACACGCCTTGCTTCCGTTCCGAGGCCGGCAGCGGCGGGCGCGACACGCGCGGCATGATCCGCCAGCACCAGTTCGACAAGGTCGAAATGGTGCAGATCACGCAGCCCGACCAGTCGTACGAGGCGCTGGAGGACATGGTCGGCCACGCCGAACGCGTGCTGCAATTGCTGAACCTGCCGTATCGCGTCGTGCTGCTGTGCACGGGCGACATGGGCTTCGGTTCGGCCAAGACCTACGACCTGGAAGTGTGGCTGCCGGCGCAAAACACCTGGCGCGAAATCTCGTCGGTGTCCAACTGCGAAACGTTCCAGGCCCGCCGCATGCAGGCGCGCTTCCGCAATGCCCAGGGCAAGCCGGAATTCGTGCATACGCTGAATGGTTCGGGCCTGGCCGTGGGCCGGGCGCTTGTGGCCGTGCTGGAAAATCACCAGCAAGCCGACGGCAGCGTGCTGATTCCCGAAGCGCTGCAGCCTTACATGGGCGGCCTGACGGTGCTCAAACCCTGACGCAAGACCTGTCCATCGGCCATATGGCGGATAAAAAGGCGGAGCCCTCGGGCTCCGTTTTTTTTTATCATTGCGACATAATCTTGTCGCTTTAGAACGCTATTCTGCCGCCATGAGTGTTTGATTTTGATGTGAGCAATTGTGTATTCCAATAAAAGGGCCAGATAGTTGCGGCACAATACACCCGCGTTCTACACGCTTCATTCACTTATATAACAAGGAGTTGTCCATGACTTCAAGAATGATTGGAGATTTTCGTGTGAGATGCTCTGTGGCTCATGAAGACGAGCAGGGCTACCGCGTGCAGATATGGACCCGCCGGGTAGGCGGAACCGCACCGGAAAAATGCTGGACCGTGCCGGGACAGGCGCCGTTCACGAACTTGCACGAAGCAGAACAGGAAAGCCGTCAATTGTTCCAAGAAATTAATGGTGTGCGTTTCAACGGTGAACCGGAGTTTGCTCATGCGTCCGCATAATGGCTGGTGGCGGGCGTCGAGTGCGCCGCGCCGATGGATCGATCTTGTTCAGGAATCGCCGCGCTGGGCCGATAGCAAGGCCAAGCCGGCATCGCAGCAACCGGCCGTGCTGGCCGTCAAACCTGCTCAGGCCCCCACGGCCTGACAGAGAACATCCCGCAGGACACCGGACATTGTCCTGGCGAAAAAAAGGCCACTCGAAAGAGTGGCCATATTTTTTGCCGTTACGCGCAGGTCAGTCGCGATCGTGGCCGCGGCCCCGATGATGGCCATGGTCATGGCCGCGCCCACGGCCGTGGTAATAATGGCCGCGGTCGTAGTAGCGGGGGCCGCCGCGGTAATAAACCGGCGCGGGGTAGACCACCGGCGGCGCGACATACACCGGCGCCGGACGGTAATAAACGGGTGGCGGAGGCGCCACGTAGACGGGCTGCGGCGCCACATAAACCGGCGCCGGATACATGATCCCGGGCACGCCGATGGAAATGCCGACGTCCACGCGAGCCAGCGCGACGCTGGAGATCAGCAGACCCGCGGCACCAACACCTGCAATAAGCCATTTTTTCATGTTGCACCTGCCCGCCGCATGACGCAGCAAAGTTGAGTATTCGTTGACGCTATTTTCGGTTCTTTCCGCCAGCTTTTCGTAAGCGGCCCCGCCTCAATAGCGACAATCCGCAACCGTCCCTTTGATAAAACCCGCGCCGGTGCTGCGTTGCGGCAGAAGCCGTCCGCTCTGGTAAACCCTGCGTTGAAGTCGATTGAAATAACCTGGAATCAGATGAAGTTATTCGGCGGCGTTACACGTAGTCACCATCGGCGGCCTGGCGCGGGTAACGGTGTTGCACCCGCGCGCCACCCCGCTACCTGTCCAGGTGTTCGTCGGGCTGCGAGCGGCGATATTCAACCACCCAGACCCATGGATTTGCGGCCCACGCATGCGCGCCATAGCGTTCGCACCACATCAGCGCAAACGCTGTTTGAAGCGGGACGCCCGGCAGCAGCGCGGAGCTTTGATAAAGGGCTTGCGTGCCTTCTGCGCGGGCATCGGCTTCGGACAGATTCTGCAGGCGTTGTATGCGTACGCCCACCACTACTGCGCTGGCAAAGGAGTTGCCGGCTTCATCGGCGAGTTCAATGCTCTCGCCGGATTTTCCGTAAGGGCATCTGACCCAGCTTGAGGTCTTGCGCAATTCAGAGGGATTGTCCGGCGACGGGCCCATCGCCACCCATCTGCCCGAGTCCGCGGCATCCGCATACCAGACCGTCGTGAACTTGGTCGGCTGCGGCTTGAGGATGCGCCGGCTCTGCACCTTGGCGCCCTCAAGAACGGCTTGCTTGAGAGGTTCGCTGAATTGGAGTGACTGCCTTTTCATGTGCTCGCTGTTCCCCTCGCGATCAACGCCTGCGCGCCATTGCTGCTGCGGCCGAGTCGACACGTGCCAACTGAGTGGGCGTTATGTCCGCCTCGCAGTGGGGGAGTATGACGCGTCACGTCCATCGTGTCAGGCCTGCGCTGAATTAGTGTTGTCTTTTTGAAAACAGCACGAGGTTATTTGTATACTCGAAGCATGAATACAGACCTGCACGATCTCAAGCCCGGTTACTACTGGTACACCATGGCCAATGACCCGCTGGCCGTCATCCATATCCACGAGGAC
Source organism: Achromobacter sp. NPDC058515 (assembly GCF_042721735.1). Taxonomy (NCBI): domain Bacteria; kingdom Pseudomonadati; phylum Pseudomonadota; class Betaproteobacteria; order Burkholderiales; family Alcaligenaceae; genus Achromobacter; species Achromobacter sp. NPDC058515. The sequence goes on from NZ_JBHXNI010000011.1 coordinate 198,146, forward strand.
GGCGGCGCCACGCTCATGGGCACGGACTATCGCATCGGCGCCGAAGGCGTGGCCGACATGGTCCGCCAGGGCGAACGCTTCTTCTGGATCGAGCCGCCTCAAGTCTGAGATGACGGATCTGCTCCTGAAGAACGTCCGCGCGCCGCAAGGCGATGCCGTGGACGTGCTGGTGCGCAATGGCCGCATCCGGCAAATCGGGCCCCGACTCGACGCTGAGCCCGCCGTCGCCGTGGAAGATGGCGGCGGCGCGCTGCTGCTGCCCGGCCTGGTGGAAGGGCACACGCACCTGGACAAGACGACCTGGGATTCTCCCTGGTACGTGAACGAGGTCGGGTCCGCCCTGACCGACCGCATCCACAACGAACGCGCCTGGCGCGCCAGCACCGGCCACGACGCCGCGAGCCATTCGCGCGCGCTGGCGATGGCCTTTCTGCGCGAAGGCGCCACCCGCATCCGCACGCATGTCGATATCGACACCGATGCCGGGCTGCGCCACCTGGATGGCGTGCACGCCACGCGCCGCGAACTTGCCGGCCGCGTCGAAATTCAAACAGTGGCCTTCCCGCAGTCAGGCCTGCTGGTGCGGCCCGGCACGGCGGAATTGCTGGACGAGGCCCTGGCCCAGGGCGCGGACGTGCTCGGCGGGCTGGACCCGTCCGCCATCGACCGCGACCCCGCAAGGTCACTGGACGTGTTGTTCGACCTGGCCGGCAAGCATGGCAAGCCGGTGGACATCCATCTGCACGAGCCGGGCGAGCTGGGCGCATTCACGCTTGACCTGATCCTGGACCGCACCCAGGCGCTGGGCATGAACGGCAAGGTCGTCATCAGCCATGCCTTCTGCCTGGGGGGCGTCGACGCGAAGCGGCTGGACGGCCTGCTCAAGCGGCTTGCGGCGCTGGACGTGGCCTTGCTGACCACCGCGCCGCCGTCGCGGCCCGTGCCGTCCGTGCGCGCCTGCCGCGAGGCCGGGGTGACGATCTTCGGCGGCAACGACGGCATCCGCGACACCTGGACGCCCTACGGCAATCCCGACATGCTGGCCCGCGCCACGCTGATCGGCCTGCGCAATGACCTGCGGCGCGACGACGAGGTCGAGTGGGCCTTCGATTGCGTGACCCACGCCGCCGCCCGCGCCTGCGGCTTCGCGGACTACGGCCTGGCGCCCGGCGCGCGCGCCGACCTGGTGCTGGTCGACGCGAGCTGCGTGGCCGAAGCCGTGGTCAAGCGGGCTCCCCGCCGCCTGGTGGTTTCCGGCGGCGTGGTCGTTGCCCGCAATGGCCAGGACGCCATCGCCTAGCTGCGCCTGGCCTTGGCGCTCGAACCCAGACCGAGCTGCGTCTCGGTCAGTTCCACGAATGCCCGCATCAATTCCGAGCGCACGCCGGACCGCAGCCAGATCGCGCCGACGGTGCGCACCGGGCAGGGCGCGGGCAGCGGCCAACGCGTGACGCGCGCAGACGGCGTTCCGGTGGTCGCCCAGTCAGGCAACAGCGCCACTCCCAATCCCTCCGACACCAGCTTGGCGATGGAATCGATGCCGTCGAGTTCAAACCGCACCCGCGGCCGCAGATTGCGGGCCCGCAGGTAGTCGTCGGCCATCTTGCCGCCGACCACGCTGCGGTCATAGCAGATGTAGGGTTCCCGCGCGAGAACGGCCAGCGGGTCGCGCACTTTCATGTCCGCCGGGGTGACCAGCACCAGCGGCTCGTGGCGCAGGTCGCGCCAGGCGCAGGTCTTGGGCAGCGAAAACAGCGGATGCACCAGCAGCGCGCCATCCAGTTCGCCCGTCAGCACCTTGCTGTAGAGCAGGGTGGTGGGCGCCGGTTCGATATAGATCTCGATATGCGGATGGCGCGTCACCCAGGTGCGCAGCACCGGCGGCATGATGCCGGTCAGCGCGGTGGGCGTGGCGCCCAGGCGCAGGGGGCCGGCGGGCAGTTCGGTATCCGAGGCGGCTGAACGCAGATCGCGGACGTCGCGCAGGATGTTGCGTGCGCGTTCAAGAATCCGGGCGCCGGCCGGGGTGGGCTTGACTGTGCGTCCGGAGCGCGCGATCAGCGAGCTGCCCACGTCCGCCTCCAGCGCGCGCAGCCGCTGCTGCACGGTGGCCGGAGTCAGGCCCTGATGCCTTGCGGCCTGGGCGATGGAGCCCAGCTCCACCACATGCACATAGGTTTGCAGAAAACGCGAGTCCACGGCGGCCAGCCTCTTGGGAAGATAGTTTTTCCATATTCTAAATATGGATGAAGATAGTTGTTGTTTTCTTTTGCGGGGTGAAGAATACGTCCACGGCGTTGAGGCAGCGCAAGGCGCGCTGATCAAGCCTGTCGGAACATTCCAGCTACCAAGGAGCCACCCGTGCCCATCATTGAATCCATAGACGTATGCGCCGCCGCGGTGCCTCTGGATAAAGTCACCTCGTTCTCGAACCGCACCGTCTCCACACGCCACTATGGCCTGGTCAAGGTGCGTTCCTCCGACGGAGTGGAAGGCATCGGCTTTTGCTACGTCGGCAGCGCCGGCGGCGCCATCTTCGAGGCCGCCGTCCAGAGCCTGCTGGGGCCGGTGCTGCTGGGCAAGGACTCGCACGCCGTCGAAGGCCTGTGGCAAGCCATGTACCAGGAAGCGCTGCTGCAAGGCCGCCAGGGCACGGTGATGCGGGCGCTGAGCGCGCTGGACATCGCGCTGTGGGACCTGAACGCCAAGACGGCGGGCCTGCCGCTGCACAAGTTCCTGGGCGCCATGGAACTGGAAACCGTGCCGGCCTACGCCAGCGGCGGCTACTACCTGGACGGCAAGACCCCGCAGCACCTCGGCGAGGAAATGGCCAGCTATGTGGACAAGGGTTTCCGCGCCGTCAAGATGAAGACCGGCCGCCTGTCGCCGCGCGAGGAAGAGGCGCGCCTGAAGGCTGCGCGCGAGGCCGTGGGTCCGGACGTCGAGCTGATGATGGACTGCAACAACGCCTGGCAGGACGTGACCCAGGCCATGCAGTACATCCGCCGCTTCGAGCAGTACGAGCCCTATTTCATCGAAGAGCCCTTCGGCCCGGACGACATCGACAGCCATGCCAAGCTGGCGCGTCTGACGCACCTGCCGATCGCCACCGCCGAGATCGGCTACGGCCGCTGGTATCACAAGGAATTGCTGGACAAGGGCGCCGCTGGCATCCTGCAGACGGACGCGGCGGTTTGCGGCGGCATCACGGAGTGGAAGCGCATCGCCGCCACGGCCGCCAGCTACGGCGTGGTGGTCTGCCCGCACTGGTTCCATGACGTGCATGCGCCGCTGGTTGCCGCCACGCCCAATGCGCGCTACGTCGAATTTTTCTGGGACGACCAGGTCCTCAATTTCCGCAAGCTGGTCGATCGCCAATTGACCCACAAGCAGGGTCGCGTGGTCTTGCATCAGGAACCGGGGCTTGGGTTCGGTTTTGACGAACGCATGGTCGAACGGTACGGCAAGTGGACCCGCGTCGCCCGCTGATCACAGGAGAACTTCATGAGCACTGTTGCCGCCGATCGTCCGCAGGGCGTCTATTCGCCCGTCCTGACTCCCTTTAACGCAGACCTGTCGCCCAGCGCGCCGCGCTTTGTCGAACATTGCAGCGCATTGCTGGAGCAGGGCGCGGGGCTGGCGATCTTCGGCACCAATTCCGAAGCCAACTCGCTCAGCGTGGCAGAAAAGCGCCAACTGCTGGACGCCTTGCTGGAGGCGGGCCTGCCCGCCAGCCGCATGATGCCGGGCACGGGCGCCTGCGCCCTGCCCGATGCGGTCGAGATGACGCGCCATGCGGTCGCCGCGGGCTGCGGCGGAGTGCTCATGCTGCCGCCCTTCTACTACAAGGGCGTCAGCGACGAAGGCTTGTTCCGCGCCTTCGCCCACGTGATCGAGCAGGTCGCGGACGACCGGCTGCGCATCTACCTGTATCACATCCCGCCGGTGTCGGGCGTGGGCATCAGCCTGGGCCTGATCGACCGCCTGCTGGGCGAGTATCCCGGCATCATCGCGGGGATCAAGGACAGCTCGGGCGACTGGGCCAATACCGAGGCGATGCTGCGCGACTTCCAGCCGCGCGGCTTCGACGTGTTCGCCGGCACCGAGACGGTGCTGCTCAACACCCTGCGCGCGGGCGGCGCCGGCTGCATCACCGCCACCGGCAACGTCAACGCGGGCCCCATCGTCGAGCTCTATCGCCATTGGCGCGAGGAGGGCGCCGACGACAGGCAGCAGGCGCTGAACGACACCCGCGCGATCTTCCAGTCCTACCCCATGATTCCCGCCATGAAGGCCGCGATCGCGCAGCGCAGGCAGGATCCCGTATGGGTCACCGTCAGGCCGCCGCTGGTGGAGCTGGACAGCGCGCAGGCCGCGCAGCTGGCGCAGCGGCTGGCTGCGCCGCCGGCAATCTAGCGCGGGCCCGAATCCTTCATGCAGTCGTAGTGCAGGAGTGCAGCATCCAGGCCGCGCCAGACGGCCGGATGCGACAGAGGCAGGCAGTGCATCCATAACCAGTCGCCGGCCTTTGGACCGGCGCGCGAGGAGACAAGAATGCAACGTAGGCAATTCATGACCAGCGCCGCGGCGCTGGGGGCGGCGCTCGTCCTGCCCGTGGCGGCGCGGGCGCAGGACATGCCGTCCGGGCCGGTGAAGATCGTCGTGGGGTTTCCCGCCGGCGGCGGCACCGATGTGCTGGCGCGCTTGCTGGGGCAGAAGCTGGGCGTGCTGTGGAATATCCCGGTCATCGTCGAGAACCGCGCGGGCGCGGCGGGCATCATCGCCGCCGAGCAGGTCGCCCGCCAACCCAATGACGGGAACACCTTGCTGATGGCGCATGTGAACAGCCACGGCATCGCGCCGGGCTTGCAGCCCAAGCTGGCCTACTCGGTGGACCGCGACTTCACGCCCATCGCCCTGGTCGGCAAGACGCCCACCATCCTGATCGGCGGCGCCAGCCAGCCGGCGAAGACCTTGTCCGACCTCGTCCAGCTGTGCCGCGCCCAGCCCGGCAAGATCGTGTTCGGCTCGGCCGGCAGCGGCTCGGCCCAGCACCTGGCGCTGGAAATCTTCAAGGCCCGCGCCGGCATCGACGTGCTGCATGTGCCTTACAAGGGATCCGCGCCCCTGATGAACGACCTGATGGGCGGCCATGTGCAGTATTGCTTCGAAGGCATGACGACCGCCACGCCGCTGCTGCAGTCCGGCAAGGTGATCGCCCTGGCCCAGACCCTGCAGAAGCGGTCCAAGAGCCAGCCCGACGTGCCGACCGTGGCCGAACAGGGCTACCCGGGCTTCGAGGCCAGCATCTGGTTCGGCATGGTGGGCCCGGGCAAGATGCCCGACGCCATGGTCCAGCGCATGAACCGCGACATCGACCAGGTCCTGGCGATGGCGGACGTGCAGGAAAAGCTGGCGCAGGTGGGCGCGGAAGACGGCGGCGGCAGCGTGCAGCGCTTTGCCGACTTCATGAAGAACGAACAGCAGAAGTACGCCAAGACCATCCAGGACGCGAAGATCGTCGCCGAGGGGTGATGCCCCCGTCGTCCCGGCGCGCGCCGTTCAGCGCGCGTCCGGGTCCACCCAGCCCGCCGTCGCCGAGATCGAGCGGGCTTTCTCGCTCAGCAGCCGGGCCGTGTCCGATTCCAGGTCGTCGTCGATGGCGCCCACCGGCCCCATCAGGGTGATGGCCGCCTTCATTTCGCCCAGCATGTCGAAGATGGGCGCGGACAGCGATGTGAAGTGCGGCAGCAGCGCGTGGCGGCAGCGGCTGATGTGGTGCTTTTGCACCTCGTCGCGGATCGCCTGCACGTCCTGCATCGTGTACGAATTGCCCGGCGCGCCGCCGTGGCTTTCGGGCACGGCCGAGGCCATCTCCTGCTCCAGCAGGTCGCGGGTGAGGGCGTCCGGCAGATGCGCCAGGAAGTTGCGGCCCAGCGCCGACGACAGCAGGGGCATCACGGTGCCCACGCGCAATTCCAGCAAGGGCCGGCTGCGGCTGCCTTCCACGCGGTAGACGATGGTGGGGCCCTTGTTGCCCCACACGCCCAGGAACACGGTATGCCCGGTGGCCGCGGCCACTTCGGCCATGATGGGCCGGGCCGTGGTGAACACGTCGAATTGCTCCAGGGCCGCCAGCCCCAGGCGCAGGGCATAGGGTCCGAGGCCGTAGTGGCCGGTGTCGGCGTGCTGCTGCACCACGCCCACCTTTTGAAAGCTCACCAGGTAGTAATGGACATTGGGGACGGTCAGTTCACAGGCGTCCGCGATTTCCTTCAAGGGCATCGGGCGGCCGGCCTTGCGGATCACGTCCAGGATCCGGAACCCCACTTCGATCGACTGGATGCCTCTGCGCGCAGCGGTTGGCGACTGCTCCGTGTTCTTTTCAACCTTGCCGGCGGGCCTTGCCATTGCTGCCTCCACTGTGTCTTTGGCGGCAGTGTAGCAGCGGCTTTGCGGCGTTCCGCCCGGGAAACGGGACGGTTTCGCCGGGTTTCCCCTAGCTTTTTTGCGCCGATCTTTAAGTTTGATAATAGTTAATGCATACAGCAGTATCAATCTACAACGACAGGGGAAAGCAAGCATGGAAGCGAATGTTGCAATGCCGCGGATCGACGCGGGGCCGACGCTCAGCAGGAAAGAGGAGCGCCAGGTGGTGGTGGCATCGACCTTGGGCACCCTGTTCGAGTGGTACGACTTTTTCATCTACGGAACGCTCGCCGTCTTCATGAGCCAGGTGCTGTTCCCGCAGGACAACCCCACGGTGGCGCTGCTGGCCGCCCTGGGCGCGCTGGCCGTGGGCTTCATCATCCGGCCGCTGGGCGCGGTGATGTTCGGCTACCTGGGCGACAAGCTGGGCCGCAAGTACACCTTCCTGATCACGGTGGTGATGATGGGCGGGGCGACCGTGCTGATCGGCTGCCTGCCCACCTATGAATCGGCGGGCCACCTGTCGTGGATCCTGCTGCTGACGTTGCGCGTCGTCCAGGGACTGGCGGTCGGCGGCGAATACGGCGGCGCCGTCATCTACGTGGCAGAACATTGCGAACCGAAGCGTCGCGGCCTGTTGACGGGCTGGATCCAGATCACGTCGTCGGCCGGGCTGATCCTGTCCCTGATCGTGATCCTGTGCACCCAGGCGTCGATGAGCGCCGAGGACTTCCGCCAATGGGGCTGGCGCCTGCCGTTCATCCTGTCGATCGTGATGCTGGCCATCTCCATCTACGTGCGCGCCAAGCTGCACGAGTCGCCGGTCTTCACGCGGATGAAGCAGCAGAACCGCCTGTCCAAGAACCCCGTCAAGGAAACGTTCGGCCAGTGGCCCAGCCTGAGGCTCGTGCTGCTGGCGCTGATCGGCGTGACGGCCGGGCAGGGCGCAACCTACTTCACCGGCCAGTTCTACGTCATGATCTTCCTGCAGCAGGCCGTGCAGCTGGATCAGACCACCGTCTACACGCTGATCCTGACCGGCTTCATCATCGGCGCGCCGACCTTCGTGCTGTTCGGCTGGCTGTCGGACCGGATCGGCCGCAAGTGGATCATGATGGCCGGGCTGTTCATCGGCGCCGTGGGCTACCACGCCATGTTCAACGTGCTGCTCAACGCCGGCAACCCGGCCCTGGCGCAGGCCATGCAGACGACCCCGGTGCGCGTGCACGCCGACACGAGCGGCGGCGCCTGCGACTTCGGGCTGCAGGCGGCGATGATCGGCAGCCACGCCGACCACAGGAAGGTGTGCGTGCAGGCCAAGAAATTCCTGGTCGGCAAGGGCATCAACTTTGAATACGCGGCGCCGCTGCCGGGCCAGGAGATCGCCATGAGCGTGGGCGGCGTCACTGTCAACGGCTTTGACCGCGCAAGCTACGCCAAAGCGCTGACGGCCGCCGGCTACCCCGACCGGGCCGATCCCGCGGGCATCGACCGCGCCACCATCATCCTGATCCTGGTGCTGATGACCGCGGTGGTCGCCATGGTTTACGGGCCGGTCGCCTCCTATCTGGTCGAATTGTTCCCGGCGCGCATCCGCTACACGGCGCTGTCGTTTCCGTATCACATCGGCGCCGGCATTTTTGGGGGTATCGTGCCCTTTACCGCCACCTATCTAGCCCAGGCCAGCGGCAATATCTTCGGCGGCCTGATGTACCCGGTGGCGGTGATGGTGATCGTGGGCATCATCGGCAGCTTGTTTCTGCCCAACACGCGCGCCAAGGCCATCGACGAAGACCCCGTCCATTGAAAGAGAGGAGAGACATGTCCGTGCAACAGAGTTTCAAGGCTGCCGTCATCCAGGCGGCGTCCATCCCCACCGACAGCGTGGCCTGCGCCCAGAAGGCGGCGTCGCTGATCCGCCAGGCGGCCGAGCAGGGCGCCCGCGTGCTGGTGTTTCCCGAAGCCTTCCTGGGCGGCTACCCCAAGGGCAACTCCTTTGGCGCGCCCATCGGCATGCGCAAGCCCGAGGGCCGCGACGCCTACGCCAGCTACCACCGGCAGGCCATCCGCCTGGACGGCGAAGAGGTCGCGCTGGTGGCGCAAGCCGCGGCCGACACCGACAGCTTCGTCGTCATGGGCTGCATCGAGGCCGACGGCGGCACGCTGTACTGCACCGTGCTGTACTTCAACGGCCAGCAGGGCCTGGCCGGCAAGCACCGCAAGCTGATGCCCACCGCGGGCGAGCGGCTGATCTGGGGCTTTGGCGACGGCTCGACCATGCCGGTCTTCGACACCCCGTACGGCAAGGTCGGGGCGGTCATCTGCTGGGAAAACTACATGCCCATGCTGCGCATGTACATGTACAGCCAGGGCGTGGCGCTGTATTGCGCGCCCACCGCCGACGACCGCGACAGCTGGATCCCCAGCATGCGCCACATTGCGCTGGAAGGCCGCTGCTATGTGCTGACGGCCTGCCAGCACTTGCGCCGCGGCGCCTACCCCGAGGACTTCGAATGCGCGCTGGGCGACGCGCCGGACACCGTGCTGATGCGCGGCGGCAGCGCCATCATCGACCCCCTGGGCGAGGTGCTGGCCGGGCCGGATTTCTCGGACGAGACCATCCTGTACGCCGACATCAACCCCAACCAGATCCTGCGCGGCAAGTACGACTTCGACGTGTCCGGACACTATGCCCGGCCCGACGTCTTCCAGTTGCAGGTCGACACCCGCGAAAAGCGCGCGGTATCGGCCGTCAACGCCGCCGGCCCGCAGGAGGCCTGAGCAATGCACTTCGATTTCAGCGCCTTGCCGGCGCAGACGGTCTACAACGTGCTGACCTCGACCGTCACGCCGCGCCCGATCGCATGGGTCACCACCATGTCGGGCAAAGGCGTCGTCAACGCGGCTCCCTTCAGCTTCTTCAACGTCATGGGGCACCAGCCGCCCACGGTCGCCATCGGCCTGATGCGCCATGCCAGCGGAGAACTGAAGGACACCGGCGCCAACATCATCGAGAACGGAGAGTTCGTGGTGAACCTGGTGCCGGAGTCGCTGGTCCGGCAAATGAACCAGACTTGCGCGGACTACCCGGCCGACGTGGACGAGATGGCGGCGGCCGGCCTGACCGCGCGTCCGGCATCGCACGTGCGTCCGCCCCTGATCCAGGGCAGCCCGGTGTCGTTGGAGTGTGTCAGCCAGGCAACAGTCGTGACCGGCCCGCGCCAGATCGTGGTCATCGGCCGCGTGCTGGGGGCGCACGTCGATGACGCCCATGTGCAGGACGCGGCGCGCGGCTATGTGGATACGCCGGCCTTGGGGCTGATCGCCCGCATGCATGGCGGCGGGTGGTATGCGCGCAGCTCCGATACTTTCCAGCTGGCCCGGCCAACGGCGCCGGAGTGAGGAACAGGCGGCCGATCCGGCCGCTTTTTTTTGCCTCGGACGGCGTGTCATTGCAGCGCCCGCGGCCGGTTTGCGCAAAGGGATGAGCTTGAGTCAATAAGTTCTCCATTTCGCCAGATGCCGCGCAAATTCGCGCTGCTAGCATTTCCCGGACTGGCGCGGAAACCCTTGAATCGGCTTCTGCGCCGGCGCTTTTTTCTGACACAACGAACACCATTTATTGGGGGCGGATATCCAGGGACTTGCGGGTGCCCTGGATGCCGGAGGCAGTATGAAAAACATGAAACTCGGAGCCCGCCTGGCCGGCGGGTTTTCCGTTCTGCTGGCCATGATCATCGTCATGTGCGTCGTCGGCCTGGTCAGCCTGGCCAACATCAACGAATCGGTAGAAACCGTGACGCAGCGCTCCCTGATCAAGGAACGCCTGATCAGCGACTGGGCGCGCAACATCCAGGCCGGGGTCACCCGGACCACGGCGATCGCCAAGAGCGCCGACGCCAGCCTGGCGGGCTTCTTCACCGAGGAAGCCGCCGCGTCCTCGCGCAATTCCTCGGCATTGCAGCAGAAGATCGAGCCGCTGATCGAGACGGACGAAGAAAAGCAGCTGTGGGAAGGGATCCGGAAGTCGCGCGGGGATTACCTGGGAACGCGCGACCGGATCTTCAAGGCCAAGGCCGACGGCGATGTGGAGACGGCCAACAAGGTCTTTGCCCAGGAATTCCTGCCGGCCACGCGCCAGTTCATCGACCAGATCACCCGCTTGTCCAACCTGCAGCGCGCCGATATCGACAGCCGTGCAGCCGACATCCAGGGCGCATATGTCTCGGCGAACTTCTGGATGATCGCCATCGGTTCCCTCGCGGTAGTGAGCGGCCTGCTGCTGGCGGTCATGCTTACCCGCGGCATCACCCGGCCGTTGGCCGCCGCCGTGCGGGTCGCGAGCACCGTGGCCGCCAACGACCTGACCAGCACCATTACGGCGACCTCCCGCGACGAGATCGGGCAGTTGATGCGGGCGCTGGAATCCATGAACGCCAACCTGGCCGGGACCGTCGCCAGGATCCGGACCGGCGTGGACAGCATCGCCTCCGCGTCCGGCGAGATCGCGGCCGGCAACGCCGACCTGTCTTCCCGCACCGAGCAGCAGGCCGCGTCCCTGGAAGAGACCGCCGCGTCCATGGAGCAGCTGTCTTCCACCGTGAAGCAGAACGCCGATAGCGCGAAGCAGGCGAACCAGCTTGCCGCGGCGGCGTCTGACACCGCGTCCCGGGGCGGCGCCACCGTGTCCGAAGTCGTGAGCACCATGAGCGCGATCTCGGCCAGTTCCGTCAAGATCGCCGACATCGTCTCTGTCATAGACGGGATCGCCTTCCAGACCAACATCCTGGCGTTGAACGCCGCGGTGGAGGCGGCGCGGGCGGGCGAGCAGGGCAAGGGCTTCGCGGTGGTCGCGGCCGAGGTGCGCACCCTGGCGCAGCGCAGCGCCCAGGCCGCCAAGGAAATCAAGACGCTGATCGAGGACACCGTGCAGAAGATCAGCCAGGGCTCGGGCAGCGCGGAGCGCGCCGGGTCGACGATGCAGGAGATCGTGAGTTCGGTGCAGCGCGTGACCGACATCATGGGCGAGATCGCCGCGGCGTCCGCCGAGCAGGCCGACGGCATCGAGCAGGTCAACCGCGCCGTGTCCCAGATGGACGAGGTGACGCAGCAGAACGCGGCGCTGGTGGAAGAGGCCGCCGCCGCCGCGGGTTCGATGCAGGACCAGGCGGCGGAACTGATGCTGGCGGTCAGCGCCTTCAAGCTGCCGGGCGGCGGACAGGCGGGCATCCAGCCTGCCGCGCGCCAGCCGTCGGCGGCGTTGCAGCTTGCGGCTTACTAGAAAGCAGGGCCGAAAGCCGCGAACTAGGCCTCGGCTCCCAGGCGGCTGTCCAGATCGCGCACGAACGATACAAGCCGGGGGCCGACTTCCTGTTCGATCCAGTCGGACTGGCCGGCCGTCGCGGGCAAGGTGACATTCACGGCCATCGGCATGCCGTTGGCCTTGAACCGCAGAGGGGCCGCCACACCGATAAGGTCGGAGCGCCAGGCGCCGTGGCTCGTGCAGAAGCCGCGCTCTTCGATCGCCTTGATCGATGCGGACAGCGCTAGTCTGCCGCTGTCGTCGTGCTCCGGCTCCTGGGCCGCGAGGCGTTCCAGCAGGAGCTGCCTGTCTTTCGGCGCGTGCGCGGAGAGCAACGCGTGCCCGATGGCGGTGCGCAGCAATGGGCGGGTGGATCCGATATCCGGCTTTGCGCCGTTATTGTCCCGGTCGTGCACGGTTTCGACATAGACCACCTGGAGCCGGTCGCGCATGCCTATCGAAACCGGGCCGCGTGCAAAGCGCGCCAGATCGAACATCCCGTGCTCGGCCAGCCGCCGCACCGTGAGCTGCACCAGCAGGGGATAGCCCAGCGACAGTACCGCCGGGGCAATGGCGTACTTGCGGGTCTCTTCATCGCGGCTCAGATAGCCCAAAGCAACCAGCGTGAATGTCAGCCGCGACACGGTTGGCTTGCTCAGGCCGAGCGACTCGGCAATGTCCTTGTTGCCAAGAACGGGACGCGCGGCGGAAAAACATCGAAGAACGTCAAAGCCATTCGCCAGCGTGGAGGCGAATTGCGGGTGTTCGTCTAGCGCGGCGCGGGATTGAAGCTCGTGCAAGGTTGAACGCGTCATGGGGTTTCCCCGATTGATATCGGAATGAATTCGAAATAAAAGAATGCAATACCATTATTTATAACTGTATTCCACTATTTGGAATATGTCTACAAGGAAGTTGAGGCAATGGAAATGAAAGGACGGCGCTTGTTCCGCTTTGCGGTCGTGGCGGACTCGCACTTGAATCCGGTTGGCGCGGACAACACTTCCCCCTGGCAGACGAATCATCTGGCCAATCCGCGCAATGAGGTCGTGGTGGAGGCCATCAATGCCATCGCCCCGGTGTTTACCGTCCATGTGGGCGACGTTGTGCATCCCTTGCCGCACACGGCCGACTACGAGCCGGCCGCGCATTTCGCGCAATCGCTCTATCAGCGCCTGGACGCGCCCTTCTACATTGCGCCGGGAAACCACGATATCGGCGACAAGTGCCTGCCCGGCAATCCCGCCGCGACCATCTCGGAGGCGACCTGCGCGAAATACGAGGAAAAGTTCGGCGCGCAGTGGCAGCGTTTCGATCATGCCGGCATTTGCTTTGTCATCGTGAACGCATGCCTTTTCGGTTCGGGGCTGCCGCAAGAAGAAGCGCAATGGGCCTTTCTTGACGAAGTCGTGGCCTCCACGGCGGACAAGCGCGTGTTCCTGTTTTCGCACTATCCGCCGTTCATCACGGCGGCCGACGAAGAGGACAACTACGACAATATCGATGGCGCTCCGCGCCGGCGCCTGATCGAATTGCTTGAGCGCAGCAATGTCGAGGCGTTGTTCGCCGGGCATGTCCATACGTTTTTCCTGAACAAGATCGGCAAGGCCTGGTCCTACGCGTTGCCGTCGTCGACGAATTTTCGCCAGGACTACGCCGAACTCTTCCGTGTTGCGCCGGCGGAGGAACTGGGCCGCAATGATCTGGGGAAATTCGGATTCTTCGTGGTCGATGTGCACGAGCACGGCCATATTGCGCGCTTCGTCCGCACCTATGGCTCGACCGATGCCGGTGAAGTCGGCGACATGGTTGTGCAGCTGGGCGAAGATATTCGAGGGCACGACGCGCCGACCGTCGGCGTGGAGTTCAATCACGATTGGGCGGGGGCGCAATTGCTGCCTTGCAATCCGCCGCTGGATGCCTTTATCCGCAAGCGCGTCCGCAATGACTACTTCGCGCTAAACCTCTGGGATGCGGGCGTCCGGACCGCGCGCGTGCCTCTGGCCGACGTCGCCGATGACGTGGCGTTCGAGCGGATGGCGCTGATGGCCGGGCTGGGCCACCGGTTCACGGTGCATGGCGCCGTCCCGCCAGGGCCGCAAGCCCTCGATCGCCTGGCATCCATCGCGCCGAGCCTGGCAGGCTACGAAATGATCGCACCTGAAGATGCGCTAGACGAGGCGCTTGCCGCAAGGCTCAAGGCAGTTGGCGTGCCGGTGTTCTTTGCGCCGATCTTGCGCCCCAGCACCGATAAGCACGCGACATTCGACCATACGATGAGTTGCGGCCTGCCTGTCGGGGATTTGGCCCGCCTGGATGCGTTCAAGCGCCTGATCCGGTCGGGAGCGGGTTTGCTCATCCGGATCGGGCCGGATGATCCCGTGCTCGAATCATTGCAGGCGATTGCCGAACAGGCGGGCGCGCAGGACCTGAGAGTGTCGGTTCACGTTGTGCTGGCCGCAGGCAAGTCTTCGCATGTTCAAGACAATGACGCGCGGCAGGCGGCCCGCAGCACTGAAGCGGCCTTGGCGGCACTGCTCTACCCGCATATTCCGGTCACGCTCGATACGTTCATGGATGTCGACCGCGGCTATTTCTCTCGCAACGGCCTGGTCGACCGCCGCCACAACCCGCGACGGGCCGCAGTCATGCTGCGCAAGCTCCATGACCGCCTGGCTCGTGCCGGCGAGCTCAGGTTGCTGTCGTTCTCTCGCGCGGATGATGGGCTGGCGTTGCTGCTGCAACCAGGCGCCGAAGGCAAACCGTTCCAGTGCCGTATTCCTCTGCCGGTCCAGGCCGCGGCGGCAGGGGCCGCAACACTGGCTGACTGGCGCGATATCGCGCTCTTCTCTTGATATCAATCCGAATTGAACGGGGTAGAACTGCCATGTACAGAGTCCTTTCGTTGTTCATCGCGCAATTTGCGCTTTCCGCGGCAGCGCAGGCCGCGTGGCCTGATCATCCGCTCCAGATGATTGTCCAGTTTCCTCCAGGCACGACCACCGACACCGTGGCGCGCGACCTGGCCGCGAAGCTGGGCGCGGAGCTGAAGCAGCCGGTGGTGGTGGTCAACCGCCCGGGAGCGGGGGGCATGATCGGCGTGGGAGCGGTCGCCAATGCCAAGCCGGATGGCTATACGATCGGCACCGTCAACCTGCCGACGCTCGCGATCATTCCCCACCTTCAAAAAGTGCCCTACGAGCCGCTGACCGCTTTTGATCATCTGGCCGTCGTGGGGCCGTACGACTATGGCATTTTCGTGGCGGCCGATGCCCCTTGGAAGTCGCTGCAGGAGCTCGTGGACTACGGGCGCAAGCATCCGGGTGTGCTGACTTACGGCACGCTGTCCGCCGGGACGACAAATCAGTTGACCATGCAGCGGCTGGGGCAGGACTTGGGGCTGGACTGGGTCTTCGTGCCGTACAAGGGCGATAACGAGTCCGTTCCCGCGCTGATCGGCGGGCAGATCCAGTTGATCAACGCATCGCCGGCGACCGCCTTGCCGCTTGTTCTCAGCGGCAAGCTGCGCATGCTGGCCGCGACCAGCCCGCAACGCTGGGCGGCCCTGCCTGATGTGCCGACCCTGAAGGAAACCGGCCTGGTCGATTATTCCCAGAATTCCTTCCTGTCCGTGGCAGCGCCCGCCGGGCTTGATCCCGAAGTCCGCCAAAGGCTGGAAGCCGCGCTCAAGAAAATCCTGGTCGATCCCGCCGTCAAATCCGCATATCAAGGCAAATTCGGCCAGATGGTTGCCTATCAGAGCGGCGAAGCCTACGCGAAGCTGGCAAAGGAGGAGTTCGCCGTCTGGGGTGAAATCCTCAAGGATGCCAAGACAAAATAGAGGGCGGTGGTTCGGCGTTTCCATTCCGCGGAAAAAACAAAAGCCCCTTTCGGGGCTTTTGAGTTGCACGCTGGCCATTTGCTAGAACCTGATGCTGAGATTGGCCTTGAAGCCGTGCTGCTGTGCGCTGGATGCGACCTGGCCACTGTAGGAGAGACCGAGCGTGGCCAACGGCGAGAGGCGGAGATCAAGACCCGCTTCGATCACGGCGCTGTCCTGGGCGATTGGCACGCCGGCGACGGTGAAGGCGTTGGAACCGGCAAATGTCTGTGTGGAGAGCGGCACGGTATCGCCAAACGCATGTTTCCAGCCGAGCATGCCGCGCGCCGTGAGGTCCATGCCGCCGAGCGTGACGTCGGTCGAGGCGCGCACGCCCAACGTCGTGAAGGTGGTGTCGGTGCTCTGGCTTCTGGCTGAGAGCGCGGCGAGCCCGCCTTGTTCGGCAAAGCCGCCGGTGTCCAGGTTGACATAGGCGAGGTTGACGAAGGGCTCGAATGCGGCCACGGGCGTATCGATGCGATAGCCGAGTTCGCCGAAGGCCTGGAACGTGCCGGCGTTATAGCCGGCCTTGAGCCTGTCGGTGAAGCCGGGGAACGTAGCTGAGCGGCTCGTATCGATGTCGTGCCATGTATAGGCAAGCCCGGAACGAAAGCCGAGCTGGCGCCATTGCGTGCCGCCATAGAGGCCGAGGTGATAATTGTCGCTTGAACCCGACGAGCGGCGGTCATTTGCATCGAAGCTGGTGTGGCTGTAGCCGGTGATGACGCCAAGCCGCCAGCTGTCGAACACCGGCGCATCAGCCCCGATCAGGAAGCCGCCGGTGGACCGGCTGAGGCGCGCGGCATTGCCATCGCTGTCGGTATGCCCCCATGAGCCAAAGCCCTGGCCCCAGACGGCGAAGCGATCCGTGCTGGCTGGCATCAGGATCGGCCCGCCTGCGCCATAGGCCACGGCCACCGGCGCAGGCGAGACACCAACGCCGTCGAATGCGGCGCGGATGCGGGTCATGGCCGCTTCGCGCACGAAACGGCTGTCCTCGATCAGGGAGGTCTTGGCCGAGGCATGGATTTCGCCGGAGAGCTGGTCGAAGGCGAAGGCCGCCGCTTGCGCGCTGGTTTGCGAGGCGACGATGTCATAGAGCCTCTGGCCCTGTCCGAGGCTCTCCACGCCGTTCGCGGTGGCGCACTGGTTGGAGGTGAAGCCGACAAGACAGAACGCCTGATTGTTGCGGCTGATGTCGAGATAGACATGGGCCGGATCGTAGCTCAGCGACAGTCCGACATAGGGCAAGTTCTCGGTCAACGTGTCGAAGGTGCCGCTGACCATGCTGTCGGCGCTGATGATGGTCCAGCGGGTGCCGGGCAGATAGGCGCCGTCCTGCTTGGCGACAGCGACCTGGCCGCCATTGATGGCGACATTGCCGGTTACCCGGGTGAGGTCTCCGCCTCCAGCGGGGTCGATCCCGACGGCATAGGTAGAGCCGGCCGCGAAGGTCAGATTGCCATTTACGGTCAGCGTGCCGAAAGCGCCTCCGTCGGGTCCGGGGGCTAGCGTGCCGCCAGAGGCAACGGTTGTCGCCCCGACCGTCCCGGTTCCCGCAAGCGTGGCGCCTGTGAGAACGTCGAGCGTGCCGCCGAGCGCGCCGTTGACGGCAAGCATGCCGGCCTCGACCCTGGTCGCGCCCGCGAAGGCGCTGCTGTCGCCTGTCAGCTCAACGACACCGCTGCCGATCTGCCGAATGGTCCCGCTGCCGGTCACCGCCCCGGCGAAGGTGATTGCGTTGCTGCGGTTGAACGCGAGCGTGCCATTGTTCAGCACATTGCCGATGATCGAACCACTGGCGCCACCGTTGCCGATCTGCAGTGTGCCGGCGGAAATCGTCGTGCCCCCGCTATAGGTGCTGGCGCCGGTAAGAGTCAGCGCGCCTGTCCCGTTCTTGTTGAGTGAGCCCGCGCCGCCGATGACGCCAGTGAAGGTGGTGTCGATCGCGGCATTGTTCGCGGTAAGCATCGCCGTGCCGAGGGTGATCGAGCCGCTGCCCGACAGGTTGTTGGCGATCTGGGAGAAGTTGTTCAGATCCAGGGTCGCGCCAGCATTGACGGTCACGGCCGAACTCGGTGCAAAGGCATTGGCGATACCGGTCTGTAGTGTGCCGCCATTGACGATTGTCTGGCCGGTGTAGGTGTTGATCGCCGACAGGGCCAGCGTGCCGGCGCCGTTCTTGGTCAGGTCGCGGCCGTTCCAGCCGGTCGTCGAAGGGGCCTGGTCCGCCAGCATTACGTCGACATCGAAGGTATCGGTCGGGTTGGCCAGGGTGAAGACGCCGTTGCCGAGCGCCGGACCCGCCGACCATGTCAGGCCGAAGCCGATGTTGTAGTCGAGGCTATTGGCGGTCTTCGCGCCCGAGAGGGTGAGGTAGTCGACAGCGCTGGCCGCAGCTCCGAAGTCGACCGCGGCAAACTCGCCTGCAATGCCGCCGGTCGTTTGGAGCACGGTGAACTGAGTGCTGGTCAGCGCGCTTGCCGAAGTCGGCGCGCCGGCGGCGAAGCCGGTGATGTTCAGGGCGCCGTCGATCGCCGCGGTCTGCGCCGTGATGGCCGGGTTGTTGCCGCCGATCGCCACACCCAGCACTGAACCCGAGGCTTGCGTAAAGGCCCCCGCGACCGAGAGTCGGGACGCACCTCCGATCGATGTCGCCGCACCGGCCTGCGTGGCGTGGCTGGCGGACTGGAACAAGCCGTTCTGCGCGAAGGCCAATGTCCCGGCCTGCACGTTGACCGAGCCAACCGAAGATGCCGCGCCCGTAAGCGTGGTCGTTCCGCTGCCGATCTGGTTGACTGTGCCGGTCCCCGAGATCGTGCCGGCGTAAGCAATTGCGTTGCCGCGGTTGAAGGCGAGCGCGCTATTGTTCAGTACATTGCCGATGATCGAACCGCTGGTGCCGCCATTGCCGACCTGCAGCGTGCCGGCGGAGATCGTCGTGCCGCCGGTATAGTTGCTGTCGGCGGTGAGGGTCAGCGTTCCCGTCCCCGTTTTAGTAAGCGCGCCGACTCCAGAGATCGTCCCGCCCAGCGTCAGCGTGGTGGCGCCCACTGACTCGAATATGCCGCTGGCGGCGCCGAGCGTGACCGAGCGTGCCGTCGTCAAGCTCGCGGTTGTGCGCAGCGTGCCGCCATCAAGGGTGAGGGTAGCCGATACCGGACCTAAACTCCCGGCGACCGCGATTTGCAGTGTGCCGCCTGAGACGTTCCAGGGCGTCACCGCCCCAGAGGTGGTTCCCACCAATTGCCAGACGCTCGCGCCGGTCTTGGAGAAGCTCGTAAAACCCTGATAGTTGGGTCCCAGCTGCGAGACGTCGAACACGGTGGAGACGGAGGTGCCGGCGGGGTTGGAGGAAAGATCGGTGACGTCCCCGCCTAGAATGAGGGCGTTGGCGCCGCCCGAAGCGTTGACGTTCCCGATGAGGTTCCAGCCTTGCCGCAATTCCAGGCTGTTGGCGCCGCCGGTAAAGGAGACCGCATTCGCGCGGGTGCTCCCGTTGCCGCTCAAGCCGCCGGCAATCGTTCCCGTGTTGATGATCTGGAGATCGGCGCCCTCGATGCCTGCGCCTCCCGTCGCGATGCCTCCGGACGCCAGCCCCGAATTTGCGCCGGTCGTGCCGCCGCTACCCCCCTGGATGACCCCCGAATTGTTCAAGGTGAAGGCCGAGCCCAGGATTCCCGCGCCGCCATTGCCCCCGCTTCGGCCATGGGTGGCCTGGGCCCCCGCGGCGCCATTGCCGCCATTGCCGCCGGTGATCATGAAGCTGTTGCTCAGGTTCACACCGGTGTTGACCAGGCCCGACCCACCGCCGCCGCCGAAGCCGGCGCCGCCTTGCAGCAGCGGGGCGCCGCCATTGCCGCCATTGCCGCCGGTGATATTTGCGGAGGTCGCGGTGCTTCCGCCACCAACGATCACTGCCCCCGCGCCACCCCCGCCACCGCTACCGCCATCTCCCCCGAAGGGCGAGGAGGTAGCGACGTTGCCGCCATTTCCGCCGCTGCCACCGACAATGGGCCCGGCGACACCTGTCAAGGCGGCGCCGTTGAAGCCATCGCCGCCGCCGCCGCCGCCGCCGGCGCCGATACCGCCTGTACAGGCGCCGCAAACGGCATCGTCACCAGCTTCCCCCGCCTCGCCCACCGGATTTGAGGCGGTCCCGCCAGCCCCACCCGAGCCGCCGGCGCCCGGGGCGCCGCCGGTCACGGCATTGCCCGCGCTCCCCGCGCCGCCATTGCCATTGCTGCCGTTTTGACCGGGACTGACCTGTGCGCTTCCCACGCCGCCCACGCCATTGGAGCCGCCGCCGCCGCCGGCGCCGCCCGACGCTCCGTTTCCGCCGAGGGCCGCGCTGTTGTTGCCGCCGCGGCCATCGCCATGTGCGGGCGATGTGTACGTCAGGAAGATGGCGGTTGCGATGAGAAGCGGCAAGCTCGAGTCAACTGCACGCGAGATGCTTGGAGGCACTATCGAGGAAGTACGCATAAAGCAAGTCTCCGCAACAGGGTTATCGCGCTGGGCAACCTGGAAGCAGTGTCGTCGCGACAAGAATCACATAGATCACATCCATTGAATTTAAGAGCCGCCGTGAACCATTGACAGGACCGGAGAGTCAGGCGGCGCGGGGTCGAAAGGCCCGCTGCGCCAACTATAGCGTGGTCTTTTGCAAATAACTCTCTGCTTGATCGACATAGGCCACTCTCGCTTTCCGATAGATGCGTAAAGAAGACAGAATCATGGGAGTAATTACCCGCGCGGGCGTATTTCGGCGCTGATATGACGGTCTCTATTGACGGTGCTCGATGCGCGCCGTCAAAACCACCGTCAAAGAGAGGGGGCAAGAGATTGCTTGAGATGACGAAGGGCGAAAAAAAGCCCGCAGCTCTGTGCGAGTTGCGGGCTTTTTTTGGGTTTCGGTGCATTCACCGAAACAAATACTTGGCGGAGAGGGTGGGATTCGAACCCATGGTACGGGGATAACAACCTGCGCTCCGGCGACCATACCCTGGCGTGGATGGGCACGGCTCAGGGCCGAATCGCGGCCGGCTCGTTTGCGGCAAGCCCGATCACGGCGGCAGTTACTGGCGGCGCGAACCTGAATATCGAGTTCGGGACCGGCACGCTGACGCTGGCCCAGCTTGAAGCCGGGACGAACCAAACCATGTTCGAGAATCGGCCAGAAGGCGCGGAGATGGACCTTTGCCTGCGATACACAGAAGTGCAGACCACGACGGTATCCGCGAGGATATACGGCATGTGTCAAGCAGTGACCGCCACGGTTGCGGAGGGCTCTTGGTGTTTAGCAAAAAGCGGGGCCCCCTTCTATATCGCACAGTGGCGCAATGGCCGTTTCAGCGTCCGGTGGTGAGGCGGTTGGTCTGACGTCGCTGGTGTTCAACGCAATAAGCGATTCGTCTGCGGGCATCGTCGCGACGGCGAACTCGCCAGCTCTTGTTTAAGGTAACGCTACCAAACTGCTTGGTAATGCTGTTGGCGCACCATCTCGGCGGAGCCGTGACCATGTATCGCATCATCGACGAAAGCACCATATACCGTGTCAGCGATTTCACTTCCATCCCGATGGACCTGGAGAAGGCGGACTATCAGGCATACCTGCAGTGGCTGGCCGTTGGTAACGAGCCGGAATCAGGCCCGGGCGCGTAGGGGCCCAGACGCCAGTCTGAGCACATAACGGCTGAAACTGCGGCCGGCTGATACTGAAAAGGACTCTACCGGAAGGAATACGGCGGCAAGGGCCAAGGCGGTACCGGTCGAGGCTGCCGCAACCACAAGCGCCCCAGCGGCGGTGACTTTTCCGCCGTCTCCAAGCCAAAGGTAGAGGGAGGAACCAACCGTGTAGATGGCAAAAAGGTGCGTCAGGTATAGCGGAAAGGATATGCGCCCGAGCCATTGGGAAATTGGAAGATCTAGGAACCTCCGGGCGCCCGGCGACAGCATACAGGCGGCTAGGATAAGAGTGGCAAAAATTGAAAGCGACCTGATGCTGTCCTCTGGGAGTCGTAAAGCAGCTAGGACCAGAACAGCGCACAGACCTGCGGCAGCGATTCCCCTGGCGGGGCCGGGCCATGCGGCAGCGCGAAGCAGGGCGACGGCCATGCCGAGCGCGAATGGCAGGAAGTACGAGTTGGCCCACCAGGTCAAGGCGCAGAAAGTACAGACGATCGTGGCCTGCGCGAGCCGGGATGTTCCGGCCACCAGTAAACAGCCAAAAATCAGGAACGAGCCTAGAAGTTCGAATGGCATCGTCCAGAGCGCGGCGTTATAGAAAATTGCATCTCGTGGATCGAACCGGTAGACATCCCACAGGGCGAACTGAAGCAATTCGGGGAAGCCTACGGGGACGCTGAAGCCTAGAGCCAGCCAGGGGCTATCCGCTGCGACCCCAGCCACCTGATTCTGGGCCACGCCGGAAACCTGTACGAGGAACGCGATTAGGAGGGACGCAGCGATGGGGATGGTGAGGCGCAGATATCTGCGCAATGCCAGAGAGACCACGCTGACACGATCACCCGTATGGAAGAAATTGATGGAAAGAACGTAGCCGGATAAGGCGAAGAATATGAAGACGGCCAGTCTGGCGTCGATGAAAAACGGGATAGGCGGAAACGTACTTCCAGTCAAAAGGAAGACAGGCCCTAGATGGCCGAAGAGTACGAATAGGGACGCCCATCCCCTCAAACCATCCAGATATGTCTCGCGCATTGTGTCACCGATTTTTTTCTGGATTGTATGTCCTATTGAACGCCCCCGCTTCGGCGGGCTTTTTTTCGTCCAAACGGAGGCACCATGCCCCAAGGGATCATCAAGATGAAGCTGGACGATGCGGCAATCCTGGCCGCGAATCGCACGACAGAAGCGGGCGCAGTAACCGGCGTGGTTGGCTGGTTCGCCCAGGTCAACTGGATAGGCTGGGCCGGGGGCCTGGTCGCGGTGGTGGGCCTGGCTGCCAATCTCTACGATCAGCGCCGGCGCGACCGGAGAGAACAAGCGGAAAGCGAGGCGCGCATGGCGGCCTTGCGTGAGAGGAGCCCGAAGCCGGGGCCCCCGCCCGCGTGGGTAATGGAGCCCGCCCCGAGCTTGATCCCGCTGCTCGATCGGATTATTTCGCCCTCCGGGCTGGAATCCAGCAAGTGACTGCGCAGCTGGCCGCGTGCCAGGCGCGGCTGCCATAGCCTACGCCTCTTCGGTGTTGTCTATCGTGGCGCCGATAGCCTGCATCCGGGCGCGAACGCGGGCCAAGTCTTCCGGGCTCAATTCCAGCGATGCGGCGAGATGGAACAGGTTTGGATAGGGCATATCCTTCGGCTCAGCGCCGCCCGTGTACTTGCGCCAGTGTTGCTCACCGACGCAGGCCAGCGCGGCCATTTGCTTGCCTGTATAGCCCAGCTTGATCTTGAGGGCCTGGAGATCGCCTGAGGTAGGAGGTATGTAGTCCATATCAGGCATCTCGCACCGTTAGCTCCAGGTCTTTGCCAAGCGCTTGGAGCGCTGCTGCGAGCGTGTCGATCTTGGTCGAATGCTTGAGGTCGACAATGCGGGTCATCTCTTGCTTTCGTATGCCCATGCGGTTCGCCAGTTCCGTAGGCCCAACGCCCTGCGAGATCATCTCGTTCAGAACGTAGATCTTCGCAGTGACGCTTGCGGGCAAGGCGATCAAAACCTCGTCCGGCTCGGGCGCTGAAGGCGGGGGAACTGCGCGGCGGTCTTCGAAATAGAAGTCCATGGCGGTGAGCAGCGCATCGGCGGCCATCGCCTTTGCTTCTTCGAAGTCGTCGCCGGCGGTCAATGCCTCGGGGATATCGCGGAACGTGACGTAGTAGCCGACCGTGTCTGGACGGATTTTGGCTGGGTAACGCAGCATATTCTTGCTCTCCAGGGTGGTGCGGTGAATGCGAGTGGGAAGCCCCTTTCGGGGCCTCCCTTTACTTCAATCCCAGTTGCTTAAGAATTTCCTTTCTTAGGCTTTCTCCGCCTGGGTGCCTTGGCATGATGGTTTGCTTCCCTTCGCTTAACTTCACCGCACCTCCCTTGTTTGTTGACAGTAAAGTCATAGTAATCAAAAACGATTACTTAGTAAGCAAAAAAGATTACCGCAGATAAATATTTATTGGCGAGCCGTTCCCTTGCGCGCCCTGGCCACAAATCAGAAGCGCCCCGATGTGGGGCGCTCGTTGCTTCTTCAGTTGCGGCGTCGCTCTAGTGCGCGTGGCGCAACCTCACGCTACTCGGCAGTTTCCAAGACTTCGTTTCGGCCATCCATCCGGCTTCCCAGGCTTCGACTTTGGGTGCCATGCCCTTGCGCAGTTTTTCTGGGGTCTCGATCAGGCCCTGGGTGTCCATGTCCCGCTCCACTACACAGGGCTCGACGACAAGGCGCGCTCGCAGTTCGTCGTAGATGTCGCCCCTCTGACTTGGGCAGTCTCGCTGCGGGCGTTGAACGTGGAAAGCTTGCCAGCCTTGTCCAGGCCATCGGCTTTCGCCGTCGCGCTGATTAGGCCCCAGCGGCCTGCAGCAGCTTCGCGCTCTGGTGTAGCCTCGTCGCCTGCGTCATGCTCGACAGGACGCCGAACGAAGACACCCTGATACCTGGGCCACATGTCGTACTTGCCGATGGCTGCCCGCTGGTCTCGCGTGCCGAATTTCTTCAACAGCAGCTCGGCGTCTTTCAGGGTCTGGTAGTGGCTGCACATATCTCCTCCTGAGCGTCAGGAGTCGTGGCCAGCCTCCTGAAAGTCGAAGCTTGCCCCGATGGTGCGCATCTTGTCTAGCACAGGGGCCAGTTGCTCCTCGGTCAGGGTGAGGCGCGCAGCCATCAAGAACAACATAGCTGCGTTCATATCCCTGGGAGCGGCCCCGCCCGTGTATTTGCGCCATTGGCGGTTGTCCGACACTCCGGCCAAGTCTGCCATCTCATTGCCCGTCAAACACAATTCTTCCTTCAGTCGGGCAAGGTCATCGGTCGAGGGCGCGGTGTAGTTCCTGAAGCCTTTCATGAGCAAACCCCCGCTTTCGCGGGGGCCTTTTTAGTTTAGAGGAAGAGTTTGGTGAATGCCATCACTGCGGTGGCCATCGCTGTCGCCTGGGTTCGTGGCGATGGGGATGAAGTAGGACATAGCTGGATGAAGATACAGCTCGCCAAAAAGTCGGACAAAATTTCCCCCACCAGCCCAAAAGCAAAAGGCCCCTTTCGGGGCCTCTGCAAAGCACGTAAGTGCTTGAAATACTTGGCGGAGAGGGTGGGATTCGAACCCACGGTACGGGGATACCGTACGCCTGATTTCGAGTCAGGTACATTCGACCACTCTGCCACCTCTCCGTGGCTGGTTTCCGTAACGTTGAAATCACTGTCCTTGGCAGGACGGGTCTCTCACATAGATCCCTGGTCGGAAGGATCTTCGTTGTCGGAGCAGCGAAGCCCGCAATTCTACAGGATTTTTTTTGTTTGTGTAAAGGGGATGCCTGAAAGATCCCTACAACGGGTTTCAACGGACTTTCGGCGCCGGCGTTCTTTGCGCAGAATCTCGACATGCCGGGGTCCCGGCGTGGACTTTTCTCCCTCTGCCCGCGTTTCTCCCAGGCTTCAGTCGCCCATGGATCTGATTCTTATCCTCCTGCTCGCGGCCGTGTTGTGCGTGCCCATTACCCAGCGCCTGGGCCTGGGCGCCATTCCCGGCTACCTGATCGCGGGCGTGCTGGTCGGGCCGTCGTGCCTGAAACTGGTGACGAACGTGGACACGATGGTCGGCGTCTCCCAGTGGGGCGTGGTGATGATGCTGTTCATCATCGGCCTGGAGCTGTCGCCCAAGCGCCTGTGGGCCATGCGCAACGAAGTCTTCATATTGGGTTCCCTGCAGATGCTGGCTTGCGGCCTGCTGCTGGGGCTGGTGTTTGGCGCGGCCCTGCGGCACCTGGCCGGCATGGAATGGCAGGCGGCGGTGCTGTGCGGCCTGTCGCTGGCGCTGTCGTCCACGGCGGTGGCGCTGCGCCTGCTGGACGAGCGCGCGCTGACGCGCACGCCGCTCGGCCGGTCCGCCCTTGGGGTGTTGCTGTTCCAGGACATGGCGGCGATTCCCATGCTGGTGGCGGCCGGCCTGCTGGGGGCCGACGGGACCTCGGCGCCGTCCTTCAAGGAGGCGCTGGTGGCCGTGGCCGTCGTGGCCATCGCCTACCGGCTGCGGCTGCTGGGCTGGGCGGCCAAGGCCGAGCTGAACGAACTCTTCACCGCCGCCGCGCTGCTGATGGTCGTGGGCGCCGCCCAGCTGTTCGACTACGCGGGCCTGTCGGCGGGCCTGGGCGGATTCCTGGTGGGCGTGCTGATGGCCGAATCCCGCTACCGGCATGACCTGGAAAAGGCGATCGAACCGTTCAAGGGGCTGTTGCTGGGCCTGTTCTTCGTGGCCATCGGCATGTCCATCAACCTGAAGGTGGTGGCCCATCACTGGCTGTTCATCTTCGCGGGCGTGGCCGCCTTGCTGGCGGTCAAGGCCCTGGTCCTGTATGGCTTTGCGCGCTTTCTGGGCTTGCCCCGCTACCACCGCCTGCTGTTCGCGGTCGTGCTGGCGCAAGGCGGGGAATTCAGCTTTGCCATCTTCAACGAGGCCTGGGACAACCATCTGATGAACCTGGAGCAGCGCGACGTGCTGTCGGTGATCGTGGCGGTGTCGATGGGCGTGGTGCCCATGCTGATCAAGCTGCTTGAGCGCGTGCCTGAAAAAATGGGCGGCATGGCCGACCTGCCCACGGCCGACGCTGCCGGAACCGGCGCGCCGCCGCCGTCCGCTCCAGAGGATAAGCCGCCCGCCGCTTGACCCCGCAGTCCGTGGGGACATGGCATGATTGCCGTCTTGCCGGGCAGCTACACTTGTAGCCCGTTTCCGCTTCCCGCTCTTCGCGCCAGATCACAGGAGAATGCGCATGCTCAAAGGAAAAGTCGCCCTAGTCACCGGTTCCACCAGCGGCATCGGCCTGGGTATCGCCACGGCCTTCGCCCAACAGGGCGCCGATATCGTCCTGAACGGCTTTGGCGACGCCGCCGAGATTGAAAAGGTGCGCGCGGGCCTGGCGGACAAGCATGGCGTGAAGGTGATCTACGACGGCGCCGACCTGTCCAAGGGCCCGGCCGTGCGCGACCTGGTCGAGAACGCGGTCCGCCAGATGGGCCGCATCGACATCCTGGTCAACAACGCCGGCATCCAGCACACCGCGCTGATCGAGGACTTCCCGGCCGAGAAGTGGGACGCCATCCTGGCGCTGAACCTGTCGGCCGTGTTCCACGGCACCGCCGCCGCCTTGCCGCACATGAAGAAGCAGGGCTTCGGCCGCATCATCAATATCGCGTCGGCGCATGGCCTGGTGGCCTCGGCCAACAAGTCGGCCTATGTGGCCGCCAAGCACGGCGTGGTGGGCTTCACCAAGGTCACGGCGCTGGAAACGGCCGGGCAGGGCATCACCGCCAACGCCATTTGCCCGGGCTGGGTGCGCACCCCGCTCGTGGAAAAGCAGATCACCGCGCTGGCCGAAAAAAGCGGCGTGGACCAGGAAACCGCCGCCCGCGACCTGCTCAGCGAAAAGCAGCCCTCGCTGCAGTTCGTGACGCCGGAACAGCTGGGCGGCACCGCCGTGTTCCTGGCCTCGGACGCCGCGGCGCAAATCACCGGAACGTCCGTCTCCGTCGATGGCGGCTGGACGGCGCGCTAATAAAGGAATCCCCGAATGTTGTTTTTGCTTTCTCCCGCCAAGAAGCTGGACTACGACTCGCCGCTGCACATCGAGACGCACACCCAGCCGCTGTTCGTGGATCAGGCCGCCGCCCTGATCAAGGTCCTGAAGACCAAGACCGCCGAAGACATCGGCGAACTCATGAGCCTGAGCCCGGCCCTGTCCGAGCTGAACGTCCAGCGCTATGCGCACTGGAAGCGCAGCTTCACGCAGGCCAACTCGCGCCAGGCCGTGCTGGCCTTCAACGGCGACGTCTACGAAGGCCTGGATGCCGCTACTCTGTCGGCCAAGCAGCTGGATTGGGCGCAAGAGCATGTGGCCATCCTCAGCGGCCTGTACGGCGTGCTGCGTCCGCTGGACCTGATGCAGCCGTATCGCCTGGAAATGGGCACGCGCCTGGCCACGCCCAAGGGCAAGAACCTGTACGAGTACTGGGGCAGCGCCATTGCGGACTACCTGAACGAGCGGCAGGCCGGCCAGAGGTCTCCGGTGATCGTCAACCTGGCGTCCGAAGAGTATTTCAAGTCGGTCGACCTGAAGACCCTGAAGGCGCGCGTGGTGCAGTGCGTGTTCCAGGACTGGAAGAACGGCGCCTGGAAGATCATCAGCTTTCACGCCAAGCGCGCGCGCGGCCTGATGGCCCGCTACGCGATCCAGCACAAGGTCGCCAAGCCGGAAGGCCTGCAGGGCTTTGATCTGGAAGGCTATGCATATGACGCATCGGCTTCGTCGGCGGACAAGCTGGTGTTCCGGCGCAAGCTGGACTGAACGCGGCGACATCGCGCCAGCGTATCGCCTTAATGAAAAGCGCCGGCCTGGAGACAGGCCGGCGTTGTCTTATGGTCCGCGAACGTCCGCGCCCTAGGAAGCCGTTGCCGCCGCCGCCGGCGCGTGCATCGGGTCGGCAAGCGCCTGGAGCTCCTGGCGGATCATGTGGGTGGCCTTCAGCATCTGCTTGACCGGATAGACCAGCACAGCCTGCTCGCCCGCCGTGTCGAACTGCGTGGGCAGGTTGGGCGGCGCCTGCGCGCGGCTTTCGTCCAGCAGGCCGACCATGCCGTCCAAGGCCTGCTGGATAGGCTCGGGCGTCTTGGGCAAGGCCGCCAGGATGGGAATCGCCGCGGTGATCTGGGACGCCAGCACGTGGTTCTGGATCAGCAGATTGTTCAGTTCCGGCACGTCGACCTGGTGCGATTTGGGTTCGCTCATCATCCGGTAGAACGCCTCGGCGAAGTTGCTGAACGCAATGTGCACGTTCTTGCGGGCCAGGCGCCAGGCCAGGTCGGCGTCGGTCACGGCGGGCGTCTCGGCGGCCGCCTCGCCCACGGGGGCGCCATGCGCCTGCATGGCCTCGGCGTAGCGCAGCCCCGCCAGCAGGTACTCGCGGTTGGCGCGCGTCGCGGCCGAGGCCAGGGGCTTGAGGTAGCGCGCTTCCCACCAGGGCAGGATGTAGCTGCAGATCAGCGCCAGCGCGCAGCCCAGGAGCGTATCGATGGCGCGCTCGCCGATCACCGACATGGACACGGTGCCCGGCGACACGAAGTGAAACACCAGCACCACGAACAGCGTGTTGAAGATCGCGCTGGCCATGTAGTTGAGCTGCACCAGGCTGTTGCCCATGATGCAGGCGCCCAGCAGCACCGCGAACAGGATGCTGGGCTGGTCGGTCACGTTGAACAGCAATAGCGCGCAGATGCAGCCGACCAGGGTGCCCATCAGCCGCCAGCCGTTGCGCTGGCGCGTCAGCGCGAACCCGGGCTTCATGATGATCACGATGGTCAGCATGATCCAGTAGTTGTGCGCCGAAAACTCCGGCGACAGCCAGCGGCTGGCCAGGGTCATGGCGATGGCCGCCGCGGCCGTCACGCGCAGCGCGTAGCGGAAATGGGGCGAATCCAGCCGCAGGTTGCTGGTCAGGAGGCCGAAGCGGAACTCCTGGCGCGAGATGAAGCGGGTCAGCGACTTGTTGATGCGCAGCACGTCGGTCGGCTTGGCGTCGGGCGAGGCCGCGGTGTGATCGGCCAGCCGGTCCACGATGCGCGCCGAGTTGCGCAGGCGGCGCAGCACCTGGATGATCAGCGCCAGCATCTCCGGATCGCGCTCGCCCAGGCCCTGCTGCTTGAGCTGCTCGATCTCGTATTCGATGGCGCGCAGTTCCGCCTTGGCGCTGCTGCGGTACTGCACCTTGCGCCCGCGCGACACGTCCAGCGCGATGCGGTTGAGTTCCAGCGACATCTTCACCAGTGCGTCGCGCATGAACATCAGGCAGTCGTTGCCGGCCAGCGTGCGCCGCAGCGCGGCATAGTCGGTGTGCGTGGCAACCAGCGTGTCGAGCAACTGCAGCATGTCCACGAACATGTTCCAGATCATGACGCGCTGGCGGTCGCCCAGGCCCTTGCCGCGGGGCAGGGCGCGCAGCACCATGTCGCGGGCGGCCTGGTGCTTTTCGGTCATGACGGACTGGCGCTGGATCAGGTTGCGGTAGGCCTCGTCCAGGTCGGCGGTCTCGTCGTAGAAGGCGGCGCGGGCCGCGACGTAGTCGGCCGTGGCAAAGAGCGCCACCGACATGGCCTGGCGCTCCTCGCGCAGCCAGAACAGCCGGGAAAAGCCCAGGCTGAACGCCACATAGAAAAGCGCGCCGCCCAGGGTGGCCGCCGCATGGGCCAGCACCTCGCCGGGCTCAAGCGGCGAATGCATGGTCAAGGTCATCAGCAGCAGGCCGGCAAAGCCGATCAGCCCGCCGCGCTTGCCGAAGACCGTGAACATCGAATAGACGAAGCACTGCGCAATGACGACCAGCCAGATCATCACCGGGTGCGTGGACGCCAGCCCGGTGATGATGACGGTGATCGTGCCCAGCGCCGCCCCGCCCAGCATCTCGTTGGTGCGATGCCGCTGCGGGCCGCCGGGCTGGTCGATGATGGCCAGGCATTGTGCGCCGAAGGTGGCGACCAGGCCCGTGGTGTAGTTGCCGAAGATGCCCCCCAGCACCAGCACCGGCAACAGCATGCCCACCCCCTGGCGCACCCCTCCGAAGAAGTAGTGGCTGTAGAGGAAGCGGCGAATGCTGGCAATGCGCAGATCCATGGGGCGGCGGCTCGGTTCTGGAAGACGGAACAAGTATAGAGAGGCCGGTGGTTTTTTTGGGGCCGGATGGTTACCGAACCTTCCGCGCAACGGTCCGGAAAAGGCGATTTGCCACCTTTGACGCAACGCGGTAAATTCCTTCTCTTGCGCCGGTCTGCCTATCCGAAACCGGCGCGTTGATGCAGACGGCCAGGGTCACCTCCCAGCCATCTCGCAACAGTTACATCTGCCGTTGGCCGCGCCACAAGCGTGTGTTGCCAAGGCTTCCATTTCGACCTCCAGCGTCCCCAAGGGGCGTTTGCACTGCGTTCTGTCGAGCGTGTGCCGGGTCGGCAAGGTGTCCGGGTGGCGTGGCTCAGTGAGCCGCTAAGCGCCGGATCATGTTGTCGCAGCCGGTATGGGTTCAGTTGCCGTCGTATCCGGGCGAGCAGCAGTCAGGGTTGCAGGGCCGGTACTGAAAGGAAATACAACATGGAAATGAATGGCGCCGATATCGTCGTGCGCTGCCTGGCCGATGAGGGCGTGGAACACGTTTTCGGCTATCCCGGCGGCGCAGTGCTGTACATCTACGACGCGATCTTCAAGCAAGACAAATTTCAGCATATCCTGGTTCGTCACGAGCAAGCCGCCGTGCACGCCGCCGATGCCTATTCGCGCTCGTCGCAAAAGGTCGGCGTCTGCCTTGTGACCAGCGGCCCGGGCGTGACCAATGCCGTCACCGGCATCGCCACCGCCTACATGGACTCCATCCCGATGGTCATCATCAGCGGGCAGGTGCCCACTGCGGCCATTGGCGAGGATGCCTTCCAGGAATGCGACACCGTCGGCATCACGCGTCCCTGCGTCAAGCACAACTTCCTCGTGCGCGACGTCAAGGACCTGGCCGAAACCATGCGCCGCGCGTTCTACATCGCGCGCACGGGCCGTCCCGGCCCGGTGCTGGTGGATATCCCCAAGGACATCACCATCGCGCAGTGCAAGTACACGCCGCCCAAGGGCGAGATCTCGATGCGTTCCTACGCGCCCGTCAACAAGGGCCACCAGGGGCAGATCAAGAAAGCCGTGCAGATGCTGCTGGCCGCCGAGCGGCCGATGATCTACACGGGCGGCGGGGTCATCCTGTCGAACGCCGCGCCCGAGCTGAACAAGCTCGTGACGCAGCTGGGCGCGCCCTGCACCAGCACCCTGATGGGTCTGGGCGGCTATCCGGCCAGCAGCGGCCAGTTCGTCGGCATGCCCGGCATGCACGGCACGTACGAGGCCAACATGGCCATGCAGCACTGCGATGTGCTGCTGGCCATCGGCGCACGCTTCGATGACCGCGTGATCGGCAATCCCAAGCACTTTGCGCAGAACGCCCGCAAGATCATCCATATCGATATCGATCCGTCGTCGATCTCCAAGCGCGTGCGCGTGGACGTCCCGATCGTCGGCAACGTCAAGGACGTGCTGGCCGACCTCAGCGCGCAGTACGAAATTGCCGCCGCCGAGCACAAGCCCGCCCCGATCACCAAGTGGTGGGAGCAGGTCGAGACCTGGCGCGGCAAGGAATGCCTGAAGTTCGCCAATTCGGACGAAGTCATCAAGCCGCAGTACGTGGTGGAAAAGCTCTGGGAAGTGACCGGCGGCGACGCCTTCGTCACCTCCGACGTGGGCCAGCACCAGATGTGGGCGGCCCAGTACTACAAGTTCGACAAGCCGCGCCGCTGGATCAACTCCGGCGGCCTGGGCACCATGGGCGTGGGGCTGCCGTACGCGATGGGCGTGCAGATGGCCAATCCCGGGCACGACGTCGCCGTCATCACCGGCGAGGGGTCCATCCAGATGAACATCCAGGAACTGTCGACCTGCCACCAGTACCGCCTGACGCCCAAGATCATTTGCCTGAACAACCGGTTCCTGGGCATGGTCCGCCAGTGGCAGCAGATCGACTACGGCTCGCGCTATTCCGAGTCGTACATGGATTCGCTGCCCGACTTCGTCAAGGTGGCCGAGGCCTATGGCCACGTGGGCCTGCGCATCGAGCGTCCGGCGGACGTCGAACCGGCGCTGCGCGAAGCCTTCGGCAAGCACAAGGAACGCCTGGTCTTCCTGGACTTCATCACCGACCGCACGGAAAACGTGTGGCCGATGGTCAAGGCCGGCCGCGGGCTGACCGAAATGCTGCTCGGCTCTGAAGACCTGTAAGGAGGCCACCCATGAAGCACGTGATTTCCGTCCTCCTCGAAAACGAACCCGGCGCGCTGTCGCGCGTGGTGGGCCTGTTTTCCGCGCGGGGCTACAACATCGAGACCCTGACCGTGGCGCCCACCGAGGACTCCACGCTGTCGCGCATGACCATCGTGACGACCGGTTCCGATGAAGTCATCGAACAGATCACCAAGCACCTGAACCGCCTGGTGGATGTCGTGAAGGTGGTGGACCTGACCGAAGGCGCCCACATCGAGCGCGAGCTGATGCTCGTGAAGGTGCGCGCCGTGGGCAAGGAACGCGAGGAAATGAAGCGCATGGCGGACATCTTCCGCGGCCGCATCATTGACGTCACCGACAAGTCCTACACCATTGAACTGACCGGGGTGCAGGAAAAAGTACAGGCCTTCCTGGAGGCCCTGGACCGCAGTGCCATCCTTGAAACCGTGCGCACCGGCGTGTCCGGCATCGGACGCGGTGAACGGATTTTGAAGATTTGACCGGCCTTCCAGGCCAAGCCGCACCCTACATCTGAATTAATCGAATATCCAAATACTGGAATCTGGAGCACAACCATGAAAGTTTTCTACGACAAAGACTGCGATCTGTCCCTCATCAAAGGCAAGACCGTCGCCATCATCGGCTACGGTTCGCAAGGCCACGCGCACGCGCAGAACCTGCATGAGTCGGGCGTGAAGGTCATCGTCGGCCTGCGCAAGGGCGGCGCCTCGTGGAACAAGGCCGCCAACGCCGGCCTCGAAGTCAAGGAAGTGGCTGACGCCGTCAAGTCGGCGGACATCGTCATGATGCTGTTGCCCGACGAGAACATCGCTTCGGTCTACAACAAGGAAGTCCACGCCAACATCAAGGCCGGCGCGGCCCTGGCGTTCGCCCACGGCTTCAACGTCCACTACGGCCAGGTCGTGCCGCGTGAAGACATCGACGTCATCATGATCGCCCCGAAGGCTCCCGGCCACACGGTGCGCAACACGTACAAGCAAGGCGGCGGCGTGCCCCACCTCGTGGCCGTGTACCAGGACAAGTCGGGCGCCGCGCGCGACGTGGCCCTGTCGTACGCCAGCGCCAACGGCGGCGGCCGTGCCGGCATCATTGAAACCAATTTCCGCGAAGAAACCGAAACCGACCTGTTCGGCGAACAGGCCGTGCTGTGCGGCGGCACCGTCGAACTGATCAAGGCCGGCTTCGACACGCTGGTGGACGCCGGCTACGCGCCCGAAATGGCGTACTTCGAGTGCCTGCACGAACTGAAGCTGATCGTCGACCTGATCTATGAAGGCGGCATCGCCAACATGAACTACTCGATCTCGAACAACGCCGAGTTCGGCGAGTACGAAACGGGTCCGAAGATCGTCACGGAAGAAACCCGCAAGGCCATGCGCCAGTGCCTGACGGACATCCAGACCGGCGAATACGCCAAGAAGTTCATCCTGGAAAACACCGCCGGCGCCCCGACGCTGACCTCGCGCCGCCGCATCAACGCGGAATCGCAGATCGAGCAGGTGGGCGGCAAGCTGCGCGCCATGATGCCCTGGATCGCCGCCAACAAACTGGTGGACAAGTCCAAGAACTGATTCCTGCCATTGCGCGGGGCCCGGCCCCGCGCAATCCGGGTCAAAGCGGCATGCCTGCGAGGGCGTGCCGCTTTTTTTCGCTTCGGCTAGGAAAAATTACCGGTCCGGGCGCATGAGCAGGCGGGCGCGACCGGGGCGTCGCGTTATTTAACTCAGGCACGTCCCTTGCTGCGGCCCGCAAGCGGGGCCAGATGGGTTAACCTTTGAAAGTCCGTTGTAAGTTATTGAGACCATGCCAAATTTTTCCATGCGCGATTCCGAGAACCGCCACCGAAGCATCTACCTGCTTCCCAACGCATTCACCACCGCCGCCTTGTTCGCGGGGTTCTATGCCGTTGTGCAAGCCATGAACGACCGCTTCGAAGTCGCCGCCATCGCCATTTTCGTGGCCATGGTGCTGGACGGCATGGACGGACGGGTGGCTCGCCTGACCAACACGCAGTCCGCCTTCGGCGAGCAATATGACTCGCTGTCCGACATGACATCCTTCGGCGTGGCTCCCGCGCTGGTCATGTACGAATGGATCCTGAACGACCTGGGCCGCTGGGGCTGGCTGGCCGCGTTCGTCTATGTAGCTGGCGCCGCGCTGCGCCTGGCGCGCTTCAACACCAACATCGCCGTCGTGGACAAGCGCTACTTCCAGGGCCTGCCCAGCCCGGCCGCGGCCGCGCTGGTGGCGGGCTTCGTCTGGCTGGCCGTGGACAACAAGCTGCCCATCCATGACAGCCTGATGGCCTGGGTGGCGTTCACGCTCACCATGTACGCCGGCATCACCATGGTGTCGAACGCGCCGTTCTTCAGCGGCAAGAGCTTCGCACTGGGCCGCAGCGTGCCGTTCTGGGGCATCCTGCTGGTGGTGGCGGTATTCGTGTTCGTGTCCAGCGATCCCCCGGTCGTGCTGTTTGGCCTGTTCGTGCTGTACGGACTGTCGGGCTGGGTCATGTGGGGCTGGCGCTGGAACAAGGCCCGCCGCCTGCAGCAGGAACGCCGCAATCACTCGTCCTGATCGCCGCGCGATCCCGCAAAAAAAACCCGCCTGCCGGCGGGTTTTTTACTAAGGGGGCGGTTTAGCGCCACATGAACCTGTCGTCGTCGTACATGGGGTCGGGGCCGGGATGGAAGTGCGTCAGCTTGCTGCCGTCGCGGCTCATATAGACGTACATCAGCGAATTCCAGACGCTGTTTTCCTTGTAGCGGTAGGACCAGACGACTTCGCGCCGTTCTCCCAGGCCAACCTCGTCGATGCGGGCCGGCGGGCCGAATTCGCAGCGGACCCGCTCGGGACCCCAGTCGCCTGACTCCAGCACCTTGAAGTGCGCGTCCGTCAGCAGCGGCACCACGCGGTCCACCCGGCCGTCCGGGCCCACGTTGGCGCCCCAGGCGTACTGGCCCATGGGCTGCTGGGTCCAGATCACGCGGCGCCCGCCGTTTGCCTGCGGGCATTCGAAATTGGGCGTGCCGAACTGAGCCTGGACGTCGGCCAGCGGAGTGCCAGGCGCGACCTGGGCCATGTTGGCGCAAGCCGTCAGGCCTGCCAGCGCGAAGGAGGCCAGGGCCATTCGGGCTGCACTGTAATATTTTGTCATGTTTGCGCTCCTTCCAGGTGCCGCGGACTCGCTGTCAGCCTCCAACAGGAGGATAAGCCGCCGTTGGGGTAATTCTAGCGAATCAGCTATAATCATCGAGCTTTATCAAATGTATTGATTCTGCAAGATACTTTGCGCCGGCCGCAGGGGGCTTGGCAGATGCCCGGAACACGGCCGCTTTGGTCCCGTGCCCAGGTTCTGCCTGAGTCATCATTGGCAGCAGTGAGAAAGCGAATTCAGCCAGGTCTCGCGCAAATTTTTTCCAAACCACGTCAGGGCGCCTCGGCCCTGTCGCATGTCCGAAGAGGTCATCAATGTCTGTAGCTGACATCAAGAAATCCGATATCGTTGCGCAGTTCCAACGCGCTCAAGGCGATACCGGCTCCCCCGAAGTTCAGGTGGCTCTGCTCACCGCCCGTATCAACGAACTGACTGGTCACTTCAAAGAACACATGAAGGACCATCACTCGCGCCGCGGTCTGCTGCGTATGGTCAGCCGTCGCCGCAAGCTGCTCGACTATCTCAAGGGCCGCAATCCCGATTCGTACCGCGCACTGATCGAAAAACTCGGTCTGCGCAAGTGATCGACGGGGCTGGCTCCCCATGACGCAACCGTGGTCGGTGCGACGTATGTCGCGACGGCCACGGTTTTTCATTTGTAAGGAATAATCGTCATGTTCAATAAAGTGACAAAATCGTTCCAGTACGGCCAGCACACGGTCGTCCTGGAAACTGGCGAAATCGCTCGCCAGGCCTCCGGCGCCGTTGTGGTGTCGATCGAGGACACCGTCGTCCTGGCCACTGTCGTGGCTTCCAAGAAGGCCAAGCCGGGTCAGACGTTTTTCCCGCTGACCGTCGACTACATCGAGAAGACCTACGCCGCCGGCCGTATCCCGGGCGGGTTCTTCAAGCGCGAAGGCAAGCCGTCCGAAAAGGAAACGCTGACCTCCCGCCTGATCGACCGTCCCCTGCGTCCGCTGTTCCCCGAAGACTTCTACAACGAAGTCCAGGTGGTCATCCACACGCTGTCGGTCAATCCTGAGATCGATCCCGACATCGCCGCCATGATCGGCGCCTCGGCCGCGCTGGCCATCTCGGGCATCCCGTTCAACGGCCCCATCGGCGCCGCGCGCGTGGGCTACATCGACGGCCAATACGCCCTCAACCCGACCGCCTCGCAGCTGAAGTCCTCGAAGCTGGACCTGGTTGTCGCCGGTACGGAAAACGCCGTGCTGATGGTGGAATCGGAAGCCCAGCAGCTGTCCGAAGAAATCATGCTGGGCGGCGTGGTCTATGGCCACGAGCAAATGCAGGCCGTCATCAACGCCATTCACGAACTCGTGAAGGACGCTGGCAAGCCCGAATGGGATTGGCAAGCTCCGGCGAAGGACGAAGCCCTGATCGCCGCCGTGACCTCGGCTGCCCAGGAAGGCCTGAACGCCGCCTACCAGATCCGCGAAAAGCAAGCCCGCACCGCCAAGCTGCGCGAAGTGTCGGCCGACGTGTCGGCCAAGCTGGCCGCCGCCGCCGCTGAAAAGGGCGAGCCGCTGCCGGACGCCGTGACCGTCGACAACATCATGTTCTCGCTGGAATCGGCCATCGTCCGCGGTCAGATCCTTAACGGCGAACCGCGCATCGACGGCCGCGACACCCGCACCGTGCGTCCCATCAGCGTGCGTCTGGGCGTGCTGCCCCGCGCGCACGGCAGCGCGCTGTTCACCCGCGGTGAAACCCAGGCGCTGGTCGTGGCCACGCTGGGCACCAAGCAGGACGAACAGATCATCGACGCGCTCATGGGCGAATACCGCGACCGCTTCATGATGCACTACAACATGCCTCCGTTCGCCACCGGCGAAACGGGCCGCATCGGTGTGCCCAAGCGCCGCGAAATCGGCCACGGCCGCCTCGCCAAGCGCTCGCTGATCCCGCTGCTGCCGGCTCCCGAAGACTTCCAGTACACGATCCGCATCGTGTCGGAAATCACCGAATCCAACGGCTCCTCGTCGATGGCTTCGGTCTGCGGCGGCTCGCTGGCCATGATGGACGCCGGCGTGCCGGTCAAGGATCACGTGGCCGGCGTGGCCATGGGCCTGATCCTGGACGGCGGCAAGTTCGCCGTGCTGACGGACATCCTGGGCGACGAAGATCACCTGGGCGACATGGACTTCAAGGTTGCGGGCACCGAAAACGGCGTCACCGCACTGCAGATGGACATCAAGATCCAGGGCATCACCAAGGAAATCATGCAAGTGGCGCTGGCTCAGGCCCGCGAAGGCCGCCTGCACATCCTGGGCAAGATGAAGGATGCGCTGGACGGTTCGCGCGGCGAGCTGTCGGCTTTCGCGCCGCGCATGCTGACCATCAAGATCAACCCCGAGAAGATCCGCGACGTGATCGGCAAGGGCGGCGCCACCATCCGCGCGCTGACCGAAGAAACCGGCACGCAGATCGACATCTCCGACGACGGCACGATCGTGATCGCCAGCGTCGACGAAGCGCAGGCGAAGGAAGCCCAGCGCCGCATCGTCGAACTGACCGCCGACGTCGAAGTGGGCCAGATCTACGAAGGCTCGGTCCTGCGCCTGCTGGACTTCGGCGCCATCGTGCAAGTGCTGCCGGGCCGCGACGGCCTGCTGCACATCTCGGAAATCGCCAACTACCGCATCGCGAACATCAATGATGTTCTGAAGGTCGGCCAGCAAGTCCGCGTCAAGGTCATCGAGGCCGACGACAAGGGCCGCCTGCGCCTGTCCATCAAGGCGATTGGCGGCATCGAGCAGCAGCAAGCCGCTGCCCCCGAAGCTGCCCCCCAGTCGGAACCGCAGGCTGAATAAGCCGCAAGTTCCCGATTGAAAGAAACGGCGCCGGAAGGCGCCGTTTTTCTTGGTGCGCCCGGAACGGCGCTGATTCATCTTCTTGCTTGTTCGGCCGGCGGACGTCTCCCAACTTCGGCTACCTTCCTGTAAAGTCTTGCGCGAGAGCGGCGGCGCCCGATCGGACGGGTTGCCCTCAGCGCATAATCGAGGGGGCATACGGATGAGCAAGGCATGACGGCGTGGCCGATAACCGCTGGCGTCGCGGCGCTGCTGGCGGCGTTGCTGACCGGCTGCATGACGAGCCCCGGCCCTGGCCAGCGCGGCCCCAAGGGCGAAGAGATGTCCGCCGACCAGCTCGCGCAGACCGACTTCAACCGCACCGTCACCCTCGAGGTGCGCGACAACCTGGCCAGCCTGTATTCGCTGCTGGACAAGCTCTACCGCCGCAACCCCCGCGAATGGCGCAAGTCCGGCGTGCCGGACCAGGCCGCCGCGGTGAACCGGGTCAAGCATTCCATCGAAGTCCGCGTGCCGCCCGGCGACCTGGCCGGCCTGCGCGACATCCAGATCCTGGCCGTGTCGCTGGACCCCAACTATCCGGGCGACCGGGTAGGAGCATTCATCTACGGCCTGGCCGACACCATCATCGCGGCGCATAACGGCAAGACCCGCCTGTACGCCACCGACGCGCTGGACGGGCAGCGGGTCTACAATGCCGCACGGAATGTCGAGGCCGCCGCCTGGTTGCTGGCATCGCGCCGCAACAACCAGGGCGAGCTCTTGCTGCTGGCAAACGAAATGTCCCAGAACGCCACGAACCTCAGTTTTGAGCGCGAATTCGGCGCCATCATCGGCCGGCTCGATCTGATCGCCAACCTGCTCGGCGAAAATTCGAGACGCATCGGGATCAACTACGCGCAAGGCCTGCTGCTGTTCAATTTCCTGCCCGTGCGCTAACAGGATTTTCCATCGTGATCGATATCGCCTCCATTCAGACCGCCCGCGAAAATCTGCGCGGCCAGGTGCTGAAGACCCCGTTTACCCTGTCCCGCACGCTGTCCGACATCTTCGGCGCCGAGATCTGGCTGAAGTTCGAGAACCTGCAGTTCACCGCGTCCTTCAAGGAACGCGGCGCGCTGAACCGCATGCTGACGCTGTCGGACGAGGAGCGGGCGCTCGGCGTGATCGCGGTGTCGGCCGGCAACCACGCGCAGGGCGTGGCCTACCATGCGCAGCGCATGGGCGTGCCCGCCGTGATCGTGATGCCGCGCTTCACGCCCACGGTCAAGGTGGCCAATACCCGGCGCTTCGGCGCCGAGGTGGTGCTGGCCGGCGACACCTTCGATGACGCCAAGGCGCGGGGCTACGAACTGGCCAAGGAGCGCGGGCTGATCATGATCCACCCCTACGATGACGAAGCGGTCATCGCGGGGCAGGGCACCGTGGCGCTGGAAATGCTGGAAGACCAGCCGCAGCTGGACACGCTGGTCATCGCCATCGGCGGCGGCGGGCTGATCTCGGGCATCTCCACGGCGGCCAAGGCGCTCAAGCCCGGCATCGAGATCGTGGGCGTGCAAACCGAACGCTTCCCGGCGATGTACGCCGCGGTCAAGGGCGTTTCGATGCCGCAGGGCCTGTACACCATCGCCGAAGGCATCGCCGTCAAATCGCCCGGCGAACTCACGCTGCCCATCGTGGACAAGCTGGTCGACCGCATCGAGCTGGTCAGCGAGGCCGATATCGAGCACGCGATCGTGGTGCTGCTGGAAATCGAGAAAAGCGTGGTCGAAGGCGCGGGCGCGGCTGGCCTGGCCGCGCTGCTGCGCGCGCAGGAAGAAGGCAGCGACCGCTACAAGGGCAAGCGCATCGGCCTGGTGCTGACAGGCGGCAACATCGATCCGCTCATGCTGGGCGAGCTGATCGAGCGGGGCATGGTGCGCGCCGGACGCCTGGCCCGCATCCGGGTCGACCTGCGCGACCTCCCGGGCGCGCTGGCCCATGCCACCAAGCTCATCGCCGACGCGCAGGCCAACATCACCGAAGTGCATCACCAGCGCGCGTTCACCTCGTTGCCGGTGCGCAATGTCGAGGTGGACTTCGTGCTTCAGACCCGCGGTCCGGAGCACATCCAGGAAGTGATTGACATCCTGAACGCGGCGGGCTTCGCCGCCAGCAACCACGACCACTGAGCACGTTCGCCAAGAAAGGCGGTTGGGCCGGCGCCGCGGACAGCGCCGCGCTCGGCGCCGTCGCGCGCCTGCCTAAAAAAAATGAACCAAGTCGTATCGGGAAGAGCGGCCATCAACAAGCGATGGAACTTTTCCTGAATCGGACGCGACCCGCGCCACGCCGGGGGCGGCGTCGGTTCCTGGCGGCCCGCAGGGCCGGATTTGCGCGCCTGCGCGTGCATTTCGTCCAAAAAAACGCCTAGGGATATCCCCAGGGACGTCATGGTTCATACTGATATCAAGTATGTCGTGGCACGATATACCATCCGAATCTCATCGTTTGCGCGCCACGCGGCAGGGCTTGGCGGGCAAGAAAAGAATGTGCGCGAGGCGCTGTATTCACGGCCGGCGCGCCAGAACAGGAGATAGCGGGTTGATAGTAGATAAACAGGGCTTTTGGTCCGGCGCAATGTTCATCGCCTTGGGCGGCGGCTTCGCCGTGCAAGCCACCGAGTACAGCATGGGAAGCGCGTCCCGGATGGGGCCGGGCTACTTCCCATTCTGGCTGGGCATCGTGCTGGCGGTAATGGGGGCGGTGGTATTGCTGAGCGCGATGTCCAAGCGCGCCGAGACAACAACGGTAAGCCGCTACGACTTCCGCATCCTCTTGCTCGTGATCGGTTCAGTGGTGTTCTACGGGTTCGCGCTGCGATTCCTGGGGCTGTACATCTCGGTGTTCCTGCTGGTCGTGTTGAGCAGCGTCGCCAGCCACGAATTCAACTGGAAGGTCGCCGCCGCCAATGGCCTGTTCCTGGTGGCGTTCTCCTACGTCGCGTTCATTCGCGGCCTGGGGCTGATTTTTCCGCTGTGGCCCGCCGTGCTGAGCAACTAGGAGACTGGGAATGGAACTGCTACAAAACCTGATGCTGGGATTCTCGGTGGCCTTCACGCCGGAGAACCTTACCTACGCGTTTCTTGGATGCCTGCTGGGTACGCTAGTCGGCGTGCTTCCCGGGCTGGGTCCGGTGCCCACCATTGCGATGCTGCTGCCCATCACGTATGTGCTGCCGCCGACCGCGGGGCTGATCATGCTGGCCGGCATTTACTACGGCACGCAGTACGGCGGGTCGACCACGGCCATCCTGGTGAACCTGCCGGGCGAGACCTCGGCGGTGGTGACAGTGCTGGACGGCCACCAGATGGCGCGCAATGGCCGCGCCGGCGCGGCGCTGTCCCTTGCCGCCATCGGATCGTTCTTCGCCGGCAGCGTGGCGACCGTGCTGATTGCCGCGTTCGCGCCGCCCCTGGCTGAAGTGGCTTTCGCGTTTGGACCGGCGGAGTACTTTTCGCTGATGGCGCTGGGCTTGATCGGCGCGGTGGTGCTCGCTTCGGGTTCGCTGCCGAAGGCCATCTGCATGATCTTGCTTGGCCTGCTCCTGGGGATGGTGGGCACCGACGTCAACTCAGGGGTCGCCCGCTACGATTTCAGTATTCCGGAGCTGCAGGACGGCATCGATTTCGCCATTGTGGCCATGGGCGTATTTGGCCTGTCGGAGATCATGAGCAACCTGGAACTGAAAGAGAACCGGGTGGAAATCACCGACAAGGTGGGCTCGCTCTATCCCAGCCGGCAGGAGTTCCGCGAAGCCGCGCCAGCCATCTTGCGGGGCACCGCGCTGGGTTCGGCCTTGGGCATTCTCCCCGGCGGCGGTTCGGTGCTGTCGGCGTTCGCGTCATACACGCTGGAAAAGAAGCTGTCGAAACAGCCGGAGCGCTTTGGCAAGGGCCATCCGGCGGGGCTGGCGGGACCTGAATCGGCCAACAACGCCGGCGCGCAGACCTCCTTCATTCCGCTGCTGACGCTTGGGATTCCCGGTAATGCGGTGATGGCGCTGATGGTGGGCGCCATGACGATTCACAACATCCAGCCGGGTCCGCAAGTGATGTCCAGCCACCCCGAACTCTTCTGGGGCCTGATCGCGTCCATGTGGATCGGGAATCTGATGCTGGTCATTCTCAACCTCCCGCTGATCGGCATCTGGGTGAAGCTGCTGCGAGTGCCGTACAGGATGCTGTATCCCGCGATTCTGGTGTTCTGCACCATCGGGGTGTATTCGCTGAACTACAACGTGTTCGACATCTTCATGTTCGCCGTATTCGGCATCGTCGGCTACGTGTGGAGCAAGCTGGGCTGCGAGGGTGCGCCGCTGCTGCTCGGCCTGGTCCTGGGCCCGATGATGGAAGAGAACTTCCGCCGGGCGCTGCTGCTGTCGCGAGGCGAGTTCACCACGTTTGTCACGCGCCCGCTGTCGGCGACGCTGCTGGCGCTTGCCACCATTCTGCTGGTGCTGGTGATGCTGCCGTCCCTGCGCAAGAAGCGCGAAGAGGCTTTTGTCGAGGTCGACTGACCAGGCAAATCAGGTTGGCTCCGGGCCTGGTGCGGCGCAAGCTGCCCAGGCCCCTTTTTTTGGGGGTAGGCGGCAGCCGGCAAGCCGGCGCGGATGGCGCCTCAGGCGGCGTCGCGCGCCACCAGGCTTTTCAGGCCGTACAGGCGTTCGCGGTGCAAGGTCGTGGCAAGCGGCTCGGGCTCGCGGCCCAGTGCGATGTAATCGGCGGGGATCTGCGCGACGGCGTCGCGCACGCGGTCCGGGCTGGCCTGCCACCATTGCACCAGCATGCGGTCGGGATTGTAGACATCCAGGCCCTGGCGCCGCAGTTCCGAGCGGTTGAAGTCCTTCAGGTTCCACGTCAGCACCTGCACCGTGGGCGTCTGCGGCAGGCCGCAGCGTGCGCGCCTCGCCAGGCCGGCCGCGATCACGTGAAAGTCCTTGGGATCGCTGTAGCGCAGCGAGGCCTCGTAGACCTGCGTGTCGGCTTCGTTGGCGCCCGGAAACCGCGCATTCATGTCGGTCCAGAACTCGGCCAGCACTTCGGGCGGGATGTCCCAGATGCGCGATGCGTTGCGGCGCCATTCCTCGCCAATGCGTTCGGTCCAGACGGGCAGGAATACGCCCGCGTCGGCCAGCCGCAAGAGCAGGCGCCGCAGGATGCCGGACATGAGGACGCAGGCGTCAAGGACGATGAAGGGCGGGTCGGAGGGCTTGGAGGTCAAGATAGGGCGTATCACCGGCTGGAGCGGGCGGCGTGCGCGGGGCGGCGCACGGATCCGGGCCGCGGCAGCGGGTTGGAGAATGAAGGGCGAGGCAGAAGAATAATGGTTTTTTCGATGGCCTGTTGGCTCGCGGGCGCCGGCCTCAGCCGAGTTCGGCCCGCAGCGCGAGGCAGTGGCGCACCAGATTCGGCCGGGTCAGCAGGTGCTGCTTGAGCGGCGTGTCGATGGCGTAGTGATAGATATTGGCCACAAAGCCATAGATGCCGGCATCCACGCTGCCGGGATTAGGGCCGAACATGAAATCGCTTCTGCCCAG
Organism: Achromobacter sp. NPDC058515; assembly: GCF_042721735.1. Taxonomy (NCBI): domain Bacteria; kingdom Pseudomonadati; phylum Pseudomonadota; class Betaproteobacteria; order Burkholderiales; family Alcaligenaceae; genus Achromobacter; species Achromobacter sp. NPDC058515. The sequence continues at coordinate 242,363 of NZ_JBHXNI010000011.1, forward strand.
CAGACTGGCGACCACGTCCAGATCCGCGATGCCGCGCGCATAGGCCTCCTCGGGCGCGTAGCGGCCGATGCCCTGATAGTGGTAGCGCTGGAAGTTGTATTGCCGGGCGGCTTCCAGCTGCGCGGGCGTCACGTCCGGGTGGGTGTCCAGCAACGTCTTGCGGAAGGTCGGCCAATAGCGGTCGTCGCGCCAGCGCGAGTAGGACATGACCCAATATAGATCGTCCAGGGTGCGCCGCAGCATCAGGTCCTGGCACTGCTGCGCCGGGTCCAGCGAGGCGTCGATGGTCAGGTCGTATTGGCGCTTGAGGTAGACGATGATGGCGTCGCTGTCGCCGATCGCCACGCCATTGTCGACGAGGTAGGGCAGTTGCCCCCGGGGGGCCGCGCTGACGTCGATGCCGTGCTCCTGGTCGAACGGCAGGCGGCACAGCTTCAGGAACGCGTAGATCTTCAGGCCGTAAGGATTGTTGTCTTCCAGGCCATAGAGGCCGGGGTAGGAATGGAGGGTGATCATGGCGCGCTCCCTGGTGGCCGGATCAGATTAAATCCGAGGGAGCGCTTTGCGTATTTTTTTTCCGCTGCCGGATCAACCCCGGGCCTGAAGGCCGGGCAGGGCAACGTCGTCTTCGTCGTCCTGCATGGGAGCCGGAGCCAGGTCCATCGGACGCTTTCCGTCCAGCACGGCGTGCGCCTGTTCCCGGTCGACGTCGCCGTTCCACACGCCCACAGCCACCGTCGCCACGCAGTTGCCGATCAGGTTGCCCAGCGCGCGCGCGATGCCCATGAACCAGTCGACCGACAACACCAGAACCAGCCCGATCGCGGGAATGGCGGGTATCGCCTGCAGCGTGGCGGCCAGGATGACAATCGCCGAACCGGGCACGCCGTGCGCGCCCTTGGAGGTGATCAGCGCGATCGCCAGAATGGTCATCAGGTCGACCATCGAGACCGGGGTGTTGGTGGCCTGGGCGATGAACACCGCGGCCAGCGTGATGTAGATGGAAAACGCGTCCAGGTTGAAGGAATAGCCCGTGGGAATCACCAGCCCGACGGTGGAGTCCCGTACGCCCAGGTGGCGCAGCTTGGCGATGACTTGCGGCAGCACGCTGTCCGACGAAGTCGTGGCGAACACCACCGCCAGCTCTTCGCGCAGGTAGCGCAGCAGCTTGAGCAGGCTGAATCCGCACAGGCGCATCACCAGGCCCAGCACGCCAAACACAAAGACCGCCACCGACGCATAGAACACCAGCACCAGCATGCCCAATTGCTTGAGCGAGCTGACGCCGTATTCCCCGACGGTGAACGCCACCGCGCCCAGCACGCCCAGCGGAGCCAGCCGGATGATCAGGCCCATGATCTTGAACATGACCTGGGAGGTGGCGTCGATCAGGCGGACTACCGGTTTGCCGCGGTCGCCCAGCTGGGACAGCGCGCAGCCGAACAGCACCGCGAACAGCAGCACCTGCAGCACGTCGCCGGTGGCGAACGGGCTGACCGCCGTGTTGGGGATGAGCTTCATCAGGAATTCCACCGTGCCGCCGCTGGTGAGCTTGTCGGCGTTGGACACATAGGCGCTCATGGCGGAGGCGTCCAGCGTGCTGGTGTCGATATTCATGCCCGCGCCGGGCTTGAACACCAGCGCCACCGCCAGGCCCAGCACCAGTGCCAGCGTGGTCAGCACCTCGAAGTAGATCAGCGCCTTGACGCCCACCTTGCCCACGCGCTTCAGGTCGCCCGCGCCGGCAATGCCATGGACTACCACGCAGAACACCAGCACCGGGATGATCATCTTGATCAGCTTGATGAACCCGTCGCCCAGCGGCTTCAGCTTGGGCGCGATGTCCGGCACGGCCAATCCCAGTATCACTCCCAGGGCCAGGGCGATAACGACCTGATCGAACAACGATGTCGCAAAGCGGCGCATGAGCATGTCCCTACGGTGTGCCTGTGTCGGCAATGGACTCGCGCCGGTCGGAAAGCTTGCCGGGCGGGCCGCAGACGGGGTTAATGTTGAATACTTAAGTTGTATACAAATGATGAGTACGGTAAACCGGAAGCAGGCGTATGGCTGCTGGGGCATACCCTTACGATTCAAACCGGATTAAGGGCCGCGGCGGCGGCCTGCGCAAATATCAGACTGATACTGGACGCAGACAGGCGGGCTCAGCCGTTCACCGCCCCGCGAGAGCCGCTCGATATCAAACTGGCTCCGCAAGCGGTTTTCATCCCCTCCAGTGCGACAGGCGTGCCGTCCACGCTGTAGTGGTCGCTTCCTTCGACGATCGGGAATACCCCTTTGCATTTGGGACAAGCGACCATATGCCCCAAGCCGGAGATGGGTTTGCCGTTCAGGTTTGTCTGGCCGAACCCATTCAGAACAGTGCCGCCGTGGTTGGTGGCGTCGCCTACGCGGATTATCTCTTTCATGCCATTCCTGTTGTCTGAATTGCTTGTGTTTCGATAAAAGCGGGATTGATTGCCGAGCCGTTCGCGTTGTTGCGCCTTGCATAAATCGTGGATTGGGGCCAGCCGCTGCTGGACGTCTGCGGCATCTACCTCACCCCAAACGGGTTGAACCGTGGTTTATCCCCCGGTGTGGGCGAGCTCACGGTAATCAGCGTGGCTTGATCGCCGCGGCGTAGCGGCGCCACCACGCTGGCATCCGCGTTGAGGTAGCTCGCCATCGTCGCCAAGGCGATGCCGACGAAGGGCGAGGCCGCGCCTGTATCGCCCAAGCGCTGGGTGAGGTTGTAGCTTTGGCTCGACGCCAGCAGATCGACGGAGCTACCTGTTGCCCGCAAGGATGGCGTCCATTCAGCCAGGGCCGTGTTGTCCGGCTTGCCGTTGTCGTAGAACACCCGCGCAGGTGGCGCGGGCAGGCCTAGGGTTGCCTGGCGCCACGCGGCGGCCTGGGCCGCGGTCAGCGCATCATTCTTCAAGCGCTTGCCCGCGGAGTCTTGCAGCGACACCGTGACAGGGCGATGGAGTTTGGCGAGTACGGGTAGGGCGTCCCATTGTTCGAAGGCGCGCTCCGTCCACGGCTGGGGAATGAAAGGGGATGGCACGAATGGGACCTTGGGGCTGCGCATGCCCCAGCCGGTAAATTCGGGATTAATGGGGTTCTTGTTGGGTTTGGTGTATCGCGCGTATTCGCGCAGCCAGTTCACGCGTTCAGGGCGGGCGACGACCATGGCGACCATGGCGTCGGTGAGTTCGCCGGGCTGACGGGGACCGGTGCCGACACCTACCGGCTTTTTGTCCTTGGTGGTCAAGGCTCCAGCCATATTGAAGCCGTCCACGCTGTAGACCAAAATCGCTGGCAAATCTGGATTCTGTTCAAAGAGCTCAAATAAGTTCTCGACCAAATCTTCCGGGGTATCGTTGCAAATGATGCCGTCCGCTAGCTGGTGAATGTGATGCCAGTGCAGGCCAGCCGGGCCGCGAAGGCGGTCAATCATGTCAGATAGCATATCCTCCGTCATCCGTGCAGGGACACGCAAGTTAGGAGTATGAGGATTCCAGCCACGTACTACCGTAATCGTGGGAATCGGCCATTTCTCCAGAAAATTGCGCAGGCCCAACTCCAGCGCATCGGCCATGCGCTTACTGAAGGCTGTATCTTTCGCACTTGCCGTCACGGGGTACCGCTTCGGATCTATGGGCAAGATGCTGTTGACATGCAGACCGTTCGGTTGAACGGAATTTTGCTGTTCAAGCGAATTCCATACTTGGCCCTGACGGTAGACATCCAAACTGAGGCCAATACTAAGTACATCCAGAGTATCCAGATGGGAGGACTCGGCAGGCGCGCGGAACCGGGGATCGGCAGGCATGGTGGCGGCCCCCTTGGCCAGAGAATGAGGCGAGGCCACAGATGCGGCATCCGGATTGTCAAAACAGCGTCCGGCGGCGAGGGGAGGAGCGGGCGCCGCCACAGTGGCAGCAGCGGCTAGGCAGAGCCCAAAGTTAAGTAGGCACAACGTCGCTGATCGCATCAGGGTGACTCCCATTCGTTTTTTTTGAGCGCCATTGCTCCGGCGTGGCGTCATCATTTGGGCTCGGGCAAGTCCACGCCCGGTCCGCTGGCGATAAAGTCATCGAGCGCGTTCTTGTCCCGGGCCACCTGCTCCGGGTCGATGTAGCGGGCGGGCGTGACGGCCGATTGCTTGGGCTGTTCGAGGCTGGCCAAGAACCGCGGATCGGGCCGGTCGCTGCTGGAGGTTTGCGGCATCAGCTTCACCCCGAACGGGTTGAACCGCGGCTTATTGCCCGGTGTGGGCGAGCTCACGGTAATCAGCGTAGCTTGATCGCTGCGGCGCAGCGGCGCCACCACACTGGCATCCGCGTTGAGATAGCTCGCCATCGTCGCCAAGGCGATGCCGACGAAGGGCGAGGCCGCGCCGGTGTCGCCCAGGCGCTGGGTGAGGTTGTAGCTTTGGTTCGACGCCAGCAGGTCAACGGAACTACCCGCTGCCTGCAAGGACGGCGTCCATTCGGCCAGGACGGTATTGTCCGGTTTGCCGTTGTCGTAGAACACCCGGGCAGGTTGTGTGGACAGGCCTTGCGTCGCTCGGCGCCACGCGGCGGACTGGGCCGCGGTCAGCGCATCATTCTTCAAGCGCTTGCCCGCGGAGTCTTGCAGCGACACCGTGACGGGGCGATGCAGTCTGGCGAGTACGGGAAGGGCATCCCATTGTTCGAAGGCGCGTGCTGTCCAAGGTTGCGGGATGAAGGGTGATGGCGTGAAAGGAACCTTGGGATTGCGCGCCCAACCGGTGAATTCGGGATTAATGGGGTTCTTGTTGGGTTTGGTGTATCGCGCATATTCGCGCAGCCAGTTCACGCGCTCGGGACGACCGACGACCATGGCTACCATGGCGTCGGTGAGCTCCCCGGGCTGACGGGGGCCGGTGCCAACGCCAACTGGTTTTTTGTCCTTGGTGGTCAATGCTCCAGCCATATTGAAACCATCAACGCTGTAGACCAAGACGGCCGGCAAGTCGGGATTCTGTTCGAAGAACTGAAATAAGCTCTCGATCAAACCTTCAGGGGTGCTGTTACAGATGATGCCATCCTGCAGTCTAAGAATTCGATGCCAATGCAGACCGGAATCACCCCGAAAGCCGTCGACCATACTCTCGAGCATCGTCTTCGTCATATCAGCAGGAACACGAAGATTAGGCGTCTCAGCGCTCCAGTCCCGTACCACCGTAATAGTCGGAATCGGCCATTTCTCCAAAAAATTGCGCAGTCCCAACTCCAGGGCATCGGCCATACGCTTACTAAAGGCCATATCTTTTGCATCGGCCGTGACGGGATATTGTTTCGGATCAGTGGGCAGAATGCTGCCAACATGCAAAGCACTTGACTGAACGTCATTTTGCTTTTGCAACGTCGCCCACGCCATTCCTTGGCGGTAGACATCCAAGCTCATGCCAACACTGAGCACATCCAAGGTATCCAAACGGGAGGACGCCGTGGGAGCTCTGTAACGGGCGTCAATTGACATGATGTCGGCCTCCTTGGCCAAGGTGTCGGGCGAATTAGGAACTATCGCGGTGGCGAAACAGCGTCCGGCATTCAGTGGAGTTTGTGCGCCGAAGACCGGCAGAGAAACTACTGCGAGGCCGGCAGTGAGCAAAAGCGATGTCAAGGAGGGAATCATGCGGGCTCCACGGAATTCAACGACGAGCTTGCGCGACGTTCGGCTCGAGTCTGGCTGACAATCAGAGCAGGCTTCTCCGCTTTCCTCACTTCTTTTGGAAGTACGCCTCCTCCCTGTGTGGTGGCATTGCCTTGATGATCGTATAGCACCGGCTCACTGCTACGATAAAGCGACGTTGCTATGATCAAATCGCGATTAGAGACCAGTTCTTTCTCGTAGATCGCCAATACCGTCTCGCTCGGTTCATTGGCCTCGCGCTCTGTTCTGTAGCTTCCAAATGTCCTCCGCCAATCCAACCTCCAATCCGCTACCCGACACAAATAAGCATAGAACTCAACGTCATCAACGCACCCGCCCGCCCCGACCGCCACGTCATAAGCCAGCACGCGCTGGCTATGCAGCGGATTAGCCGGAATCCCCGAGTGGAATGACAGAGGCTCCTGATCCTTGAGTTCTTGGTTCTGCAGACGCAGGCGAGCCTCATACGGCGTTTCTCCGCGCATGATCTGGACCACGCCGTCGCCGAGGTCCAAGGCGGAGAACACCTGGGCGTGATCTTCAGTGGGTTTCGCCTCGTTGTATGCCCGCGTCACATCGGCCAAGCTGTCGCCGTAGCGATAGGCGTCTTGCTCCGACATCATCGCGATGCGGGGGCGGCTGCTGTCGTTCGGTCTCCATCCTCCATTGGCCAGCGCAATCGAAGCATCGATGGGGTCGTACTGGGTCCTGACCTGGTAGACGCCGCTATTTGTCGCCTCAGGATCGGCCGGGGACGTTCCCTGGGTTACCACGCCCTCGTGGGCAAAGTTCACCTCGACGGGCAGCGGCAGCGGAGCACCGTGCAGCTGCACGCTTTGGCCGATCTTAAAATCACCGCGCGACACGCCTCTGCCGAACCAGCTCAGTCCCGTGTCGTCCCAGGTGTTTTCACCCGCCACACGCAGCGTGTAGCGATCAAGCAGCGGGCGAGCGCCTACTTTTTCCCGTTCTCCACCGCGCTTTCGCAACGTGAAGATGCGTTGACGAAAGCGTGAACTCAGTACGCTGCGCGCCGCCTGGCCATCGACCTCTTCGGCCACGCCCTCCCATCCTATGCCTTGCACGTTAGTTAGCCCGACCGTCTGATCCTGCGGCGTGAAGTACAGGAAGGTGCAGCCGCGATTGTCGCGTTCGTCGAAGGTCGCCTCGACGCCGTCGATGGTCGTCTTGCTGCCGCTGCCACCGGTCCAGCCCGCGCCGCCAATCGCGCCATAGCCTTTGCAGCCGCCAATGCTGACGCTGGGGAGGGCGGGCGTGCTCGTCGCCTGGGTCTCAATGAAATCGACAACGCCTTTGAGCGTCTCGATGCGGGCCTGGGTTGTCTGCTGGTCGCCAAACTGCTGCACGAGTTCCGCGACGGGCTCGTGCAGACTGTAGGGCGGGTTCAGCATTACCACGCAGTCGGCAGGACGAACGGGCTCATCTTC
>NZ_JBHXNI010000012.1:0-156163 GCF_042721735.1 Achromobacter sp. NPDC058515
CCCCACAGGTATCCCCTGTGGGGTTTTGTCTTTGCGGCGCCGGCCACGCGCGGCAGGCCGAAACCCATACAGAAAACCCCCTCGCGGCTGACGCCGCGAGGGGGTTTTTTATTCCGCAGGACTACATCCCCTAGAGATCCGGCGCGTTGGAAGCGCCTAGGTATTGCTGGCGATCGATGCCGTGGCGTTGCAGCTTGTCGTAGAACGTCTTGCGCGGGATGCCCAGTGCTTCGAGGGTGGCTTTAATGTCGCCCCGATGCGCGGCCAGCGCATCGCGTATGAGCTGGGCTTCAAAGTGCTCCATGCGTTCGGGCAGGCTTGGCGCCTCGGTCTGGGCCTGGACCGCTGCGGGCGCGGGCGCGTTGAGTACGCCCAGTACGACGCGCTCGGCAAAGTGGGCCAGTTCGCGCACATTGCCGGGCCAATCGTGCGTCATGAGATGCTGCCTGATCGAGGCGGGCATCTCCGGGATATCGCGCTGGAAGCGGCGCGAGGCGTGGCCGAGGTAGTGGGCGAACAGCAGCGGGATGTCTTCCCGGCGTTCGCGCAGCGGCGGAATCCGGATCGTGACCACGTTCAGCCGGTAGAACAGGTCTTCGCGAAACTTGGCGCGTATGGCGGGACTGCCCAGGTCTTCCTTGGTGGCGGCGACGACGCGCAGGTCCAGCGTGCGCACTTCATTGCTGCCCAGCGGCGTGATCTGGCGCGATTCGAGGACGCGCAGCAGCTTGACCTGCACGGCCAGCGGCATGCTTTCGATTTCGTCCAGGAACAACGTGCCGCCGCTGGCGTGCTCGATGCGTCCGATGCGCTTCTTCTGGGCGCCGGTGAACGCGCCGGCTTCATGGCCGAAAAGTTCGCTTTCGATGACGCTTTCGGGCAGGGCGCCGCAGTTGATCGCCACCAGTGCGCGATGCCTGCGGCGGCTGAGTCGATGCAGCGCGGTGGCCACGACTTCCTTGCCGGTCCCGGTTTCCCCTTCGACAAGCACATCGACATCGGCGTCCGCGATGTGGCGCAGCGTCTGCTTGATGCGCTCCATGGCGGGGGTGGCGCCGATGAAGGGAACTTCATCCGCTTCGATGGCGAACGCGGCTTCACGCAGGCGACGATTCTCGAGCACCAGGCGGCGCTTCTCCGCGGCATGGGTGATGGCGGTGATCAAGCGGTCGGCGGGATAGGGCTTGGAGAGGAAATCATAGGCGCCGTCCCGCATGCACTGGACAGCCGTGGCGATGTCGCCGTGGCCGGTAATCAGGATGACGGGGATGTCGGGATCTATGCCGCGCAGGCGTTGGAAGAGCTGCAGCCCATCCATGTCCGGCATGCGGATGTCGGTCACGACCACGCCGTCAAAGTCCCGGCTCAAGGCGGGCAGCGCCGCGAGCGCGCTCGCATGCGCATCCACCGAAATGCCGTGGAGCTTGAGGGTCTGGATGTTGGCGCGGCGCAGTTCGTCGTCGTCGTCGATGAATACGGCGTGCGGCGCGAAGGGCTTGCGCAGGCCGTCATCGGGTGCAGCGGCGGAAGGCGGAGGGGATTCAGTTGCGCGGGGCATGGAGCGTGCTCGAAGCGTTGGGCTGGTCCGGCGCCTTGCGCAGGGTCAGGATGAACATGGCTCCCCGGGCAGGCGCATGCGGGGAGGAAAAGACCGGATCGGCAGGATGCGCGGCGCGCAGGTCTCCGCCGAATTCCAGGGCGATGTCGCGGCTGATCACCAGGCCCAATCCCAGGCCGTCCGGCTTGGTCGTGTGAAAGGGCGTGAACAGGCGGGCGCGGGCGTCTTCGGACAGGCCGGGACCGTTGTCGTGGACATGCAGTTGCACGGTTGCCCCCAGGTCTTGCAGCGCCAGGCTGATGCGACCGTCCGGCAATCCTTGCAGCGCCTCGAGCCCGTTCTGCAGCAGATTCACCAATATCTGTTCCAGCCGGATGCGATTGGCCTGCACGAGGCAGTCCTGATCCCGGGGAGGTTGCAGCATGGCGACGCCCTGGCGCCGTGCGCGCGGCCCGACAAGCAGCAGCGCGCCTTCCAGCGCTTGCATCAGGCTGGTGGGGCCGACCGTGGCGCCCGCCTTGCGGGAAAAGGCGCGAAGCTCGCCGGTGATGTGGCCGATGCGTTCGGTCAACGCCGCGATGGTGCCCAGGTTCTCCTGCACCGCGTTGCCGTCCTGGCGCCGCAGGAACTCGGCGGCGTTGTCGGCATAGGCGCGTATGGCCGCCACGGGCTGGTTGATTTCGTGCGCCACGCCCGCCGCGACCTGGCCCAGCAGGGCAAGCTTGCTGGCCTGCACCAGCTCATCCTGCATGGTGTGCAATCGGGACTCGGCGCGTTGGCGCTCGTCCATTTCGTCGAGCAGATGTTCGTTGACCTCGCGCAGCTGCGCGGTGCGCTCGTCGACCAGCGCCGCGAGCTGTTGACGGATGGCCGCCTGCTGGTTCGCGCGTTCGCGGCCGCGATGGCGGCGGTAGAGGACGATGCCGATCAGGGCGGCCAGCGCGCTTTGCGCCAAAAGCGCGCCCAGCTGGGCGTTGGCGGTCGCCTGGTTCATGGCGGCCTGCACGGGCGATAACTGGTGCAAGGTCCAGCCTGGCGATTCGACGACGGGCAGGGTGGTGTGCAACAGGGGCGCTCCGGCGGGAGCCCGCGGCAGGGCCTGGTTGGTGCGCACGAGCTGGCCGGTGCTGACGGGCTGCAGCGGCGGGCTGATGGGTAGCGGCTGGAAACGGGCGTCGCCGAATTGCAGGCTGGCGCGCAGGGTATGCGCCAGCGCGGGCGGTAGCGGTGCCAGGACCTGGAAGCGCCAGTCCGGAATGCTGCCCAGCAGCACCACGCCATGTTCGTCGGTGACGAAGATGGGAGCGTTGGATTGCCGCCAGTCGGCTTCGAGATCCCGGAAGTCCACTTTCAGGACCACCACGCCCAGCATGGCGCCGCCGGCGTCGTCCACGCGCCGCGACAGGTAGAGCCCGGCTTCGTGACTGACCGTCCCGAGGGCGAAATGCTCTGCCGAGCCATGCGCGACGGAACCCTGGAAGTAGGGGCGGAACTGATAGTCCACCCCGACGAAGGTGGCGGGTTCGCGCCAGTTGCTGGCGGCGATCGCCAGGCCCTTCTTATCCAGCACGTAGATGGCTGAAGCGCCGACGCCGCGGCTCAGCGCATCGAGTTTTTCATCCAGCGCTTCGATCTGCGCGGCGCTGGCGCCCTGCAGCGCCGCGCGCAGGTCGACGTCCTGCGTCAGGGCGAAAGGCAGCGCCCTGAACTTATCCAGGTTGTTGCGCAGCAGGGCGGCATTGATCTGGCCCGCGCCGCGGGCCTGCACCGCAGCGTCTTCCAAGGCGCGGTCGCGGGCCCAAAGGGTGGCCGCATGCAGCACGCCGAACACGATGCCGACGATCAGCAGGGTCAAGGCCACGCGCCACCGCCACGACCAGGCGCGCATGGACGGCGCGGCATGGTCCGGCGAGGGCGGGGGGCCTGAAGAGGGGGGCGGGGCGTTTGGCATGAGTGTGCGGTTTTTCGCACATTTTATCTGGTTTCTGTGCGAATTTCCGCCACAAACAGCCTGCCAGATTCAGTGGGGATTTCAGAATTTCCTTGCTTATCAATGGTTTGTCCGTGACGTAGCGCGCTTGCCGTTCCTGGCATGGCCTTTGCATATAGAACCGCAAGCCGCGGCACATTCCCGAGCGGTGAAATCGGCATGCGGCAGGACTGCATGGCCATAAAACAGATAACGCCCCGTCGCCCGTCGCGCTGAACCCGCCCGGAGCAAGGGACATTGGTGGGGACAAATCCCAATGATCGAAGTGGATCAAGGCGCGCCCGCGCGCAAGCTCAAGTTCTATCAAATCCTGTACGTGCAGGTGATTTTCGCCATCGTGGTCGGCGTGCTCCTGGGCGCGTTCAAGCCGGAGCTCGGCCAGCAGATGCAGCCGCTGGGCGACGCCTTCATCAAGCTGGTGAAGATGATCATCGCCCCGGTCATCTTCCTGACCGTGGCCACCGGGATCGCCGCCATGAGCGACCTGAAGAAGGTGGGCCGCGTGGCGGGCAAGGCCATGCTGTATTTCCTGGTCTTCTCCACGCTTGCGCTGATCGTGGGCATGATCGTCAGCCACATCGTCCAGCCGGGCGCCGGCATGCACATCGACCCCGCGACGCTCGACCAGAAAGCGGTTTCCGGATATGTCGCCAAGGCGCACGATTCCACCATCACCGGCTTCCTGATGAACGTGATCCCCACGACCATCTTCAGTCCGTTCGTGGGCGGCGATATTCTCCAGGTGCTGTTCGTGGCTGTGCTGTTCGGCATCTCGCTGGCCATGGTCGGCGAACGCGGCAAGCCCATTCTCAACTTCATGACCGCGCTGGCGCAGCCGATCTTCAAGATGGTCGCGATCCTGATGAAGGCCGCACCCATAGGCGCCTTCGGCGCGATGGCGTTCACCATCGGCAAGTATGGCATCAAGTCGGTCGTCAACCTGGCGATGCTGGTGGGCACGTTCTATGCGACGTCGGTGCTGTTCGTAGTCGTGGTGCTGGGCCTGGTTGCCCGCTACAACGGCTTTTCGATCCTGAAGCTGGTCCGCTACATCCGCGAAGAGCTGCTGCTGGTGCTGGGCACCAGCTCGTCCGAAGCCGCCCTGCCGACGCTGATGCAAAAGATGGAGCGCGCCGGGTGTTCGAAGTCGGTTGTCGGCCTGGTGGTGCCCACCGGCTATTCGTTCAACCTGGACGGCACCAACATCTATATGACGATGGCGGCGCTGTTCATTGCGCAAGCCTGCGACATTCCCTTGTCGCTCGGCGATCAGATCCTGCTGCTGCTGGTGGCGATGCTCAGCTCCAAGGGGGCTGCGGGCGTGACCGGCGCGGGCTTCATCACGCTGGCCGCCACGCTGTCGGTGGTGCCCTCGGTGCCCGTCGCCGGGATGGCGCTGATCCTCGGCGTGGACCGCTTCATGTCCGAATGCCGCGCGCTGACCAACCTGGTCGGCAATGCGACCGCCACCGTCGTCGTGGCGCGCTGGGAAGGCGAGCTGGACCAGGAGCAGCTGCATGCCGCGCTGGATGGCGCCGGGGCGCCGCCCGCCGCCGCGCAGCCCCAGGTCGCGTTGAGCGAGCCCGCCCGGCAAAGCTGATCGGCATCGCGTAAAAAAATCCCCCGGGGCCGCAAGGCCACGGGGGATTTTTCGTATGGGGAAGGCGCCGGCTCAGGGAATCTGGATGCCGGCCTCGCGCAGCAGCTTGGCCGTTTCGAACAGGGGCAGGCCCATCACGCCGGTATAGCTGCCGGCGATGTGCGAGATGAAGGCGCCTGCCAGGCCCTGGATGCCGTAGGCGCCGGCCTTGCCGAAGGGTTCGCCGCTGTCGCAGTAGCGGGCGATTTCTTCGGCACTCAGCTCGCGCATGCGGACTTCGGTGATGGAGACGGCTTCCAGCAATTGGTCGCCCGTCCAGACGGCGACGGCGGTATGCACTTCATGGGCAGAGCCGGACAAGGCCCGCAGGATGCGCATGGCGTCGTCGCGATCGGCGGGCTTGCCCAGGACGTCGCCAGCCAGGATGACCGTGGTGTCGGCGGCCAGCAAGGGCAGGCGGGGCAAGCCTTGACCGCGCATCCAGTCGCGCCCGCGCAAGGCCTTGTCCCTTGCGGTGCGCCGCACGTAGTCAGCGGCGCTTTCGCCGGCATGCCACGGCTCGTCCTCGCCCGGCGGGGCTGGCGCGAGCAGGACCTCATGCGCCAGGCCGATCTGCGTAAGCAATTCGCGTCGCCGGGGGCTGGCCGACGCAAGATAGAGGCGCGGGGTAGGGGCTGGGGTGTCGACGGTGTCGGTCATGCGGAACAGGATAGGCGCCGGGCCGGCCAGGGGTCAGGCGCGATGGTAGGGATGGTTGGTCATGATGGCCCAGGCGCGGTAGAGCTGCTCGGCCAGCACCACGCGCACCATGGGGTGCGGCAAGGTCAGCGACGACAGCCGCAACTGGCCGCTTGCCGACGCCTTCAGGTCGGGGTCCAGGCCGTCCGGTCCGCCGACAAGGAAGGCGACATCCTGGCCGCCTGCCCGCCATTGCTCCAGCTTCTGCGACAACGCCATGGTGGTGAGGTCGCGGCCGCGTTCGTCCAGGGCCAGGCGCAACGCGCTTGCCGGCAGGGCGGCTTCGATGCGCTTGGCTTCGGCCGCCATCATCTGGGCGGGCGTCTTGCCGGTGGTGCGGGGTTCGGGCTTGATCTCGCGCAGCTCCAGCGCGCAGTCGGCCGGCAGGCGCTTGGCGTAGTCGTCCCAGGCGGTCTGCACCCAGTCCGGCATCCGCGTGCCCACTGCCACGACGATCAGCTTCACGACGCGCTCAGTACTCGGAGTCGTCGTAGGCGCCGCCGCTGTCGCTTGCGATCGGAGCGGGCCGGGTGGATTCGGGCAGGAGCTTCACGCGCACCGGCTTGCCGCCCCAGATCTCTTCCAGGTTGTAGTACTGGCGGATGGCGGGTTGCATGACGTGCACGACGACGTCGCCGAGGTCGACGACAACCCATTCGCCCGTATCTTCACCTTCGATGGTGATGCCGGTGAGGTCGAGAGCCCGGCCGCGGTCCGCAACGCTGGAGGCGAGGGCGCGGGTCTGGCGGTTGGAGGTGGCGCTTGCAATCACGACGCGATCGAACAGGCTCGTCAGATGCGTGGTGTTGAAGACCTTGATGTCTTGCGCCTTGACGTCTTCGAGGGCATCGATGACGGCGCGTTGGAGTTTCTGTATATCCATAGCTGCAAATATAACCCGCGCACGGACAGCGGATGCTGGCCCCGTGACGCTTTCAGCGCCGGGCGGGTGTGGGTTTATCGGTAAAGATGGTGCGCCGCAATATACGCGGCCACGGGCGCGGCAAGCAGCCCGTCGGTGGATTCGCCTTGCGCCAGGCGCCGGCGGATATCGGATGCCGACACCGGCATGGGGGGAAAGGGAAGTTCCTGCAGTTCGCGGGCCTGGCTGCTCAGCCATTCGGCGAGTTCCGGCGGCGCGTTGAGCGCCGTGCCGGGACGCGTGGCCACGGCCAGGTCTACCAGGCGGGCGATCTCCCGCCAATCCCGCCAGGTGCAGAAGTTGGCCAGCTGGTCGGCGCCCAGCAGCCAGACATAGTGCGCGTCCTGGGGCAGGGCGCGCAGCGTGTCGAGGGTGTAGGTGGCGCCGCCGCGTTCGATTTCGATGGGGTTGACGACCAGGCCGGCGTGTCCGGCGACCGCCAGTTGCAGCATGTCGCGGCGTTGCCCGGCCGTGGCGTGCAGCGCGGCCCGCTGCCACGGGTTGGCGGCGGGAATGAGCTGCACCTGCGCCAGCGCGAGCGCCTGCAAGGCATTCTGCGCCAGTGCGATGTGCGCGATGTGGACGGGGTCGAAGCTGCCGCCCAGGAGCCCGATGCGCTTCAAACCCAGTCCCGCGGCGTCAGGTAGGCGGCCAATTCGGCTTCGGGCGTGCCGGCTTGCGGCTGCCAGTCGTAGCGCCACTGCGCGAGGGGCGGCATGGACAGCAGGATCGATTCGGTGCGTCCGCCCGATTGCAGGCCGAACAGCGTGCCGCGATCGAAGACCAGATTGAATTCGACGTAGCGGCCGCGGCGATAGGCCTGGAAATCGCGTTCGCGTTCCGCATAGGACAGGCCGCGGCGTTTTTCGACGATGGGCATGTAGCTGGCCAGGAAGGCGTCGCCGACCGATCGGGTCAGCGCGAACGACGCGTCGAAGCCGGGCGCGTTCAGGTCGTCAAAGAAGATGCCGCCGATGCCGCGCGTTTCGTTGCGGTGCTTCAGGAAGAAATACTCGTCGCACCAGCGCTTGTAGCGCGGATAGTAGTCGGCGCCGTGGCCGGCCAACGCATCGCGGCACACCGTGTGGAAGTGCCGGGCGTCTTCCTCGAACGGGTAGTACGGCGTCAGGTCGATGCCGCCGCCGAACCAGAAGACGTCGGCCTCGTCGTGGCCGGGCCGGGCCGCCGCGACAAACATGCGCACATTCATGTGCGTGGTGGGCACGTAAGGATTGCGCGGATGCAGCACCATGGACACGCCCATGGCTTCCCACGAACGGCCGGCAAGCTCCGGGCGATGCGCGCTGGCCGAGGGCGGCAGCTTCGAGCCCTGGACGTGGCTGAACAGCACGCCGGCCCGCTCGAACAGCGCGCCGCCTTCCAGCAGGCGCGACAGCCCGCCGCCGCCTTCGGGCCGCACCCATTCGTCGGAACGGAAGGGGCCGCCTTCGGCCTCTTCCAGCGCGCCGACGATACGGGCCTGCAGGCCGGTGAGGTAGTCCCGGACGGCGGAGACGGGCAGGGCTTTCATCGGCGGTTCCGGTTACGCGTTGGACTTGGGCTTTTGCTGCGAGGGCTTCAGCGCGCGCCAGCCGATGTCGCTGCGGTACTGGCGGCCATCGAAATGGATGCCGTCGATGGCTTCGTAGACTCGGTCGCGAGCCATCTTGACGGAGTCTCCCAGCGCCGTGACGCACAGCACGCGGCCGCCGGTGGTCTTGGTTTCGTCGCCGTCGAGCTTGGTGGCGGCGTGAAAGACCATGCAGTCCTCGGCATCGGCGGGCAGGCCGCGGATGACGTCGCCCGTGCGCGGCGTGTTCGGATAGTTGTGCGCGGCCAGCACGGCGCCCAGCGCGGTGCGGCGGTCCCAGACGATGTCGGCCTTATTGAGCGTGCCGTCCACGGCGTGCTCCAGGGCGTCGAGCAGATCGCTCTTGACGCGCATCATGATGGGCTGGGTTTCGGGATCGCCCATGCGGCAGTTGAATTCCAGGGTCTTGATCTCGCGGTCGGGATCGTCGCCGGGGGCGATCATCAGGCCGGCGTACAGGAAACCCGTGTACGGAATGCCGTCGCGCGTCATGCCCTGCACGGTCGGCAGGATGATCTCGCGCATGATGCGGTGGTGCAATTCGGGGGTGACGACGGGCGCGGGCGAATAGGCGCCCATGCCGCCCGTGTTGGGACCCTGGTCGCCGTCCTGCAGGCGCTTGTGGTCCTGGCTGGTGGCCAGGGCCAGCACATTGCGGCCATCGCACATGACGATGAAGCTGGCTTCTTCGCCCACCAGGCATTCTTCGATGACGACGCGCGCGCCGGCTTCGCCCATGGAGCCGTCGCCCAGCATCGCGTCCACCGCGGCATGCGCTTCTTCCAGCGTGGCGGCGACCACGACGCCCTTGCCGGCGGCCAGTCCGTCGGCCTTGATCACGATGGGGGCGCCTTCCTGGTCAATATAGGCGTGGGCCTTTGCCGGATCGGTGAAGGTCTCGTAGCGCGCGGTCGGGATGTTGTGCCGGACCATGAAGGCCTTGGCGTAGTCCTTCGAGCTCTCGAGCTGGGCGGCCGCCTTGGTGGGGCCGAAGATCTTCAGGCCGCGGGCGCGGAACACGTCCACGACGCCGGAGGCCAAGGGCGCTTCCGGACCGACGACGGTCAGGGCGATTCCTTCGCGCTGGACGAAATCGGCCAGCTCCTCGGCATTGGTGAGCGGGATGTTTTCCATCTGCTCGGCCCGTTGCGTGCCGCCGTTGCCCGGAGCAACGTACACCTTGTGTACGCGCGGGGAGCGGGCCAGCCGCCAGGCGAGGGCATGTTCGCGGCCGCCCGAGCCAATTACCAGGAGTTTCATGTTGCGTGAGTCTGAAGATGCGCGCAGGCGAACGATGCCGCTTGCGCGCCGGGAAAGGGGAATTACTGCGCTTCGTCGAAAATGACGGTCGTATAGACTTCCTGCACGTCGTCCAGGCTTTCCAGGGCGTCGAGCAGTTTCTGCATCTTGACGGCGTCTTCGCCGGCCAGTTCGGTTTCGTTCAGCGCTTTCATGACGATGCCGTCGACTTCGGCCTTCAGGCCCGCGTCGTCGAAAGCCTTGCGCACGGCGGCGTAGTCGGGCGGAGCGCACACGACTTCGATCACGCCTTCGCTGTCGGTCGTCACGTCTTCGGCGCCGGCCTCGAGGGCGGCTTCCATGACCTTGTCTTCCGGGGTGCCGGGGGCGAACACGAATTGGCCGCAATGCTTGAACATGAAGGCCACCGAGCCTTCTTGGCCCAGGTTGCCGCCGTTCTTGGCGAAGGCGTGGCGGACTTCAGCCACGGTGCGGGTGCGGTTGTCGGTCATGCAGTCGACGATCACGGCCGCGCCGCCGATGCCGTAGCCTTCGTAGCGGACTTCCTCGTAGGCGACGCCGTCTGCGCCGCCGGCGCCACGCTGGATGGCGCGCTGGATGTTGTCCTTGGGCATGTTGGCGTCGGTCGCCTTGTCCCAGGCCATGCGCAGGCGCGGGTTGCTGTCCGGGTCGGGGCCGCCGGCGCGCGCCGCCACGGTGATTTCACGAATGATCTTGGTCCAGAGCTTTCCGCGCTTGGCGTCTTGGCGCCCTTTGCGGTGCTGAATATTGGCCCATTTGCTGTGTCCGGCCATGGCTTCCCAGGATAAATTGTCTGCAAAGAGGGAATTTTACCGTGCCGGCGGCCCTCGCGCCCGGCGGGGGGGCGCATGTGTCCTTATTGCCACGCGCACAAGGCGGGCGGCAGGCTCTACACTTGGGCATCCATCTGATCCCTGGTCCGGAGAGCCGCATATGCCCAACCCCATTGTCATCGCCAAGAATGCGCAGACCGAGTTGGCGCTGCTGCCGGCCCTGGCCAACCGCCACGGCTGCATCACCGGGGCGACGGGCACCGGCAAGACCGTCACGCTGCAGGTGCTGGCCGAATCTTTTTCCCGCCTGGGCACCCCGGTGTTCATGGCGGACGTGAAGGGCGACCTGACCGGCATTTCCCAGGCGGGCGCGGCCAGCCCCAAGCTGCAGGAACGGCTCAAGAACCTGGGCCTGTCCGAACCTGCCTGGGCGGCCAGCCCGGTCGCGCTGTGGGACGTGTTTGGCGAGCAGGGCCTGCCGGTCCGGGCCACGATCACGGACATGGGGCCGCTGCTGCTGTCGCGCATTCTGGAATTGAACGACACCCAGGAAGGGGTTCTGACCCTTGTTTTCAAGGTGGCGGACGACGAAGGGCAACTGCTGCTGGACCTGAAGGACCTGAGGGCCATGCTGCAGAACGTCGCCGACCGCTCGGCCGAACTGAAGACGCGCTACGGCAATGTATCGTCGGCCAGCGTGGGCGCCATCCAGCGCGCCCTCCTGGCGCTGGAGTCGCAGGGCGCCGAGAAATTCTTTGGCGAGCCCATGCTGGACGTCGCCGACCTGATGCGCACGGACGCCCAGGGCAGGGGCATGGTCAACGTGCTGGCCGCCGACAAGCTGATGCAGGCGCCGCGCCTGTACGCCATCTTCCTGCTGTGGCTGCTGGCGGACCTGTATGAAAAGCTGCCCGAAGTGGGCGATATGGACCAGCCCAAGCTGGTCTTCTTCTTCGATGAAGCCCACCTGCTGTTCAATGACGCGCCGTCGGCGCTGCTGAACAAGATCGAGCAGGTGGTGCGCCTGGTCCGGTCCAAGGGCGTGGGCGTCTATTTCGTGACGCAAAACCCCCTGGACATTCCCGACACCGTCCTGGGCCAGCTGGGCAACCGCGTCCAGCACGCCCTGCGGGCCTTTACCCCGCGGGACCAGAAGGCCGTCAAGACGGCTGCGCAGACCATGCGCCCCAATCCGGGTCTCAATATTGAAGCCGCCATTACCGAACTGGGCGTGGGCGAGGCGCTGGTGTCGCTGCTGGACGCCAAGGGCCGGCCCATGCCGACCGAGCGCGCGTTCATCGTGCCGCCGGCCAGCCGGATCGGGCCGGCGACGGATGCCGAACGGCAGGCCCTGCGCCAGGGCAGCCCGCTGGCGGCCAAGTATGAAAAGGAGGTCGACCGGGAGTCGGCCTACGAAATCCTGGCGGGCCGCGCGGCCGTGCCGGCGGATCAGGCGGGCGCGAAGGGGGCTTCCCCCAAGCCCGGCGGCCAGGCGCCGGCCGAGGAGTCGGGCGGCGGCTGGATGGGCGGCCTGAACGACGTGCTGTTCGGCTCGACCGGCCCTCGCGGCGGCAAGCGCGACGGCGTGGTGCAGACCATGGCCAAGAGCACGGCCCGTTCGATTGCGCGCGAGCTCGCGCGCGGGATCCTGGGATCGCTGCTGGGGTCGAAAACCCGACGCTGAACCAGCTCCTCTCATTGGAGCGTCAGCCCTCCGGACGTTTTGTAACGGGGGGTATTCCGCTGCCGCCTTTTATGCCTATGATTCTGGGCGGTGAACCCAGGAACTAAAGGAAAACGTGGTGGCTAAGAAACACAAGATTGCAGTGCTTCCGGGAGACGGGATCGGCAAGGAGGTCGTGCCTGAAGGGTTGAAGGTGCTGGATGCCGTGGCGACGCGCTTCGGCATCGAGTTCCAGTGGGATCACTTCGACTGGAGCTGCGACTATTACGCCAAGCACGGCAAGATGATGCCGGACGACTGGAAGGCCCAGATCGGCCAGCATGAAGCGATTTTCTTCGGTTCCATCGGCTGGCCCGCCACCGTGCCGGACCACGAGGCGCTGTGGGGCTCGCTGTTCAAGTTCCGCCGCGAGTTCGACCAATACATCAATTTGCGCCCGGTGCGTCTGATGCCCGGCGTGCCGTCCCCGCTGGCCGACCGCAAGCCTGGCGAAATCGATTTCTTCATCGTGCGCGAGAACACCGAAGGCGAATACTCGAACAGCGGCGGCCGCCTGTTCGAGGGAACCGAGCGCGAAGTGGTCATCCAGGAAAGCGTGTTCACCCGCATCGGCGCCGAACGCGTGCTGAAGTTCGCGTTCGAGCTGGCCCGGAAGCGCGGCAAGCACCTGACCGCCGCGACCAAATCCAACGGCATCTCCATTTCGATGCCCTGGTGGGATGAGCGCGTGGCCGACATGGCCGGGAACTATCCGGATGTGCGGTGGGACAAGTATCACATCGATATCCTGTGCGCGCATTTCGTGCAGCACCCGGACTGGTTCGACGTGGTGGTGGCGTCCAATCTGTTCGGCGACATTCTTTCCGACCTGGGGCCGGCATGCACTGGCACCATCGGTATCGCCCCGTCGGCGAACCTGAATCCCGAGCGCAAGTTCCCCTCGCTGTTCGAGCCTGTCCATGGCTCGGCGCCGGATATCTATGGCAAGGGCATCGCCAACCCGATCGGGCAGATCTGGAGCGGCGCATTGATGCTGGATTTCCTGGGATATCCCGAGGCGTCGGCCGCGGTCGTGAAGGCGATCGAGACCGTGCTGGCGGAAGGTCCGCGGACGCGCGATATGAAGGGCAACGCTTCCACCGTCGACGTCGGCAACGCGATCGCGTCGCTGGTCTCGGCCGGTTAAGGGCATTCGGCGGGTAATGGCTTGCCTGGACCGTAGATGAACGACTCCATTCTCTCTCCCCCTTCCGAACATGTGGGCGGCGGACGGGCCGACCGTTTCGTGCGCAAGCTTTTTCGCACGCTGCGCTCGCGTCCCCAGAGGCACAACCAGCATCTTTGGCCATTCGTGCGGATCTGGAGGGACCGGGAGGGCGTCATCTGCGGGTTCCGCGCCTTTGGCCGTTCGCTGCCGGTCACGCCCCTGATGCAGGGCTACGATCCGGCCGATGAATCGGTGCATTTGATCCTGACCGGCCCATCCATCGCTCAGATCCCCTATGACCGGCTGAATATCGGCGTGGCGATGGGCGTCAATGGCGCCATCGCGCTGGCGCGCAAGTTCGATCTGCAGTTCAAGTACTACTGCATCATCGACCAGAATTTCGTTCGGGACCGCATTGATCTGGTACGCGAGATCGTGGCGCGCGACCTGACCCTGTACGTGTTTCCCGAGGTGCTGCGCTATATCATGCAGGGCATCCCGCAGGAGCACATCCGCTGCCGCATCTGCATCATCGAGCTGATTTCCCGGCGCGCGTATGAGCGCAGTGCGGCGCCGGCAGTGCTCAAGCGCATCGCCGCCGCAACTCCCGACGTGCAGCTGCTGGACGCCAAGTTGGGGCTGGGCTACAGCTTCAATGCGTCGCTGGGCGTGTTCGATGCCGACACCGTGGCCTACGCGGCCCTGCAGGTGCTGGTGTCCGGCGGAGCGCGCCGGGTGTATGTCCATGGCCTGGACCTGACGGTTCAAAGCGGCCTGCGCTTCTATGACGAGGGCGAGCGTCCCCAGACCAGCCGGCTGTCGCGCCATTTCGCCCGCCTGATCGAGCCGTCGTTCAGGTTCGCGTCGACGCAATGGCGAGCGCGCGGCGTGTCGGTGTTCAATCTGTCGCCGGTCAGCGCGCTGTCCGCCGACATCATCGAACGGATGGACTGGCAAGCGCTGTTGAAGGAATAAGGACTGGAACGCGAAAAAAGGGCGCCTGTGAATGTTCACGGCGCCCTTTTTTGTTGAAGCAGGAGGGCGTGTTAATGCGCGCCTGCCGCCGCTTCCGCCGCGCCGCCGCCGCCCGCCTTGGCCGAACGAGGCCGCGCGAACCAGACCAGTCCCGTCAGCATCAGGAAGATGACCGCCGAGGCGTAGAACACGTCCACCGCGGACATGGTGAAGGCCTGCGCGTTGATCAGCCCGTCCACCATGCTCAGGGCCTGCTGGTGCGACACGCCCAAGCCGTTCTGCAAGGCGCCCATGGTCTGGTCGAACGCCTGCTGGCCGGGCTTGGCAACCTCGGTCAGTTGCGAATGGTGCATGGTGGCGCGGTTTTCCCACAGCGTCGTGGCGATCGACGTGCCGAACGCGCCCGCGGTCAGCCGCAGGAAGTTGGACAGGCCCGAGGCCGCCGGAATCCGCCACGGCTCGATGCTGGACAGCGTGATCGACGTCAGCGGCACGAAGAACGCCGCCATCGCCGCGCCCTGGATGATGGTGGGAATCATCAGCGTGCGCACGTCCGTCTGGGTGTTGAAGCCCGAGCGCATGAAGCACACCAGCGCAAAGATCAGGAAGGCCACCGTCACGATCTGCCGCGGGTCGCGCGTGGCCAGCATCTTGCCCACGATGGGCGTCAGCAGGATGGCCAGCAGGCCGACGGGGGCGGTCACCAGGCCCGCGTAGGTCGCGGTATAGCCCATGTTGCTTTGCAGCCATAGCGGCAGCAGCACGACGTTGCCGAAGAAGACGCCATAGGCCACCGCCAGCGTCAGCGCGCCGACCGTGAAGTTGCGGATCTTGAACAGGCGTAGGTCGACCACCGGATGCGCGTCGGTCAGTTCCCAGATCAGGAAGAAGACGAACGCCACGAAGGCCGTCGCCGCCAGGGCAATGATGGTGGGGCTGGCGAACCAGTCCAGTTCCTTGCCCTTGTCCAGCATGATCTGCAGGGCGCCCACCCAGACCACGAGCAGCACCAGCCCGAGCTTGTCGATGGGCAGCTTGCGCGTCACCGATTCGCGGTTGCCGTAGATGCGCCAGCTGATCCAGGCGGCCAGCAGGCCGACCGGCACGTTGATGTAGAAGATCCACGGCCACGTGTAGTTGTCCGAGATCCAGCCGCCCAGCAGCGGCCCGGCGACCGGCGCCACCAGCGTGGTCATGGACCAGACCGCCAGCGCCATGCCCGCCTTGGATTTCGGAAAGCTGGCCAGCATCAGCGTCTGCGACAGCGGGATCATGGGGCCCGCCACCGCCCCTTGCAGGACGCGAAAGGCGATCAGCGCCTCCAGGGACGGCGAGAAGCCGCACAGCCAGGAAGCCAGCACGAACAGCAACGTGGAGATCAGGAACAGGCGCACCTGCCCGAAGCGCTGCGTAAGCCAGCCGGTCAGCGGCACCGTGATGGCGTTGGCGACGGCGAAAGAGGTGATGACCCAGGTGCCCTGGCTGGAACTGACGCCCAGGTCGCCGGAAATGGTGGGGATGGACACGTTCGCGATCGAGGTGTCCAGCACGTTCATGAACACCGCCGTGGACAGTGCGATCGACCCGATGATTCGGGTGGCGCCTTCCAGCGGCGGGTAAGCGCCCGGCGGGCGGGCGGCTTCGGCGGGCGCGCCTGCGCCCACGGGCTGGGCGGTCGCGCTCATGATGCGAGGTTGGCCTGGATGATCTTGCTGATCATGGTGTCGACTTCATCGTGCGCGGGCTCGAAAGCGCGCGTCGACCAAGCGGGTTCCTTGCGCGCGGCCTGGGTCAGCGGCTCGCCTTCCTGCTTGCCCACGTCGACTTCCACGTCCATGGAGAGGCCCACGCGCAGCGGGTGCGCCTTCAGGTCTTCGGGGTCCAGCATGATGCGCACGGGCACGCGCTGCACCACCTTGATCCAGTTGCCGGTGGCGTTCTGGGCCGGCAGCAGCGCGAAGGCGCTGCCCGTGCCGGCGTCCAGGCCGGCGACGGCGCCGTGGTAGGTCACGGAGCTGCCGTACAGGTCGGCCACCATCTTGACCGGCTGGCCGATGCGCATCTTGCGCAGCTGGCCTTCCTTGAAGTTGGCCTCGACCCACACCTGATCCAGCGGAACCACGGTCATCAGGGCGGTCCCGGGGGCCACGCGCTGGCCCACCTGCACGCTGCGGCGCGCGATGACGCCGCCGACGGGGGCGGGCAGCACGGTGCGCGACTGCGCAAGCCATGCGTTGCGCAGGCCGGCGGCGGCCTGGCGCACGTCCGGGTGTTCGGCAACCGAGGTGCCCTGGGTCAGCGCCTGGTTGGTCGCCAGCTTGGCCCGCGAGGCGGCCAGGGCCGCTTTCGCTTGCGCCAGGCCGGATTGAGCGGACTTCAGGGCCGCTTCGGCGTGCAGGATCTCTTCGCCGCTGACGCCGCCGGACTTGGCCAGCTGCTGGCGGCGGTTGACGTCGCTTTGGGCGCGGGTCAGCTCTGCCTGTGCGCGCAGAATGTCGGCGTTGCGCAGGTCGACGTCGGCGGCCAACGCATCGTTCTGCACGTAATAGGTCCGCACCTGGCGCACCATTTGCGCCAGCTTGGCCTCTGCCTGCTGCAGGGCCACGTCGGTATCGGCCGGATCCAGGCGCACCAGCGGCTGGCCGGCGGCGATGGTTTCGGTATCGTCGGCTTCGATGGCCACGACGGTGCCGGGCACCTGCGGCGTGATCTGCACCAGGTTGCCGTGCACGTAAGCGTCGTCGGTGCTTTCGAAGTGGGCGCCGAACAGCGTCCACCAGATGCCGTAGGCGATGGCGACAACGATGAAGACCCCGGTCGCCGTGAGCAGCAGGCGTTTACGGGCGGGATTGGTCGAGGCAGTGGCAGCGTTCATGACGTCTGGATCCGGGGATCGTTCAATGAATGGGGTTCGGGACGGGCTCGGCCGAAGGGGCGTAACCGCCGCCCAGGGACGTGGCCAGGTTGGCGTCGAGCTGATAGGCGCGGATGCGCAGGTCGGTGTCCAGGCGGGCCTGGGTCAGCACGCCGGTTTGCGCGATCAGCACGGTGATGTAGTTGCCCATGCCGGCCTTGTAGCGGTTGACGGCCAGGTCATAGGCCGCCTCGATGGCTTCGCGGGCCTGGCGCTGCTGCGCCTTTTCCTGGTCCAGCAGGCGCAGGCCATCGAGCGCGTCGGCAACCTGATGCACGGCGTCCAGCACGGTCTGGTTGTAGTCGGACACCGCAAGGTCCGCGTCGGCGCGGCGGCCCGCCAGGTTGGCGTTGAGTTCGCCGCCATGGAAGATGGGCAGCGTGACTGCGGGGCCGATGCCGGCCATGCGGGCGTCCGCGCCCAGCAAATTGCCGGTGCCCATCGCCTGGAAGCCGACAAACGCGGCCAGGTTCACGTTGGGATAGAACTCGGCCTTCGCGCTGTCGATGGCATGCCGGGCAGCCTCGGCGCGCCAGCGGGCGGCCGCGACGTCGGGGCGGTGTCCCAGCAGATCCAGCGGGATGCTGGCGGGCACGCCGCTGGCGGGGGCGGTCAGCGCCACGGGGCCCAGCTCTTGCCCGCGCTGCGGGCCGGCGCCGGCCAGCGCGGCGACCTGGTTGCGCAGTTGCGCCAGCGTGGTCTCGGTCTGGGTCAATTCCACCTTGCCCGCGGCAAGCGACGATTCCGCCTGCTTGACCTCGACCTGGGTGTCCAGCCCGGCCGAATAGCGGCCCTGGGTCAGCGACAGCACCTCGGCCCGCTGCGCCAGCACGCGGTTCAGCACATCGCGCTGCGCAAAGGCATTCTGCAGGTTCAGGTAGGCGCGAACGGTGGCGCTGGCCAGCATGTTGCGGGCCGCCTGCGCATCCGCGGCGGCGGCTTCCTGCTGCGATACGGCGGATTGCAGGCGCGAGCGGTTCTTGCCCCAGAAGTCCAGCTCATAGCTGAAGTCCAGCGCCAGCCGGTTGTCGCTGACGACGGAACCGCCCATGGGCGCGGGGTAGACGTAATCCTTGGACAGATGCTCGCGGGTCAGCGCATAGTTCGCGTCCACGCGCGGCAAGAGCGGGGCGCGGGCGGTGCTGACGGCGGCGTTGGCTTTGGCGAGGCGCGCTTGCGCGGCGCTCATCGACGGGCTGTTGGCCAGCGCTTCAGCCATCAGCGCGTTCAGCTGCGGGTCGCCGTAGCGTTCCCACCATTGCGTGGCGGGCCAGGCGGCGGCCTGGCCGGTCAGTCCCAGCTTGTCGGCGTCCAGCGCCGCCACGGGCTGAGGCCCGGAGTCCATCAGTGCGCAACCGCTCAGGGCCAGCACCAATACGGTAGAAAGAAGGCGTTTCATCCTGACTGTTTGCTGAAAGTAGTTGATTAATCTGTATTTGCCTAGGCAACTATTATGCCAAATAAAACCCCGGCTCCGCGAGGAGCAGGGGCCTGCGTCGTCAGCGCGGTCAGCGTTCGGGGGGCGTGCCGGACGCGGAGCCGTTGGCGATCATTCGGCGCAGGAAATGCATGAGCTGGGCCACCTCGTCCGTGGAGAAGCCGCGAAGGTGGTGATTGAGCGAACGGGCGATATTGGCCGGGATATCGCGGGCCTTGGCCTCGCCCAGCTCGGTGAGTTCGATCTTGACCACGCGGCGGTCTTCCTGGCTGCGGTTGCGGCGCAGCAGTCCCTTTGCTTCCAGGCGATCCAGCGCGCGGGTCATGGCGCCGGTGTCCATGGCGTTGAGCCGCGCCAGCTCGGCCGGCGTGTCGGCGCGGCCCAGGAAGACCATGGCCAGGGGGCGCCATTGCATGGCGGTGAGGTCCAGCGGGGCCATTTCCTGGTCCAGCATCCGGGTAAGGGAGTGATAGACCAGCTTGATCAGGTAGCCGGCATTGTCTTCCGCCATGCAACGGGTGTCGTTGCGATAGTGGATGGGCGTGTCGGGGGTATCGGGTGCGGACGGGGGAGGCGCGGCATTCATGCGCCGAATTTTACTGCCTAGTCAGTTATTGTCAAGGCTGATTCTTCGTGGGAGGCTCCGGCTCCGTGGCAGCAGCCGCCGCCGGCGCCTGCTTGCGCAAGCCGGACCAGACGATGGCGGCCACGATCAGGGCCGCGCCGGCCATCATGCGCGCGGTGGGCTGCTGGCTGAACAGCACCCAGGCGAAGGCGATGGCATAGACCGGCTCTAGGGCGATCACCAGCCCGGCGCTGCGCGCGTTCAGCCGGGTCAGGCTGGAAACGAAGAGGTAGTGGGACAAGCCGGTGCAGAAGACCCCCAGCAGCGCCAGCCAGAACCAGTCCAGGGCGGGCAGCGCGGGCAGCTGGCCGACCGCGAAGGGCACCATCACCAGCGCCACCACCAGGTTCTGCCAGCACGCCACCTGCATCGGGTCCATGCCCGACGCCGAACGCCGGTTGCTCAGCGCAAGCAGCGCGAAGCTCAGCCCGGACAGCAAGCCCCAGGCCAGGCCGATGGTGCCCTGGTCGGCCAGATCGAACGAGGGCGTGACCAGCACCAGGCCCGCGGTCACCAGGCCAAGCAGCAGCCACTCGGCCAGCCGGACGCGTTCGCGGAAGATCAGGCCTTCAAACAGGGTGATGAAGGCCGGGAAGCTGGCGAAACCCAGCGTCGCGATGGCGATGCCGCCCACCTTCACCGAGATGAAGAAGGTGACCCAGTGTCCCGCCAGCAGCACGCCGGCGATCACAAGGACGAACAGCTGCGCGGGCGTCAGGGCGCCGAGCAGCGGCTTGCGGCGCATGCGGGCAAAGATCCCCAGCGAGATGACCGCGAAGACGGCCCGCCCCAGGGTGATGACCGCGGCGCTGGCCTGGATCAACTCCCCGAAAACGCCGGTCAGGCCGAATAGCACGGCGGCAATATGGATATAAGTCAGGGCGCGGTGTCGGGTCATGCGTGGGGGGATAAGGCCAAAAAGCGTGAGGAAGGCGTGCAATTATTTTTGCGCGCAACTTAAAATCATCGCATGAATCGTATTGCCAAGCTTAAGCTGGCCTCGCTGCCTTCCGGCCGCGCCGCCGGAATCGCCATGGCGGTGCTTGGCGCGATCCTCTTTTCCGCCAAGGCCATCGTCGTCAAGTTCACCTACCGCTACGGCATCGACGCGGTCACCCTTATCGCCTTCCGCATGCTGTTCGCCATGCCGTTCTTCGCGGTGGTGGCCTGGCGCCAGTCGCGCCGGGCGGCGCGCGGCGAGATCGTCGTCATGACGCCGAAGGAGCGCCTGCAGGTGTGCCTGCTGGGCTTGCTGGGCTATTACCTGTCGAGTTTCCTGGACTTCCTGGGGCTGCGCTACATCACCGCCAGCCTGGAACGCCTGATCCTGTTCCTGTCGCCGTCGCTTGTCGTGCTGCTGTCGGCGTTCTGGTTCAAGCGCCCGATCGAACGCAGGCAATGGATGGCCATGGTGCTGTCTTACGCCGGCGTGGTGCTGGTGTTTGCCCATGACCTGTCCTTTGGCGGCGGCGGCGAGGTGCTGTTAGGGTCTTTGTTCGTTTTCGGTTCCGCGGCGAGCTATTCTGTGTACCTGATCTGTTCCGGGGAACTGATCAAGCGGGTCGGCCCGACGCGCCTGGTGGCCTATGCCATGCTGGTGTCCTGCGTGGCCTGCATCATCCAGTTTTTCGTCGTGCATCCTCCGTCGATGCTGATCCAGCCCGCCGGGGTCTACGGATTTTCCGTGATTCACGCCACCCTGAATACGGTGGTGCCGGTGTTCATGCTGATGTGGGCGGTGTCGCTGATCGGCGCGCCGACCGCGTCGCTGCTGGGCATGGTGGGCCCGGTGTCGGTGCTGTTTCTGGCTGCATGGTTCCTGAACGAGCCCATCACGGTATGGCAGCTGGCGGGAACGGCGCTGGTGCTGGCGGGGGTGTTCGCCCTGATGGGAGGCGGCGCCGGCAGGCGGACGCCCGCCGTGCAGGACGATCCGCAGCCCCCGCGTTGAAGTCCGGTTTGGTTTTCTCGGTGTGTCGCATTATTTCCAATGAAAGGAGGCCAGCATGGCCAGCAATCTCGTCAAGGCAATTCGTATCGAGCAGCACGGTGGTCCCGAAGTCCTGAAGCTGGTTGAGGTGGAAGTGCCTCCGCCGGCCGCCAACGAAGTCACGATCGAGCAGCACGCCGCTGGTCTGAACTTCATCGATATCTATTTCCGCACGGGCTTGTATCCGCATCCGCTGCCTCACGGCCTGGGCTTCGAAGGGGCCGGCGTGGTGACCGCCGTGGGCGCCGACGTCAAGCACCTCAAGAAGGGCGACCGCGTCGCCTACGGCCAGAGCCCCATTGGCGCCTACGCCAAGGCGCGCAACGTGCCCGCCGCCCAGGTCGTGAAGGTGCCCAAGGGCATCGGCTTTGACGAGGCCGCCGCGCTGATGCTCAAGGGCCTGACGGTGCAGTACCTGTTCCGCCAGACCTATCGCCTGCAGGGCGGCGAGACCATCCTGTTCCACGCCGCTGCCGGCGGCGTGGGCCTGATCGCATGCCAATGGGCCAAGGCCCTGGGCGTGAAGCTGATCGGCACGGTCTCCAGCCCCGAAAAGGCCGAGCTGGCGCGCGCCAGCGGCGCGTGGGAAACCATCGACTACTCGCGTGAAAACGTGGCCGAGCGCGTGCTGGAGCTGACCGGCGGCAAGAAGGTGCCGGTGGTGTATGACGGCGTGGGTAAGGACACCTGGGAAACGTCGCTGGACTGCATCGAGCCGCGCGGCCTGATGGTCAGCTTCGGCAATGCGTCCGGTCCGGTGGCCGGCGTCAACCTGGCCACGCTGAACCAGAAGGGCAGCCTGTACGTCACGCGCCCGTCGCTGGGCGTTCACGTGAACACGCTGGAAAAGCTGCAGGCCGCTTCCGAAGAACTGTTCGACCTGGTTCTGAAGAAGAAGATCAAGGTTCGCATCGACCAGCGCTACGCGCTGGAGCAAGCGGGCGAAGCGCAGACCGCGCTGGCCTCGCGCAAGACCACCGGCGCCACGGTGCTGATGCTGGACTGATAAGTGCTTGGGATCGCGGCCCCTGGTGGCGCCGCGGTCCCGGCGGGTCACCCCCTGATCAGAGCTGTTCCTCGTTGATCAGGTCTTCCTTGCCGTAGAACTTGACGCCGATGTGGATGCGCTCGCGGCCTTGCGAGCGGCGGTGGCGGTTGGTGTCGCGCAGCGAATAGACGCAGCCGCAATATTCCTGCTGGTAGAAATTCTCGCGCTTGCTGATTTCGATCATGCGGGCGGAGCCGCCGCCCTTGCGCCAGTTGTAGGTCCAGTAGACCAGGTCGTCGTAGCGGGCCGCGGCGCGTTCGCCGCAGCCGTTGATCTGGTTCATGTCCTTCCAGCGCGAAATGCCGAGCGAACTGGTGATGGTGTCAAAGCCATGCTCATGGGCGTAGAGCGCGGTGCGCTCGAAGCGCATGTCGAAACAGGCCGTGCAGCGCTCGCCGCGCTCGGGCGCGTTTTCCATGCCCTTGACGCGGTCGAACCAGTTGTCCATGTCGTAGTCGGCGTCGATGAACTCGATGCCGTGCTGCTCGGCGAAGCGGATGTTCTCCTGCTTGCGGATCTCGTACTCTTTGACCGGATGGATGTTCGGGTTGTAGAAGTAGATCGCGTAGTCGATCCCCGAGGCCGTCATGGCTTCCATGACTTCTCCGGAACAGGGCGCGCAGCACGAGTGCATCAGCACCTTGCGGCGGCCGGCGGGCAGGTCGAGTTTGGGGCGCACGAGTTCGGACATGGCTTGCAGACAAGAAGGCGGAAAACCCCTTATTTTACGACGAGTTGGCTTAAGGGGGCGGGGGCGGCCCGCCCGTCAGCCCAGCACGGTGGCCCAGAGCTCCCGCACGGCGGCCCGCTCGGCCTGCAGCTGCTCGGGCGCGACCCGGGCTTTTTCCACGCCTTGCATGCGCAACTGGTGCTGGACCCGGCGCAGCGTGCGGTAGGCGTCGCCCGCGCGCGAGGCCAGGTCCGGCGGAATCAGCCCGGCTTCGCCCGCCAGGCGCAACAGCGTGATATTGCCCAGGTTGCGCACCAACAGCGGATGCGTGCCGGCGTGGCAAAGCACCAGATACTGCGTGACGAATTCCACGTCGACCATGCCGCCGCGGTCATGCTTCAGGTCGAACCTGTCGGTGGTGTTGGGGTGGCCGGCGTTGATTTTCTCGCGCATCGCCAGGACTTCCACGCGCAGCGCGCCCGCATCGCGCGGGAGCACCAGGATGTCCTCGCGGATCTTCTCGAAACGCGCGCCCGCTTCGGCGTCTCCGGCGGCATGGCGCGCGCGGGTCAGCGCCTGGTGTTCCCAGGCCCAGGCATGCTTGTGCTGGTATTGCTCGAAGGCCTCCATGGACACGGCGAGCAGCCCCGCGTCGCCATCCGGCCGCAGGCGCAGGTCTACTTCGTACAGCCGTCCCGAAGATGTCATGGTCGACAGCCAGGACGTCATGCGCCGGCCCAGCTTGGCGTAGACCTCGGCGGCGTCCTCGCGCGGGTCGTCGAACACGAAGACCAGGTCCAGGTCCGAGGCGTAGCCCAGTTCCTTGCCGCCCAGCTTGCCGTAGGCGATGACGGCAAAGCGCGGCACGGCGCCCTCGACCTTGTTCACCAGCGGCCAGGCGCGGCGGATGGTCTCGGTCAGCAGCAGGTCGGCCAGCGCCGACAACTGGTCCGCCAGCTTTTCGACCGTGAGCTCGCCCTCCAGATCCTGCGCCAACAGCTGGAAGCTGGCCTGACGCTGCACATCGCGCATCAGGTTCATCTGGCGTTCGATGTCCGGGTCGCCGTCGGGCAGGCGGCAGGCGTCCAGGTCCGCCGTCAGTTGCCGGGCGATCTGGGTGAAGTCCAGGGGCTGGAAGAGGGTGCGCCAGTCGATCAGGCTGTCGAGCAGCAGGGGATGCTGTGTCAGGTACTGCGCGGCCCAGGGGCTGGCGGCAACCATGCGCGCAACGCGGGCCAGCGTGTCCGGATACTCGGCCAGCAGCGCCAGGTAGGCGCTGCGCTGCGCGATCTTTTCGATCAGGTCGAACAGGCGGACGGCGGCTTCCAGCGGCGCCGGGGTCTGCCGGGCGGCGCGCAGGGCGGCGGGCAGCAGGGTCTCCATGCGCCGGCGACTGCTTTCGGGCAGGCTGCGCACGCGGTGGCTGCCCATCAGGGTTTCGGCCCGGCGCACCAGATCCTGCGCCTCGTCGCCAAACGCCTGCCGGATCTGGGCGGTCAGTTCGCTTTCGCTGTCGGTTCCGTCCTCTTCGGAGGCGGCGTCGGCAGCCTGCGCCGCGGGGGCCTGCTCTTCCTCGCCCATGCCCACCATGCGGAACGCGTTGCGGAAAGTCTGCGAGACGAATGCGCGGTGTTCGGCCAGCGTGCGTTCGAAGTCTTCGGCGCTCATGCCCAGCGCCGCGGCCAGGGCCGCGCGCAGCGCCGGATCGCCAGGGAGCAGGTGAGTCTGCTCGTCTTCGCGGTACTGCAGGGCATGCTCGGTGCGGCGCAGGAAACGGTAGGCCTCTTCCAGGCGCCGCGCGTCTTCTTCGGGCACCAGGCCCGCCAGGCGCTCCGCATGCAGCGCTTCCAGCAGGCCGCGCTTTTGCAGCGCGGGCATGCGGCCGCCGCGGATGAGCTGGGCAAGCTGCACCACGAATTCGATCTCGCGGATGCCGCCATCGCCCAGCTTGATGTTGTTCGCGCTGTCGATGCCGTTGCGCGCCATTGCGCGCCGCTGCCAGTCCTGGCGGATGCGTTCGCGCAGGGCGCGCAGCGCGGCCAGCGCATCGAAGTCGAAATACTTGCGATAGACAAACGGCACGCGCAGGCTTTCCAGCTGCCTGGCCTGGGCGGCGCTGTCGCTGTCCGCGAACGCCTGCGCGGGCATCAGCCGCGCCTTGAGCCAGGCATAGCGTTCCCATTCGCGGCCCTGGCCGATCAGGTAATGCTCCAGCGCGTCGAGGCTCCAGGCCAGCGGGCCGGAGTCGCCGTCGGGACGCAGGCGCAGGTCGGTCCGGAAAACCTGGCCATTGGCGTCCACCTCGGACAATACAGGCATCATCCGGCGCGTCAGCCGGCCGTAGAACTCGTGGTGGCTGATGCGGCGCGGGCCGTCGGTTTCGCCTTCCTCGCCGTACAGCATGATCAGGTCGATGTCGGAGGACACGTTCAGTTCGCAGCCGCCCAGCTTGCCCATGCCCACGATCAGCATTTCCTGCGGCTTGCCCGTCGCGGGGTCGCGCGGCACGCCATGAACGGCCGCCAGGTCCGCGGCCACGCTGCGATAGGCGGCGGCCACCGCGATGTCGGCCAATGTGGTCATGGCGCCGACCACTTCTTCAAGGTCCGCCTGGCCGGTCAGGTCGCGCACGATGAGCACGCTGAAGACGCGCTCGCGCAATTTGCGCAGCACCATGCGGCAGGCGTCCACCGGCAGGATGTCGGGCGCGGCGGGGCCCGCCAGCTCGGATTGCCATTGGGCCATCAAGGCGGGCGTGACCGGCTGGAGCACAGCCTGCGCCAGCCAGGCGGCGAGATCCGGATGGGCATCCAGGCGGCGGCGCAGATGGCCGGACCAGGCGAGAGCGGGGGCAAGCGGGGACGGATTGGACATGGCGAAAGGGCGGCAGACGAATGGACGCGTTTCAGGTATAAGTGGGGACGATACCGCAAGACATATTCTCCTGCCCACTGATCCGTGTCTGTTCCGAAAAAAGTGCTCCGCTGCCTGTTCTGGGCCGCGCTGATCGTATATGGCGTCGTCGCCATCGGGTTTCTGGGCGTGCGCTACTGGGTTCTCCCGCGTGTGGACCAATGGCGCCCTCAGATTGAAGCCTACGCCAGCCAGGCGTTGGGCGCCCGAGTTACGATCGGCGCGATCCGCGCCAATTGGCAAGGGCTCAATCCCAGGCTAGATCTTGCCGCCGTCCAAGTCTACGACGACGAGGCTGCCCCCGTGCTGACCTTGCCCTCGGTATCCGCCGTGCTGGCCTGGCGCAGCATTCTTGCCTTGTCGCCCACGCTGGTGCGCCTGCGGGTCGAAAAGCCCGAACTGACGCTGCGGCGGGACGCCGCCAACCATCTGTGGATTGCCGGGCAGGACATAGACCTGAACGCCAGCGACCACGAATCCGACCTGAATCACCCGGCATTGCGCTGGCTGGCGACGCAGCGCGAGCTGCTGGTCCGCGGCGCCACGATCCGCTGGCAGGACGAGCTGCGCCAGGCGCCCGAACTGCGGCTGGACAACGTCGATTTCCTGGCGCGCAACGGCAGCCTGTCGCACCGGTTCGTGCTGCGGGCTTCGGCTGGCGAGGCGCTCGCCCGCAAGGTGGAGCTGCGCGGAGAGTTCAACCGCAGCCTGTTCGCCGCGGAGGCGAAGAATCCCTCGAACTGGAGCGGGCAGGTCTATGCGGAAGTCGATGACCTGGAACCGCTGGCCTGGTCGCCGTGGGTCGACGCGCCTCCGATTGCCGGGCGGGTCGCGGGCCGGGCCTGGTGGGAGTTGGAACGCGGCAAGTTTTCTCAACTGACGGCCGACGTGGCGGTGCGCGGCGTGGATTGGGCCGCCGCCCCGGACGGACCCGCGGTGCGCGGCGGCGCGGCCCAGTTCCGCATCTCGGGCCTGCCGGGAGATTTCGTGCAGGCCGAAGGCTTGCCGCTTGCGCGCAGCGACGGCGCGGCGGACCTGGCGGTCAAGGGGGCGGTGCAGCAGTTGCGCGTGACGCTGCCGGGCGTATTCGAAGAGCCTACGCTTGCGGCCAGCGAGATCGAGCTGGACGCGCAGGTCAAGGGCCCCGATGCGAAGAACTGGTTCGTGGACGTGGCTCAGCTGCATGTGGTCAACGACGATCTGGACGTGCGCCTGCAAGGGCAATGGCAGCGGGAAGGCAAGACGGCGGCGGGCAGCGTGGATCTGCAAGGCACGATGGCGCGCGGGGCCATGCCGGCCATCCATCGCTATCTGCCGCTGGAGGTCAACGCCGACGCCCGCGAATGGCTGGCCACCGGCTTGCCCGCTGGCGAGTTGCGTTCGGCCTCCATCACGCTCAAGGGCGACCTGGATGACTTTCCCTTCGGCGAGCCGGGCGTTGCCGGCGAGTTCGTCGTCGCGGGCGCCTACGCCGGCGCCAAAGTCGACTATGCGCCCGCCCGGCCGCACAGCAAGGGCTGGCCAATGCTGGAGAACCTGTCGGGCGACTTTCGCATCGACAAGGTGAGCCTGGCGCTGGACAGCGCGGGCGGCGCCGTCGCGCACACGGGGGCGGGGCAGACCATCACCCTGGGCGCCGTGACCGCCACCATTCCCAACATGGAGCATGATTCGGAACTGCTGCTCTCGGGCGAGACCTCGGGGCCGGTTCCGGCCTATCTGGCCCTGGCTGCGAACTCTCCGCTGGGCGAGCTGCTGGACGGCGCGCTCGACGAGGCGCGCGGCACGGGCGACTGGCGCGTGCCGCTCAAACTGAAGGTGCCGCTGCTCAACACCGACGATACGCAGGTGCAAGGCCACATCCTCTTCGCGGATAACAGCTTTACGTTCATGCCGGAGATGCCGCTGCTCAGCCAGATGCACGGCGATCTCGAGTTCTCCGAGAAGGGCGTGCAGACCCGGGAAATCCGTGCGCAGTTCCTCGGCGGACCCGTCAAGATCTTCGGCGCCCTGGCGCGAAGCTCGGACGTGTTGCGCTTTGAGGGCACGCTGGCGGGATCGGGCCTGTCGCAATTGAGCCATGCGCCATCCATGTCCCGCTTTGCCGGCAAGGCCGCGTACAAGGGCCGGCTGGGCTATCAGAAGGGCGGTTCGGTCGATGTTTCCGTCGAGTCCGATCTGGTCGGCATGGCGATCGACATGCCCGCGCCGGCCGGCAAGCAGGCCCAGGCGTCCCAGCTGCTCAAGCTCCAATGGGCATCGGCGCAAGACCGTGGCGCGAAGAACCGGCGCTGGCTGACGGCCAGCCTGGGTGAAAGCGTGAATGCGATTTTTGAACGAAATCCCGCCGATTCCGCGCCGTCGTACTTTGCGCGAGGCGCGCTCGGCGTCGGCCGGCCCGCCAGCCTGCCCGAACGAGGGCTGAGCGTGAACGCCAGCCTGCCGGAGCTGGACATCGATGGCTGGGAAGCCGTCGCCGACGGCTTCGATGCGCCGGCGGGCAAGGGCAAGTCCGCGTCCAAGCCGGTCCTGCCGCAGCCCGAGCGCGTCAGCCTGGCGGCCGGCGTCCTGCGCGCCAGCGGCTACACCCTGAACGATCTGACGCTTTACGCCACCCGTCCTGGCCCGGCGCAATGGCGCGTGGAACTGCAATCCCGGCAGGCGACCGGCACGCTGGAATGGCGCGAGGCTTCCGGCGCGATCGCCGGACAGATCACCGCCCGCCTCAAGCACCTGTCGCTTGCCGGCGAGGACGACACCAATGAGGCGGACAAGGCCCTGGCGTCCGGCAATGACCTGTCGGACATCCCGGCAATCGACCTGCAGGCCCAGGAATTCCTTCTGTACGGCAAGAACCTGGGCGCGCTGCAGGTGATCGGCACGAATCTGGAGCGCGGCCGGCAATGGCGCCTGGACAAGCTGTCCATCGCCAACGACTCCGCCACGCTGAACGCCACCGGCAATTGGCGGCTGGAGGGTCCGGGCCGGGGCCTGACCGTCGACGCCGCCGTCAAGTTCGAGAATGTCGGCGATTTCCTGAACCGGATCGGTTTCGAGCAAGTGGTGTCGGGAGGCAAGGGCACGGCCCAAGGCAAGGCAACCTGGCGCAACCTGCCCTGGACCCATAACATCGCGGACATCGTGGGCGATGTGGTCATCAGCCTGGACAACGGCCGCTTCATGCATGTGAACTCGCGCACCGCCCGCCTGCTGGAGCTGCTGTCGCTGCAATCGCTGCAGCGCCTGGCGCGGCTGGACGTGAATCCGACGAACCTGCTGCGCGACGGCTTTCCGTTCGACACCATCCGCGGGCAGGTCAAGGCGGCAGGCGGGATGCTGACCACCGAGGGCTACAAGATCAACGGGCCGGTCGCCGCGATTGTGCTGGCCGGGGGCGTGGACCTCATCAAAGAGCGCTGGGACATGAAGGCGGTGGTCATCCCCAACCTGGACGCCAGCGGCGCGGCGATGGTGACCGCGCTTGCGGTCAATCCGCTGATCGGCCTGGGCGCGTTCGTCACGCAGTGGCTGCTGAAGCAGCCGCTGGCGCGCGCGATGACCATGGAGTATTCCGTGACGGGCAGCCTGGACGACCCGCGCATCGAACCGATCGATGGCTCTGGCAGGGCGCCGGACAAGCAGACGCCCAGGCCCGCCGACCTGATGCCGCGCCGCATGCCCGAGTTCATCGAGCACTGATCGCTCCCCAAAAAAAACGCCCCGTGGGGCGTTTTTTTGGGGGCGCAAGACCAGTCTTACTTCTTCTTCATCATGTCGAAGAATTCGGCATTGGTCTTGGTGGCGCGCATCTTGTCCAGGATGAATTCCATGGATTGGACCTCGTCCATGTCGTGGATGAACTTGCGCAGGACCCAGACCTTCTGGAGCAGGTCGGGGGCGATCAGCAGCTCTTCGCGGCGGGTGCCCGACTTGTTCAGGTTGATGGACGGGTAGACGCGCTTTTCGGCCAGGCGGCGCTCAAGGTGGACTTCGGAGTTGCCCGTGCCCTTGAATTCTTCATAGATGACTTCGTCCATGCGGCTGCCGGTTTCGATCAGCGCGGTGCCCAGGATGGTCAGCGAACCGCCTTCTTCCAGGTTGCGGGCCGCGCCGAAGAAGCGCTTGGGGCGTTGCAGGGCGTTGGCGTCCACGCCGCCGGTCAGCACCTTGCCGGAGGCCGGCACGACGGTGTTGTAGGCGCGGGCCAGACGGGTGATCGAGTCCAGCAGGATCACGACGTCCTTCTTCATTTCGACCAGGCGCTTGGCCTTTTCGATGACCATTTCGGCCACTTGCACGTGACGGGTTGCGGGTTCGTCGAAGGTCGACGCCACCACTTCGCCGCGCACCGTGCGCTGCATTTCGGTCACTTCCTCGGGGCGTTCGTCGACCAGCAGGACGATCATGACCGCATCCGGGTAGTTCGTGGTGATGGCGTGCGCAATGTGCTGCATCATCACCGTCTTGCCGGACTTGGGGCTGGCGACGATCAGGCCGCGCTGGCCCATGCCGATGGGGGCGAAGACATCAAGAATGCGGCCCGTGAGGTTTTCTTCGCTCTTGATGTCGCGTTCCAGACGCATGGTCCGGTTCGGGTGCAGCGGCGTCAGGTTCTCGAACATGATGCGATGCTTGATCGCTTCGGGCGCCACGCCGTTGACCTTGTCCACCTTCACCAGGGCGAAATAGCGCTCGCCATCCTTCGGCGTGCGCACTTCGCCTTCGATCGAGTCGCCGGTGTGCAGGTTGAAGCGGCGGATCTGCGAGGGCGAGATGTAGATGTCGTCCGTGCTGGCCAGATACGAGGTCTCGGGGGAGCGCAGGAAACCGAAGCCATCCGGCAGGACTTCCAGGACGCCGTCGCCAAAGATCTGCTCGCCTTGCTTGGCGCGCCGTTTCATGATGGCGAACATCAATTCCTGCTTGCGCAGGCGGTTGGCGTTCTCGATTTCCAGGCCAGCGGCCATTTCGAGCAGCTGCGAGACGTGCAGCGCCTTCAGTTCGTTGAGGTGCATCGCGGTGAGTTTTGGGGGAAAAGTGAAGGAGGACTCTGGCGGCGCGCCACGGACGGGCTCGCGCGGTACTGAATGAGCGCCGCCTCCAGGGCGGCGCCTTCGTTCACAGCACGCAGTTTACAACGCGCCGTCCAGGAATGCAGTAAGTTGCGACTTCGACAGCGCGCCAACTTTGGTCGCGGCGGCTTGGCCGTCTTTAAAGAGCATAAGGGTAGGAATGCCGCGGATGCCATATTTGGTGGCGGTGCCTTGGTTTTCGTCCACGTTCAGCTTCGCGATCGTCAGGCGACCCGCGTACTCGGTGGCGACTTCTTCCAGGATCGGGGCAATCATCTTGCAGGGGCCACACCAGGCAGCCCAGTAGTCCACCAGCACCGGCTGGCCGGATTTCAACACATCGGCATCGAAGCTCGCGTCACTGACGTTCTTGATTTGGTCGCTCATGATGGTGATTCTCGGTTCGGCAGCAAAAGGCGCGTGAAAGACGCGCCTTGCCGTTGTTCTTGTTTGTGGAATGGACTAAAGCATACCACTGTCAATAACAACAGGCATACCACTGTTAATAACAACAGGGTTTGCAGGATTTGTGTAGGATGTTGCGGCGCAGTCGTCGTGATCCGGGTCGTCAGACCCGGGCGCGCTGGCTGTGACTGTCATCATCCTACCGAATTCGGAGCTGGTCAGGTCGTGCGCATCCCACCCGGAGCCGCGCAGAATCTAGGCTTATCCGTAAAATGTCGGTTTTTTTCCACAGATGTTGGGGATAACTTGGCCACTCCACGTTACACCGAGGCGTCCATTCGCGTCCTGAAGGGACTGGAGCCCGTGCGCCAGCGCCCGGGCATGTACACCCGCACCGAAAACCCCCTGCACGTCGTGCAGGAGGTCATTGATAACGCCGCAGACGAGGCCCTGGCCGGCTACGGCAAACAGATCCAGGTCACGCTGCACCTCGACGGCAGCGTGTCCGTCGAGGACGACGGGCGGGGCATTCCCGTCGGCCTGCATCCCGAAGAGCACGCGCCCGTCGTGGAACTGGTGTTCACGCGCCTGCACGCGGGCGGCAAGTTCGACAAGGCCGGCGGCGGCGCCTATGCCTTTTCCGGCGGCCTGCACGGCGTTGGCGTATCCGTCACCAATGCCCTGTCCACCCGGCTGGAAGTCGTGGTGTGGCGCGATGGCGCGGTAAACCGTCTGGTTTTCAAGGGCGGCGACGTTGCCGAGCCCCTGGCGCCCTATGACCAGGGCGGCCGCAAGAAGTCCGGCACGCGCGTGCGCGTCTGGCCAGACCCCAAATATTTCGATAGCCCCAATATTCCGTTGGGCGAGCTGACCCACCTGATGCGCAGCAAGGCGGTATTGCTGCCCGGCGTGAAGGTGTCGCTCGTCAACGAAAAAACCGGGGACACCAAGACCTGGCAGTACGAGGACGGCTTGCGCGGCTATCTGTCCGAGGCCCTGGCCGGTGCCGAGCTGATGGTGCCGTTCTTCGAGGGCCAGCAGTACGCCGGCGCCGACCACGAAAACTTCGCCGAAGGCGAGGGCGCGCAATGGGTGGTGGCATGGACGGAAGACGGCAACGCGGTGCGCGAGTCCTACGTCAACCTGATTCCCACGCCGGCCGGCGGCACGCATGAGTCCGGCCTGCGCGAAGGCCTGTTCGGCGCGGTCAAGGGCTTTGCCGAACTGCACAGCCTCTTGCCCAAGGGCGTGAAGCTGCTGCCCGAAGACGTGTTCGCCCGCGCCAGCTTCGTGCTGTCGGCCAAGGTGCTGGATCCGCAATTCCAGGGCCAGATCAAGGAACGGCTGAACAGCCGCGACGCGGTGCGCCTGGTGGGCGGCTTTGCCAAGAGCGCGCTGGACCTGTGGCTGCACAGCAACGTCGAGTACGGCAAGAAGCTGGCCGAGCTGGCCATACGCCAGGCGCAGGCGCGCCAGCGTTCGGCCCAGAAGGTCGAAAAGCGCAAGAGTTCCGGCGTGGCCGTGCTGCCCGGCAAGCTGACCGACTGCGAATCCAGCGACGCCTCCCGCACCGAAGTATTCCTGGTCGAGGGCGACTCGGCCGGCGGCTCCGCCAAGATGGGCCGCGATAAGGAATTCCAGGCCATCCTGCCGCTGCGCGGCAAGGTGCTGAACTCCTGGGAAGTGGATCGCGACCGGCTCTTCGCCAACAACGAAATCCATGACATCTCGGTTGCCATCGGCGTGGATCCCCACGGCCCCGGCGATACGCCGGACCTGTCGGGCCTGCGCTACGGCCGTATCTGCATCCTGTCCGACGCGGACGTCGACGGATCGCACATCCAGGTGCTGCTGCTGACGCTGTTCTACAAGCATTTCCCCAAGCTGGTCGAGGCAGGAAACGTCTACGTGGCCAAGCCGCCGCTGTTCCGCCTGGACGTGCCGGCCCAGGGCAAGCGCCCGGCCCGCAAGATCTATTGCCTGGACGAGGGCGAGCTCGAGGCCGCGCAGGACAAGCTGCGCAAGGAAGGCGTGCGCGAAGGCGCCTGGGCCGTCAGCCGGTTCAAGGGCCTGGGCGAAATGAACCCCGAGCAGCTGTGGGAGACCACCATGAACCCGGACACGCGCCGCTTGCTGCCCGTGGGCTATGGCGACCAGACCCCGGCCGACACCACCCGCATGTTCGACATGCTGATGGGCAAGGGCGAATCCTCGCAGCGCCGCGCCTGGATCGAAGAGAAGGGCAACCTGGCGGAGCTGGATATCTGATGACGCCATCCGCGCCCGGGCAAGCAAGCATGACCGTCGACCTGACGGCCGACGACTACGCGAACTTCGCCGCCTACGTGTACAAGCGGCCGGAGCTGCGCCGCCGCCGCTACCGGTCCCACCTGCGCTTCGCGGTCCTGATGATCGTGGCCTTGCTGGCCTACCTGGTCTGGCAGACCTGGGACGGCAAGGGGCCGGATTGGGGCCGCCTGCTGCCGGTGTACTTCGAGGGGCTGGCGGTGGGCCTGGGCATCCTGGCCGTGCTGGCGCTGGCCTATGAATACGTGCTGCCCGCGCTCGTGAAAATGAACACGCGGCGCATGCTGGCCAGGCAGCCCGACACGCTGTACCTGGGCAGGCACCAGCTGGATTTCGGACCCGACGGCATTTCGGACGCCACCGCCACCGCCTCCGGGCGCATGGACTGGGCCGATGTGCGGCGGGTCGAGGAAACCCCCGAGCACCTGTACGTCATTCTTGGCACCCTGCAGGGCGTGATCATCCCCAAGCGCGGGCAGGACGCCGCCACGCTAGATGCGGTGCGCGCCCGGCTGCGCGCGCATGTCGCCGATACGCAACTGGCCACGTCCGCAGAGGCGCATTGACGCCGTTTCGATGAATTTGTCTACCTGAATACATCATGACCGACAGCAATCAACCCGGCTTGTTCGACTCTACCCCGCCCGATGGCGATGGCGACGGCAACGCCGCCATCACGCTGGCGCGCTACGCGGAACAGGCCTATCTGGACTACGCGGTTTCCGTGGTGCGCGGCCGCGCCTTGCCCGATGTGGGCGACGGGCAGAAGCCCGTGCAGCGCCGCATCCTGTTCGCCATGCAGGCGATGGGGCTGGCCGCGGGCGCCAAGCCCGTGAAGTCCGCGCGCGTCGTGGGCGACGTGCTGGGCAAATACCATCCGCACGGCGACCAGGCCGCCTATGACGCCATGGTGCGCATGGCGCAGGATTTTTCCCTGCGCTATCCGCTGATCGACGGCCAGGGCAACTTCGGCTCGCGCGATGGCGACAACGCCGCAGCCATGCGATACACGGAAGCCCGCCTGACGCCCATCGCCAAGCTGTTGCTGGACGAGCTGGACGAGGGCACCGTGGATTTCGTGCCCAACTACGACGGCAGCCAGCAAGAGCCGCAGATGCTGCCGGCGCGCCTGCCCGTCATGCTGCTCAACGGTGCCTCGGGCATCGCGGTCGGCATGGCCACCGAGATCCCGTCGCACAACCTGCGGGAAGTGGCCCAGGCCTGCGTGGCGCTGATCAAGCAGCCTCAGCTGCCGGATGCCGAACTGCACGCGATGATTCCCGGGCCCGACTTCGCAGGCGGGGGCCAGATCATCACCCCGGCGGCCGACATCGCCCAGATCTACCGCGTGGGCCGCGGCTCGCTGAAGGTGCGCGCTCGCTGGCAGTTCGAGGAAATGGCGCGCGGCCAGTGGCAGTTGGTGGTCACCGAGCTGCCGCCCGGCACGTCCGGCCAGAAAGTGCTGGAAGAGATCGAGGAAATCACCAATCCCAAGGTCAAGGCCGGCAAGAAGAGCCTGACGCCCGAGCAGACGCAGGCCAAGGCCGTCATGCTGAACCTGCTGGACGCCGTGCGCGACGAGTCCGGCAAGGATGCCGCGGTGCGCCTGGTCTTCGAACCGAAGACCTCGCGCGTGGACCGCGACGAGTTCGTCAACACGCTGCTGGCGCAGACCAGCATGGAAGGCAGCTCGTCCATCAACCTGGTGTGCATCGGCACCGACGGCCGTCCGCGCCAGAAGGGCCTGCGCGACGTGCTGGTCGAGTGGCTGGCGTTCCGCACCAATACCGTGGTGCGCCGCACGCGCTTCCGCCTGGACAAGGTCATCGACCGCATCCATGTGCTGGAAGGCCGCATGCTGGTCTACCTGAACGTGGATGAAGTGATCCAGACCATCCGCGAATCCGACGAGCCGCGCGCCGCGCTGATGGAGCGTTTCAGCCTGTCCGAGCGCCAGGCCGAGGACATCCTGGAAATGCGCCTGCGCCAGCTTGCCCGCCTGGAGGGATTCAAGATCGAACAGGAACTGGCCGACAAGCGCAAGGATCAAATAGGCCTGCAAGAGCTGCTGGACAACCCCACGACGCTCAAGCGGCTGCTGATCAAGGAAATCGAGGCCGACGCCAAGCAGTTTGGCGACGACCGCCGCACGCTGAT
The DNA here is from genome assembly GCF_042721735.1 of Achromobacter sp. NPDC058515. Lineage (NCBI taxonomy): Bacteria > Pseudomonadati > Pseudomonadota > Betaproteobacteria > Burkholderiales > Alcaligenaceae > Achromobacter > Achromobacter sp. NPDC058515. Next base: position 35,859 of record NZ_JBHXNI010000012.1, read on the forward strand.
CGAAACGGCCGAACGCGCCGTGCTGGAAACCAAGGTGCTGGACGAACCCGTCACCGTGGTGGTGTCGCAGAAGGGCTGGCTGCGCGCCCGCCAGGGCCACGGCCATGACGCCGCGCAATTCGGCTTCAAGCAGGGCGACGACCTGTACGGCGCCTTCGAGTGCCGCACCACCGACACGCTGATCGCGGTGGGCGACAACGGTCGCGTCTATTCGGTGCCGGTGGCCGGGTTGCCGTCGGCGCGCGGCGATGGCCAGCCGGTCACCACCATGATCGACCTGGAGTCCGGCACGCGCATCGTCCACACGATCGCGGCGTCGGCCGACAGCCGCTGGCTGCTGGCCACGCGCGGCGGCTACGGCTTCGCGGCCAAGCTGTCCGACATGACCAGCCGCCAGCGCGGGGGCAAGCAGTTCATCACGCTGGAGGAGGGCGACGAACTGCTGCGTCCGGTGCCGCTGTTCGAGGGCGCCACGCAACTGGCGCTGCTGTCGCACAAGGGCAAGTTCCTGGTGTTCGGCCTGGACGAGGTCAAGTCGCTGTCCGGCGGCGGGCGCGGCACCATCCTGATGGGGCTGGACGGGGCGGACAAGCTGGACCAGACCGTGCCGATCGGCGCGCGCGGCTTGCGCGCCACCGGCATCTACCGCAACAAGCTCACCGAGGACATCCTGGCGGGCGAGGCGCTGGCGCTCTATGTGGGCAAGCGGGCGCGCAAGGGGCGGGCGCTGGACGTGCGGCCCAAGCAGCCGCTGCTCTCTCCGGTGCTGGGTTGACGCACGGCACCCAGGACGGCGCTTCTGGCGGCGCGCGCCCGCAGCGCCGCCGGGCCGGTCCGAGGGGCCGCGCTTGACTGCCGCAATCGACGCCCGCGAACGCCTCGCGCAGGTGGACGCGCTGCGCGGTTTTGCGCTGTTCGGCATCCTGGTGGTCAATATCGGCGTGTTCTCGTCGCCTTTCTACGGCGCGGGCGTGCCCGACCCGGTGTACTCGCGGCCCCTGGACCTGACCGTGAACTGGCTGATCGCCTGGCTGTTCGAGACCAAGTTCTACCTGCTGTTCTCCTTCCTGTTCGGCTACAGCTTCACCCTGCAGATGGCGGCGGCCGAACGCAGCCAGGCCGCCTTCGCGCCGCGCTTTCTGCGCCGGCTTGCCGGGCTGGCCGCATTGGGCCTGGCGCACGCGGTGCTGTTCTACCAGGGCGATATCCTGGTCACCTACGCGTTGCTGGGCCTGGCCTTGCTGCTGTGCCGGCGCATGGATCCCCGGCGGGCGCTGCGCGGCGCGCTGTGGCTGATCGTGCTGGCCGCGTCGATATGGGCGATCCTGGGCGCGCTGAGCTTTCTTGAGCCGGTCCAGGCCGGCTATGCGGCGCAGTACAAGGCCGACGCGCTGGCCTCGATCGAGGCCTACCGCGGCACCATCGGCTCCACCATTGCCCAGCACATCAAGGAACTGACCGAGACCATCTGGTTCATGGTGCTGTTCGTGCAGGGCCCGTTCGTCCTTGCCATGTTCCTGGCCGGCTATGCCCTGGGGCGGCGCAATGCGCTGGCGGACCCCTGGCGCCACCCGCGCGCGCTGTGGCTGCTGTGCGCCCTGGGACTCTTGCCGGGGCTGGCCGGATCGGCGGTCTACGCGACCACGTCATTGCCCTGGGTGGGCGCTGCCTGGGAGCTGCCCGGCCTGGCGGCGGACCTGCTGACCGCGCCGCTCTTGAGCATGTCCTACGCCGCGGCGTTCCTGCTGGCGCTGCGCACCCGGGCGGGCGGCCGCGCCGGCGCGTGGCTGGCGCCGGCGGGGCGGATGGCGCTGACCAACTACCTGATGCAGTCCGTCGTGTGCGCCTTTCTGTTCACCGGCTGGGGGCTGCGGCTGTTTGCGTCCGTGTCCCCGCTGGCCGCGTTCTGCATCGCGGTCGCGATCTTCGCGGCGCAGTTGCCGCTGTCCGCATGGTGGCTGCGCAGCCATGCGTATGGGCCGGTGGAATGGTTCCTGCGCGCGCTCACCATCGGCGCCTGGCCGGCCTGGCGGCGCGCGCAGGCGGACTGACTACGCGGCGCGGGCGCGCAGCCGGCCGGCCGGGGCGCCGCCGTCGCGCCGTCCCTGGCGCACCCATATGCCTGCCAACAGCAGCAGCGCGGGCACGTACACCCAGAAATCCGACCAGCGATGCGGATTGGGCGCCTTCACATTCACCACGTCCCAGCCTTGTTCCCAGCCTGCCCGCTGGGCGCGGCTGCCAAAGCGCACGCCGCCGATCTGCATCTGGTCTCCCAGGCTCATCAGCGTCACCCCGGCCTCGGCCAGGCGCTTGCGCCCGGCGTCCGGCGCGGCGGCTTGCGTTTCCAGCGCGGGCAGGGCGACCGCGACCGTCTTGGTCAGTTCGTCGCCTTCCAGGTTGATGCCCCGCAGCACCACGGTCAGCCGGCCGTTGTCGGGCAGCGCGGCGGCGGTGGCAAGCATGTCGGAAGCCGGCCGGTTTTCGTGGCTGGGGGCAAAATGGTCCATGAACCAGTCGGGCCTGAACAGCATGAACGTAACCAGCAGCAGCACCACCACTTCGGCCAGCGTGCAGCGCACGCGAAACCACTTCATGGTGGCCGCCGCGAAGGTCAGCGACGCGAGCGTGGCGCCTCCCACCACCATCGCCAGCTCCCAGCCGTAGTTCACGTCGATCAGCAGCAGCATCGGATTGAACACGAACATGAACGGCAGGATGGCCGTGCGCGCCGCGTAGGTGACGCCCTGGATGCCCGTCTTGATCGGGTCCTCGCCCGATATGGCGGCGGCCGCGAAGGTGGCCAGGCCCACGGGCGGGGTGATGTCGGCCATGATGCCGTAATAGAACACGAACATGTGCACGGCGATCAGCGGGATGACCAGGCCGTTCTGCGCGCCCAGCTCCACCACGACGGGCGCCATCAGCGTGGCCATCAGGATGTAGTTGGCGGTCGTGGGCATGCCCAGTCCGAGGATCAGGCAGACCACCGCAGTGAAGATCAGCATGAGCAGCACATTGCCCATCGAGACGAGCTCGACGAAGGCGGTCATGCGCAGGCCCAGCCCCGTCAGCGTGATGGCGCCGACGATCAGCCCTGCGGTGCCGCAGGCGATGGCGATGCCGATCATGTTCCGCGCCCCGTCCTGCAGTCCGCCGATGGCGTCGCGCCACCCCTGGCGCCAGGCGCAGGCCGCCGGCTGCTTGCGGAACCACGCGATGAGCGGGCGCTGCGTGACCATCTGGAACAGCATCGCCATCGCCGCCCAGAACGCCGACAGGCCGGCCGACAGCTCCTCGACGCTCAGGCACCAGACCAGGATGCCGATCGGGATCAGGAAGTACAGGCCGGCGCGCACCGTGGGCCAGGGCTGCGGGCGCACGGGATGGTTGATGTCGATGTCCTGCGGCAGGTCCGGGTGGCGGGCGGCCACGCGCAGGAGCCACAGGTACAGGACGGCCAGGATGGCCAGCAGCACCCAGGTCGCCGCGGCCCCGGCCAGCGCCTGCACGCCGGTGCCGATCCAGTACACCGCGCCCATCACGAGCAGCGTGCCGCTGATGCCCATGCCCCAGCCGGCCAGCTTCTGCAGCGGCGTGCGCGTGGGGCCGGAGGCCATCATGGGCTGGATGCCCAGCTTGAGCGCTTCCAGGTGGACGATATAGAAGAGCGCGATGTAGGAGATGGCGGCGGGCAGGATGGCGTGGCGGATGATGTCGGTGTAGGGGATGCCCACATACTCGATCATCAGGAACGCGGCGGCTCCCATGACGGGCGGCATGATCTGCCCGTTGACCGAGGACGCCGTTTCAATGGCGCCCGCGCGCACGCCGCCATAGCCGGCCTTTTTCATGAGCGGGATCGTGAAGATGCCGCCCGTCACCACGTTGGCCACCGATGAGGCCGACACCAGGCCGTTGACGGCCGAGGACACGACGGCCACCTTGGCTGGCCCGCCGCGCAGGTGGCCCAGCAGCGCGAACGACACCTGCATCATGTAGTTGCCCGCGCCGCACTTGTCCAGCAGCGAGCCCAGCAGCACGAAGATGAAGATGTACGACACCGACACCCCTAGCGCGACGCCGTACACGCCCTCGGTGGTCAGCCACATGTGCGACATCAGGCGTTCCAGCGACGCGCCGCGGTGCGCCAGCACATCCGGCAGCCAGGGGCCCGCCAGCGCGTAGGCGACGAACACCAGGCCCAGCACGGTCATGGGCAGGCCGAGCGCGCGGCGCGTCACTTCCAGCAGCAGCGCCAGGCCGATGAGCGAGGTCCACACGTCCATCGGCGTGGGCTGTCCGGGCCGCCCCGCCAGTTCGTTATAGAACAGGTACAGATAGCTGCCGCAAAAGCCCGCGGCCAGGGCCAGCAGCCAGTCGTACCAGGGCATGCGGTCGCGCGCCGACCGCTTGCTGGCCGGATAGGCCAGGTAGCCCAGGAACATGGCGATGCCCAGGTGCAGCGCCCGTGCTTCGGTGTCGTTGAATATGCCCCAGTTCAGCGCGAACGGCATCGGCGAGGCGTACCAGAGCTGGAAGAAGGACCAGACCAGCGCGCCCGCCGCCAGCGTGGCGCCGGCGATGCCGCGGACGTCGCGGCCGCCGCGGTCAGCCTCGGCGACGAGCTGTTCCAGGTCCGCGGTCGGCGTGTGCGACTCTTTTGTCATGAAATTCCCCTGCGTATCGTGGCGCGCGCCGGTGGTGCGGCGCGCGATGAACCCTTGTGCGCGGAAATGGGCGCGCAAGAGGCAGCCGTCCGGGACGGGGCGCGTGCCCCGTTCGCCGGGCGTGCCTGGCCAGCGGGTTTAGAGCAGGCCCTTTTCCTTGAAGTACTTCTCGGCGCCCGGATGCAGCGGCGCCGACAGGCCGTTCTTCACCATGTCGGCCGCCTTCAGGTTGGCGAAGGCGGGGTGCAGCTTCTTGAAGTCGTCAAAGTTGTCGAACACGGCCTTGACCACGGTGTAGACCGTGGCGTCCGGCACGTCCGCCGACGTGACGAAGGTGGCGGTGACGCCGTAGGTCTTGGTCTCCGCCGCATTGCCCGGATACAGCCCGGCGGGAATCGTGGCGTGGGCGTAGTAGGGGTACTTTTCCACCAGCTTGTCCACGGCGGGGCCGGTCAGCGGCACGAGCTTGGCGCCGCAGCTGGTGGTGGGGTCCTGGATGTTGGCCGACGGGTGGCCGACGCCATAGAAAAAGCCGTCGATCTTGCCGTCGCACAGCGCGGAGCCATGCTCGTCGGGACGCAGCTCGGAGGCCAGCGAGAAGTCCTTGAGCGTCCAGTTCATCGTGGCCAGCAGCTCTTCCATCGAGGCGCGCGTGCCCGAGCCCGGGTTGCCGACGTTGAACCGCTTGCCCTTGAAGTCCTCGAAGCCCTTGATATTGGCGTCCTTGCGCGCCACCACCGTGAACGGCTCGGGATGGATGGAGAAGACCGAGCGCAGCTTGGGGTAGGGGCCCGCCTGCTTGAACTGGCCCTGGCCGTTGAAGGCATTGAAGCCTACGTCGGACTGCACGACACCCAGGTCGAGCTCGCCGGCCTTGATGGTGTTGGCGTTGAAGACCGAGCCGCCGGTCGACTCGACCGAACAGCGGATGCCATGGGTGGCGCGGTCCTTGTTGACGAGGCGGCAGATGGCGCCGCCGGCGGCATAGTAGACGCCGGTGACGCCGCCGGTGCCGATACTGACGAACTTCTGTTGGGCGGCGGCAGGAGCCGGCGCCGCGGACAGCAATGCCGTGGCCAAGCCTGCCGCGGCGAGCGTCCAGGCATTGCGATGGCCCAAGGTGTGTTTGACGGACGTGGTCATGCAAACTCCTTTTGGGGGTTTTCCCCGTGATATTGCCGGTCTCTGCCGGCGGTTGGCAGCCCCGCGAGCCGCGGGTTGCCCTGTGCTGAATCATCACGTGCCCGCTGTCGGCGGGCGGCGCGCGGCGGATCCCCCCGCCGCGCGCGCTGGCGGCCCTAGCCGCCAGCCTGGGCAATGCCGGCGTCGATGGCGCCGGCCAGCCGCTCGGTCAATTGGTCCAGTTCGTCGTCGGAAATGATGAAGGGGGGCGCGAGCAGCACGTGGTCGCCCTGGCGGCCGTCGATGGTGCCGCCCATCGGATAGACCATCAGGCCGCGCGCCATGGCTTCGCGCTTGATCCGCGCATGCAGCGAGTGGGCGGGGTCGAAGGTCTGCTTGGTGCCGCGGTCCCGCACCAGCTCCACGCCCATGAAGAGGCCGCGCCCGCGGATGTCGCCCACGTGCGGATGATTGCCCAGCGCCTGTTCCAGGCGCTGGCGCAGGCCCTCGCCCTGAATGCGCACGCGTTCCAGCAGCTTGTCGCGGCGGATCACGTCCTGGACGGCGAGCGACGCCGCGCAGGCGATGGCGTGGCCGAGGTAGGTGTGGCCATGTTGGAAAAAGCCGCTGCCCTGCTGCATGGCGTCCACGATGCGCTGTTGCGCCATCACGGCGCCGATGGGCTGATAGCCCCCGCCCAGGCCCTTGGCGATCGTGATCAGGTCGGGCGCCACGCCCTCCTGCTCCACCGCGTACAAGGTGCCGGTGCGGCCCATGCCGCACATGACTTCGTCGGCGATGAGCAGGACGCCGTGGCGGTCGCATATCTCGCGGATCCGGCGGAAATAGCCGGGCGCGGCGGTGACGGCGCCCAAGGTGGCGCCCACCACGGGCTCGGCCACGAAGGCCATCACGGTGTCGGGCCCCAGCCGCTCGAACGTCTGCTCCAGTTCCCGGGCCAGGCGTTCGCCATATTGCTCGGCGTTCTCGTTTTCGCGCTGGTCGCGGTAGGCGTAGCAGGGCGAGACGTGCTCGACTTCGATCAGCAGCGGGGCGAACTGCGCGCGGCGCCAGGCGTTGCCGCCCACCGCCAGCGCGCCCAGCGTGTTGCCGTGATAGCTCTGCCTGCGCGCGACGATGTGGCGGCGCTGCGGCTGGCCGATCTCCACGAAATACTGCCGCGCCATCTTCAAGGCGGCCTCCACCGCTTCGGAGCCGCCCGACACGAAGTAGGCGTGCGAGGTGCCCGCCGGCGCATCGGCCACCAGCCGGTCGGCCAGCTGTTCGGCGACCTCGGTGGTGAAGAAGCTGGTGTGGGCATAGGCCAGCGCGTCGATCTGCGCATGCATGGCGGCCTGGATGTCGGGGTGGTTGTGCCCCAGGCAGGACACCGCGGCGCCGCCCGAACCGTCTAGGTATGCGCGGCCGGCGCTGTCGTGGATCCACACGCCCTGGCCGCGTACGGCGACGGGAGGCGTCTGGCGTAGAGAACGATGCAGGACGTGGGTCTGGCTCATGCTGTTTCCGTGTAGCAGGGGTTGAAGGCGGATGCGGGCAGGGGCGGGCGTCAGCCCGGCCGGCGCGGGCTGGCGCCGGTCCAATAGATGTTGTCGGCGCGCAGGCGCTGTTCCACCTCGGTCAGGCGGTTCAGCACCTCGTCGCCGCCGCGCGCGGTCAGGCGCGCGATCAGATGTTCGGCCAGCCCCAGCAGGCCGGCGGTGGTGTGGAAGAACGAACCGGGCCCCTGGCGCGCGGGCCGCGCCTGCACGCCGTCCCGGTCGGGCGGCGCAAAGCGCAGCGTGTGGCGGGCGTCGACGGCCAGCGGCGACAGCGGGTCGTCGGTCAGCGCAATCAGCGCCACGCCGCGCTGGGCGGCCTGGCGGGCGAGCTGGACGGTGGCGGTCGGGTAGGGCGCCTGCGAGATGACGATCAGCGCGTCGCCCGCCTCCAGGTTGTCGGCCTGCTCGGCGGGCGCGCCGCCCATGCCGTCGATCAGGACGCTGTTGCGGCGCACCAGTTGGTACGCATAACGCATCTGGAACGCAATGCCGAAGGCCGAGCGCGTCCCCAGGAAGCCGACCTGGCGGGCATCCAGCAAAGTCTGCACGGCCGCGTCGAAGGCCGAAGGGGGATTCAGCGCGCACACGGAGCCCATGGCCTGGATCTGGTAGTCGGTCAGCACGTCATGCCCGGGCGCGGCGGGTTCGCCCGCCGCGGCCTGCAAGGCGGCGGCGCGGTCGCGCAGCCCCGGCCGGCTGTGCCCGGCCAGCGCCTGCTGGAAGGGCTGGCGGAACCCCTCGTAGCTGGCGTAGCCGACCGCGCGCGCCAGACGCAGCATGGTGGCGGGCGCCACGCCCAGGGTCTGCGCCTGCCGCCGCATCGACCAGAGGCCGACTTCGGCGGGATGGGCCACGACCCAATGCGCCGCGCGCTGCAGTTCCGGCGGCAGCTGATCCAGCTTTTCCTGCAGGGTCAGAAGGAGGTCGGACGGCATTGGCATGTCGGGCAGGGCAATATGTAAGAAAACATATGATAAATACGACGAATTAAAAAAAACATATGTTTTTTATAGGGGCTTCCACCAGTAGCCCCGTCCCCGATAAAGCGGCGCCCCACGGCCAAGCATCAAGTCCAGCCATAGTGCATTTATCTTCTGCAAATCGGTGTTCATTTATTTACATCGTGCCCAGGGGTTTTTGTTTGACTCGAATAGATCGGTCGCATATCATTCGTGTAGAAATGAATTTGACCCAACCTATTTCAACCATGACCGAAGCCGCGAAATCTGATCCCGCCCAGCAGTACGACCTGCGCATTTTGCGAGCCTTGCGCCGCATCACGCGTTCGATCGCACTGCACTCGCGCCAGTTGTCGGCGGTCAGCCATATCACCGCGCCCCAGCTGATGTGCCTGCGCACGGTAATGGCCAACGGGCCCATGACGGCCACGGCCATCAGCCGCGAGATGCACGTCAGCCCCAGCACGGTGGTCGGCATCCTGGATCGCCTGGAAGACAAGGCTTTGATCCGCCGCGAGCGGGGCCGCGAAGACCGCCGCATCGTGTTTGTCACCGCCACGGACGCCGGGCGGGAATTGGCGCAAGGCGCGCCGTCGCCGCTGCAAAAGCATCTGGCCGACGCGCTCAATGCCTTGCCGGAATTGGAACAGGCCACCATCACGCTGTCCCTGGAGCGCATCGTCGCGCTCATGGAACAGGATGGCCAGGCCGCAGTCGACACGCATGGCGACGTGTCGTCGCCCATCCTTGAAGTGCCCACGGGCGGGGCACCCCCAGAATCGGGAATCGTCGCATGAAGAAAAACGAACTGGACTCCCCAATACTCTCAAGTGCCGTGGCGCCGGCGGTCAGCGCGCAGACCCATACCATGCGTCTGCCCGACCGCAAAGACGGCGCCGCCATCCACCGCCTCATTTCCGAGTGCCCGCCGCTCGACCTGAATTCCCTCTACGCGTACCTGCTCCTGTGCGAGCACTCTCGCGACACCTGCGTCCTGGCCGAAAGCGCCGGTGGACGTATCAACGGCTTTATCTCCGCTTATGTGATCCCGGCCCGGCCCGACGTCCTGTTCGTCTGGCAGGTCGCGGTGCACGCCCGCGCACGCGGCCATCGGTTGGGCCGCGCCATGCTCCGGGAGCTCTTGCGACGCAAGGGGCTCGAGCATGTCCGCTATCTTGAAACCACGGTGGGGCCTGACAACCAGGCATCGCGCCGCACTTTCGCCGGCCTGGCCGGCGAGACAGGCGCCCACGTCTCCGAACAGCCGTTCTTCGACCGGCAACTCTTTGGCGGCGCGGACCATGACGACGAGATGCTGTTGAGGATAGGTCCGCTCGCCTTGCCGGTCCCTTAGGGACGGCGCAGGCCTGACGGTCTTATCGATTACCGGGATGGTTCACCCCGATCCGGATGCGCATCCCGCACCCGGAGGGGAGCTGGCCGTCCGTCAACTTATGAGATGAAAGGGAGGATTGATCATATGGACTTGAAAATCTTTGACCGTATGGAGTCGGAAGTGCGGGGCTACATCCGGTCGTTTCCCGTGATATTCAGCCAGGCTCGGGGCTCGACCCTCATTGATGAGGACGGCACCGAATACATCGATTTCTTCAGCGGCGCAGGCACGCTGAACTACGGCCACAACAATCCTGTTCTCAAGGAAAAGCTGCTGGAGTATGTGCAGTCGGACGGCGTCGTCCACGGACTGGATATGGCCACCAGCGCGAAGAAGCGTTTCCTGGAGACGGTGGATCGCGTGCTGCTCAAGCCGCGCAACTGGCAATACACCCTGCAGTTCACGGGTCCGACCGGCACCAACGCCGTGGAAGCCGCGCTGAAGATCGCGCGCCAGGTGAAGGGTCGCCCCAATGTGATTTCCTTCACGCATGGCTTTCATGGCGTGAGCGGCGGCTCGCTCGCCGCGACGGCCAACATGAAGTTCCGCGACGCCGCCGGCTACGCGCTGGGCAACACCACCTTCATGCCCTACGACGGATACTTCGGTCCGGACGTGGACACCATGTCCTACCTTGAGCGCATGCTGGAGGACCCCAGCAGCGGCATGGACAAGCCGGCCGCGGTCATCGTGGAAACGGTGCAGGGCGAAGGCGGCGTCAACGTGGCCACGCTGCGCTGGCTCAAAGAGCTGGAAAAGCTGTGCAAGCGCCACGACATGCTGCTGATCGTGGACGACATCCAGGTCGGCTGCGGCCGCACCGGCACGTTCTTCAGCTTCGAGACCGCCGGCATCCGCCCGGACATCATCACGCTGTCGAAATCGCTGTCCGGCTTCGGCCTGCCCATGTCGCTGGTGCTGATGAAGCCCGAGCTGGACATCTGGAAGCCGGGCGCCCATAGCGGCACGTTCCGCGGCAACAACCTGGCTTTCGTCACCGCAACCCAGGCGCTGGAAACCTACTGGACCAACACGGCCTTCACCGCCGAGATCCAGCGCAAGGAGCGCCTGGTGGGCGACTGGCTGGAGAACCTGGTGCACAGCTATCCCAATGCCGGCCTGTCGGCGCGCGGCCGCGGCCTGATCCAGGGCCTGGTGGCCAACACCACGCCGGCGCTTGCAAACCGCATCTCGCAATGCGCGTTCAAGAAGGGCGTCGTAATCGAAACCTCGGGCGCGCACGACGAAGTGCTCAAGCTGCTGCCCGCGCTGACGATCGAGGAAGACCTGCTGGCCAAGGGCCTGGATCTGATCGAGGCCAGCGTGGCCGAAGCGCTGGCTGACGAGGGGCAGTCCGCCCGCATTCTGAAATTTGGAGGAAAACGTCAATGATCGTACGCAATGTCAAAGATGTGATCGGCACGGCCGACGAAGTCCGCACCGACACCTGGGTCAGCCGCCGCGTGCTGCTGAAGAAGGACGGCATGGGCTTCTCCTTCCACGAGACCACCATCTTCCCGGGCGGACGCACGCACATCCACTACAAGAACCATCTTGAGGCGGTGTGGTGCATCGAAGGCGACGGTTCGATCGAGACCATCGCCGACGGCAAGAAGTACGACCTGGGGCCCGGCGTGGTCTACGCCCTGAACGAAAACGACGAGCATTGGCTGTGCGGCGGCAAGGAGCCGCTGCGCGTCATCTGCGTCTTCAATCCGCCGCTGACCGGCCAGGAAGTCCACGACAAGGAAGGCGTGTACGCCTTGCCCGAAGCCGTCGCGGCCTGAAACCAAGGAGGTTCGCATGATCTCACCTGCACAGGATCCGTACGCCTCCCGTACGGACCGAAGTTCCGCTATCATCTCCCGCCAGGATCCGGTGGTCTACGAGGACGGCAAGTACGCCGGCGCCTTGAGCGGCGAGCAAGTCGGGCAATATGAGCGCGACGGTTTTCTCCTGCTGGAAAACCTGTTCTCGGAAGCCGAGATCCGCGCGCTGTCCGCCGAGGTCGAGCGCATGACGCGCGATCCGTCCATCATCCGGCGCGAAGAGTCCATCACCGAGCCCGGCAGCAACGCCGTGCGCTCCATCTTCATGGTGCATGTGCTCAATCCCATGCTGGCCCGCCTGGTGCGCGATCCCCGGCTGGTCAACGTGGCGCGGCAGATCCTCGGCTCCGAGGTGTATATCCATCAGTCGCGCGCCAATATGAAGCCGGGCTTCAAGGGCAAGGAGTTCTACTGGCACTCCGACTTTGAAACCTGGCATGTCGAGGACGGCATGCCCTCGATGCGCGCATTGAGCTGCTCGGTGCTGCTGACCGACAACAACGATTGCAACGGTCCCTTGATGCTGGTTCCCGGATCGCACCGGCAGTTCATTTCGTGCGTCGGCGAGACTCCGAACGAGCACTACAAGCAATCGCTGAAGAAGCAGGAGTACGGCGTGCCGGATCCGGTCAGCCTGCAGCTGCTGGTGGAGCAGGGCGGCATCCGCTCCATGACGGCCAAGGCCGGCTCGGTGGTGTTCTTCGACTGCAACACGATGCACGGCTCCAACAGCAATATCTCGCCGTGGCCGCGCGCGAATGTCTTCATGGTCTACAACAGCATGGAGAACACCTTGAACCCGCCCAAGTACGGCCTGAACCCGCGTCCCGAGCATATCGCGACGCGCAAGGGGTTCAAGGCGGTGACGCCGCTGGACGCCTTGAAGCTGGTTGGCGGTTAAGCCGGCAGACTGTCCAGACCAAGCCCGGGCCCGCCCCGGGTTTTTTGCGCGACACCGGGCTGCGCTTGTTATATTCTCGGCACCCGTAACGTTGAGCCTTCGCCGCCATGTCCGCCCGTATCCTCAGCCTGCACATCTATCCCGTCAAATCCTGCGCGGGCATCGACCTGAACGAATCGCCCATCGACCGCGCCGGCCTGGCTCACGACCGCCGCTGGATGGTGATCGGCGCCGACGGCAAGTTCATGACCCAGCGCCAATGGCCGGCCATGGCGCTGATCCGCACGGCGCTCGCCGCCGATGCGCTGCGCCTGTCCGCGCCCGGCATGGCGGACCTGGATGTAGCCCTGGATGGTTCCGGGCTGGAGCCGGGGGCGGAAACCGTGGCCGTATGGAGCGACACCATTTCCGCGCGGCGCGAAAGCGCGGCTGCGGGGCAATGGCTTACGGAATTCCTCAAGACGCCGTGCCGGCTGCTCAAGGTGGATGCGGCGGCGCAACGGACGGCCAAGCCGGATTGGGTTTCGCGCTGGGTCGACGCGCATCCCGATCTGGCGGACGCATTCGTGGGGGATCACTATTTTGGCTTTGCCGACGGTTTTCCGCTGCTGGTGGCCAACCAGGCATCGCTGGACGACCTGAACGCGCGCTTGCAGGCCAAGGGCGCGGCGCCGGTGCCGATGGACCGGTTCCGGCCGAACATCGTGGTCCAGGGCGAATGGGAGGCCTTCGAGGAAGACCATACCGCCATGATCACGGCGGGCGACGTGCGGATGGCGTTCGTCAAGCCGTGCACCCGCTGCTCGATTCCCGACATTGACCAGCGCACCGCGCGGCAGTACGACGAACCGGGCCGCACGCTGTCGGGCTACCGCAATCTGGATATCGGCGTGGTGTTCGGACAGAACGCCATCCTGGACGCGCCGGCGGGGGCGCGCCTGAAGGTGGGCGACGCGGTCGAGATCGAACTGGATTTCTGACCCGCCGCCCCGTCTGGCGCCTTACGCCGTGGACAGCTTCAGGCCGACCAGGCCCAGCACGATCAGCGCGACGCTGGCGATGCGCATCCAGCTGGTCGATTCGCCGAACAGCATGATGCCGGCCACGAAGGCGCCGATCGTGCCGATGCCCACCCACACCGCGTAGGCGGTGCCCAGGGGAAGGGTTTTCATGGCGACGGCCAGCAGCCAGAAGCTGATGATCATGCCGCCCACGGTAATGAGGGACGGCCACAGGCGGGTGAATCCGTTGGTGTACTTCAGGCCGACGGCCCAGACGATTTCAAACAGGCCAGCCAATACCAGGATGATCCAGGTCATGCACGACTCCTAAGCTTGCATTGCCGGCATTGCGCCGGCAGACAGGGGTCGTCCCCGGATGAAAAGCGCCGGTCGCTTGGCCGCGCGCATCAACGGGCCGTCCCGTTGCGGCAAAAATTATAGAATACCGGCTTCCGACGGCAAAACCGGGTGCCGGGCATCAACTCTGCAACACTTCGCGTTCCGGGCCGCGAAACCAGGATATTTTTATGCAACGCATCATGCTGCGGGCAAAGCTGCACCGCGTCACGGTCACCGAAGCCGACCTCCACTACGAAGGATCTTGCGGCATCGACGAAGACTTGCTGGACGCTGCCGGCATGCGCGAGTTCGAACGCATCGAACTCTACAACGTCACCAATGGCGAACGTTTCGACACCTACATCATCAAGGCGGCCCGCGGCAGCGGCGCCATCTCCTTGAACGGCGCGGCCGCGCGCCGGGCCCAGGTGGGCGATCTGTTGATCATCTGCACCTACGGCCCGATGTCCGAAGCCGATTCGGCCACGCACAAGCCGCAAGTGGTGCTGGTGGACGACGCGAATCGCGTCAAGGAAATCCGCAAGTTCCCGGCTTGACGCCGGGCCGGGCGGAGCGCCATGCCGGCCGTGCCGGATAGCGCTCCGTCAACCCTGAACCGTTTCATCATGAGCTTCCAGGTCATCATCCAACCCAGCAAGCATCAATTCCCGGTCGAGCCCGGCCAGACCGTGCTCGACGCCGCCCTGGCCGCGGGCATCGTGTTGCCTTACAGCTGTCGCAACGGCGCGTGCTCCACCTGCAAGGGCAAAGTGGTGTCCGGGGAGTTCGACGCCGGCCAGTACCCCGCGCAGATTCTCTCGCCCGAGGAACTGGCGGACGGCTACACGCTGTTTTGCCAGGCGCGGCCCGAGTCCGACCTGGTGGTCGAATCCACCGAGGTCCGGCTGGCCAGCGATATCCAGATCCGCAAGCTGCCGTCGCGCGTGCAGACGCTGGAGCGCGTGGCGCCGGACGTCACGGTGCTCAAGCTGCAACTGCCGGCTTCCGAGCAGTTCCGCTACTACGCGGGCCAGTATGTCGAAGTCATCCTGAAGGATGGCCGCCGCCGGAGCTATTCCATGGCGGGCGCGCCGCATACCGGCAGCCCGCTGGAACTGCACATCCGCCACATGCCCGGCGGCCTGTTCACCGACCACGTCTTCGGCGCGGGCGACACGCAGATGAAAGAGCGCGAGATCCTGCGCCTGGAAGGGCCGTTCGGCTCGTTCTTCCTGCGTGAAGACAGCGACAAGCCTATCGTGCTGCTGGCCAGCGGCACGGGCTTCGCCCCGGTCAAGGCGATCGTCGAGCACATGATCCACAAGAACATCAGCCGTCCGGTTGTCCTTTACTGGGGCGGCCGCCGTCCGCAAGACCTGTACATGGATGCGCTGGCGCAATCCTGGTCCGGCCTGCTGCCGAATTTCAGCTATGTGCCCGTGGTGTCCAATGCCCTGCAGGAAGACGGCTGGGCCGGCCGCACCGGCTTTGTCCACGAAGCCGTCATGAACGACATCGCCGATCTCTCGGGCCATCAGGTCTATGCCTGCGGCACGCCATTGATGGTGGACGCGGCGCGGCGCGAGTTCAGCACCCAGAACGGATTGCCGCCAGAAGAGTTCTACGCGGACGCCTTCACGTCCGAAGCCGACCTGGCGAAAGCCGCGTCGTAAGTAACATGAGATGAGCGGAAGGGGCGGAACCCATGAACCTGAAAAGGTCTGTGACTTCCGCCCCTTTTTATTACTTAGGCGGCGGCAAAGCGGCGGGGTAAACTGCTTTGGCGGCGGCTTGCCAGGGGGCGCGGACATCGGGTCCGCGAACGGAACTGGTGCGCAAGGAGCAATGCGGGCATGAAAGTAGCGGTATTGGGTAGCGGCATTATCGGCATCTCCAGCGCCTGGTGGCTAAGCCAGGCCGGCCACGACGTCGTGGTCATAGATCGCTGCACCGGTCCCGCGCAGGAAACCAGCCTGGCCAACGGCGCGCAGATCTCCGTGTCCTATGCCGAACCCTGGGCCAACCCGCAAGCGCCGCTCAAGCTGCTGAAATGGATGTTCCAGGACGACGCTCCGCTGCTGTTCCGTCCTCAGCTGGACTGGCGCCAGTGGATGTGGGGCCTGGCGTTCCTGCGCGAGTGCCTGCCCGGCCGCCTGGCTCCGAATATCCGCGCCATGGTCCGCCTGGCGGAATACAGCCGCGCCACCCTGCGCGGCATGCGTTCCGAATTGGGCATCCAGTACGACCACCTCGAGCGCGGCATCCTGAATTTCTACCGCGATCCGCACGAATTCGAAAACTCGCAGCGCGCCGCCGGCCTGATGCGCGATTTCGGCGTCGAGCGCCGCGTGGTTTCCGCGGACGAGGTCATCGCGATCGAACCCGCCTTGGCGCCGCATCGCCGGACCATCGTCGGGGGCGACTACACGCCCGAGGACGAAAGCGGGGATGTGCATCTGTTCACCGTCGCGCTGGCCGAACGCTGCGCCCGCGCGGGCGTCGAGTTCCGCTACAGCACGCGCGCCACGCGCCTGCTCACCACCGGCGGCACCGTGCAGGGCGTGGAGCTCATCCAGCCCGACGGCCAGTACACCACCTTGGCGGCCGACGCCTATGTCGTGGCGATGGGCAGCTTCAGCCCCGCGCTGTTGCGTCCCCTTGGCGTTCCGTGCAACGTCTATCCGGCCAAGGGCTATTCGGCGACGTTCCCGGTCTTGAATCCCGCCGCCACGCCGACGGTCAGCCTGACGGACAGCAGCCACAAGATCGTCTTTTCGCGCCTGGGCGACCGCCTGCGCATGGCCGGCACGGCCGAGCTGTCCGGCTACTCCCGCAGCCTGAATACCGGCCGCTGCGAAGCCTTGACGCGCCTGGCGCGCGAACTCTTTCCCGACGCGCTCGATTTCGAGCGCGTCAGCTATTGGTCGGGCTTGCGCCCGTCCACCCCCTCGAACGTGCCCATCATCGGCCGCAGCCGCATCCCCAATTTGTATATCAATACGGGACACGGTACGCTTGGCTGGACGATGGGTGTTGGCTCGGGCCGGGCATTGGCCGATCTGCTCAGTGGACGGCGGCCAGAACCGGAATTCCCTTTTCTTGGTCTGTGAACCTATGAAGAAACTGCAATTGGCGGGCGTAGCCCGCGCGATGTTCGCCAGCCGGCGCGCATGGGTATTTGGCGTCGCCATGGCGATGGCAGGCGCGGCGAATGCCGCTGCCGTGGAGATACAGGTCTGGCACACGCTGTCCGACGCAAACAAGGCCGAGTTCGAAAAGCTCGCCAAGCAATACAACAAGGAACAGGACGAGGTCCGCGTCACGCTGCGCGGCTTTGCGTCGTCCAACGCCCTGGAGCAAGAGGCCGTGTCCGCGGTCAAGGCCAAGAAGGGCCCGAACCTGCTGCAGCTCAATGACAACCACTCGCCCGAAGTCGTGGCCCAGCACAAGGCTGTGCTCCCGCTTTACCAGCTGCTGGCCAAGTACCCGATCAAGGACCTGAACTGGTTCATTCCCGCCACCAGCAGCTTCACGCGCGACAGCAAGGGTCGCCTGCTGGCCTTCCCGTGGATGGCTGAAGTGCCGGTGATGTTCTACAACACCGCCGCCTACAAGAAGGCCGGCCTCGATCCCAACAAGCCCGCCCGCACCTGGACCGCCCTGCAGGCGGAACTCCTGAAGCTGCGCGACGTGGCCGACATCGATTGCCCCTACGCCTCCAGCGACCAGGTCGCGGTCCACCTCGAGAACCTGGCCCCGATCAACAACCAGCTGTTCACCAGCAACAACAATGGCCTGGACGCCGTCAGCAAGAAGTCGGCCGCGCCCGCCATGCAGTTCGACACGCTCTACATGCGCCACATCTCGCTGATGGTGAGCTGGAAGCGTTCGCTGCTGTTCACGGCGTACTCGGGCGACAACGCCAGCGACAAGCTGTTCGCCAAGGGCGAATGCGCGGTGCTGACGGCCAACTCGGGCGCGTTTGGCCAGTTCCTGGCCACCAAGTCGCTGTCCTTCGGCGTGGCGCCCCTGCCTTACTACGACCAGGCCACCAAGGAGGGCGGCAAGCCCTTCGTGAGCGGTTCGGCCCTGTGGGCGCTTGACGGCCATCCCCAGGCCCAGGAAAAGGCTACCGCGAACTTCCTGGCCTGGCTGTCCAAGCCGGTCGTCGCCGCCGAATGGCATCAGCGCACCGGCTATCTGCCGCTGACCGAGGCCGCTTTCCGCGCGTCCGACGTGTCGTTCTATAACCGCATCCCTGGCGCCCAGACGCTGATCGCCTCCATGAGCGCCAAGCCCGTCGCGAACAGCCGCGGTTTCCGCATGGCCAACTACGACCGCATCGAGCCCGTGCTGAACAAGGAGCTCACCGATGCCTTCGAAGGCAAGGTGCCGCCGGTGGCCGCGCTGAACAATGCCGCCTCGCAAGCGCGCAGCATTGCTTCGCAACGCTGATGGCAACGGAATGACGCGTCGCCGCTGACGCGAAACCCCGCGCTCTTGCGCGAAAAGCCCGGTCTTCCGACCGGGCTTTTTCTTGCCCGCCGATCCGGCGCGGGCAGCGTGGATCAATCCATCCATGCGTACATGCCAGTCTGGCGGGGCCACCCGCGCTCATCCACCATGCCGCTCATGCGTATCGCTTCCGATGCGCCTTTTGCTTGCGGTGAGGCATGGTGCGAATCTTCTTCCTGATGGCGGGGCTGTCCTGCCTGAGCGCATGTACTGGGGCCGGACAAGGCCTGGGCGGGTCTTCCTGGCAGGCCGGGAACCCGTCCGCGCAGGGCTTTCGCTTCGACTGGCAATTGTCCGGCGATCCCGCCGTCGCGCCCATGCAGGTGTTCGACGACGGCCGCGAAACCTGGCTGCAATTCGCGCCGGGCCAAGCCCTGCCCGCGATCTTCGGCGTGGGCAGCGATGGCGAACGCGCCTTGCCATACGTGCGCCGCGATCCGTACGTGGTGGTCGCCGGCCCATGGAAAGGCCTGGCGTTTCGCGGGGGGCGGCTGGCGGCGAAGGCGCAGCGGGCGCAAGCGGTTTCGCCGGGCCTGGCGGCGGCGCCTGAATCGCCGGAGCCGGAATCGCCGGCGCTGCCGCCCGCCGGCGCCTTGGCCGCGGGCGGCAGCCCGGCGCCCAGGGCGCCAATGGACGCAGCCGTTGCGCACGCGCCTGCCGCCGCGCCGGCTGCCCTGTACCGCGCCGCGCCGCCGGACGCCACGCTGCGGGCCGTGCTGGCGCGTTGGGCTGACATGGCGGGATGGACCTTCCAGCCCCAGCATTGGGCGGTCGACGTGGATATTCCGCTGTCCGCCACCGCTGAATTCTCCGGCGACTTCAAGTCGGCCGTGCGCGGGCTGCTCGGCGCCACCGAACTCGCGGATAGGCCCCTGCAACCCTGCTTCTATGGCAACCGCGTGCTGCGCGTCGTGCCCATTGCCCAATCCTGCTCGCGCATGACTGTTTCGCAAGGAGCCGCGGCATGAAGCCCAGACTGCTTTTGTCGGCCGCCCTGTCCTGCGTGCTGGGAGGATGCGCGGTATCGCAGCAGGTCTCGGACCTGCGCCGCGCGGCCAGCGGCCGGCATGCCGACGCGGCGGCCCGCCATCAGGCCTTCGCCGATGGCCTGTCGGACCGCCAGGCGCGCATCGATGCGCAGGATGTGGCGGCGCCATGGCTGGCGGGCAAACCGCAGCCCCTGGCGCGCGAGGTCCTGCTGCCGCCCGCGCTTCGGGAAAACGTGCAAACCACCATGATGCTTGCGGACGACGCCGATCTGCCCGCGCTGGCCCAGCGCCTGACCGCCGCGACAGGCATCGCGGTGCGGGTGCGTCCCGATGCCTTGCTGCCGCAGGATCTGTTCCTGCCGCGGCTGGCCATCAGCGGTTCGCTGTCCCTTTCCGCGCCCGCGCGCATCGAGGTGCGGTCCGGTCCGCAACCGCTTGCCGACCTGCTGGATGCGCTGGCAGCGCGCTTTTCGGTTTATTGGCGCTACGAACACAATGCGCTGGAGTTCTATCGAACCGAGACGCGCGTGTTCGACTTGCGGGCGCTGTCGCTGGCCAGCAAGGTCGACGTGCGGCTGGGCCGCTCGGGCAGCGCGGAAGGCGAGGGGTTCGAAAGCACCTCCAATACTTCCCTGTCCGCGGGCGAGCACAACGCGCTGGCCATCCTGCGCGCCAACATCCTGCCTTTCCTGACGCGCTCGGGCGTCATCGGAGACCCGGTGGACGGCGCCACCACGCTGGTCGTGACCGATACGCCGGATGCGCTGGACCGCGTAGCGCGCTACCTCGAACGCGAGAACAAGGCGCTGACCCGCCGTGTTCGCCTCGTGTTCGAGGAAATCACCCTCATCGCCAACAGCGAAGCCTCGGGCGGCATCGACTGGACCGCCCTGTACGCCGCCGCTGGCGCAACCGCGCGGCTCGCCCTGCCCGGGGCATCCGGCGCCGGCGCGGGGCTGCTCCAGGCGGCCGCGGGCAGGGGGCCGTTCCAGGGTTCGCAAGCCATCGTTTCCGCCCTCAGCGCCATGGGCGCGGTCGTGCGGCACAGCAAGATCCCGGTCCTGACGCTGAACCGCCGGCCTGTCACGCATGCCGTCAGGACCACGTTCTCTTACATCGACCGGGTGCAAAGCACCGCGGTCCCCGGCGCAACGTCCAGCGGCGCCAACGGGTCGCTGCCGGCGGTGTCCATCAGCCAGAAGGAAGAAACAGTGGGTTCCTTCCTGACTTTGTTGCCGGACATCCAGGAAGACGGCCAGATCCTGTTGTCCATCGCCTATGACAACGCGGTCGCGCAACCCTTGAAGACCATCACCTTCGGAGAGAGCGCCAACCAGGTCCAGGTCCAGCAGATCACGATCGACGGCAGCGGCACCGTGCAGCAGATCGAACTGCGCCCCGGTCAGCCCATCATCGTTTCCGGCTTTGACCGCAACCAGGATCAGCATGATCGCCAACGGCTTGCGCCAGGGATGCCGCTGCTCGCCGGCGGCCTGGACAGCGCCGCCTCCGAACGCCTGACGACGCTGGTGCTGGTGACGGCCCAGGTCGAGGAAGGATATTGAGCGTGAACCGGGCGCCACAATTTCTGCTGCTTGAATGTCCGGGCTCGGGGCGGATGCTGGCGTTCGGCTTGCGCTGGTTTGCGCTGATCGGGTCCAACGTCCCCGCGCTGGCGCGTGCGCGTGCGCGGCGACTGCGGGCGACGCATTACGTGGTGGGCGGCGCGCCCGCCACGGTGGCAGGCTATGGCCGCGCGCATGCGGGATGGCGCCGCAGTGCGCCCGCCCGCGCGTCCCGCCAGAAGGGCGGGGCACACCTGCAGTCGGCCGCGCAGTTGTTCGCGCTGCTGTACCCCGATGGCGGCTACAGCCTGGTCCGCCTGCCGGATGGGCGGCAGTGGCTGGTGGCGGCTCATGGCGGCACGGTGCTGTCGCAGACGGACAGGGTCTTTGGCTCGCTGGAAGAGGCCCTGCCGGAACAAAGGGCGTTGCTTGCCCAGCGGCCCGCCTTGAAGGAGCACGCCGCCGGCGAGGTCTGGGCGGCCCTGCTGCAGGCAACCGAGCCCGGCGCCCGCCTGGCGGCGCTGCCTACGCGCTGGGCGGAGCTGCCGCTGGCGTTGCGGCTGTTCCTGGTGTGCGTCGGCCTTGCCGCCGCGGTCCCTCCCTTGTGGAACACCGTCGCCGGATCGCTGTTCAGGCCAGCGCCGGCCAAGCCCGAGTCCGTTACGGTCCGTGAGCTCCAGGAAGACGCCCACCAGGCCATGTTGCGCGGCACGGCCGCGCACGCGCCGGCCGAGCTGGCCCGCTTGCTGGCCGGCGTGGGCCGGCTTCCCATACAGGTCCGGGGCTGGGCCTTGCGCCGGGCACAGTGCGACGCCGGCGCGCAGCAATGGAATTGTTCCGCTGTCTATGCCAGGGCCCATCCCCTGGCCACCAACGACGGCCTCCATGCGTTGCTGCCTGCCGGCTGGCGGGTGTCGTTCAAGCCGCTGGAAGAGGCCACGCTGACGTGGCGCATGGCGTCCGGCGCGATATCGCTGGCCGATCTGGCGCTGCCCTCCGCGCTGCATGTCGATACCCAGGTGGCAGGCGCCCTGCAGCGCCTGCGGCCCGCTTTCGCCTCGATGGCCCTGTCGCCGCCCGCGCCCATGCAGCCGCGCACGCAGGCCCCTGCGCAAGCGAACGCCGCGCGAACCGGCGCCGCGCCGGCGGACCTGCCCATCGTCAGGCGGCGGGCCCTGACCATGCACGGGCCCTTGCGGTCCATGGCGCTCCTGCCGGGCCCCATCCCGGCGGCCCGCTGGTCCCGTCTTGTGGTGGACGTCCAGCCGCAGCTGCGGCCCAGCCTGGCCGCCAGCACGCTCGTTGCCGAATTGCAGGGAGATCTCTATGAACAGGAATAGGCTGAACAGGAACAGGCATGGCGCAAGGCGTCGCTCGATCATCGGACGACTTTGCCTTGGTCTCGCGCTGGCTGCCGGCGCGGCCCCGGCATCCCAAGCCCAGGCCGACGCGCCGCAAGCGCAGGAGCCCCAGCCGTGGCCCGAAGCCGAGACCGTGCTCACCTTGCTGCGGGCGGATGCAGCGGCCGCCTTGGCGGATTGCAGGGTGCCGGGCATTTGCGCGCCCGGCGCCGGACCCACCGCGCCGATCGTGCCGTCTTCGCGCGGGCGCGACGATATCCGGGTAGCTGCGATATTCGGCACGGCCAGGAGGCTGAGCGTCGACGTCGTCGTCAATGGTTCGCTGCTGCGCTATCAGGCGGGCCGCGCCGATCCGGTCGCGGGTACGGCCGTGATGGACGCCTACCGCTTGCTGACCATCGACGGGGCCTGCGTGCGGCTGCACCGAGACGGCCACGACCATACCGCCTGCCTGGACGCGGAGGGCGCCCGGCCATGAACTCGCAACCGCTGCCCGCGGCCGTGGCCGCGGCTCCGCCGGAACTCCTGTCCCCTGAAGACATCGCGCGCCTGGACCCGGCATTTGTCCGTGCGCTGGGCCGCGAGTTCGACCTGGCGGCCCTGGCCGGCCGCCTGTGTCCGGTGCTGCTGGAAGGCGGCGAGGCCGCCGTCTTTGCCGTGAAGGAGTACACGGTGGGAGACCAGATCGACGAGGTCGAGCGCATGGTGCGGGCAGCGGGCTACCGGCAGGCGCAACCCTCGCGCTATGTGCTGCCCGCGCCGCTGCTGCTCATGGTCGCCCGAGACCAACTCGTGGCTCCGGGCCTGGGGCGATGGGGCAGGGTGCGGCAGGCGGAACGCGCTTCGGCGCTGGCCGCGCTCTTCCTGGATATCGTGCGTTGGGGGGTGGCCCAAAGCGCAAGCGACGTCCACATCAACGTGGACCAGCGGCGCGACGCCGCCGATATCCGCTACACCATCCATGGCGAGTACGTCGGCACCGGCCGGTTCTCGGGCTTGTCCAGCGCCACGCTGCTGGAGGTCCTGGCGGTGGCATGGATGGATGTGCGCGGGGGCAACGGCGCGGTGTTCGACCCCGCGCTCGAACAGCAGGGGCGCATCGCGCTCGAGGTGGACGCCGTTCCCATCGTGCTGCGCTGGGCGTCGCTGGCCACCGATGCGGGGCCCTCCGTCTGCCTGCGCATCCTGCGCCTGGACGCGACCGTCGACGGCGACCTGCTTGCGTTGGGCTATCTGCCGCAGCAGGCCGCAACCCTGCTGCGGGCCCGCGAGCGCGAAGGCGGCGCCATCGTGCTCGCGGGCGTCGTGGGCTCGGGAAAATCCACCACCATCGCGGCCCTGATGCGCGGTATCGCGCCCACCCGCAAGGTCATCACGCTGGAAGACCCGGTGGAATACCACATCGGCAATGCGCTGCAGAACACGCTGGGCGGGGCGCTGGCCGCCTCCGCCTGGCCGGCGTTCGACGCCAAGCTCAAGACCATCAAGCGGTCTGCGATGAACGACTTGCTGATCGGCGAGATCCGCGATACCGATACCGGGCGCGCCTTCATGGATCTGGCCAGCTCGGGGGTCAGCCTGTACTCCACCACGCACGCGGGATCGGCCGCGATGATTCCCGAGCGCCTGGCCTCTGATGCGATCGGCGTGTCGCGAGAATTCCTGGCCTCGCCCGGCATCCTGAAGCTGCTTGTCTACCAGACCTTGCTACCCCGCCTGTGCAATGCGTGCTCGCTGCCGGTGGACAGCCTGTGGGGAGGCGGCCAACGGCATCAGGCGTCCGGCGCCGGGCACGATTGGCGGTCATGGGTGCGCGAAATACAAAGCGTGTTCCTGCTGGACGCCGGCGCGCTCAAGGTCAGGAACGCGGCGGGATGCCCGGAGTGCCGGCGCGCGCAATTGCCCGAACTCAACGGCACGGCGGGCCGCAGCGTCGTCGCCGAGATGCTGGAGCCCGAACGCATGGACGGATTCCTGGAGCGGGTGCTCAGGCGCGACAACCTGGGGCTGAAGGAGCAGGCCCAGGCGGGCGGCCCGGCTGCGTGGCGCGACGCGGCCACCCGTGGCGCAAGCGCACTGGACTGCGCGCTGTACAAGGTCAGCCAGGGCGAGGTCGACCCCCGCTCCCTGCTGCGCAGATTCGACCTGCCCATGACGCCGCATGCCGCGGGTGTCGATCCGGCCCGAGGCGAACATGGCTGATCCTGCGCTGCGCACATCCCCATGGTTGCGGATCGCGGGCGGCGCCTGCCAGTTGCGGCTGGACGCATTGCGCTTTCGCTCCCAGCGCGCGGATTACTACGAGTACCTGGCCGACCTCGTCGAAGGCACGCAAGGGCGCAAGAGCCTGCGCGACATCTTCGAAGACGATGCGCGTCGCTACGGACTGGCCACCGAGCGCGGCCGCCTGTGCCGGCACTGGGCAACTGCCTACCTGGAGGCTGGGGGCGACCTGGGCGTTGCATGGGCGGACACGCTGCCGTCCAGCGAATGCCAATTGCTCAGTTGCGTGCAGGATGAGGGCGGCGACCTGCCGGCGGCGTTGCGCGACCTGGCGCGCGCAGTCAGGCTGGCATCCGACGCATGGCTGGCGCTGGTCTCGGCCGCCGCGACCGGCGTGGTGGCGGCAATCGTGGCTTTCGCCCTGCTGTGCGCCATCCCTTTCTTCACCGTGCCGCGGCTGCAGCAGGTGTTCCAGGCCGTGCCGCCCGAGGACTACGCGCCTTTGACGCGCGCGCTGTTCGCGCTGGCCCGCGGCTTGAGGCAATGGCTCGCGCTTTGGGTGGTCCTGATTTTCGGGCTTGCCTTGCTCAGCTTGTGGTCGCTGGCGAACTTCACCGCAGGCGTCAGGGCCACGCTTGACCGCTGGCTTATCTGGCGGCTGTACCGGGATTTTCAGGCGATCCGCTTTCTTTCGTTGCTGGCCGTGCTCATCAGGCAGCACGGAGCGGCCGACACCCGGTTGCGGCACGCATTGTCCGTGCAGGCCCGCGATGCGCAACCCTGGCTGCACGGGCATCTGCAAGCCATGCTGAACCGCATCGACGCGGGCGCAAGCGGCCCCGAGATATTCAGCACAGGGCTGCTGGAGCCGGAAACGTGGTGGTACCTGGCCGACATGATGGACGCCTTGGGCGTGGAGGCCGGGCTGGCGCGCGTACGCCAGCGGATCGAACTCCGCTTGCTGTCGCGGGTGCGGCGCCAGGCGCTGGTGTTGCGCTGGTCGCTCCTGATCTCGTCCCTGGCGACCGTGCTGGGCATCACGCTGTGGCATTACGGGGTCATCGACGAGCTGCGCCGGGCCCTGACCAACTTCTACGCCAGCCAATAGAAAGCGGGCGACAACGGCGCAGCCGCGCTGCGCGCTTCATTCAGAGAGGATAGCGATGCAAGGTTTTCAGACGTTCCGATCCGGCGCGGTGCGCCAACAGGGGTTTTCATTGATGGAGGTGTCCATCGTCACCGCCATTGTCTTGCTGATCGCCATCGTCGGCATCCCGGCAATCGGCGGCTATGTGATCGAAAACAAGGTGCCCAAGGTGGGCGAAGAGCTGCAGCGCTTCATCGCCAGCATGAAAATCAACGCGCAAGGCGGCGGCGTCATGCCCTACACGGGCCTGGATACCGGCGCCCTGGCCAATGCGCTGCGCGACTCCACCGTGCTGGCCGTGCAAGGCTCGGGCGCGGCGGCGAGCGTCGCGCACGGATTGGGAGGCAGCGGGACGGGCGGCAGCGGCGTGGTCGAGGTCGAGGCCGCCGCCGTTGATGGCGCGGGCATGGGCTCCGCGTTCACCCTCACGCTGACCAGCGTCAGCCACGCGGCCTGTCCCGCGCTGGCATCCGTCCTGCAGCGGGTGTCGGAGATCATTTCCATCACGGGAAGCAGCGGAGCCAAGGTCGTCAAGGACACGATCGCCAGACCCGGCGTGCCCTACCGGGCCGCGCAGGCCCAGGCCCAATGCAGCCAGGGCGACGTCAACACCTTTGTGTTTACCGCAAGATGAGCCGGCCTTCCCGCGCTTTGAACCCTCCGCGCCGCGCGCCCGGTTCCCGGCGGCGCCAGGCGGGCTTCTCGCTGGCGGCAATGGCGCTGGCGCTCGCCATCACCACCGCGGTCGCCATCTGGGCGTCCAACGAAGTCGTGCATGGCATAGAAGCCGCCGCGGCGCGGTCCACGGGGGTATGGATGACCCAGGTCCGCCTCGCGGTGTCGGGGGTGCTGGCCCGCCATTTCGACGCCTTGGCCAAGGGCGAGAGACCCGTGAACAGCCAAGGCCTCCCCTTGTTTGCGGACGCATTCCGGCCCACCTTGGCCGAACTGCGCGGCCACGGGCACCTGCCCGCCGACTTTCCCGACCAGTCGGTCATGGGCTTCGGCGCGGAAATAAGGATTTCGCGGGTGCCGGCGTGTCCGGGCGAGGCTTGCCGGATCGACGGCGTGGTCTATGCCGACAAGCCGTTGCTAAAAAAGGGGACGCAATTTCCCGATCAAATTGCCATGGCCTCCATCATCGAGGCTGCGGGCGGTTACGGCGGGGCGGTGTGGCCAGAGGCGCCAGCCCAATTGCGCGGGGCCGCGTACAGCTTTCCCAATCCATTGGCCCCGGGCGCGCCGACCTATGCGCCGGGTACCCTGGCGCTGTGGGCAGGGGCAGGGGCCGGCAGCGGGCAACCGGATCTGAGCGCCTACGTCAAAATGCGCGATACGCGAGACCCTGGCCTCCAGGGGCCGCTCTCGGTGGCGGGCAGCGTCCATGCAGGAGCTTACGTGACCGTGGGCGCACGAGAGACTCCGGGCTATTTCTGCGGTGTGGCATCGGGCGCCCTGGCCAGTTCCGATCAGGGGGAGCTGCTCGCTTGCCAGTCCGGTGTCTGGAAGCAGGCAAGCGGCGGTTTTGGCGGCGCGTACAGCATGAATTACCCGCTAGGATGCGTCCATTACACGGGTGTTTCCACGGCGAACCCCCGCACGGGCGAGTGTTCCTGCCCTGAAGGATACGCGGAGGTCATCGTCTCCGCGGGCGGGAAATGGACCGAAACCGAAGGGTGGACCACCGGCTACGTCTGCGTCCGGTAAACCCCGGTGGGCCCCGGGCGCCCCCCAGGGCCCACCCCGTTCCCGCGCATTTCCGCCAACCCTCTATAATCAACGATTCGCCTAAATCCTGCTTCATCCACGATGAAATCCTCCGAGATTCGCCAGCAGTTTCTGCAATTCTTCAAGTCCAAGGGACACACCATTGTTCCCTCGTCGTCGCTCGTCCCCGGCAACGACCCGACCTTGCTCTTCACCAATTCGGGCATGGTCCAGTTCAAGGACGTCTTCACGGGCAAGGAATCGCGGTCGTACACGCGTGCCACCTCGTCGCAGCGCAGCGTGCGCGCCGGGGGCAAGCACAATGACCTGGAGAACGTGGGCTACACCGCCCGCCACCATACGTTCTTCGAAATGCTGGGCAACTTCAGCTTTGGCGACTACTTCAAGCGCGACGCCATCCAGTACGCCTGGGAACTGCTGACGCAGGTCTACAAGCTGCCCGCCGAGAAGCTCTGGGTCACCGTCTACCAGGAAGACGACGAGGCCTACGACATCTGGGCCAAGGAAGTCGGCGTGCCGGCCGAGCGCATCATCCGCATCGGCGACAACAAGGGCGCGCGCTACGCTTCCGACAACTTCTGGCAGATGGCCGACACCGGCCCGTGCGGTCCGTGCTCGGAAATCTTCTTCGACCACGGCCCCGAGATCTGGGGCGGCCCCCCGGGATCGCCCGAAGAAGACGGCGACCGCTACATCGAGATCTGGAACCTGGTGTTCATGCAGTTCGAACGCGATGCCGCCGGCAACATGCCGCGCCTGCCGCGTCCCTGTGTCGATACCGGCATGGGCCTGGAGCGCATCGCCGCTGTCTTGCAAGGCGTGCATTCCAACTACGAGATCGATCTCTTCCAGCACCTGATCGCCGCCGCCGCGCGCGAAACCGGCATCAAGGACCTCGAAGACAACTCGCTCAAGGTCATCGCGGACCACATCCGCGCCTGCTCGTTCCTGATCGTCGACGGCGTGATTCCCAGCAACGAAGGCCGCGGCTACGTGCTGCGCCGCATTGTCCGCCGCGCGCTGCGCCACGGCTACAAGCTGGGCCAGACCAAGCCGTTCTTCCATCGCCTGGTGCCGGATCTCGTCGCCGAAATGGGCGAGGCCTACCCGGAACTGGCGGCCACGGCCGACCGCGTCGCCCAGGTGCTCAAGCAGGAAGAAGAGCGCTTCGGCGAAACCCTGGAACACGGCATGCGCATCCTGGACACGGCCTTGGCCAATGTGCCCAAGGGCGGCGTGCTGGACGGCACCACGCTGTTCACGCTGTATGACACCTACGGCTTCCCCGTGGACCTGACCGCCGACATCTGCCGCGAACGCGAAGTCGAAGTCGACATGGCCGGTTTCGAGGTCGCCATGGAGCGCCAGCGCGACCAGGCCCGCGCCGCCGGCAAGTTCAAGATGGCCGAAGGCTTGAGCTACGAAGGCGCCGAAACGCGCTTCGAAGGCTATGAAAAGCTGGAGCTGGACAACGTCAAGGTCACGGCGCTGTACGTGGATGGCACCCAGGTCCAGGAAGTGAAGACCGGCCAAAGCGCCGTCGTCGTGCTGGACGCCACCCCGTTCTACGCGGAATCGGGCGGCCAGGTGGGCGACACCGGGCTGCTGGAAGCCGACGGCTTGCGTTTCGCCGTCGCAGACACCCTGAAGATCCAGGCCGGCGTGTTCGGCCACCACGGCGTGCTGGAATCCGGCTCGCTGTCGGTCGGCGCCACGCTGCTGGCCCGCGTGGACGCGGTCCGCCGCGCCCGCACGGTCCGCAACCACTCGGCCACCCACCTCATGCACAAGGCCTTGCGCCAGGTGCTGGGCGCGCACGTGCAGCAGCGCGGCTCGCTGGTGGACCCCGACAAGACCCGTTTCGACTTCGCGCAGGATGCGCCGCTGACCGCTGAGCAGATCGCCCGGGTCGAAGCCATCGTCAACGCGGAAGTCCTGGCCAACCAGCCCACCGTGGCCCAGGTCATGGCCTACGACGACGCCGTCAAAGGCGGCGCGATGGCGCTGTTCGGCGAAAAGTACGGCGACACGGTCCGGGTGCTGGATATCGGCTTCTCGCGCGAACTCTGCGGCGGCACTCATGTCAGCCGCACGGGCGACATCGGCCTGTTCAAGATCGTTTCCGAAGGCGGGGTGGCCGC
The DNA here is from genome assembly GCF_042721735.1 of Achromobacter sp. NPDC058515. Taxonomy (NCBI): domain Bacteria; kingdom Pseudomonadati; phylum Pseudomonadota; class Betaproteobacteria; order Burkholderiales; family Alcaligenaceae; genus Achromobacter; species Achromobacter sp. NPDC058515. The sequence continues at coordinate 65,304 of NZ_JBHXNI010000012.1, forward strand.
GGGCGTGCGCCGCATCGAAGCCATCACCGGCGACAACGCGCTTGCCTGGGTGCAGAACCAGAACGCCTTGCTGACCCAGGTCGCAGGCATGCTGCGCAGCACGCCGGCCGATTTGCCGGTGCGCATCGCGCAGGTGCAGGACCAGGTCAAGGCGCTCGAGAAGGAACTGGAGCAATCGCGCAACAAGCTGGCCGCCAGCGCGGGCAACGATCTGGCTTCCAGCGCCGCGGTCGACGTCAAGGGCATCAAGGTCCTCGCCGCCAGCATCGGCGACGTGGATCCCAAGGCGCTGCGCGGCATGGTCGACAACCTGAAGGACCGCCTGAAGCCGGCTGTCGTGCTGCTTGCCACCGGCTCGGCCGACGGCAAGATCAGCGTGGTGGGCGGCGTGACCGCCGACCTGACCGACCGCATCAAGGCCGGCGACCTGGTGGGCTTCGTCGCCAGCCAGGTGGGCGGCAAGGGCGGCGGCCGTCCCGACATGGCAATGGGCGGCGGCACAGACATCGCGGCCTTGCCGGCGGCGATCGCCGGCGTGCGCAAGTGGGTGGACGAGCGCCTCTGATGAACGACGTTGATCCCAGCCTCGATGCCGGCGCCGAGGCGCCGGCCTTCGAGCAAGAGGTCGACGCAAGCGGCCTGACCTGCCCCTTGCCCATCCTGCGCGCCAAGAAGGCATTGGCGCAGATGGAAAGCGGGCAGGTGTTGCGCGTCATCACCACGGACCGCAACGCGATCCGCGACTTCCAGGCCTTCGCGCGCCAGACCGGCAATGTGCTGGTCGCACAGCGGGAAACCGACGGGCGTGGCGTGCATTTCCTGCGCCGGCGCTAGCCACCTGCGTCCGGTAAAAGCCAGTAAAAAACCGGCAAAAGCAAAAGGCCCGCATCTAGCGGGCCTTTTTTCATGCGTGCGGTTCCGCCTACCTGCGGATAGCCGCGGCAACCGCCTGCGTAATGGTGAAGTCCACCAGATCGCCTTCCTTCAGTTGTTGAAGCTTCTCTCGCAGGGCGGGGTCCTGCACCTGGATGGTGCGCCTGCCGCCTTGCGGTCCCTTCAGGATCACCAGGTTCGCGCTTCTGTTGATGTGCCAGATCTCGGCGGTGATCGTGGTCTGGCGGCCGATGGCGCCGCCTGGCTGGGCGCCCTTCGCGCTGCGCGTCGCCGCGGTTTCGGTGACCACTTCGGGCGCGCCCGAGCCGGCGGGGCGCACATCGACCGCGACGGACTCGTAATAATCAAGCGTCAGCGTATCGCCGGGCTTGATCTGCTGGAAGTTGCGGACGTCCGGTCCCGCTACGACGTCGACGGTGTTGCCGTTGGCGCCCTGCAATGTGATGGTCCGGGTGGCCGGATCCACGGCGGTGACCTGCCCCGAGGCGGTCGTCAACGCGGCCCCAAGCACTCGGGCGGAGGCGGCGATAGGCATCGCCAGCGTGCCCGCCAGCAAGCCCGCCAAAGCCAGGCGCGCGACAGGAGCGAGGACTGATTTTTGGTTCTTCATGGTGTTGCACCCTCCAGTTAGAGGAAGTTTTTGGGGGAAAACGCAGGAAAAAGCGGGGACGCGGTCGCGAGCGGCGAGGGATCCGCGCTCAGGACGGGGAGGCTTGAGGAAGTGTGGTGACGGCGCCGTTGCGGTGCGGTCTGGCGGAGCAAGACGCAGGGTATTGCGTAGAACGACATAAAACCGATCTCTCCAATCGGGTTATTCTTCAAACGCACCGGTTGCTCAAACGCATTAAAAATAGGCACTGGGCAGGCGCAAGTGCGGCTGGGCGGCTACACTTCACGCTGCGGCGGGCCAAGGCCCGTGTTTGTAGAATACCCGGATGTGGTGTTTTAGGATACAAATCGCGCCGCATTGCAGATTTCAGCACTCCCATTTGCCAGCAGGCTTCTTTAAGTGCTAGAATTTCCCGTTTTTCACAACTAATTCAAGGGATTACCTATGGTGGTGATTCGCCTGGCCCGCGGTGGGTCCAAGAAGCGTCCGTTTTACAACCTGGTGGCCACCGATTCGCGTAACCGTCGCGACGGCCGCTTCATCGAGCGCGTGGGTTTCTACAACCCCGTAGCTAGCGAAGGCACGGAAAACCTGCGCATTGCGCTGGATCGCGTGCAATACTGGACCGGCACCGGCGCCCAACTGTCGCCCGCTGTCGAACGTCTGGTCAAAGACTACTCGGCCAAGGTTTCCGCCGCGGCTTGATTGCCCGTGTCGCAAAACCTGAGCTGCTAGTTTTACTACGCTTAAAAGCTACCATTCATAGCTGCTTCATAGCTAACGAGAGCACGATACATGTCTGATGCCGCAACCTCCAACGCGGCGCCTACGGATTTGATCGAGCTGGGCCGCATCACTGCAGCCTACGGTGTGAAAGGCTGGGTTAAGGTGCAGCCACATTCGGCCAATGCCGAAGTGCTGCTCTCAGCATCTCAATGGTGGTTGACTCGCCCTGTGCCTGAATTGGCGCGGGGCGCTGTCGCGTCTGCGCCTGTCGCATTCAAGATCGTGCAAGTCCGTTCGCAGGGCGCCACCGTGGTGGCGCAGCTAAAGGGCATTGCGGATCGCGATCAGGCCGAAGCGCTGCGCGGTTATTCCGTGCAGGCGCCGCGCGGTTCCTTTCCCGCGCCTGAGGAAGACGAATACTACTGGGTCGATCTTATCGGTTGCGCGCTGTATACCAGCGCCAACGGAGAACCCGCGCTGATAGGCGTGGTTGGCGAGGTCCTCGATAACGGCGCTCATGCCGTCTTGAAGGTCTTGTGCCAGAAAGCAGGGGCCGAAGGTCCCGAGCCTCTTCTGGACGCCAAAGGCCGACCCGCCGAAATGCTCGTTCCGTTCGTGCGCGCGCACATCCACGCCGTCGATCTGGCTGCTCGCCGCATCGACAGCGACTGGCCCGCGGATCTTTGATGCGATTTGACGTCGTTACGCTCTTTCCCGAAATGTTCGGGGTGGTGCGCGACCTGGGCGTCACCGGCCGGGCTCACGCCCAGGGCCGGTGGTCCCTGCATGCCTGGAATCCCCGCGATTTCACGCAGGACGTGCATCGCACGGTGGACGACCGCCCCTACGGCGGCGGTCCCGGAATGGTGATGATGGCGGCTCCCCTGGAAGCCGCCGTCGCTGCCGCGCAGGAAGCGCGCGCCGTGCAAGGCCTGGGCCGCGCGCCCGTGGCGCTGCTGGCGCCCGTGGGCCGGCGCTACGATCAGGCCGGCGCCGAAGCGCTGGCCGCAAGCGAAGGCCTCATCCTCATTTGCGGCCGCTACGAAGGCGTGGACCAGCGCTTCATCGAACGCTGCGTCACGCATGAAATCTCGCTGGGCGACTTTGTGTTGTCCGGCGGTGAAATCGCCGCGCTGGCGGTGATAGACGCCGCCGTGCGCCTCTTGCCCGGCGTGCTCAACGACGGCGATTCCGCCCTGCAGGATTCGTTCAACGACACCTTGTCCGGCTTGCTGGACAGCCCGCACTACACGCGCCCCGAGGTGTACGAAGGCGAAGCGGTGCCGGCTCCCTTGCTCAGCGGGCATCACGCGAATATCGCCCGCTGGCGGCGTGAGCGCTCGCTGGCGCTGACCGCGGCGCGGCGGCCCGAACTGCTCGAAACCGCCCGCGCCAAGGGGTGGCTGAGCAAACTGGACGAGCGCTACCTGGCGGAACTGTCCGGAACCCCCATGCCGGCCGGCAATGCCTCCCGCAAGCGCCGTCCCTCCGGGAAAGTCCCCTCGGACGCAGCGCCTTCGGCCGCGCCCGACGCTCCCAAGACGCCCGACGCGTCCTGACGCTTCCCAACGATTCATCCGTCCGCAGACGCTAGGGATCTTCCTAGGTTGTGGGCGTTTCGGCGGCTTCTTAGTATTGAAAATTACATGCAAATGAAATTTTCATATGAGCCGAGCTGCCTCCGAACGTCGTGCCCATGCATTGCCGCCATCGCCCCTTGCGCTGGCCGGCCGTCCCGAGTCTGCCGTCGATCTCTGGCTGGGTCAGCAATTGCGTCAGCTGCGCAAGCAGCAGGGGAGATCGCTTGCCGACGTGGCCCGCTCCTGCGGCATGTCGCTCGGCCTGCTCAGCCAGATCGAGCGGGGCCTGAGTTCCGCCTCCGTGAAGGTCCTGCACCTGTTGGCGCGCGAATTCCGCGTGTCGGTCAATTCGCTGCTGCGCAACGCGGAACATACCGAGGGCGAGGATGACGGGCGCGTGGCCCGCGCGGGCACGCACCGGTACATCGACCTGAAGGAAAAAGGCATCAGCAAAGAGATGTACACGCCGCCGGCGTGCCGCAGCATGGATCTGTGCAGGGCCTCCATCGAGCCTGGCGGTTCAACCGGCAATGAGCTTTTCGTCACCGGGCAGGGCGAGCAGATCGGCGTCGTGCTCAAGGGCTCGCTAGAGCTATGGGTAGGCGATCGCGTCATCCTTCTCAACGAAGGCGACAGTTTTTGCTATGCCAGCAGCACGCCGCGCCGCTGGCGCAATCCCGGGTCTCAGACGACGGAGGTCATCTGGGCCATATCCAACATCAATCAAGCCTCGGGGGACGACACGCAACAAGCGCCATGAGCGCGCAGCACCCAATGCGGCGGGATGACACTGGGGATCATTTCGCCACCGGGCGCGCAAGGCGCCGCCCGGATTTCTTTGCCACGATGAGGATATGTCATGAAATTCAAGACTCTTGTTGTCTCTGTATTCGCAGCATTGTCCATGGCCGCGGGCGCGCAGGCCCAAACGGTGCTGAAAGTAGGGTCCACGCCCACAGGCAGTCCGTTCACGTTTCTCGACACCAAGACCAACAGCATTGAAGGCGTGATGGTCGACATCGTGAAGGCGGTTGGCAAAGAAGCCGGATTCGAGGTGCAGATCGAGCCCATGGCGTTTTCGGCGCTGATCGGCTCGTTGACCTCCAAGCGCATCGATATCGTGTCGGCGGCCATGTTCATCACCCCGCAACGCCAGCAGGTGGTGAGCTTTTCCGACCCGGTCTACCGCTACGGCGAGGGCTTGATGGTGCTCAAGACCGACAACAAGGAATACAAGTCGTTCGCGGACATGAAAGGCATGACGGTAGGGGTGCAGGTTGGCACCGCATTCGTCGAGCCCATCCAGAAGAGCGGCGTCTTCAAGGAAGTGAAGCTCTACGACAATCCGCCGGACATGATGCGCGACGCCAATGCCGGCCGCATCCAGGGCGGCTTCATGGACTTTCCCATTGCGGCCTACATCCTGACGCAGGGGAACTATCCCAACCTGAAGATGGCGCAGTCCTATCAGCCGACCATCATGGGCAGCCTGGGCCTGGCCACGCGCAAGGAAGACACGGAACTGCTGGGGCGCATCAACAAGGCGCTGGCCAAGCTGAAGGCCGACGGCGCCATCGACGCCATCCTGAAGAAGTGGGGCTTGGGCGGCGGCGCATGACGCAGCCTTGACCGCGCGTTAACCACGCAATTGCACAAACTCCGCCGGCGCGCTTGCGCGCTGGCGGACGGGGCGCATCCGGCGTTCCCGCGGGCTGTCTTGTCGGGGTGGGTTGAGTCATGATGGAATTTTTCAAAGACGCGGCAGAGTTCATGCCGATATTGCTGGAAGGCGCAAAGCTCACGATCCTCGTGACGCTGGGCTCGCTTGCGCTGTCGACGGTGCTGGGGCTGGTGTGGGCGCTGATGCGGGTTTCGGGCAACAAGTACCTGTCCGGCTTCAGCGGCGGCGTGATCAACCTGCTGCGCGGCATACCCATCATCGTGCTGCTGTTCTACATCTACTTCGTGATGCCCGACATCGGGGTGTCGCTGAGCGCGGTGCAGGCCGCGATCATCGGCCTGGGCGTGGCGTATTCCGCCTATCAGGCGGAGAACTTCCGCGCGGGCATACAGGCCATCGACCGCGGGCAGATCGAGGCGGCCATGGCCATGGGCATGAGCTGGAGCCTGACCATGCGGCGCGTGGTGCTGCCGCAGGCAGTGAAGATCGTGCTGCCGCCATACGGCAACATCATGATCATGATGCTCAAGGACTCCTCGCAGGCGTCCACGATCACCGTGGCCGAGCTGGCTCTGCAGGGCAAGCTGATTGCCGTCTCCACGTTCAAGAACGCCACGGTGTTCTCGCTGGTGGCGCTGATGTACCTGGTGATGTGCGTGCCGCTGATTCTGCTGGTCCGGCATCTGGAAAAAAGGAGCGCCACCAAATGATCGAACTCCAGGGAGTCCGCAAGAGCTTCGGCTCGCTCGAGGTGCTCAAGGGCATCGACGCCAAGGTCACCCAGGGCGAAGTGGTGTGCGTGGTCGGTCCGTCCGGTTCGGGCAAGTCCACCATCCTGCGGTGCATCAACGGGCTGGAGCGCTACAACGCCGGCCGCATCACCGTGGATGGAGAACTCGTGGATTGCGACGCGCCCTCCATCGTGTCGATCCGCACGCAGGTCGCGATGGTGTTCCAGCGCTTCAATCTGTTCCCGCATCGCACCGCGCTGGAGAACGTGATCGAAGGGCCGATCTTCGTGAAGAAGGAGCCGCGGGCTCAGGCGCTGGAGCGTGGCCGCGAACTCCTGGCCAGCGTGGGCCTGGCGGACAAGGAAGATGCGCACCCGAACCAGCTTTCCGGCGGCCAGCAGCAGCGCGTGGCCATTGCGCGCGCGCTGGCGATGCGGCCCAAGGCCATTCTGTTTGACGAACCGACCTCCGCGCTGGATCCGGAGCTGGTCGGCGACGTGCTGGGCGTCATGCGCAAGCTGGCCGAGGCAGGCATGACGATGGTCGTCGTGACGCACGAAATGAGCTTCGCGCGCGAGGTCGCCGACCGCGTCATGTTCTTTGACGGCGGCGTCATGGTGGAGCAGGGCGCCGCCCGTGAAGTGCTGAATCATCCGCAGCATCCCCGTACGCAGGATTTCCTGCGCCGCGTGCTGCATCCCATGTAAGGAACCATCATGCAGCAAGCGCCGTTTCCTCTTTCCCCTTCATTGTGGGCAGCGACCGCGGCGGCGCCTCCGCCCACCGAGCCGCTGGCCGCATCCACGCAGGCGGACGTCCTGGTGATCGGCGGCGGCTACGCCGGGCTGAGCACCGCGCTGCATCTCGCGGAGCGCGGCGTCAAGGCCGTGCTGCTGGAGGCGCGGGAGATCGGCTTTGGCGGGTCGGGCCGCAACGGCGGCCAGGTCATTCCGGGCCTGAAGTATGACCCCGATGCCTTGCTCTCCATGTTCGGCCCCGAGCGCGGCGAGAGGCTGCTGCGGTTCGCCGGCGCCACCGCGGATTCCGTGTTCGACCTGATCGAGCGCCACGCCATGGACGTGCCGCATGTGCGCAATGGCTGGATCCAGGGCGCGCATAACGCCGAGGCCTTGCGCGTGGCGTACGACCGCGCCGCGCAGTGGACGCGCCATGGCGTGGATGCCCAACCGCTGGACCGCGCGCAGGTGGCCCGCCTGATCGGCGCGGACAAGTACCTGGGAGGCTGGATCGACAAGCGGGCGGGCGCCGTGCAGCCCCTGAGCTACGCGCGCGGCCTGGCGCGCGCCGCATTGAATGCGGGCGCCGTTCTGCATACGGACACGCCCGTTACCGGGCTGAAGCGCGAGGGCGGCAAATGGACGGCTTCCACTGCCGGCGGCCCCACGGTCACGGCCGACCGCGTCGTGATGTGCACGAACGCCTACGGCGGCGACCTGTGGCCGGGGCTGAAGCCGTCGATCATTGACGCCAATACGTTCCAGGTCGCGACCACGCCCCTGCCGGAGAGCATCCGGGCAGGAATATTCCCGGAAGGTCACGTCTCGTCCGACACCCGCAATCTGCTGCTGTATTTCCGCCTGGACCACCAGGGCCGGCTGCTGATGGGCGGCCGCGGTCCGTTTCGCGAGCCCAAGGGGCCAGAGGACTGGGCGCATCTGGAGCGCGTGATGGTGAAGATGTTCCCGCAGGTCGCCGGGACGCCTTTCGAATTCCGCTGGTGCGGCCGCGTCGCCATCACGCGCGATTATCTGCCTCATCTGCACGAGCCGGAGCCGGGGCTGCTGGTGGACATCGGCTGCCAGGGGCGCGGCGTCGGCCTGCAGACCAGCATGGGGCGCGCCATGGCGCAATATGTGGCGACGGGCGATGCCAATGCGCTGCCCGTGCCCTTGTCGCCCGTGGTGCCGTTCCCGCTGTATGGCCTGCGGCGGCTCTACGTCAATGCCGTTGTGACCTGGTATCGGATGACCGACGGCGGCGTCTGAGCGGCGCGGCTGCGTCCAAGAAAAAACCCCGAACCATGTCCGGGGTTTTTTCTTTCAGCGGATTGACGCCGCGGTTCAGTCGCCCAGCTTGGCGCGCTGTTCCCGCACCTTTTGCAGGGTTTCGCCGAACTGCGCCATGCGCGCCTTCTCTTGCTCGACCACGGCCGCCGGAGCGCGTTCGACGAAGCTGGCGTTCGCCAGCTTGCCGTTGGCCTTGGCGATTTCACCCGCCAGCCGCGCGATTTCCTTGTCCAGGCGCACGCGTTCCGCGGCCACGTCGATCTCGACGTGCAGCATCAGGCGGCTGGCGCCCACGACCTGGACCGGCGCGCCGGCGTCGGGCAGGGCGTCCAGCACCTCGACCTGGCTCAGCTTGGCCAGCGCGGCCAGGTAGGGGGCATTGCGGGTCAGCGTAGGCGCGTCGCCCTGGGCGCACAGCGGCACCTTCTGGGCGGGCGACAGGCTCATTTCCCCGCGCAGCGCGCGCACGGCTTCGATCTGCGCCTTCAGTTCGGCCACGTCGGCTTCGGCCGCGGTATCCACGGCCGCCGGGTTGGCTTGCGGGAAGGGCTGGACGCTGACGCTGTCCGCAACCCCTTCCTTGCGCTTGCCGGCCACCACCGAGACCTTCTGCCAGAGTTCTTCCGTGATGAACGGAATGATCGGATGCGCCAGGCGCAGCACGCATTCCAGGACGCGGATCAGCGTGCGGCGGGTGCCGAGTTGCTGGGCCGGCGTGCCGGTCTGGATCTGCACCTTGGCCAGTTCCAGGTACCAGTCGCAGTATTCGTCCCACACATAGCGGTAGAGGGCATTGGCGATGTTGTCGAAGCGGTAGTCGGCAAAGCCGCGCGCGACGTCGGCTTCCAGCGCCTGCATCTGGCTGACGATCCAGCGGTCCACGAAGGACAGCTCGCCGGCATCCGGGCCGGTCAGGTCGTGGCCTTCGGTGTTCATCAGCACGAAGCGCGTGGCGTTCCATAGCTTGTTGCAGAAATTGCGATAGCCCTCGCAACGCTTCAGGTCGAAGTTGATGTTGCGGCCCAGGGTCGCGTAGGCGGCCATCGTGAAGCGCAGCGCGTCGGTGCCGAACGCGGGGATGCCGTCCGGATACTGGCGGCGGGTCGCCTTTTCGATGGCGCCGGCTTGCTTCGGGTTCATCAGGCCATAGGTGCGCTTGACGACCAGGCCGTCCAGGTCGATGCCGTCGATCAGGTCGACCGGGTCCAGGGTGTTGCCCTTGGATTTGCTCATCTTCTGGCCGTCCGCGTCGCGGATGAGACCGTGCACGTAGACGTGCTTGAACGGGATCTGGCCGGTCAGGTGCGTGGTCAGCATGACCATGCGCGCCACCCAGAAGAAAATGATGTCAAAGCCCGTGACCAGCACGCTGGAGGGCAGGTAGCGCTGCAGGTCCGGCGTGTTTTCCGGCCAGCCCAGCGTCGTAAAGGGCACCAGGCCCGACGAGAACCAGGTATCCAGCACGTCCGGATCGCGCTTGAGCTCGCCCGTCACGCCGGCGGCGCGCGCCTGCTCGATCGCGCCTGCTTCGTCGTGCGCCACGAAGACCTGGCCGTCTTCCGAGTACCAGGCCGGGATCTGGTGGCCCCACCAGAGCTGGCGCGAGATGCACCAGTCCTGGATGTTGTTCAGCCACTGGTTGTAGATGGTGGTCCAGTTGTCGGGGTAGAACTGGATGCGGCCGTCGGCCACGACTTCCAGCGCCACCTCGGTGATGCTCTTGCCCGGGTTCAGCGTGCCTTCCGGGGCGGGCTTGCTCATGGCCACGAACCACTGGTCGGTCAGCATGGGCTCGAGGACGACGCCGGTGCGGTCGCCCTTGGGCTGCATCATCTTGTGCGGCTCGACCTTGACCAGATAGCCTTCGGCTTCCAGCTGGGCGACGACCGCCTTGCGGGCCTCGTAGCGTTCCATGCCCTGGAATTGCTTGGGGCCGTTCTCGTTGATGTGCGCATCCAGCGTGAAGATCACGATCAGGGGCAGATCGTGGCGCATCGCGCAGGCGTAGTCGTTGAAGTCGTGGGCGCCCGTGATCTTCACGCAGCCCGTGCCGAATTCAGGATCGACGAAATCGTCCGCGATGATGGGGATGTTGCGGTCGCACAGCGGCAGCTCCACCTCCTTGCCGACCAGGTGCTTGTAGCGGGGATCGTCGGGGTGCACGCACAGCGCGCCGTCGGCCAGCATGGTTTCCGGGCGGGTCGTGGCGATGGTCAGGCCGCGCAGGGTGACCGTCTGGCCATCCTTGTCGACGATGGTCTGCGGTCCGTCGACGAAGGGGTAGAGGATGTGCCACATGTGGCCATCGGTCTCTTCGGACTGGACTTCCAGGTCGGACACGGCCGTGAGCAGCTTGGGATCCCAGTTGACCAGGCGCTTGCCGCGGTAGATCAGTTCCTGTTTGTGCAGGCGCACGAAGGTCTCCACCACGCCGCGCGACATGCGGTCGTCCATGGTGAAGTACTCGCGCGGCCAGTCGGCCGAAGCGCCCAGGCGGCGCACCTGCCCGGTGATGGCGCTGCCGGACTTTTCCTTCCATTCCCACACCTTTTCCACGAATTTCTCGCGGCCCAGGTCGTGGCGGGAAACCTTCTGGGCGTCCAGCTGTCTTTCAACGACGATCTGCGTGGCGATGCCGGCGTGGTCGGTGCCGGGAATGAACACGGTGTCGTCGCCCGACATCCGGTGGTAGCGGATCAGGCCGTCCATGATGGTCTGGTTGAACGCGTGGCCCATGTGCAGCGTGCCGGTCACGTTGGGCGGCGGGAACTGGATGACATAGGGCTGGCTTTCCGTCCCCGTTTTTACGTGCTGGCCGGCCGTGAAATACCCGCGCTTGTCCCACTCGGCATACCAGCGGGACTCCAGTTCGGAGGGTTCGAAGCTCTTGGAGAGTTCCGGGATGTCGCTCGCGGGGTTCGCGGCGTTCGGGGGAGCAGCTTGAGTCATTACAGGGTTCCGGCAGACAGGGCGCCCGGGATAGGGATACGGGCAGCAAACCGCTCATTTTAAGATGTAATGCGGTCTTCTCAGCGTGTTAGAATACCGGGTTACTGTAAACCTTTTAGAAGTCCCTGAATTCATTGAGGATTCCTCCTGAAATGCGCATGCAAAAGCGCGCATTCGGAATCCCGCGGAAAATCGGGGGCGCGTCCGACAGGTGGGCAGTGTCGAATCCCTGCCTTGGCCATGTGGTTCAGGACGGCCCGAAACATTCATCCGTTTCGGACCGCCTGTGCGCCAACAGCGCGATGACGCTTCAAGGGTGACACCGACAAGCGCAGAGCCACGCCAGGCAATTAACTAGAAACCAGTCAGAAATCAGTTTTTGGAGTCCTTATGTCCATTCAACGCACCCTCTCGATCATCAAGCCCGACGCCGTCGCCAAGAACGTGATCGGCCAGATCGTCGGCCGTTTCGAGCAAGCCGGCCTGAAGGTCATCGCCGCCCGCCTGGCCCAGCTGTCGCGCGCCGACGCCGAGCGCTTCTACGCCGTGCACAAGGAACGCCCCTTCTTCAAGGACCTGGTCGATTTCATGATCTCGGGCCCGGTCTTCGTGCAAGTGCTGGAAGGTGAAGACGCCATCCTGAAGAACCGCGACCTGATGGGCGCCACGGACCCGAAGAAGGCCGCTCCCGGCACCATTCGCGCCGACTTCGCCGACAGCATCGACGCCAACGCCGTCCACGGCTCCGACGCTCCGGAAACGGCTGCTGTCGAAGTCGCTTTCTTCTTCCCCGAAATCAACATCCACAGCCGTTGATTTTCGCGGAACAATTGTTCAAAGCTTTTTAGTTTTACCCAGGTCATGGAATCCGTCGAACGAATCAATCTGCTGGGGCTGGATGGCTCCGCTCTGTCCGAACTTGTCGGACAGTGGGGCGGCAAGCCTTTTCGCGCCCGTCAGCTGCAGCGCTGGATGCACCAGCGCGGCGCTGATTCGTTCGACGCCATGACCGACCTGGCCCGCGAATTCCGCGGCCAGCTTGCGACGCACTGCCGCATCGAGGCATTGCCCGTCAACATCGAGCAGCGCTCGACCGACGGCACGCGCAAGTGGCTGTTCGACGTGGGGCAGGGCAATGCCATCGAGACCGTCTTCATTCCCGAAGACGACCGCGGCACGCTGTGCATTTCCAGCCAGGCCGGATGCGTGGTGAACTGCCGCTTCTGCTCGACCGGGCACCAGGGCTTCAACCGCAACCTGAAGACCAGCGAAATCATCGGCCAGCTGTGGTGGGCCAAGCGCGTGCTGGAGGCCGATATCGGCACCGCCCGCCTGGAAAGCGCCCGCGCCACCGAAGACACGCGCGTCATCAGCAACGTCGTCATGATGGGCATGGGCGAACCCCTGCTCAACTACGACCAGGTCCTGCCGGCCTTGCGCCTGATGCTGGACGACAACGCCTATGGCCTGTCGCGCCGCCGCGTCACGGTGTCCACGTCCGGCGTGGTTCCCATGATGGACCGCCTGTCGCAGGACTGTCCCGTGGCGCTGGCCGTTTCGCTGCACGCGCCGAACGACGCGCTGCGCGACGAGCTGGTGCCGCTGAACAAGAAGTACCCGCTGAAGGAGTTGCTGGCTGCTTGCGAACGCTATCTGGCGTTCGCCCCGCGCGACTTCATCACGTTTGAATACTGCATGCTGGACGGCATCAACGATACCGACCAGCACGCCAAGGAACTGATCCAAATTGCACGCCAGTTGCGCTGCAAGCTCAATCTGATCCCGTTCAATCCCTTCCCCGAGTCCGGCCTGAAGCGCTCGAATTCGGCGCGCGTGAAAGTGTTTGCCCAGCGTCTGATGGACGCCGGCATCATCACGACCGTCCGCAAGACCCGGGGTGACGATATCGATGCGGCTTGTGGTCAACTGGCCGGAGAGGTGCGGGACCGTACTCGGATCACCGAGCGCAATGCCGCACAGCGCCAGACCATACCAATTAAACAGGTGCATGCATGACGCAGGATTTCGCTTCTGCAGTTTCTGACACGTCCGCCGGCGCTGCGGCCAGCGTGGGCTCGGCATTGCGCGCGTTGCGCCAGTCCAAGGGCTGGTCGCTCGACGAGGTGTCCAGCCGCATCAAGTTTTCCACGAAGCAGATCGAAGCCCTTGAAGACGAACGATGGGCCGATCTGCCCACGGGCGTTTCGCTGCGCGGGCTGGTTCGCAACTATGCGCGCCTGCTGGGCGCGGACTCGCAATCCATCGTCGATTCGCTGGACCCCAAGGCTCGCGTCACCGGTCCGGTGAAGCTCAGCCCGGGCGCCCTGCATTCGGCGCATTCCATCCCGCAGTCCAGTGCGGACGACGAGCGTTCGTCCTCGACGTCTTGGGGATGGCTCATCGCCATCGTGCTGGTGCTGGCCGCCGGCGTGGCGTATGCCTTCTGGCAAGGCTGGTTGCCGCAGCAATGGCTGCCGTCTGACTGGCTGCCGAAGCCGACCAAGTAACCCGGTTCCACCCGATGGAAGATTCTTCTCTGCCTTGCCAGGATGCGCCGCCTCCCTCCGTGGGGGCCGCAGCACGCCGCGCCACGCGTTCGGTGGCGGTGAAGTGGGGCGACCGTGTCGTGACGGTGGGCGGAGACGCCCCGGTCGTGGTCCAGTCCATGACCAACACCGACACCGCCGACGCCATCGCCACGGCGATTCAGGTCAAGGAGCTGGCGCAGGCCGGCTCCGAGCTTGTGCGGATCACGGTGAACACGCCCGAGGCGGCCCGCGAGGTCGTCGCCATCCGCGAACAGCTCGACCGCATGGGCGTCAACGTGCCGCTGGTGGGCGACTTCCACTACAACGGCCACAAGCTGCTGACGCAGTTCCCCGAGTGCGCCCAGGCGCTGTCCAAGTACCGGATCAATCCGGGCAACATGGGCGGCGGCAAGCGCCGCGACGATAATTTCGCGCAGATGATCGAAGTGGCCTGCCGCTACGACAAGCCGGTGCGCATAGGCGTGAACTGGGGCAGCCTGGACCACGAACTGATGGCGCGCAAAATGGACGAAAACAGCCGCCGCGCGCAGCCTTGGGAAGCCCAGGCCGTGATGCGCGACGCGCTCGTCGTTTCCGCCATCACCAACGCGCAGCGCGCCGAAGAGCTCGGCCTGCGGCGCGACGCCATCATCCTGTCGTGCAAGGTCAGCCATGTGCAGGACCTGATCGCCGTCTACCGCGACCTGTCCACCCGTTGCGACTATCCCTTGCACCTCGGGCTTACCGAAGCCGGCATGGGCAGCAAGGGCATCGTGGCGTCCACCGCCGCGCTGGCCGTGCTGCTGCAGCAGGGCATCGGCGACACCATCCGCATCTCGCTCACCCCGGAACCCGGCGGCGACCGCAGCCGCGAAGCCATCGTCGCGCAGGAAATCCTGCAGACGATGGGCCTGCGCGCATTCACGCCCATGGTCGTCGCCTGCCCCGGCTGCGGCCGCACCAGCAGCACGTTCTTCCAGGAACTGGCCGATAGCATCCAGTCCTACCTGCGGCGGCAGATGCCGGTCTGGCGGGCGCAGTATCCCGGCGTGGAAAGCATGAACGTCGCTGTCATGGGCTGTGTGGTCAATGGGCCGGGCGAAAGCCGTCATGCCGACATCGGCATCAGCCTGCCGGGCACCGGCGAGGTGCCGGCCGCTCCGGTGTTTGTCGACGGCGAGCGTACGGTGACGCTCAAGGGCGACCATATTGCCGAAGAGTTCCAGGCCATCGTTGAAGACTACGTTGCGCGCCGCTATGGCGCGCTCGCCTCTCATTAAAGTAAGGGTGTAGCCGCTAGCGCGCTTGCCGGCGCGCGACGCGGCATGATCAAGATGACTCAAGCTTTCCAGAAAGTCGCCGCCATACGCGGCATGAATGACCTGTTGCCGGGGGCAAGCGCCCGCTGGGAGCAATTCGAGGAAATCGTGCGCGGCTGGCTGCGCGGCTACGGCTATCGCAATATGCGTACGCCCGTGCTTGAGCATACGCGCCTGTTCGCGCGCGGCATCGGGGAAGTGACCGACATCGTCGAGAAGGAGATGTACACCTTCACCGATGCGCTCAACGGCGAATCGCTGACGATGCGGCCTGAAATGACCGCCGGCATCGTGCGCGCCTCCATCGAGCACAACCTGCTCTATGACCGTCCGCAACGCGTCTATTCGATCGGTCCGGTGTTCCGCCACGAGCGCCCGCAACGCGGCCGCTACCGCCAGTTCCACCAGATCGACGTCGAGGCCCTGGGCTTTGCCGGCCCCGACGTGGATGCGGAACTGATCGTCATGCTGGCCCGCCTCTGGAAGCTACTGGGCCTGAAGGATGTGCGCCTGGAGCTGAACTCGCTGGGCCAGCCCGCCGAGCGCGCGGCGCACCGCGCCGCCCTGATCGAGCACCTGGAAAAGCATCGCGACATTCTCGACGAAGACGGTCAGCGCCGCCTGTACAGCAACCCCTTGCGCGTGCTGGACACCAAGAATCCCGCCATGCAGGAAATGGCCGACAGCGCCCCGCGCCTGTTCGATTTCCTGGGCGACGAGTCCCGCGCGCACTTTGACGGCGTATGTCAGCGCCTGGCCGACGCCGGCATCGAATACCGCCTGAACCCGCGCCTGGTGCGCGGGCTGGACTACTACAACCTGACCGTGTTCGAGTGGGTAACGGACCGCCTCGGTTCCCAGGGCACCGTCTGCGGCGGCGGCCGCTACGACGGACTGGTCGAGCTGCTGGGCGGCAAGCCCGCGCCCGCCGTGGGCTTTGCCATCGGCATGGAGCGCCTGCTGGACTTGTGGGAGCAGAGCGTTGAAGTCGAGGCTCCGGCGGAATGCGACGTCTATGTCGTGCACCAGGGCGAAGACGCGCAGCGCCTTGCCGCCCGGGTCGGCGAAGACCTGCGCGACGCGGGCCTGTCGGTCATCGTGCATGCGGGTTCGGCCGGATTCAAATCTCAGTTCAAGCGCGCGGATGCCAGCGGCGCTCGGGTTGCGGTTATTCTTGGCGCCGATGAAGTGGCCTCGCAGACCGCCAGCGTCAAATTCCTGCGTGCGGCAGAGCAGGGCGAAGCCGCGCAGCAGCAGGTTCCGTTGGCGGAATTGGCCGACGCATTGAATATCAAGGGTTAAGGCATGGCATACGATCTGGAAGAACAGGAAAAACTCGACGCGATCAAGGCGTGGTGGGCCCGTTACGGCACCCTGGTGTTCACGCTGGTGGCGGTCGTCGCCCTGGCTTGGGGCGGCTGGTGGGGCTGGAAGGCCTACGAGTCGCACCGCGCCAACCAGGCCATGGGCTACTTCGAAGCGCTGGAAGACGCGGCTCGTCTGGGCGGCGCCGATTCGGCGGTGCGCATCAAGACCGCCGCGGCGACGCTGCGCGAGCAGTATCCGGCCACGGGCTACGCCACGCGCGGCGCGCTGGTGGCCGCCCAGGCGCTGCAAGCCCAGAAGGATGAGGCCGGCGCCCGCGAACAGCTGGAATGGCTGGCCGCGCAGGGCAAGAATCCCGCCATGCAGGCCGTGGCGCGACTGCGCCTGGCGGGCATGCTGCTGGACCAGAAGCAATACGATGCCGCCTTGGCGCAGCTGAACAATCCGCCGGCCGCCTTTGCCGCCTTGTTCGCGGACCGCCGCGGCGATATCCTCGCCGCGCAAGGCAAGCGCGAGGAAGCGCGTGCGGCATGGCAAAGCGCCATCGATGGCCTGGGTACGGCAAACCCCCTGACCCAGGTTGTGCAGCTGAAATTGGATGCCCTGAGCGGAGCGTGACTGTAATGCGTAAATTTGCACCTGGCCGTACGTGGCGCGGCGCCGTTTTCCTGGCAAGCTTGCTTGCGCTGGGCGGATGCGGCATGTTTTCCCATGACGACGGCCGTTACGACCCCGCGCCCCTGACCGAGTACAAGGCCGGCATGTCCGTGCGCCAAGTCTGGTCCACGTCGATCGGCAGCGGCTCCGGCTTGGGCTTTGCGCCCACGGTGCTGGGCGATGCCGTCTACGCGGCCACGCCCGACGGCTCGGTCGGCAAGTTCGACCTGCAAAGCGGTCGCGCCATCTGGAAGGCCAAGACCGACGGCAAGCTGTCCGCCGGCGCGGGCAGCGATGGCACGACGACCGCCGTGGCTTCGCCCGACGGCGACGTGATCGCCTTCGACGACACCGGCAAGGTGAAGTGGAAGGTCCGCGCCACCAGCGACGTCAACGTCCCGCCCGCCGTGGGCTATGGCATCGTCGTGGTCCGCAGCGGCGACTACCGCATCCAGGCCTTCGACGCGAACAACGGCGAACGCGTCTGGAACGTGCAGCGCCCCGGCCCTTCGCTGGCCCTGCGCAGCGTGTCGCAGATGGTCCTGGCCGAAGGCCTGGTCATTACCGGCCTGCCCGGCGGCAAGCTGATGGCGATCGCCTCCAATAGTGGTAACGTGCAGTGGGAAGGAACCGTGGCGACGCCGCGCGGCGCCAGCGATCTGGAACGCCTGACCGACGTGGTCGGCGTGCCTCGCATCGCGGGCAACCTCCTGTGCGCGGTCGCATACCAGGGACGTATCGTCTGCTTTGATGTGACGGCCGGCGGGCGCCCGATCTGGGCCAAGGACTTCTCCAGCGTCAGCGGAATGTCCCTCGACGAGCGCTTTGCCTATTCCGCGGACCAGAACAGCGTGGTGAACGCGTTTGCGCTGGATAATGGCGGCAATGTCTGGAAGCAGGCGGCGCTGAAGAACCGCCAGCTCACCGCACCGGCTATGCTGGGTGGCGCGCTGGCCGTGGGCGACCTGGAAGGCTACGTGCACTTCCTGTCGCGCAGTGACGGCAGCCTGATGGCGCGGCTGTCCGTGGGTGGAGGCGCCGTCGTTTCGCCGCTGCAAACCACTCCCCAAGGAGTGCTGGTCCAGACGGGCAATGGCAATCTCGTCATGATCGGCACCAACTAAAACCTATAGAACAAAGCCTTACACCGTGTCTTTCAAGCCTGTCGTTGCCCTGGTCGGTCGCCCCAATGTGGGGAAGTCGACCCTTTTCAACCGCCTGACGCGATCGCGCGCCGCGCTGGTGGCCGATTATTCCGGCCTGACCCGCGATCGCCACTATGGCGAGGGCAGGGTAGGCGAGATTCCCTTCATCGCTATCGATACCGGTGGTTTCGAGCCCGTCGCCAAGGACGGCATCCTGCTGGAGATGGCCCGCCAGACCCGCCAGGCCATCGCCGAGGCCGACGTGGTGGTGTTTCTGGTGGATGCCCGCGCGGGCATCAACGCCCATGACCACGAGATCGCCCAGCTGCTGCGCAAGTCGGGCCAGCAGCGCGTGCTGCTGGCCGTGAACAAGGCGGAAGGCATGGGCCTGGGCGCCGCCATCTCCGAGTTCCATGAGCTGGGCCTGGGTCAGCCCTATCCCATTTCGGCGGCGCACGGCGACGGCATCGTCGACCTGATCGAGCTCGCGCTCAAGGACCTGGCCGAGCCGCCCTCCGAAGAGGAGCCGGGCGAGGAAGGCGAACACGATCACCGCATCAAGCTGGCGATCGTGGGCCGCCCCAACGTGGGCAAGTCCACGCTCATCAACACCCTCATGGGCGAAGAGCGCGTGATCGCGTTCGACATGCCCGGCACGACGCGCGACGCCATCGAGATCGATTTCGATCGCGACGGCCGTCGTTACACGCTGATCGACACCGCCGGCCTGCGCAAGCGCGGCAAGGTGTTCGAGGCGGTCGAGAAATTCTCCGTCATCAAGACCTTGCAGGCGATCGAAGCCAGCAACGTCGTGCTGCTGATGCTGGATGCGCAAACCGAAATTTCCGAACAGGACGCGCACATCGCCGGCTTCGTTCTGGAGACGGGCCGCGCGGTGGTGGTGGCCATCAACAAATGGGATGGCCTGGACGGCGAGGAAAAAGAACGCATCGAGCGCGAGTTCCAGCGCAAGCTGCGCTTCCTGTCGTTCGCGCGCATGCACACGATTTCCGCATTGCGCGGGCAGGGCATCAAGCCTTTGCTCAAGTCGATCAATTCCGCGCACGCCGCCGCCTTCGCCAAGCTGTCCACGCCCAAGCTGACGCGCGAGCTGCAAGCCGCCATCGAGCAGCAGCAGCCTCCGCGCAAGGGCATCTTCCGTCCCAAGATGCGCTATGCGCACCAGGGCGGACAGAACCCGCCGCTGGTCGTCATCCATGGCAACGCGCTCGACGCCATCCCCGACTCGTACCGGCGCTACCTCGAAACGCGTTTCCGCAATGCGTTCGACCTGGCCGGCACGCCGCTGCGCATCGAGTTCAAGTCTTCGCACAACCCCTACGCGCAGGAAAGCTGATCCATGAGCCGTTTCTGGAGTCCCGTTGTCGGGACGCTCAGTCCGTATGTTCCGGGCGAGCAGCCCAAGCTTCAGAACCTGGTCAAGCTGAACACCAACGAGCATCCCTACGGCCCGTCGCCCAAGGTGCTCGATGCGATCCGCGGGGCCTGCGACGATTCGCTCAAGCTCTATCCCGAACCCTCGTCCGACCGCCTGCGCCAGGCGATCGCCTCGGCCGTGGGCGTGCAGCCAGGCCAGGTGTTCGTGGGAAACGGTTCCGACGAAGTGCTGGCGCACGCGTTCCTGGCGCTGCTCAAGCATGAGCGTCCGCTGCGTTTTCCGGACATCACCTATAGCTTCTATCCGGTCTATTGCGGCCTGTACGGCATCAAGTACGAGACCATGCCGCTGACGGCCGACTTCCGCATCGACGTCGAGGACTACCTGCCCGGACGCAACGGCCAGGCGGGCGCCATCATCTTCCCGAATCCCAACGCGCCCACCGGCCGCGCGCTAGGCGCCGCGGAAGTCGAGCGCATCGTGGCCGGCAATCCCGACACGGTCGTCGTGGTGGATGAGGCCTATGTGGATTTTGGCGGAGAATCGGTCATCCCCCTGGTCGCGCGCTACGACAACCTGCTCGTCGTGCAGACGCTGTCGAAGTCGCGCTCGCTGGCGGGCCTGCGCGTCGGGTTCGCCGTCGGCAGCGCCGCGCTGATCGACGGGCTCGAACGCGTAAAGAACAGTTTCAACTCCTACCCCATTGATCGCCTGGCATCGGCCGGCGCAGTGGCGGCCTTGGAAGATACAGAGTACTTTGAGAAGACTCGCCGAGCCGTGATCGAAACCCGGTCGCGGATGACGGCGGGCCTGGAGTCGTTGGGGTTCGAGGTGCTGCCTTCGGCCGCGAATTTCGTGTTCGTCCGGCACCCCTCGAAAGACGCCTCGGGCCTGGCCGCCGCCTTGCGCGAGCGCAGCATCATCGTGCGCCATTTCCGCCATGCGCGCATTGATCAGTTCTTGCGCATTACCGTGGGCACCGAAGCGCAGTGCGAACTGCTTCTGAGTGCGCTTGCGGAGGTCCTGCAAGCGTGACCTTCAGGGGCTTTTCAGCCGGAAAACTCTGGTGTCATTTTTGCTTCCCGGTCAAGTAGCACGGGCCGGGAAAACCCTGTAGAGTACGTGTTTCGGCGTACACCACCAGTACAAAAAGTACGCCACCACTCAATAACAAACAAATGGAGCCTGGCCAATGAGCAATAAAGGGCAAACTCTGCAAGATCCGTTCCTGAACACGCTGCGCAAGGATCATGTGCCCGTGTCGATTTACTTGGTGAACGGTATCAAGCTTCAAGGGCAAATCGAATCTTTTGACCAGTACGTGGTGCTGCTGCGCAATACGGTCACGCAAATGGTCTACAAGCACGCCATTTCCACCGTCGTTCCCGCGCGCGCCGTGAATTTCCAGGTGGAAGTCCCTGCTGAGTAATCTCGCTCCAGCTTTACCTTTTATTGCCCGCCGGACGGTTTACGTCGGCGGGCATTTTCGCTTTGGCTCCAATATGGTGCATGTATGCGCGCTCTGATTATCAGCGTGGATCTGGGCGACCCAGACTTCACGGCCCATGCCGAGGAATTCGCCATGCTGGCCAAGGGCGCGGGCGCGGAAATCGTCGGCACTCTGACCGCCCGGCGCGACCGCCCCGACGCCAAGTTCTTCATCGGTTCGGGCAAGGCCGAGGAAGGCGTCGCGATGGCGCAGGCGCTGCTGGCCGATATCGTCCTGTTCGACCAGCCCTTGTCGCCCGCCCAGCAACGCAACCTGGAACGCGCGTTCAACCTGCGCGTGGTCGACCGTGTTGCGCTCATCCTGGACATCTTTGCGCTGCGCGCAAAGAGCCATGAGGGCAAGCTGCAGGTCGAGCTGGCGCAGCTGCAGCATCTGGCCACGCGCCTGACGCGCATGTGGAGCCACCTGGAGCGTCAACGCGGCGGTATCGGGATGCGCGGGCCCGGCGAATCCCAGCTTGAAATGGACCGCCGCATGATCGGCGCCAAGGTCAAGACGCTGCGCGAACGCCTGGACCGGGTCGAGCGCCAGCGCGTGACGCAACGCCGGGCGCGCGCCCGGGGCGGCGCGCTGTCGGTGTCGCTGGTGGGCTACACCAACGCCGGCAAGTCCACCTTGTTCAATGCGCTGACCCGGGCCGACGCCTACGCCGCCGATCAGCTGTTTGCGACCCTGGACACGACCACGCGCCGCATCTGGATCGAAGGGGCGGGGTCGGTGGTGGTGTCCGACACCGTCGGCTTCATCCGCGACCTGCCTCACGGTCTGATCGCCGCGTTCCGGGCCACGTTGGAAGAAACCGTGCACGCGGACCTGCTGCTGCACGTCGTGGATGCCGCCAGCCCGCAAAGGGATGAGCAGATTTTCGAAGTCAACAAGGTCCTCGCCGAAATCGGCGCTGCCGCGATTCCAACCATTCTGGTATACAACAAGATAGACCGGGCTGGCCTGGAACCCCGGATGGAGCGCGATGCACATGGTACGATTGCGCGAGTATTTGTAAGCGCCACCGAGCGCGCCGGTCTGGATGCGTTGCGCGGGGCAATTGCGGAGGCCGGACAGATTGTGGGAAACAATGCCGCGAATTATCAAACTCTTCAATCTGAATGACCCCGGTTGGGGTCGTGGGAACAACAATGGCTCCGAGCCGCCGCCGAAGCGGCCTCAAGGCAATGGAGACGGCCCTCCCGACCTGGACGAGGTCTGGCGCGATTTCAATAATCGCATCGGATCCCTCTTCGGTCGCAAGGGCGGGGGCGGCAATAACCGCCCTGGAAACCGTGGCGGCATGACGCCGCCTTCGCCGCGCGGCGCCCGCATCGGCCTGGGCGTCATTGCCCTGGTCGCGGCCGGCATCTGGCTGGCGAGCGGCTTCTACATCGTGCAGGAAGGCCAGGTCGCGGTCGTGACCCAGTTCGGCAAATACAAGAGCACGTCGCAAGCCGGTTTCCAATGGCGCCTGCCGTATCCCATCCAAAGCCACGAGATCGTCAACGTGTCGCAGCTGCGCACGTTCGAAGTCGGTTTCCGCGGCGGTTCGCGCAACAAGGTTCTGCCTGAGTCGCTGATGCTTACGACGGACGAGAACATCGTCGACATGCAGTTCGTCGTCCAGTATCGCCTGCGCGCCGACGGCGCACCCGACTACCTCTTCATGACGCGCGATCCTGACGAATCCGTCCGCCAGGCATCTGAAACCGCCATGCGCGAAGTCGTGGGCAAGCAGTCGATGGACTTCGTGCTGTACGAAGGCCGCACCACGGTCGCCTCGCAAGTCCAGGCGCTGATGCAGCAGATCCTGGACCGCTACCAGACGGGCGTGCAGGTCAGCACCGTCGCCATCCAGAACGTGCAGCCGCCCGAGCAGGTGCAGGCTGCGTTCGACGACGCCGTCAAGGCGGGTCAGGACCGCGAGCGCCAGATCAACGAAGGCCAGGCTTATGCCAATCAGGTCGTGCCGCTGGCCAGTGGCCAGGCGTCGCGCATGACGGAGCAGGCCGAAGGCTACAAGGCCAAGGTCGTGGGCGATGCGCAGGGTAATACTTCGCGCTTCACCAGCATTCTTGGCGAATACGAGAAGTCGCCCCTGGTCATGCGTCAGCGCATGTACCTGGAAAGCATGCAGGACATCTTCACGCGCGCCAGCAAGGTCATGGTCGACACCAAGAGCAACAACAACATGTTGTACCTGCCCTTGGACAAGATCATGCATCTGGCTGCCCAGGACGGCGGCAAGTCCAGCGTCGGCAATCCTGGTTCTCCCGCTCTGGTCAGCCCGCCCGTCCAGCCGCCGTTGCGCGGCAGCGCCGTGCCGGTGCCCCAGCCCTCCGGCAGCAGCAATAGCAACACGCTGCCCCGCGACCGTACGTCGCGCTAACCCGGAGGAGTCCTGATCATGCAACGTCTTATGCCTATCCTGGTCGGCCTGCTCATTGTGCTCGCCGTCCTTTCTTCCAGCGTGTTCGTCGTCCGCGAACGCGACTACGCGCTGGTGTTCTCGCTTGGTGAAGTGCGCAAGGTCATCAGCGAACCCGGCCTGTATTTCAAGGCCCCGCCGCCGTTCCAGAATGTCGTCACGCTCGACAAGCGCATTCTGACCATCGAAACCAACGAAGCCGAACGCATCCAGACTTCTGAAAAGAAGAACCTGCTGATCGATTCCTACGTCAAGTGGCGCATCGCGGACCCCCGCCTGTTCTACGTGACGTTTGGCGGCAACGAGCGCGCGGCTCAAGAGCGCCTGCAAGCCCAGATCCGCGACGCGCTGAACGCATCGGTCAACGTGCGCACGGTGCGCGACGTGGTTTCCACCGAACGCGACAAGATCATGGCCGAAATCCTGACCAACGTTGCGAAGCGCGCCGAGCCTCTGGGCGTGCAGATCGTCGACGTGCGTCTGCGCCGGATCGAGTTCGCGCCGGAAATCTCGGAATCGGTGTACCGCCGCATGGAAGCGGAGCGTACGCGCGTCGCCAACGAGCTGCGTTCCATCGGCGCCGCCGAAGGCGAAAAGATCCGCGCCGAGGCTGACCGCCAGCGTGAAGTCATCGTGGCCCAGGCGTATGCCAAGGCCCAGGGCATCATGGGCGAGGGCGATGCCGCCGCGGCATCGATCTACGCGCAGGCCTATGGCAAGAATCCGGATTTCTACACGTACTACAAGAGCCTGGAAGCCTACCGGGCTTCGTTCTCGAAGCCGGGCGACGTGCTGGTGGTCGACCCCAGCTCCAGCTTCTTCCAGTTCATGAAGGATCCGGCCGGCGCCGCTCTGGCCCCGGTTACCGTGCCGGCCAAGTGATGCGGCAGCGGTAGCAGGAAAGACAAGCCCCTTGGTAATCCAAGGGGCTTTTTCGCATCTGGGCGCGTGGGAATGGCCTTCCCGGCCGTATTGGGGACAGTCTCGTGCACGGGCTTTGGCGGCTGGCGCTGGCCGCTGAACCATGTACAATACCGCGTAAGCTAGAAAACATTCCGCAGCGGCTGAGCGGGCTTACGCCCCCTCAGCCGCTTTTTCGTTTGGGCGACGCCCACGCATCACTTGGCGTTATTCAGGTAAACATTCATGGGTAACTGGTTGCTGCCCGAGAGCCTTGCCGACGTACTTCCGGCAGAGGCCCGGCGCATCGAGGAATTGCGCCGCGAACTTCTCGATTTGTACCGTACTTACGGCTTCGAGCTGGTCGCGCCGCCCCTGGTCGAGTACATCGATTCATTGCTGTCCGGCACCGGTAGCGATCTGGATCTGCGCACCTGCAAGTTGATCGACCAACTGTCGGGTCGCACGCTGGGCGTACGCGCGGACATGACTCCTCAGGTGACGCGCATCGATGCGCACTTGTTGAATCGTGCCGGCGTTACCCGCCTGTGCTACTGCGGCAACGTGCTGCATGCCCGTCCGGCGGACTTGCTGTCCAGCCGCGAGCTGCTGCAAATCGGCGCCGAGATCTACGGTCATGCCGGCTTCGAAGCCGATCTGGAGATCATCCAGCTCGTGCTGGAAACCGTCGCGATCGCCGGCGTGCGCAATCCCCGCCTGGACTTGTGCCATCCGGGCGTGCTGCGCGCCATCCTGGAGTCGGATCCGGCGGCCGCGGCCTTGTCGCAGGACGTGATCCGCCTGATGCGCGACAAGGATGTACCCGGGTTGGGCGAGCTGGCGGCGCGTGCGCCCGGCATGCGTCCCGATACCTTGAAGGCGCTGCAGTTGTTGCCCAATTTGTATGGCGGCCAGGAAGTACTGGAAGAAGCGCGTCGGGATTTGCCTTCGCTGCCCGGCGTCGTCGCGTCGCTTGATGCATTGCAGGTCGTGGTTGACGCCATGCCGAATGTCTCGTTCAGCGTCGACCTGGCCGATGTCGCCGGCTATGGCTACCATTCCGGCGTGAAGTTCGCGCTGTATGCGGAAGGCTGGCGCGATGCGCTGGTCAGCGGCGGCCGCTATGACGATGTCAGCCGTGCGTTTGGCCGGGCGCGTCCGGCCACCGGCTTCAGTCTTGATTTACGCAAACTGGCGGCGGGTTTGCCGCCAGCGGAACGGGCGCGAGCGGTTCGCGCGCCCTGGGGGCAGGCCCCCGCCTTGACCGAGGCGGTTCGCCGTCTGCGCCGGTCAGGGGAGATTGTCGTTCAGGTATTGCCCGGTCACGAGCAGGATCAGGACGAATTCGTTTGCGATCGCGAGCTGGCGCTGCAGGATGGCGCCTGGACGGTCAGAACGCTGTGACTAACTCCCTCTCGGAAACGAGAGGGCCGCGGGGAGATTTCCGGATTTCCCGAGAAACTCGATATTGATTCGTAACATGAGCAAGAACGTAGTCGTAATCGGCACCCAATGGGGTGACGAGGGCAAGGGCAAGATCGTCGACTGGCTGGCGGAATCCGTCCAGGGCGTGGTCCGCTTCCAAGGCGGTCACAATGCCGGCCATACGCTGTGGATCAACGGCAAGAAGACGATTCTTCGCCTGATCCCGTCGGGCATCATGCATCCCGGTGTCACCTGCTTCATCGGCAATGGCGTCGTGCTGTCCCCGGAAGCCCTGCTCAAGGAAATCGAAGAGCTTGAGGCCGCCGGTCTGGACGTGCGTTCGCGCCTGCAGATTTCTGAAATCTGCCCGCTGATCCTGCCCTACCACGTCGCCATCGACAAGGCGCGCGAGGCGCGCAAGGGCGAAGGCAAGATCGGCACGACCGGTCGCGGCATCGGCCCGGCGTACGAAGACAAGGTGGCCCGCCGCGCGCTGCGCGTGCAGGATCTGTTCAATCCCGCGCTGTTCGACGAAAAGCTCGCCGAAGTGCTGGATTACCACAACTTCGTGCTGACCAAGTACCTAGGCGCCGAGGCGGTTTCCGCCAATGAAGTGCGCGACCAGGCCATGGCGCTGGCTCCGGCCATCGCCCCGATGGTCAAGGACGTGTCGAGCAATCTGTACGCCATGCAGCAGGAAGGCAAGCGCATCCTGTTTGAAGGCGCGCAAGGCGCGTTGCTGGATGTCGACCACGGCACCTACCCCTTCGTGACCAGCAGCAACTGCGTTGCGGGCGCAGCCTCGGCCGGCGCCGGCGTGGGTCCGCAGCAGCTGGACTACGTCCTGGGCATCACCAAGGCCTACACCACCCGTGTTGGTTCGGGTCCGTTCCCCACGGAACTGGTCGACGAGATCGGCACGCGCCTGGCCACGATCGGCAAGGAATTCGGCTCGGTCACCGGCCGTCCGCGTCGCTGCGGCTGGTTCGATGGCGCCGCGCTGAAGCGCTCGGTCCGCCTGAATGGCATTTCCGGCCTGTGCATCACCAAGCTGGACGTGCTGGACGGCCTGGAAACCATCCAGCTGGGCGTCGGCTACCGCGTCAACGGTGAATTCCGCGACGTGCTGCCTTACGGCGCGCACGCCGTGGCCCAGGCGCAGCCGGTGCTGGAAGAGCTGCCGGGCTGGTCGGAATCGACCGTCGGCATCACCGAGTACGACAAGCTGCCCGCCGCCGCCCGTCGTTACCTGGAGCGTGTCGCCGAAGTCTGCGGCGTGCCGGTGGACCTCGTGTCGACCGGTCCGGACCGCAACGAAACCATTGTCCTGCGTCATCCCCTGAAGGGCTGACATCGGGTTATCATTCCAAAGGCCGCCGCCGGTCTCATACCGGCGGCGGCCTTTTCGTATCTTTAAGCAGGAGATGCTTGCCTATGAGCACGCCGACCAATGATGACAGCCATCTGTGGGTGACGTGGGACGATTACAACCGCTTGATCGAGCGCCTTACCCTGCAGGTGCATCAATCGGGCTGGAAGTTCGACAAGATTCTGTGCCTGGCGCGCGGCGGCATGCGTGTCGGCGATGTCATGTCCCGTATTTTCGACGTGCCGCTGGGTATCCTGGCCACGAGCAGCTACCGCGAAGCGGCCGGCACGAAGCAGGGCGATATGGACATCGCCCAGTTCATCACCATCACGCGCGGCACGCTGTCCGGGCGGGTGTTGCTGGTGGACGACATGGTGGATACCGGCAAGACGTTCAATAAGGTCTACGACCACCTGAAGCGCCAGTTCGCCGATATCACCGAACTGCGCAGCGCCGTGCTGTGGTGGAAGGGGCATTCCCAGGCAACGCCCGACTACTATGTCGACAAGTTGCCCACGAATCCATGGATTCACCAGCCTTTCGAGGACTACGACAGCCTGCGCCCGCATCAGCTGGAAGCCTGGATCCGCAAGGGCTCCCAGAGCTGAGCATGCATGTCCGAAGGACGGGAGCCTGTCGGCCTACCGTCCTCCTAGTAGTCAAAATGGTGATGACCATGCTAGAATCGCTGGTTATCGCTAAACCGAACTTGGCTTGTTACTCTTTGGGTAGTCTTTGGGTAACGGAAACAGCTAGCTTTAAGCCTGAGAGAATCACTTGGGCTGCGCTTTGGAGCGTTGCTGGTAAGCAAGCCAGGTTTGTCATCAACTTTTGTTACCCTACAAGCAGGCCAATTACTTTATGCCTATCGTTCGACTGAAGGAAAACGAACCGTTTGAAGCCGCTCTGCGCCGCTTCAAGCGCACCATCGAAAAGACCGGTTTGCTCACCGAGCTGCGTTCGCGCGAGTTCTATGAGAAGCCCACGGCTGAGCGCAAGCGCAAGCATGCTGCCGCCGTGAAGCGCCACTACAAGCGCATCCGTAGCCAACAACTGCCCCCGCGCCTGTATTGATTTTTGATTCCCGAATCTATTGATTCCAGAATCATTCATCCAGGATCTACTCGCCCGAGTCGACGTCGTCGACATAGTCGGGCGATATGTGCAGTTGCGAAAGGGTGGGGCCAATTTGCTTGGCCTGTGTCCCTTTCATAACGAAAAAAGCCCGTCGTTCACTGTCAGCCCCACCAAGCAGTTCTATCACTGCTTCGGCTGTGGAGCACATGGCAGCGCCATCACATTCCTGATGGAGCATACGGGCACCAGTTTCCCCGAAGCCGTGCGTACGCTCGCGGCTTCGGCGGGAATGACGGTCCCCGAAGAAAACCGCAGTCCACGCCAGCAACAGGAATCCGCCCGCCGCAAGGCCGAGGAGTCCCGCCACACGCAGGTGCTGGATGCCGCCCAGGCGCATTATCTGAAGCAGTTGCGCGCATCGCCCGCGGCGATCCGTTATCTGAAGCAGCGCGGCCTGACCGGCGAAATCGCGGCGCATTTTGGCCTGGGTTGGTCTGGCACTGACCGCCATGGCCTGTCGCAGGTGTTTCCGAATTACGAAGACCCCACTCTTGTGGAGTCCGGACTGGTCATCGAGTCCGAGGACGGACGCCGCTACGACCGTTTTCGCGAACGCATCATGTTCCCGATCCGCAATGTGCGGGGCAGCTTGATCGGGTTCGGCGGCCGCATTATCGGCAAGGGCGAGCCCAAGTACCTGAACTCCCCCGAAACCCCCTTGTTCTCGAAGGGCCAGGAGCTCTACGGACTTTGGGAGGCGAGGCAGGCCATCCGCCAGGAAGGGCAGGTCATCGTCGTCGAAGGCTACATGGACGTGGTCGGACTGGCGCAGCAGGGCATTGCCAATGCCGTCGCGACGCTGGGCACCGCCACCACGCCGGATCACGTGAAGAAGCTTTTGCGCGCAAGCGATAAAGTGATCTTCAGTTTTGACGGGGACGGAGCAGGACGGCGAGCCGCCTGGCGCGCGCTGCAGGCTTGCCTGCCGGTGCTCAGGGACGATATCGCAATCCGCTTCCTGTTCCTGCCGTCCGAGCATGACCCCGATTCGTATGTCCGAGAGCTGGGCGCCGAGGCGTTCCGGGCCTGCCTGGGCGATGCCGTCGCCTTGTCGCGATTCCTGCTGGACGAGCTGGCATCGCGGCACAACATGACCGAGGCCGAAGGGCGGGCCAGTTGCCTGCACGAAGCCAAGCCGCTGTTGGCTGCGATTCCCGAATGCGCGCTGCGCGTACAGATCGAGCGGGAAATGGCCAAGCTGGTGCAGTTGACGCCCGAGGAAATGGCGCAAGTGCTGGCGCAGCAGCCTGCCAAGCCTTTCGCCCCGGCGCCCAAACCGGGCGCGGGGGCGGGCGAGGCGGCCGCGCTTGCCGGGGCGGCGCATGACCATGACGGGGGGCTCCCTGACATGGGCTATGACTTCGCCGGGCATGATTTCCATGACATTCCCGCCGACGAGCCGGATTACGCCGACTATGGCCACTTCCCATCGCAGGGCGGCGAGCCGTCCGGCGCAAGTGGCCAGCGCGGCGGCAAGCAGGAATGGAAGGGCAAGAGCGACTGGAAGGGGAAAGGCGACTGGAAGGGCGGCAAGGGCAACTGGAAGGGCCGTCGCGACAACGACGTCGGCGGCTTCGAGGGGCGCCGCACCATGCCGTCGCTGGCCAAGCGCCTGCTGGGATTGTTGCTGGCCCATCCCGAACTGGTGGACTCCATGGGAGATCAGCAGCTTGAAGTCATCGACCACGGCCCCCATCTAGGTTTGGTCAGGGATTTGATCATGCTGGCCCAATCGAGCGGCGCGCGTCATGTCGGCGCGTTGTTGGAGGCTGCCGAGCCGGATTCCGACCTGGCGACCGTGCTGAAAGGGTTGCGGGCTGACATCTTGTCCCAAGAGGACCTGCCGGATCCGCAGACTGAATGGGATGATGCGCTTCGTCGCATCGAGTTCGATTCGGCCAAGGTCGAAATGGCCAAGCTGGCCGCCACCGGCCTGACGACGGACGAGGCGCGCAAACGCTACCTGGAGCTGTCCAGCCGCATGGCGGTGCTGAAAGGTGCCGGGATACGGTAAATGCGCTAAAATCGAAGGTTGTCCGCTGGCAGAGGCGTCAATTTCTGCGGGCGGGAGGGAAGGAAATCAGGAAAAAGTCCGGAAACGTTCGGACGAGTCCAAAGTGAAGCCCGAAGTGATGTGCGGTTCGTTGCAGTCGATTGTTGCTTGATTGAAGTCGAATTTCGTTTGAATATTGGCTGAAATTTGAGGGCATTTCTGATGCAGCAGCGCGGAGGGAAAAATGTAGCGCGGCAGGCGGAATCTATTCCGGCTGCCGGAATCTAATTGTTGTACGAGTTTGACGCGAGGGCTTTGTCCCCGGGTGCGGGTTTTTACGCATCCCAAGAAAAAAAGCGGACGCGCGCGTCAAATTTGTTACATAGTTAATTAATATAGCTGAGCGGTGAATTACGCAGTTCGGCGGCGGTTATTTCCGCGTGGCGTTAGTGGTTTGGGTGCTGTGTACACATAAGCTGCTTGGGGCAATGGCCCGATAAGCAAGCAAAGCCTTTTATAGGCAGGCAGCCCCCCCGACGTCCGGAATCCACCGACGAATGAGGTCATGCACGCCAGGCGCCAGGACGGTATTGCACCGCATCGGCGTCAAGCGGGCTCGCAAGAGCTGGCGCTGCGAACAACGCAGCCGCGTGATCTCCGCCGATTCACCAGTTTTACCCGTATGCACGCCGCGTTGGGCCACCGTCCAGGGCGGCTTTATGCGGTGCAACATGCCCAAACGGGTTGCGACGACCACGGAAGCGACTATGACCAAATCCACCGGCAAATCCTCCTCTGCAATTGAAGCGGCCGAAACCAAGGCCCTGACGGCCAAGCGCGCCGTCAGCATGGCGGCGGAAAAAGCGCCCGCCAAGACGGCGGTGAAGGTCGCCAAGCCCGCTGCCAAGACGGCTGCCAAAAAGGCTACCAAGACGGCTGCCGCGGCTGACAAGCCCGAAAAGGTGACGAAGGCCCGCGCCAAGAAGGCTGAAGACAAGCTCGCCGACCTGGTCGGCAGCGCGCGCCCCGTCGTGCCGAGCGGCCGCCGCCCGGGCCGCCCCGCCAAGAATGCGAACAATGATTCCGACGGCTTCGACGACACGATGGACGGCGAGGGCGAAGTCCTGCCCGACCTGAAGCCGCCCAAGCGCGGCGGCAAGCGCGGCAAGGCCGATCCCAAGGATCTGATTGCCCGCGGCCCCGTGACGCCGGAAGAATACGAAGCCCGCCGCAACCGCCTGAAGCAGCTGATCAAGCTGGGCAAGGACCGCGGCTACCTGACGTACGGCGAAATCAACGACCATCTGCCTGATGACCTGGTCGACGCCGAAGCCATCGACGGCATCATCAGCACGTTCAGCGACATGGGCATCGCGGTCTACGACCAGGCGCCCGACGCAGAAACGCTGCTGATGAGCGAAAACGCGCCGGTCGCGTCCAACGACGACGACGTCGAAGACGAAGCCGAAGCCGCGCTGACCACCGTGGATTCCGACTTCGGCCGCACCACCGACCCCGTGCGCATGTACATGCGCGAAATGGGTTCGGTCGAACTGCTGACCCGCGAAGGCGAAATCGAAATCGCCAAGCGCATCGAAGACGGCCTGAAGCACATGGTCATGGCCATCTCGGCCTGCCCGACCACGATCAACGAGATCCTGGCCCACATCCTGCGCGTGCGGGAAGGCCAGGCGCAGATCGACGAAGTCGTCGACGGCCTCGTTGATCCGGAAGACGGCGAAGAATACGCCGGCGCCGGCGTCACCGCGGATGAAGACGAAAGCGATGACGGCCCCGCGGGCGGCATGTCCAGCAAGCAGCTGGAAGACCTGCGCGTGAAGGCCCTGGCCAAGTTCGACGAGGTCAGCAAGCAGTTCGACAAGATGCGCCTGTCGTACGAGAAGGACGGCTACAAGTCGGACATCTACGTGCGCGCCCAGGAATCCATCCAGAACGAACTGATGGGCATCCGCTTCACCGCCAAGATGGTGGAAAAGCTGGCCGATACGCTGCGCAACCAGGTAGAGGAAGTGCGCCAGCTTGAGCGCGCCGTTCTGCACACGTGTGTGGACCGTGCCGGCATGCCGCGCCTGCACTTCATCAAGGTGTTCCCGGGCAATGAAACGAACCTGCAATGGGTCGTCGACGAAGTCGCCGCGGGCCATCCGTACGCCGAGACGCTGGAGCGCCAGATCCCGGCCGTGCAGGAATTGCAGCAAAAGCTGATCGACCTGCAAACGCGCGTCGTGCTGCCGCTGAAGGACCTGAAGGACGTCAACAAGCGCATGGCCACCGGCGAAGCCAAGGCTCGCAAGGCCAAGCGCGAAATGACCGAGGCCAACCTGCGCCTGGTGATCTCGATCGCCAAGAAGTACACGAACCGCGGCCTGCAGTTCCTGGATCTGATCCAGGAAGGCAACATCGGCCTGATGAAGGCCGTGGACAAGTTCGAATACCGTCGCGGCTACAAGTTCTCGACCTACGCCACGTGGTGGATCCGGCAGGCCATCACGCGTTCCATCGCCGACCAGGCGCGCACCATCCGTATCCCGGTTCACATGATCGAAACGATCAACAAGATGAACCGGATCAGCCGTCAGATCCTGCAGGAAACCGGCGCCGAGCCGGATCCCGCGACCCTGGCGCAGAAGATGGACATGCCCGAGGACAAGATCCGCAAGATCCTGAAGATCGCCAAAGAGCCGATCTCCATGGAAACGCCGATCGGCGACGACGACGATTCGCACCTGGGCGATTTCATCGAGGACACGTCCACGCTGGCGCCTTCCGACGCGGCGCTGCACGGTTCCATGCGCGATGTGGTCAAGGAAGTGCTAGACTCTCTCACCCCGCGTGAAGCCAAGGTCCTGCGTATGCGTTTCGGCATCGAAATGAGCACCGACCAGACCCTGGAAGAAGTGGGCAAGCAATTCGACGTCACGCGTGAGCGCATCCGCCAAATAGAGGCTAAAGCGCTGCGCAAGCTGCGTCACCCGAGCCGGGCCGATAAGCTGAAGAGCTTCCTGGAAGGGCAGTAACTTTTTCCTGGGCCTCTAGCTCATGCCTGGTTAGAGCAGCGGACTCATAATCCGTTGGTGCCGAGTTCGACTCTCGGGGGGCCTACCAAGAAAATCCTGAGAAATCAGGTACCTACAGCCGCCAGCAATGGCGGCTGTTTCGTTTTCGGCGTCTGCTGTGACCAAAATGCGACCGCTTCCGCATCGGCTGCGAGGTGGGGCGGTGCCAAGTGGGGGCATACTTCTGGACCATTTCGGCGGTGAAGCATTCAGCGTAAATGATGGCAAACCGTCTGGCTAAGGCTTGCGAATGACGAAGTGCAGCAGGCTCCTGGTGAACGCTCTGTGTGCTGGAATCTTGTAGTGATCGAACGCGATTCGCATCAGTCCATCGTCGATCTTGTCCGGGTACATGGCAAGCAAGGATGGCTCATACCCGTCCAGGACAATGTTGTCGTGGATGGATTGCCCGATTGCCAGTTCGAAGTCATGGTAGGAAATGCCAGCCCCCCATCGAGCCAACGTCTCCGTCATCATTTCCGAGGCAGTCTGCTGAATGGAATTTCTGAAGTCGGCCCGAGGGGAGCAAGGAGAGTAGTCCCGTTGAATCCACGGCGGGAGCGCGGAATAGTACGGGAGCAAGCTGGTGTGGTCGTCGTAAACGGCAAACCGATTAGGGGTGTCGGCAACGACTAATAATCCACCCGACTTCAAGGTGGACCAGGCGGCTTGCAGAGTATCGCGCCGCTCGTCTTCGGTCATGTGCTCAAGAACCGCGCAGAGCACAACGAGATCGACGTTCTCGCCTGTTTTGTAGAACTCGGAAGACGCGTTGAACTGCCCGTCATGAAACTCGACGTTGCTGAACCCGAAGGACCGAAGGCGGGATCGGGCGGCGTCGGTGGCCTTCGTGTCAATCTCAAAGCTGATGAGCCTGGAAACTTTCCGAGCAAAGGCGAGGGTACTGGAACCCGTTCCAGATCCGACTTCCAGCGCAGTCAGCGTCGACATATCCGGAGCGACCGTTTCGAGCCACGTAGCAATCCAGCGCTCAAAGACTCGGTATCGATGTTCGGTGTGTGCGGACAGGTCTCGCTCGAACACTTCGGTGTTCGATATGTCAATCAGTGGATTGTCGCGGTAGAAGGTCTGCAGCATGACCTCTCTGAACTCGGCTTGAAACGACTCCGGGATGAACAGCGTATCCCAATGGGGCTGAAAAGAGGCGTCGTTAGCGAGCAGGGTCCCAGCGGAGAGAATCGTGTACTTGCTTTCGAGATCCGTGGCGGTCTGCTGGGATGAGCGCAGTTGCAATTCCAATTGATCAGCGACCGCAGTTGCAGCCTGCAATTGAGTCTGGAGTTGCGCATTCGCTTCCCGGGCACAGTCTCGTTCGTGAATAACCCTGCGGATTGCTGGAAAGGAAAGCAGTATCTTTTTCGCCAGTTGCCGAACCATCTGAGTCCCTGTATCGGATGCTATTTGAAGTGCCATGGGTGTCGCCCGCGGATTGTAAGCTTCAACGACGCGAGCCGCCCGCCAATTCTGAGCCGGCGGTGCTCGCCGGCAGCGGACGCAACGCTCTCGAGTGTCTGCTATAAGGGTTGCTATAGCATCTCAGTAGGGCGAAGGAAAATGTCAATTCAAACGTTGAGCCGTTGCGGTGTAGCGCTGTTTCTCGTCGCACTTGGCTCTGGGTGCTCCTGGGTCGGTCTCGGGGATTCGGGCCGTAGCGGAGAGTGCAAGTGGTACCGCAGCAGCTGCCTTTATGAAGGGGCGTATGAGTCGGGAGAGGAGGACTATGCGGAAGAGGAAGCGAAGCGCCTGAACAAGGCGTCATCCGACAGGCTGCGCCGCAGCTCTGGCGATTGATCTGGGTTCGCGCGGCGATCTGTGCGGCGCAATCAAAAAGCCTTCCGTCTTGCTGACCGGAGGGCTTTTTGTTTTTAGCTATTCGCTGACGTGATTGATCTTGAGCGAGTCCGGATCTATCCCGCCATGGCGGAGCCGGGCATCGATGTCCTCGCGTTCTCCGGATGTGGGGCCCACGGCGGGCAGGTCAAGCTTGTTAGCCAGTTCTCTCTTGGCCTGGAGGATGCTGGACGCATCGCCGTCCAGCAGGGCGACGCCATCCGAGCCGTCGGTCTTCTTGAAGCTGATCTGGGTCTTCATCTCGCCTCCTGTTGAGCGGGTTATCCGCCTACGTGCCTGCCTGGTTTTTCTCTACCAGTCCCTTGAGCACCTGCCCAAGTTCGGTAGGGAAGGGGAACACTATGGTCGAGTTGTTCTGCGTGCCTATCATGGCCAGTGTGCTCAGATAGCGCAACTGCATTGCTTCAGGCTGCTGCGCGAGGGTGCGCGCGGCGTTCAGCAGCATCTGGGCCGCCTGTTCCTCCCCTTCGGCATGGATGATCTTGGCGCGCCTTTCGCGTTCTGCCTCGGCCTGGCGGGCGATGACGCGGATCATGCTTTCGTTCAGGTCTATGTGCTTGATCTCCACGTTCGCTACCTTGATGCCCCACGCATCGGTTTGCGAATCGAGGATCTCCTGCACGTCGTTGTTCAGCTTGTCGCGCTCCGAGAGCATTTCGTCCAGGTCGTGCTTGCCCAAAACCGAGCGCAGCGTCGTCTGCGCCAGTTCGCTCGTCGCCTGCCGGAAGTTCTCCACCTGGATCACGGAGCGTTCCGGATCGATGACGCGGAAGTAGATGACGGCATTCACTTTGACCGACACGTTGTCGCGCGAGATCACATCCTGGCTGGGAACGTCGAATACGCTCATGCGCTGGTCCACGCGCACCATTTGCTGGACGACCGGAATCATCAGGATCAGCCCCGGGCCTTTGACGCCGGTGAAGCGTCCCAGCGTGAAAATCACGCCGCGCTCGTATTCGCGCAAGATGCGGACGGCCAATGCAAACAGCCCGACAATCAGGATAAAAATGGGACCGTAGATAGCGAGTTGCATCAACATGGCAGGCTCCGGAAGTTAAGGGGTCGATGTTGCGTAGGGCGCCTCAACGTCTCGGGGGCGCGGCTGGCGCAGGCGGACTTGTGTCCGCCCGGACATGCAAGGTCACGCCTTGCACGGCGGCGATCACTACCGTGTCGCCCGGCGCCAGGCCTGTCGGACCGACCGCCCGCCAGCGTTCTCCGGCCGCGGATACATGGCCTTGCTCTCCTTGCCAGCTCAGCACCCTGATGCGCTGGCCGATCAGCGCCTCGGCCCCGCTGACGATAGGCGCCCGGCGTGATCGCAGCGCCAGCCGGCCGATCAGGAACGTCATCCCCAGGCTCACGATCGCCACGCCAGCGATGAACGGAAGCGATACCTCGAAGGCCGGGGAATCCGTGTCGATGAGCAGGAGGGAGCCCAGGACGAAGGAAATGGCGCCTCCTATTCCCAGGATTCCGACCGACGGCGTGAATATCTCCGCCACCATGAGCACGGCTCCCAGCAAGGCCAGCGCAAGTCCGGCATAGGTCAGCGGCAGCGCGGACAATGCATAGAGGCCGACCAGCAGACAGATCGAGCCGATGACGCCCGGATAAAGGGAGCCGGGGCTCATGAACTCGAAGATCAGTCCGTACACGCCCACCATCAAGAGCAGCAGCGCCAGGTTGGGGTTCGTAATGACGCTCAGCGCGCGGGTGCGCCAATCGGGTTCTCGATGGTCGAGCCGCAGCCCCTTGCTGTGCAGGACCGTCTCGCTGTTGCCGACCCTGACGGTTCGCCCGTCCACCTGGTCCAGCAGATCCGGTATGTCGTCGGCGATCAGGTCGATCACCTTCTGCGCGCGCGCCTCGCCGGCCGACAGGCTGGCCGCGGAACGGACCGCCTGTTCCGCCCAGTCGGCATTGCGGCCGCGCAGGGCGGCCAGGGACCGGATATAGGCGACCGCGTCATTGATCGCCTTGGCTTCGCTCGCGTCCTTGGGGGCTGCTGTACGCGGGTTACCGTCAGCCCGCTCCGGCGCTTGTTTGTCGCCGGGCTTGTCTGTGGGGCCTGGCTCCTTGTCGGCCGGCCGGGGAAAGCCGCCGCCGATCGAGATCGGGGTGGCGGCTCCCAGATTCGTCGCGGGCGCCATTGCCGCGATATGGCTCGCGTAAAGGATGTAGGTGCCGGCGCTGGCCGCGCGCGACCCGTTGGGGCTTACGTATGAAATCACGGGAACAGGCGAGGCGAGGATCGCGCGGATGATGTCGCGCATCGAAGTGTCGAGCCCGCCGGGTGTATCTATGCGCAGCACCACTAGCGCTGCGTTCTGCTCGCGCGCGGCAGCCAAGCCGCGGATCAGGTAATCCGCCGTGGCGGGACCGACGATTCCGTCCAGGGACAGCACGACGGCGGATCGCTGGGGGGAGGCGTCTCGGGCGGTTTCGCCCCAAGCGTTGACGATTGCCAATGCCCATAGCAAAGCGATAACGCACACCGTACGGAGCGTTGAACGCGGTCCGGTCGTACGGCTCTGGAGTCTGAGGATGACCATGAGCAGGGTCCCTCCGGAGGCATTTCAGGGCGGCAGCGACGCCCCTTGTTCAACTGTACACACAACTCGCCTTACGGTCGATCAGCGACGCATAGCCGCCACCCCATGGCGGCCTGCTGCGTTTACGGTGTGACGCTTTTGCCAATCCCCATACCTTGACACTGGTGGATTCCACCGCCACTATGGAGCACTGGATTCTCTTTCACGAGTGCGTCCCTTATAAGCCCGCCAATGAAAATTGAGCGGGCTTTCGTGCCTTCAACGTATGAAATGAGGTACGAAAATGTCGAATCGAGCAGTACGGCGCGCGCATGTGGCACGTTTGAAAAAGGCCCGGCGGTTTTGGTGGGGGTATGAGCTAAGCCCTAAAGAGCTGGGACGCGTGGCGCGAACGCCCAAGCCTTGCAGTTGCTGGATGTGCGGAAACCCTCGCCGGGTCGGTGAAGAACATGTCAGCGTTCTGCGATTGCGTCAGCGCAAACTCTACGGCGAGTGAGCCCGCCGAGGCTGCCTTCCTCCCGCCCGGACGCGGCGCTATGATGAACTTACATTGGCAGGAGGGCGCTATGTGGACCTGTACACAATGTGGTTGCAAGGTGGGGCAGCTGGACGTGCCGATTGAAACGGACGCGCACGAAGGCTGCTATTTCGAGTGCCCTGCGTGCAAGGCGCACAATCCCTTGCTGAGCGTGGGCGGGAACGGGCCGGACGATGCAATAGAGCTGGTCCAGCCCCCGTCGGCTGCTCGCGAGAAGGGCCCTTGAGTCAGGACAGCCTGACGCCGCTACGAGACAAACCCTGCCGGCAATTCTCCGCCGGCAACTTCAAACGCAAAGGCCACGTCCGAGGTCGGGAACCAGTACGTCCGGGTTTC
Source organism: Achromobacter sp. NPDC058515 (assembly GCF_042721735.1). NCBI lineage: Bacteria > Pseudomonadati > Pseudomonadota > Betaproteobacteria > Burkholderiales > Alcaligenaceae > Achromobacter > Achromobacter sp. NPDC058515. The sequence goes on from NZ_JBHXNI010000012.1 coordinate 104,007, forward strand.
TGATCCCTGCGTAGCCGCCCGGCTCGTCGGGGCGGGCACCCGGACGACGCGCGCGTGAAATCCGGACAGGTCCAAGGCGGTGCAGTAGAGCGCCACGCGGCTTCCTGCCTTGGCGTCGTGGTCGTCGCCAAAGATGACTTCGGTCTCGGAGCCTTTTCTCAAGACAACGACATATTTGATCGATTCGGTCATGGCTGCCCCCCTCCATGCCGGGGCGAGACTATTGTGCGCTGGCAACCATTCTAAGGGGCCGCCACGCCGGATGCTGGTATAACGCTTTCGGACCGTCCCCTATTCATCCCAGTAAAGGAAAGCTGTGTCGACCAAGCTATCGGCAAGTCGCCTAATCGCGCTGACTGCATGCGCCCTCAAGCAGCAGGGCGCGCGGCTGATGACCAGCGCGCCGTGGTCGTTGGCCGTTTTCGTGCTGTCGCTGCCAATCGTGCTGCTCGCGCCCAGGTTGATCGAATTGGCGCATCCGGGGCTGGTCGCCCTTGTTGCCGTCGTCAATCTGCTGGCGCTGGTGCGCGTGTCGATGTCGTGGCACAGGCTGATCGCCCTGAGCGGGCCGGCGGAGGGGCCGGCCTGGCGCCTGGGCAGGGCGGGGTGGAAGTACCTGGGGCTGGTGGTGGTGTTCGCCGTTGTCGCGGCGGCACTTGTATCCGCGAACGACGTGATGCCGTTCCTTGTGTACGTCGCCTTGAACAATGTCGGCGGCGACGTGCTGTTCTTTGGCAGTGTGCTTGCGGCCTGGGCAGTGATGTGGGGAGGCGTGCCGTATGTGCTCGGCACTTTTGCGTTAAGCCTGCCTCGCGTGGCGGTATCGGGAAAATATGACTTCCTGCGGATGCGCAAGTTGAGGGCCAGCATCTGGCCGCTGGTCGGTGTGCAGCTGATGCTGATCGGCTCGGCCGCCCTGGCTCGCGACACGTTGAGCCGTGCGATGTTCGCGAGGTCCGGCGGCTCGTTTGCATTCGGCTCCCTGGGCATCCTGTTTTGCGCCGCGTCGGTCCTGATGGCGACGGCGATGTGCGCGGTCGCATATCGGGAACTGGCGCGCGGCGCCGGCGATGGCGCCGCGTGATCGTCCGGCCTGATCGCGCCGCGCGGCGTGGATCGTGGCTGTAAGGACTTAGGCTCTCGTCGGCCGCGCAAGCTCGGGTGCCGGGCTGATGTCAGCGGCCAGTCGGCATGTGCGGAGTACGATTTACGCCATGCCGAAAACCTCATCACACCAAGCCCTGCTCTGGGTCGTCGCGGCGTGCTTTTTCATGCAGACGCTGGATACCACGATCGTCAACACCGCGTTGCCGGCCATGGCCCGCAGCCTGGGCGAGGATGTGCTGGCGTTAAAGCCCGTGGTGGTGGCGTATACCTTGACGATGGCCATGCTGACCCCGGCTTCGGGCTGGCTGGCGGACCGCTATGGCACGCGGCGCGTATATCTGGCCGCGATCCTGATCTTCGCGGTGGGCTCAATTTTTTGCGCTGCAGCACAAACGCTGACTCAGCTTACGATCGCCCGCGTGGTCCAGGGCGTGGGCGGGTCCATGCTGTTGCCCATTGGAAGGCTCGCGGTGTTGCGCACGGTGCCGGGCGATCAGTACATATCGGCTTTGGCTTTCGTGTCGATCGCGGGCCAGATCGGCCCTATTTTTGGGCCTACGCTGGGCGGCTTGCTGGTGCAGGTGTCAAGCTGGCACTGGATCTTCGTGATCAACGTGCCGATCGGGATAGCGGGCCTGCTGGCAGTGCGGCGCTACCTGCCCGAGGACGCGTTGACCGACGTCGCGCCATTCGACGTGCTGGGCTGCGGCTTGCTGTCCCTGTGCATGGTGTCCTTTTCGCTGGGGCTGGATCTGCCCGCCGGCGATGGCCGCATGGCATGGTCGACGGCCTTGTTCGTCGTGAGCGCGCTGGCGGTGCTGCTTTACGTGCTGCATGCGCGGCGGCGTGAAAATCCATTGTTCCAGCTGCGCTTGTTCGGCGAGCCCAATTTCAGCGTGGGCCTGATCGGCAACCTGGTGTGCCGGATCGGGTGCAGCGCGGTGCCGTTCCTGCTGCCATTGTTGTTCCAGTTGCAGTTGGGCTTTACCCCATTGCAGTCCGGCTTGATGATGCTGCCCGCGGCTATCGCCGGCACCGTGTCCAAACCCTGGATTGCCCCCTTGGTGCGGCGCTTTGGCTATGAGGCATTCTTGCTGGTGAACACGGTGCTGGTGGGGGCATCGATCATGTCGTTCGCGGCGATTTCTCCCGGATGGCCGCTTGCGCTGCAGATGGCGCAGCTCGCTTTGTTTGGCGCCACCAATTCCATGCAATTCGCGGCGATGAACAGCGTCACGCTCAAGGGCCTGAGCAAACGGGATGCCGCCAGCGGCAACAGCCTTTTCTCGATGATCCAGATGCTGGCGATCGGCCTGGGCGTCACGATCGGAGGCGGCCTGGTGGGGCTGTTTTCCAGCGAAGGCAACGCCGCTCTCGGCAGGGCGTTTGCCCTGAGCTTTCTTTGCGTGGGCGCGATCACGCTGCTGTCGGCGTGGGTGTTCCGGCGGCTGGATATGACGGGTGTGGGCGGTGCGCAAGCCAACCGCGGCGCCGCGGGGTGAAGGCGGGTGCGGCAAGAGGCGCCGACGACAAGAAACAGAATTTTCATGGCTAGAAATGGAAGAGCGCCCCAGCTCAAAGATGAGTCTGAGGCGCTCCTGCCGGGCTTCGCACGCGATGGGTGTCAGACAGCCCAGCAACTCCAATCTACTGCTGGCCCGATAGGTCGGCAATAGGGGAAACCCGCAGCCAAAATGGGGCTGGTTTGCTGCGGTTGTTACATTGCGCCTCCGTCAATGGGGCGGCTCGTTTTTGTCCGCCTCGGCATCCACGAATTGCCGCTGCGAGGCCTGATGGCGACGCTGGGCTCCACATTCACTGCACGGGAGAGCAGACATGTTGGGGCATCGAAAGCGTCAATTGGGACAGGGCATGACCGAATACATTGTGGTCGTGGCCTTGGTGGCCGTGGCCGCCATCGCGGTGTATCAATACTTCGGCCAGGTGGTGCGTTCGCAAACGGCGGCCATGGCGCGCGAACTCGCCGGCGAGGACGGCGGAACGCAAACGCGCGCCGCCCAGCAGGCCGCGCAAAAGGCGGCGGCGCAGACCAAGGCGCGTTCGCTTAAGTCCTTTACCGGCAACGCCGCGGACGCGAATTGACTACCCATCCGCTCATGGCGCCCATCCATCAGCAAGGCCAGGCTCTGGTCCTGGGCACGCTGGTGGTGGCGGTGGCCGCGACTTCCCTGGTCGTCCTGTACAACTTTGGCCAAACGGCGGAGGCGCGGGGCCGCCTGACCCATGCGGCGGATGCGGCAGCCTTTAGCGGCGCGCTCGAGCAGGCGCGCGCGCTCAATGCCATCGCCTACATCAACCGCACGCAGATAGCCCATCAGGTCGCGATGGCGCATCTGGTCACGCTCGGCGCGTCCGCGCAGTACATCCAGGCCCTGCAGTCGCAGCGTAGCCGTGGCAACCCGCCAGCCAGCCTGATCGCCATGCTGTTCGGCCCCGACATGGGGCTGGCCTATCAGGCCGCGCAGGCGCCGTCCGACGCCGGATCGCGGCTGGCTCGCGCCTTCGGCCAGCACGACCGGATCGTGCATCAGGTGCTGGAAGCTGCCGCGCGCGAGGCCGTCGCGGACCTGAGCGCGTCGCGCGAGCGCATCATGCGTAAAGTGCTGGCCGCCAACTTTCCTTCCGGGGCGCAGTCGTCTTCGGTGAAACTCCGCCTGTTGGCGGATGGGTGGCCCGGCTACGTAGAGCGCAGCGTTTCCACGCGCAAGGCCGGCTTGCGCCCCGCGACGGAAGCGGCGGTCGGGCGTTACGGATTCCTGGACAGTCGCAGCCAGACCCGGCGCAATGCCTGGATGGTGGACCCCCGCTGTCCCTTGCACCGCCATGAATTGCGGCGGCGGGGTTCCACATGGCTCGGGCCCGACGGGCGATGGGGCGCGCTGGACACCCAGTCGTACCATGCGCTGCGGTCAAACCGCTGGATCGGCTGCTACTTTCGCGAATATGCGATGGGCTGGGGAACCGCCCAGGGCGAGAAGAGCAAGGCGCCCGAGGGGCTGGAATATGTGGACGAACCGCCCGCGGACTTCTCGCAAGAGGATTTCTGGAGATGGGTCGAGCTCTCCACGTCCTGGGATATTTTCAGCGGCGCCACCAACCCCATGGCCAATTCCTACGCGATGGCGTCGGCGCAACGCTGGCCGGGCGGCGGCTTGCCGGCCTATCGCGAGGTGGCGCTGGCGCGCAGCCGCGATCCACTGCGCTTTGCGGTGGCGGTCAGCCTGGAGGGGGCGGCGCTGAAGACGACGGACGCGGACAGCGCCGTGGCGGCGCCGGTCGGCCTGTTCCGCTATGCCGCGTTGGGGCGGACCGGCGCTGTCAGGGTGAGCAGCGCCGCCGAGACCTACTTTTCTCGCCCGGAGCGCCCTGCGGACGGCCGCCATGAGATCGCCACGCTGTTTCGTCCTTACTGGCAAGCGCGCCTGTCGGCGGTCACGCCGCAGGAAGCCCAGCAAGCAAGGAGGGCGCCATGACGCGGCCCGCAAAGCGCCAGCAGGGACAGGCGGTGATCGAGGCGCTGCTGATGTTGCCCCTCATGTCTTTGCTGCTATGGGCGGTGGCCGGGATCGGCAGCCTGCAGTTTTCGGCGCAGCAGACGACGCAGGCCAGCCGCAAGGCAGTCATGTCGGGAGCATTGGGGCAGCCTTTGCAAACGCTGCGCGCGCCCGCGGGCATGGGCTTGTCGAGCGATGCAATGGCATTGCCCGGCGTGGCCGCGCCCCGCGTCTCGGCGTTGCAGGACGAATGGTTCGGCGCAGGGTTGCGGATGCTGTCCGTGGAGGTCCGGGCACAGGCACAGCCGCGGGGTCCGTCGGCATGGCCGCCAATTGCGCGTCGCCTCAGCGTGGCAAGCGGCGCGGGCCATGCGCATGGCGATGCCGATGCGCAGCGCCGCGTGGGAAGCGCCCGTGCGGCCTGGCATCAGGCCGCGCAGAGTTCGTTGTCGGAGGCCGCCCGGATGGCGCGTCCCGTAGCTCGGGTGGACGCGCCATGGGGCCGACCGGCACTGTCGCTGGATTGGCTGTCCGCCTGGGCGGATGTGGCGCCGGCGGACCGGCTGGGCAATCGTAGGGAGCAAAGCAGATGAGTGCGTTCTTTTTCGTGTCGAAACCATCCGGCGGTCATTCCCGCGCCGTTGCGCGGGTGTACCGCCTGGCGGTATGCGCCGCGCTGGTCACAATGGCCGCGCGCGCAGGCGCGGCCGCCGGCATCACTACGCTGGAACGCCTGCGTTTTCCCGCAGGGTCCACGCACGAGCTCCTGGCGGATCGCCTGTGGCTGCATGGCATGCCGGCGCAGGTGCTGGTGTTTGATGTGCCCAAGAGCCCGCCGGACCTTGCTCGCGCTCTGTCTGGCCAGCAGCCCGCCCTGGCGGACTTGCATGTGCTGCCCGGGCAACTGATCCTGTCCGGCCGGGTCGGCCAGGATTGGTGGGTGGCGCAGATGGAAGGCGCCGGCAGGGGGCGCACGGTGGGCAGCATTTCGTCGGTCAGCACCCTGACCGTCCCCGCAACGCCGCAACCCGCCTGGCTGCCGGAAGGCGCGCGCCTCAGGCTGGATGTTGCAGTAATGGACGACGGCGTCAAGGTGTCCGAACGCATCTGGCAGCACGCCATGCCTCCCGCGCAAATGGCGCCGCTCCTGGAGACGAGTCTGCGGCGCGACGGCTGGACGCGCGAGCCCGAATCGGGCGCCGCGCAATGGTGGACGCGCGAGCGCGAGCGCATGAAGCTGCTGCTGGTTCCCTTGGATGCCGGCACCGGACTCCGGGTAAACGGGTGGGCGCCATGAAGGCCTGGATCGTTCATGGCGCTCTGCGCCTGCGCCGGACGGGCGTATATGCCCTTGCCTTGCTTGCAGGCCTGGTGTCCGCCTGGGCGGTGCGAGAGCACGTTCAGCAACGCGTCCTGGCGCTGGAGGCCGAAGCCCGCACTCCCCTGGTCAGCCGCCTGGTCGCGGCCTACGACCTGCCTGCGGGCACGCTGCTGGAAGAGGTGCACGTTGCCGTGCGCGAGATCCCGCAACCCTGGGCGCCCATCTCCAGCCTGGATCCGCTGGAGCTTGGCAGCCTGCTCGGCGCCACGCTGCTCGCGGACGTCGCCCATGGCGAGCCGTTGCTGCGGGGATATCTGACCTTCAATGCGCCGGCTCCCGCATTGGCGTCCCGGCTGCGAGCCGGGCAGCGGGCGCTTACCGTGGCGGGGGCCGATCTGGGCGGCCTCGCGGACATGCTGCGCGCGGGCGACGCAATCGACATCTATGTGACTTTCTCCCACCACCAGCGGGATCTCACCGTGCCCGTGCTGCAAGGCATGCGTGTGCTGACCGTGAGCGGCAATGCCGAAGGGCCCGGCAATATCACCCTGGCCGCGACGCCGGACGAAGCGATGCGCTTCATCGCGGCGCGGCAGGCCGGCGCCTTGACCGCCATGTTGCGTCATCGCGATGACGCGGCAGCGGTCAGTGCGCCCGCGCACAGCGACCTTGCCTCGCTCATCGGATTGGACCCCGAGCCGCGGCGCGCGCCTGGCGTGGCCATACTCTATGGCGACCGCCTGGACACGCAGGCCGGCTTTGACTCGGAGCGGCCATGATCCGGATCGTCGGCGTTCTGGCCTTGGCGTGCCTGTGCCTGGCATCCAAGTCCGCATGGGCCGCGACCGAAGCGCTCGAGCTTCAGGTCGGTGAAACACGCGTCTTGCCGCATCCCGGCGTCAGGCGGGTCGCTATCGGCAATGGCCAGGTGCTCAGCGCGGTGGCGGCGGAAGGGCGCGAGGTGGTCGTCTTTGCCCGCGCGGAAGGCGTGTCGTCGGTGCATGTCTGGACTGCCGGCGACCGGATCACCGCCTATGAATTGCGGGTGGTTCCGGCGGGCACGCCACGCCTGCGCGCCGAAGTCGAGAGCCTGCTCTCCCGCATTCCGGGGGCTCGCAGCTCGAATGTGGGCGGGCGCATTCTGATCGAGGGCGATGACCTGTCCGACGATGACCGCTCCCGCATCGCCGCGTTGGCGGACCGCTATCCCGACGTGCTGGATTTCACGGGGCAGGTCGGTTGGGACCGAATGGTGCTGCTGGATGTCCAGGTGGTCGAGATTCCCACGTCAAGGCTGCGGGAGTTCGGCGTGCGCTGGGACGGGGTGACGCAAGGCGGGGTCAATGCGGGGCTGGCGTGGGATGCCGGGTCCCGCGGGCGCATGGTCCGGCCCGGCGAGCAGATAATCGAAACGCCGGGTCCGGCCTCGCCGGCCGCGGGCTACTTTGGCGTCAATGCTCTGCTGTCGGCCCGCATCGCGGCCCTGGCCCAAACGGGGGAAGCGGTCATGCTGGCGCAACCCCAGTTGCTTGCGCGCAGCGGCGCCAGCGCCACCTTCCTGGCGGGCGGCGAGGTGCCTTATGTCTCCACCGATTCGCGCGGCAACCCGACAACCCTGTTCAAGCCTTATGGCGTTTCGCTGAACATTACGCCCCGGATAGACCGCAACGGGGTCATCCGGTCCTTGATCGAGGTGGAAGCCAGTTCGGTGGATACCTCGTTGAGCCTGCCCGGGGGGCCGGCGTTGCGTACCCGCCGGGCGTCCACCGAATTCAATGTGCGTTCCGGGAACACACTGGTCATCGGTGGATTCCTGTCGCGCGAGCAGGGCAGCGAAGTCAGCGGCCTGCCCTGGCTGAAGGACATCCCCATTCTGGGCGCGCTGTTTTCGTCGAGCCGCTATCAGCGGCGCGAGACCGAACTGGCGATTTTCGTGACGCCGAAGATCGTGTCGCAGGGTGAGCCGGCCATGGCGGACCGAGTGCGGCGAGGACGCGAAACGCTGGAGGCCGCTTTTCCCGAGCCTCCCCGGCTGGGAACCGCGGCGCCCGCTGGCTCCAGCGGCTGGGACCCTTATTCGGGCTCGGGCTCCCAGTGGACCGCGCCGGCGGACGGCGCCCGCGCGCCTATCCAGGATTGACCGCATGCTCGAAATAGAAATGACCTTCGAAGATGCGGCCACGCGCAATATGGCCGTCGCGGCGCCTGTGCTGATAGGGCGGGGCGCGCATTGCGGTCTGCGCATCGTGAACTGGCGGGTCGGGCGCCAGCACGCCCGCCTGTTGCGCGAAGAGGCCGCCATCGTTCTCGAGGACCTGGGCACGCTGGCAGGCACCATGGTGAACGGCGTGAGGGTGGTGCGCCATGCGCCCGTGCTGCCCGATGACGAGATCCTGATCGGGCCGTGCCGCCTGCGGGTCTCGTCGGCGGGGCCGGAAGCCGCGTTCCCGGACGAGGTCGGCGCTGCTGCCTTGCCGGCGCCCAGGGCGGATGAACGGCCGGCCGCCGTGGGCCCGCCGTCCTCTGTCCCGCATCCCGTGGCGCCGCAGCATCGCCTGCATGAACGCCGCCGCCTGCATGCGGCTTTGCTGGACGCGTTGGACTTGCGCAGGCGCGACGTGGCCGGCATGAGCGACGGCATGCTGCGCGCGGAAGCCGAGCGGCTGCTGACGCATATCGTGGCTACGGATGCCGATTTGCCCGCGGATGCGGATAGGGCGGCGCTCTGCCGCGAGGTGCTGGATGAAGCGGTCGGCCTGGGTCCCCTGGAGCCCTTGCTGGCGGCAACCGACATCACGGAGATCATGGTGAACCGCTACGACGAAATCTACGTCGAGCGCGGCGGGCGTCTCTGGCGCCATCAGGCCGCATTCACCAGCGAACAGTCCGTGCGCTGGGTCATCGAGCGCATCGTGACGCCTTTGGGCCGGCGCATAGACGAAAGCTCGCCCATGGTCGACGGGCGTCTGCCGGACGGGTCGCGCGTGCACGCCATCATCCCGCCCGTGGCGATGAAGGGCGCGAGCCTGACCATACGCAAGTTCCCGCAGAGGCGTCCGCAGATGCCGGACCTGATCGCGCTGGGGGCGCTGAGCGGCGCCATGGCGCAGTTTCTGGCGCTATGCGTCAGGATGCGCAAGAACCTGGTGGTTTCGGGAGGCACGGGGTCTGGCAAGACGACGCTGTTGAACATCCTGTCCAACGAGATTCCGGACGGTGAGCGTGTCGTCACGATCGAGGATGCGGCGGAGCTGCGCCTGAATCACGACCATCTGGTGGCGCTGGAGGCGCGCCCGGCAAACCAGGAAGGCAGGGGACGCATCGATATCCGCGAACTCGTGCGCAATGCCCTGCGCATGCGGCCCGACCGGATCGTCGTGGGCGAATGCCGCGGACCCGAGGCGTTCGACATGCTGACGGCCATGAACACAGGCCACGAAGGGTCGCTAACGACATTGCACGCCAATTCGCCGCGCGATGCGCTGGCGCGCCTTGAGGCCATGATACTGATGGCGGGCCTGGACCTGCCCCTGCCCGCCGTACGCGAGCATATCGCCGCCAGCGTCGACATCGTCGTGCAGCAGGCGAGGCTGGCGGACGGGAGGCGCATCGTGACATCGATCGTCGAAGTCGCCGGCATGGAAAGCGGCCGCATTCAATTGCAGGACCTGTTCCGATATGACCGCGCCCAGGGGTTCCTGGGATGCGGCGGCCTGCCCAGCTTTGCGCAGGAATGGACGGAGGCGGGGGCGGCCTTGGAGGCCGCCTGGTTCTCCGACACGGCCGGGCGCGGGCCGCAAGCCGCGGCGTTTCCGCAAGGCTTGCCATGATCTGGCTTGCGGCGGGAGCCGCCATGTTTTGCGCGGTGCTGGTGGTCTGGCGTGTTCAGAACTGGTTCGCGCCCGCGCTTCGGCGCTATCGGGAGGTCTATACCCAGGAGGCGGGCTTGCGGCTGAGCGAAGTGTTCCTGTTCATTGATCCGGCGCAGTTGTGGGCCGGCGCCGTGGGCTGCGCCGCGGTGGCCGGGGTACTGGCCTTTTCGGCGACCGGCAGCGGCCTGGTTTCCGCCATGGTTGCCGCGCTGGCGTCTCGCGCGCCCCGGACGGTGGTCGACGGCTTGCGTCGTCGGCGCGCGCGGCGCTTTGAAGCGCAGTTGCCGATGGCCCTGCTGATGCTGGCATCTTCCTTGCGCGCGGGCGTCGCGTTGACCACCGGCCTGCGTCATGTCGTTGAGCATAGCGGCGCGCCGCTGGCGCAGGAGTTCGGCCTGATGCTGCGCGAGCAACGCCTGGGCGTGCCATGGGATGCCGCGCTCGAAAACCTGCATGGCAGGATGCCGGCCGATTCGACTTCGCTTGTCGTCGCGGCCATGCGCATCGCGGCGCAGACGGGCGGCAACCTGGCGGAGGCGCTGGAGAGCATTGCCCAGACCTTGCGCGTCAGGCTGCAACTGCAAGCCAAGCTCCTGGCGCTGACGTCCCAGGGGAGGCTGCAGGCCTGGATCGTCGGTGCATTGCCGTTGCTGCTGCTGGCGGTGCTGGACAGGCTGGAGCCGGAAATCATGGGGTTGCTGTGGCATACGCCGATGGGGTGGGGCGTGCTGGCGATCGTGGCGGTGCTGGAAACCGCGGGGGTGTTGCTGATCCGGCGCATCATGCGGATCGATATCTGACCGGAGGTCGCGATGTGGCTGTATCTGGGCATGTTGACCGCGGCGGTCGGGACCGCCTGGCTTGCGTGGGTCGTCCTGAGGCCGTTGCTGTGCGAGGACCAGGAGGCCTCGGCGGCCATGCCATGGTGGTGGCGGGCGGCTTGGCCATGGATTTCGGCGGTGGCGCCGCTGGCCGGGCCGCTGTGCACCTGGCGCTGGCGCATCCGGCTGGCGCGCGCGATTGAACAAGCCGCCTTGCCCGCGGACGTGGGTTATGCCCACCTGGCGGCGCTCTGCGGGAGCGCGGCGATGGCCGCGGGGGGGCTGGCGGCTGGCGCCGCCATCGCCGCCCTCCCGGCCGGATCGCTGGCCTGGGCGCCATGGGCGGCGGCAGCGGCCCTGGCCGCCGGGATTGCCCCTGGCCTGTGGCTCAGGCGCCTGGGCGTCAAACGGCGGCGCGACATCGAACGGGACCTGCCGTTCGTGTTCGACATGATGACGCTGTGCGTGGAGGCGGGGTTGAGCGTGCAGGGAGCCCTTCAGCTGGCGGCGCAGAGCGGGCCGCGCGGGGTGTTGCGAGATGCACTGGCGGACGCCCTGGCCGAGATGCGGGCGGGCGTGTCAAGAGTCGCGGCGATCAAGGCGCTGGCGGAACGCAGCAATAGTCCGCTTGCCCGCAACTGGGCGGCCGCCCTGGCGCAAGCGGAGGCCTTGGGCGTCAGCCTGGGGCCGGTGTTGCGCGCCCAGGCCGCGCAGTGCCGCAGCGACCGCCACATGCGCGCCGAACAATTGGCGATGCAGGCGCCAGTGAAGATGCTGCTGCCCCTGATCGGCTGCATCTTCCCCTGCACGTTCATCGTGCTGGCGTTTCCGATCGCGGTCCAGCTGCTGCAGAGCGTGCAATGACTCGGGCCGCCCCATTGCCGGCAGGCCGTCTTCGCTTGCTGAGAGTCAAGGGCTGGCGCGGCCGGCTGCGCGGCTTGCTTGGCCGCCGCCCGCCCGGGCCCAGGTCTGGCATCCTGCTGATGCCGTGCGCCGCGGTGCATACCTTCGGCATGCGCTACGCGATCGATGTGGCGTTTGTGGCGCGCAATGGGCGGGTGGTGGGGGTGCGCAGGGCGCTTGCGCCCTGCCGCGTGGCGTTATGCCTGGGCGCCGTCGCTGTTGTCGAGATGCGTGCTGGCGCTATTGATGCCGAACACGGAGGTATAGGCCGGATAGAAGCTGCAATACAGGATGCCGCCCGCCGCGATGTTGAACGGGATTTGCAGCGTGCCGGCCAACTGCGGCGACAGGCCGACGGCGACCAGCAGTCCGGCGCAGAGGTCGATGAACAGAAACACCAGGATCCAGCTTGCGCCATAAACCAGGAACGGCAGCTTATTGCGCCAGCAGGCGATGCCCGAGAAGAACAAGGCCTGCATCAGGCGCAGCCCGTGCCAGGCCACCAGGACGGGCGCATGCCAGAACAGCGCCGCGATCACCACGTAGATGATCGCGAACAGGGTCAGCGGCACGGCCATCGCCGACAGGATGGGCTCCATGCTTTTCTCGACGGAGGCGATGCGCATGCCCTCCATCATGGCGTCGGTGAAAGGCAGGAAGATGAGCAGGCCGGTCGCCATGCAGAGCGCCGCATAGAGCAGGCCCATCAGGAACAGTTTCCTGAATACGCCGGGCTGCTTGAGTGGCTTGCCCCACATGGAGGGCAGCATGACGCGGTCGGCCTCCACATGCTTGCAGGCCGACAGCGTCATCAGGGTGATGATGGGCATCAGGGCCACGACCAGGATCGGTCCGACCGGCGGGGTCGCGGTCGCAAAGATGACCAACAGGCTGATCGCCATGGCCCAGGTGAACATGGCCAGCGGCTGCTTGCGGAACAGACGGAAACCGTCTCGTACCCAATACCAGCCGGACGTCGCGGGTAGAAATGCTGCTTGCATGGCTCTCTAAGGGGGAATCTCTCACAAAGGGACGCGCTATCCCCAATTATGGGGGGCATAACGGTTACGGCAATATCGGCAGACCCGGGCGGTGGCGCGCTAGCAACACTCTTTCGAAGTGGCGGGGATCGTGCGGCTTGAGGGTTTGGGCCGGCCGGGGCAGGAAAAAGTCGTACAGGCGGGACACCCAGAAGCGCAAGGCCGCCGCGCGCAGCATAAGGGGCCAGACTTCGCGCTCGGCGTCGGTGAAGGGGCGCACGCTGGCGTAGGCGGCGAGCCAGGACTGCACCAGTTCTGGGATGAATTCGCCGGTGTCCCGTTCGATGCACCAGTCATTGACGCTGACGGCAACGTCGAACAGCCAGGTGTCGCAGCCCGCGAAATAGAAATCGATGATGCCGCCCATGAGCGGGTCCTCGAAGGTGCCGGCGAACAGGACGTTGTCGCGGAACAGGTCGCAGTGGGCCGGACCCGCCTGCAGCGCTTGCCAGGCGGGCGAGGCGGTGGCGGCTTGCTGGGCGGCCAGTTCCGAGGCAAGCAGCTGGGCTTGGGCCGGGTCCAGGAACGGCATGACCTTGGGGGCCGTTTCCAGCCACCAGGACAGGCCGCGCAGGTTGGGCTGGTGGATCGGGAAGTCCTGGGCGGCCAAGTGGGCGCGGGCCAGCGTGGCGCCGGCCAGGGCGCAATGGGCGGCGCCCGGGGCGGGTTCGTAGCCGCCGGGCAGGCGCGAAACGATGGCGCAGGGCTTGCCGTGCAGGGTGGTCAGCCGGGTGCCGTCAAGCAGGTTCTGGGGCTGGGGCACCGGGATGCCGCGCTCGGCCAGGTAGTACATCAGCTCGATGTAGAAGGGCAACTGGGCGTGCGTCAGGACCTCGAACAGCGTCAGGACGTATTCGCCCCGGGTCGTATGCAGGAAATAGTTGGTGTTTTCGATACCCGCCGTAATTCCTCGAAGCGAGATGAACTCGCCCAGATCGAAATGCGCCAGGAGGGCGCGCGCGTCGTCGTCGGATACGGGAGTGAATACGGCCATTGATGTTCGGGAGTGAGGGGTTAACGGACGCTCGGACATGCCTGTACGGCGGCGGCGGCGCAATTTTAGACCACATGGCGGGCAGGCCCGGCGGCCGTTCGGGGGGCGGACGAATGGGCCCGCCGGGCATAATGCCGCCAAGCACCGTAAAATACCGCATCCCCTTGTTTTGTAGAGTGATTCTTGGACTCCCCCGACTGGCGGCTTTGCGTCGCCCCGATGATTGACGTAACCGACCGCCACTGCCGCTATTTTCACCGGCTGCTGGCCCCGCGCGCACGCCTGTACACGGAAATGATCACGACGGGCGCGCTGCTGCACGGCAATGTCGCGCGCCATCTGGACTTTGACGAGGCCGAGCACCCCGTGGCGCTGCAGCTGGGCGGCAGCGAGCCGGACGCCTTGGCGCAATCGGCCAGGCTCGGCCGTCAGTGGGGCTACGACGAAATCAACCTGAATTGCGGCTGCCCGTCGGAGCGCGTGCAGAAGGGCGCGTTTGGCGCCTGCCTGATGGCCGAGCCGGCCCTGGTGGCGGATTGCATGAAAGCCATGCAGGACGCGGTGGACATTCCGGTCACGGTGAAGCATCGCCTGGGCCTGGATTATGAGGAATCGTACGACTTCGTCCGTGATTTTGTCGGCAAGATCTATGACACCGGCTGCCGGGTATTTATTGCCCATGCGCGCAATGCGGTGCTCAAGGGCTTGTCGCCCAAGGACAACCGCGAGATCCCGCCGCTGCGCTATGACGTGGTCGCGCAGCTCAAGCGCGACTTTCCGGATTGCACCTTCGTGCTCAACGGCGGCCTGGCGGATGCCGGCCAGTCCGTGCGCGCCGCGGAGAACTTCGACGGCGTGATGCTGGGGCGAGCCGCCTGGCATACGCCGAGGGTGCTGTCCGAGGTCTCCTTGCAGCTGTGGCCGTCTGTCAGGTTGCCCAGCGATGCGCAGGTCGTGGATGCCATGACTGGGTACGCCGCGAGGCAGGTCGCCAAGGGGGTGCCGCTGCGCGTGATGACGCGCCCCATGCTGGGGCTGGTGAACGGGCAGTCGGGGGCGCGCCGCTGGCGCCGCATGCTGTCGGATCCGGCCTTGCTGGCCGCCAATAATCCCGAGCTGATCTACGACGCCTGGCGCAGCCAGCGGCATGCGCCGGATGTGCGCGGCGCCGCGTTTGAAGCGGCGCCGGCAGGGGTGTAAACCCGCGGCAGGCGCCGCGGGCGGGTTTTGGGCTCAGGGCTTGGCCGGTTCGGCGCTTTCCGTGGGCCAGTCCCGGATGTAGGCTTTCAACATGTTGTTTTCGAACTGTTGGGCCGCGACGATGGCCTGGGCCATGTCGTAGAAGGAAATCACGCCCATCAGAGTCGGGCCGTCCATGACAGGGATGTACCGCGCGTGCTTTTCCAGCATGAGCCGCTGCACTTCGTCGGCGCTGGTGTTGGGGGACACGCTGACCGGGGCATCGTCCATGATCGAGCGTATGGTCGTTTCGCCGGCTCCGCCATGCGCATGCATGTGGCGGATGATCTCGCGGAACGTGAGCATGCCGGTGAGGGTGCCGAATTCCATGATCACGAGTGAGCCGATATCCTGCTCGCTCATGGTTTGCACGGCCTGGGACACAGGCATGTCCGGCGACGCCGTATAGAGCGTATCGCCCTTGACGCGCAAAATCTCGCTGACCTTCAACATCGGTTTCTCCTGGGCGGACTACGCCCGAATGCTTTTGCTATTTCTTGTTCGCTTCCAATTGCAGTATTGGAGCGATTCCATTTTCAGTATTCTGCGCTTCTCCGCAGAGTTCTTCCAGCGTCGGCGTATTTTGCTGGGAAATCACGGACGAAGCGACTCGCAATATGCCCGGGTCGTTGCGAACCCGGGGCTGGTTGCGGTCCAGCAGGAAACGGTCCACCACGGGCGCCATCGATGTTTCGCGGGCATCGCAGGTGAGCGTCCAGTTGTCCTCGGGGCTGCGGGTCACCAATCCCATGGCGCTCAGCGATTCCAGCACTTCGTTCAGTTCGTCCTGGTGCAGCCGCAATTTCGACGCCAGCACGTTTGCCGGAAGGCCCGGCGGCGTGGAAGCCTGCGCCTTGCGAAGCGCCCGCAGGGCGTCCAGGGCGTCCACGAACGGCGCGCCGGGGTAGCGGTTGATCTCCCAGCGGCCCAGCCGGATCAGCGGGGCGCTGGACGCCAGCGTCGCGCCCAGCAGTACCGCCAGCCAGGACAGGTAGATCCAGAGCAGGAAAATGGGCAGGGTTGCAAATGCGCCGTAGATGACCGTATAGGTGGGGAACCGCGTCAGGTAGTACGCAAACCCCGACTTCATGATTTCCAGCACGATGGCCGTGACGCAGCCGCCGACCAGCGCGTCTCGCCAGAGTACGTCGCGGTTCGGCACCACCACGAACAGCGCCGCGAAACCCAGGCCCGTCAAGACCAGGGGAATGAAGGAAATGGCGACGCTGACGGCCTCGGGCACGTCCTGGACCAGTCCCAGCGACTCGCGGGCGACGAACGATGTCGCCCAGAGGCTGGCGCCGGCAAGGACCGGCCCCAGCGTGATGATGGCCCAGTAGACCAGCGCCCGCTGCGGCAAGGGCCGCTGGCGCGAGACGCGCCAGATGTCGTTGAAAGCCTGGTCGATCGTCATGATCAGCAGCAGCGAAGTGACCAGCAGGAACGCGCCGCCGATGGCGGTCAGGCGCGATGCCTGGCGCGCGAACTGGTTCAGGTATTCCATGATGTTGTCCGAGACGGACGGCGGCATCAGGCTGTTGGTCAGGAAGTCCTCGAGGGCGACCCGGAATTCCTGAAAGACGGGAAATGCGGTGAAAAGCGACAGCACCACGGCCAGCATGGGGACTATTGCCAGGACAGTGGTGAAGGTCAGGCTGGATGCGACCTGAAGCAGCTTTTCTTCGTTGGCGCGTTGAGCGGTGAAACGAAAGACACGTCCGGCCCTCGCAACCCATGAAGAGCGCGAGGTCGAGGGCTTGGTGGCCGCCGGCGTAGCGGCGGGGGGCTCGGCGGGGCGATTCATCAGGCGATAATAGCAGCATGAACCCTGAACTCAACCCCCGCTTGCGCCTGCTGGCCTCGGTTTCATTGTTTGCCCTGATCGTGCTTTGCGTCGCCTGGGAAACCGTGGTGGCGCCCGTGCGGCCGGGAGGTTCCTGGATGATGCTGAAGGCCTTGCCGCTGGCGTTTCCGCTGCGCGGCATCGTGCGCGGCAATCTCTACACGTATCAATGGGCGGCCATGCTGTCGCTGCTGTATCTGATGGAGGGCGTGGTGCGCGCCATGTCCGATCCCGCGCCGTTGTCGGTGCTGATGGCCTGGGGCGAGATCCTGCTGTCGGCGACCTTTTTCCTTAGCGCCATTTTCTACGTGCGGCCCGCCAAGCGCGCTGCCAGGAGCCAACGCGCATGAGCGTCCATTCCCTGACTGAACTGCAAGCCGTCAATTCGTTCGCGGCCCTGCCGGCGGCGTTCTACACCCGTCTGGCGCCCCAGGGCCTGAATAATCCGCGGCTGCTGCACGCCAATGCCGACGCGGCGGCGCTGATCGGCCTGGATCCCGCCGCCTTGTCCACGCCCGAATTCCTCGGCGTATTCTCCGGCGCCCAACCGCTGCCCGGCGGCGATACCCTGGCCGCCGTCTATAGCGGGCACCAGTTCGGCATCTGGGCGGGCCAGCTTGGCGACGGCCGCGCCCATCTGCTGGGCGAAGTCCAGGGGCCGCGGGGCGGATGGGAACTGCAGCTCAAGGGCTCAGGCATGACGCCATACTCTCGCATGGGCGACGGCCGGGCCGTGTTGCGCTCGTCCGTGCGCGAGTACCTGGCCAGCGAGGCCATGCATGGGCTGGGCGTGCCGACGACGCGCGCGCTGGCGCTGGTGGTGTCCGACGACCCCGTCATGCGGGAAACGGTCGAGACCGCCGCTATCGTGACGCGCATGTCGCCCAGTTTCGTGCGTTTTGGCTCGTTTGAGCACTGGTCGTCGCGGCGCCAGCCCGATATGCTCAAGACGCTGGCCGATTATGTGATTGACCGCTACTACCCGGAATGCAGGGAAGCGCCCGCCGGCGAATCCCTGAATGACAATGCGCCGTATATAAATCTGCTGCGCGCGGTGACGCGCCGCACGGCGCTGCTGATGGCGGATTGGCAGGCGGTGGGTTTTTGCCATGGCGTGATGAATACGGACAATATGTCCATCCTGGGCCTGACGCTGGATTACGGTCCTTATGGATTCATGGACGGTTTCCGGCTGGGGCATGTCTGCAACCATTCGGATTCCGAAGGGCGTTATTCGTGGAACCGCCAACCTTCGGTGGCGCTCTGGAATCTTTACCGTTTGGGCGGCAGCCTGCATATGCTGGTTCAGGACGTCGAAGGCCTGCGCGCGGTGCTGGACGAATTCGAAGCCATCTTCACGCGGGCCTTCCATGACAAAATGGGCGCCAAGCTGGGCCTGGCGGCGTGGCGGCCGGTGGATGAAGCTTTGCTGGATGACCTGCTCAAGCTGATGGACGCCAACCAGGCCGATTTCACGCTGGCGTGGCGGCGGCTGGCGGACGCGCTGCAAGGGCAACGCCGCGCCTTCGAGGATCTCTTTATCGATCGTCCGGCCGCGGGCGCCTGGCTGGACAGGCTTCTGGCGCGCCATGCGCAGGATGGGCGGCCCGTGCAGGAAGTGATGGCGGGCATGAACCGCGTCAATCCGCTGTACGTGTTGCGCAATCATTTGGCGGAAGAGGCGATCCGTGCCGCGAAAACCGGCGACGCCAGTGAAATCGATACGCTGATGAAGCTATTGCGAAATCCCTATGTTGCGCAGGAAGGCTACGAGCGCTATGCGGGATTGCCGCCGGATTGGGCGGGTGGAATCGAAGTCAGTTGTTCGTCCTGATGGCGATTTACCGCAGGCCGGAAGATAGATAATCGACGCTTATCAGCGGTTTATAGAAAAAAACCCGGTCAAAATGTGAAATATCGCGGTTTTTTTCACTGCAATCATTCGTTTCCATTGTAAAAGTCGTAAGATTGCCGGCTAGCGGCACCCTCGGAATGGCTTGCGGTCTCCCCTGGGGGCATTTGTCGACAATTTTCAATATAAAGCACTCTGAATATGCCTGGCGCAGATGGTTTGCTATGTATCGGCCTGCTTGAGGATGATGCCGACTTCCGGGAGGAGTTGGCATTAGGCCTGGGCGGCTATGGTTTCCGAGTGGCGTTTGCCTGTGACAATGCAGTGGCGTTTTATCGCCGATTGCAGGAGCAGCCGTGCGACATCGTCATATTGGATGCCCATCTTCCCGGCGAAGACGGATTTTCCGTGGCGACCCGCCTGCGCGCCTTGAGCCCGGTGGGCATCGTCATGCTGACGGGCCGCAGCGCGCTGGAAGACCGCGTGCGCGGGCTGGAGGGCGGCGCCGATGTCTACATGACCAAGCCCGTGGATCTGCTTGAGCTCAGTTCGGTCATTCGCAGCCTGGCCCGCCGGATGCGTCTGGCCAAGGCGCCGCGGCCCGTCGACGCGGAGACGCGCGCCGCCGCGGACACCAATTGGTCCCTGCAGGACGGCGGCTGGATCCTGGTCGCTCCTGACGGCGCCTCGCTGCATCTAAGCGCGCAGGAACGGACGTTCCTGGTGGCCCTGATGGATGCGGCCGGCAGCGCGGTCAGCCGCCAGGCCCTGGCGGAACTGTTCCTGCCCGACAGCCCGGGCGGTTTTGAATTGCGTCGCATCGATGTGCTGGTGAGCCGTTTGCGCGCCAAGGCGCAAAGCGCAGGCCTCAAGCTGCCGGTACTGTCGGTGCGCGGCCAGGGCTACGTGTTCGCGGCCTGAGCCCCGCCTGGCCCGCGTGCCAGGCGGCGATCACGCCGCCGGCCCGGCAGCGGGCAGGGTGACGACAAAGCGCGTACCCACCCCAACCTTGCTTTGCATGGTCAGCGAGCCGCCCTGGTTCTGGCAGATGCGCCGGGCCAGGTACAGGCCGATACCCATGCCCTGGGTTTCCCGATGCGCGGAGCGCCGGAAATGCGGCTCGAAGATCCGCGATTGCTCTTCTTCGGCGATTCCCGGGCCGCGGTCAATGACGGCCATCCACGCCATCGGCACATCTTCGATGCGGGTATGCCCCGTTTCAATCCGGACCGGCTCATTGGCCGGCGAATACTTGATGGCGTTGTGGATCAGGTTGCGCACCACCACGCTGGTCAGCGGGTGGTCGCAAAATACCGGCAGGGGACCATGGGCCTGCAGCACCAGCGCGTGCGCGGTGTCGGGCTGCATGGCCGTCACGACATCGCGCACAAGCCCGGCCATATCGGTTTGTTCGCCGCGCGGCGTCCATGCCTGTTCGCCCAGCCTGTCCTGGTTCAGCAGCTGATCCATCAGTTCGGTCATGCGGGTGACTGACCTGTGGATGCGCGCAAGGCGGTTGTCGACGGTTTCGCCGCTGTCGGAAAGAATCATGTCCAGGGACTGGGCTGCCGCGCTGATGGTGGCAAGCGGCGCGCGCAGTTCGTGCGAAATGAGCGCGTTCACCTGGCGTTGCGTATCCAGCGCGCCGGCCAGTTCGGACAGCCGCAACTCTCCCTGGGCCAGATGCTCGGCGTCGGTGTGGTCAACGGCATTGCGGCCCGGGAGTGCGCGCACGCGCGCTGGCGTATCTAGCGCCAGCCAGAGCAGGGTGCCCGATACCAGCATCAACCGCAGCAGTTCGGAAGCCGTGCCAGTGGCCTCGGTGCCGTTGGAATTCCAGGCGTCCTGCCACAGCATCCAGGCCGAGATGACGTAGATCAGCGCCAGCGCCACGGATGTCGCGCGCCCGGGCGCCTGTCTTGCCGCCCGCGTCAGAAACCACGCGGCCAGCGGCAAGCTGACGACGGCGCAGATGCCCGCAATGGCGGCGGGCAGCCTGCCGTTCTCGGTCTCATAGACGAAGATCAGCGCCAGGGCCGCGACGCCGGCCAGCGCGATGCTGCTCCAGCGGCACGCCGCCGCCAGCCTGGCGGCGTTGCGCGACTCTCCCAGGAGCGGGGCGGTCAACGCCAGCAGGGCCGCATAGGACCCCGCCTGCAGCGCGCCCGGCGGCATCAGCGCAGGCAATGAGCGGAACAGGCCCTCGAGAAGGACAAAGGCCAGGCCCGCCGCAAACATGGTGTTCCGGGTACAGGCCCAGGCGACGCCGCAAGCCAGGCCGCAAGCCATCGCGACGCCCGCGGTCAGGCCGGTTTGGATGCTCTGGTAATCGGCATCCAGGCCGTAGGCCATGACATAGCCCGGCCAGAGCAAGGCACACAGCAGCAGCCCCATTCGCGGCCAGGGGGATTGCCGGGTGGAGCTTGCTCGGCCGGCGCGGCGATGGCGGAAACGCCAGCGGGTGCGAAGAAACAATCCTTCCGTCAACTAGGAACCCATTGGTGATCATGCGCGAGATCTTGCGCGTGGGCGAAGTTTACGACAGCCCCGCGTATCGCACGGACACCCATTTCCTCGAGGATGTACTGCGTGGCCGTGTCGGGGACGTCCGCGGCATAGACCGCCATGTCCAGCGTCGTGGCGGTGGCGACCACGGTGGCGGCCAGATGCTGGCTGCCGGGGCTGTGCAGCAGTCCGGTGATGAAGCTGCCGCAGAGCGTCAGATAGGACACGGGAAACTCATGCAAGTGTTCCATGGCGCCGAATTGCTGCGACAGCCGCGACACGCCGACGCGGGCGCCCGCGCCGGTGACGATGTCGCAGAGCTGGCGCAGGTCGGCTCCCTGTTCCACGAGCCCCGCGGCGTCGACCTCGACGATCAGGCGCATCGTCAGGGCGGGCCGGTCGGCAAGCATGCGCTCCAGCCTGGACAGAAAGGAACCCTGCGCGAGCGAAGCCAGGGAAACCGGCACGGTCAACGCGCCATCGTGGGTGAACAGCCAGTCCAGCCCCAGGCGGATTGCCTGGATGTCGCATTCGGCCGACAGGCCAAGGCGCACGGCGGGGGGCATGAAGATGGAGGCCGGCACCGGATCGGCGCCGGAGGTGTCGTGCAGGGTCAGGCTGGCCTCGTGATGCAGCAGCGCGCCGGAGACTTCATGCAAGGGCAGGGCCGACAGCGAGAACCGGTGCTGCTCCAGGGCAGTGACCAGGGCGTCATGCCAACTGTATTCGCCGATGCGCGTGCTGTCGGCAGCCTGGCTGGCCGGCGCGATCTGATCGTCGTCGGCGCTTTCCGCGCACATCAGGGCGTGATCCAGGCGCGCCAGGGTGTCGCTCATGTTGTCGCCCGGGGCGAAGGCCGCCATGGCCAGGGCCCAGCGGCACCACCCGTATTTGTCCATGGGCACGCGCAGCGAACGCAGCTCGCGCCGCACACGCTCGGCCAGCAGGCTGGCCTGGGGCGCGGAGGTGCGCGGAAGCAGCAGCGCGAAGTCCGATCCGCTGATGCGCGCGATCTGCGTGTCCGGCCCCCCGAATTCCGCCACCAGCTTGCGCAGCCGGTCGGATGAAGAGCGCAGCCATTGGTCGGTGAACGCGCGCGACAGGTGCCGGTTGATCTGCGCCAGGTCGCGCTGGCGGAACATCAGCAGGTGCCCCCCCGCGTCGGCGGTCTTGTCCGCCAGCGCCTGCCTGAACTGGTCCACGAAATATTTGCGGTTGGGCAGGCGGGTGATGGGGTCCCGATAGATCTCGCTCTGCAGGGATTCGATCCTGGCGTTCTGTTCCTGCACCGTGGCGGCCACCCGGCGTTGCGCGTCGACGAGGGCCTGGTCCACCCCCGCCAGTTCGCACGATCCGGTCAATTCCGCATGGTTGCCCGGGGCCAGGGCGCGCACGCGTTCGCAGATGTCGCGCGAAGTCCGGGATTCTATCCAGCGCACGAGGTTCACGGCGAACAGTGCCCAGAAGACGCCGGCGGCCAACACCAGGCCCAGCACCCTCATGCCGCCTTGCCATAGCGTGTCGCGCGCCAGCCGCGCGTCCGCCTGCACCGTTACCGTGCCTTTCGTCCGGCCGTCCGCCGAAGCGAAAGTCCGCGATACCGCCGGCGCCTCCATGTCGAGCCACGCGTCGCGCCAGTCCCGATCCCGCCCGGCGCCGTCCGGGCGCTTGCGCCGCTCGACGCTGACGGCGTTCCCTTCGTTCGTGATGCGCACCAGGGCATAGAGGCCCTGCCCGAACAGCTCATCCGCCAGTTCCGCCTGGTCGTCCGTGCTGACCGGGCCATGGGACAAGGCCCATGTGAGCGCGCTGACGCCCGCTTCGCTTTGCTGCGCCAGTTGCGAGTTCAGGTAGCGGTGAGCCGCCAGCATCCCCAACGCCTGGGCGCCGAGCAGGATGAAACCGATCAGGAGGGCAGTGCAGAGAAGTAGCCGGCGTAGTGTGGGCATGTATATGAGGTTCCCTTTTTGGGCTGCACCGTTGCCTGAGTCGTTGAGCGCTCGGCTGCCGGTTAAAGGGGGGCATCAGGCGGCGAAGGCGCCTGACAGGGAAAAAACCTGGATAAGAAACGTGACACACGTTACTAATACCTCGTTGGCACCGCTTACACTGTAATTCGGTGTGTCATAGAACGCACAGAATATTACGAAATCCGCCGCGAGATCAGACAACCTATGCAATTATTTCGTTCGTGATAATTGCCCGCCTGAGAACTATTGAGACACTGCGTATTAATTTTTGGGGTTCGGCTGTCGTAGTAAGGGCAAGGCATGGCGAACAGGACCGGCCAGCGACCGCTATTCCAGGACCCGTCATGACCCGCCGCGAGCAACTAGATATCCGAAGGAACCCGGAAAAGAGGGGTGCGTTGCCTCTGAAATGTGGCGTTTTTTTGCAAAAACAATGCATAATTTAAAAGATGTTACAGCCCTTGGGTCCGTCTGCGGACCACAACGCCAGGGGCTTATAGATAGGGGGCTCCGTGCGTGAGAGTTACCTGCTCGCACTGTGCCTGACGCTCGCAGGCGCACTTGCAGCGATAAGTCTGTTTTTCGTCCGCCGGGAACGCATGTTGCGCCGCCGCCTGACGCGAGATGAACTGACCGGTCTCCTTAGCCAGCAGGAGCTGTATCGTCGTGCGCGCGCGTGGCTGAACAAGTCCGAAGGGACCCCGCGCCGGGGCGCCTTCTTCCTGGTCAGCTTTGAACACTACGCCCAGATCAGCGCCATGCTTCGCGCCGGCGAAGACCAGGCGCTGCTGGTGCTGGTGGCGGACAGGCTCAGCCTTCTTTCCCGGACCTTGGGAGGCATGGCCGCGCGTACCGGCACAGACGCGTTCACCGTCTGCGTGCCCGAAGTGGACGAAGAGGGCGCGGCGCAGGTGTCGGCCAAGCTGCTGGAATATCTGAGCGTCCCCTACGAATTGGGGGGGCGTCCCCTAATTGCGGTTTTTCGGATCGGGGCCGCGCTCTATCCCGAGCATGGCCGCAGCGTGGAGGAATTGCAGCGCTGCGTGCAGGTGGCCCTGGTTCCCCTGAAGGAACGTGGCGGCCCGGGCTGGAATCTGTTCGATTTCCGCCTGCTGGCGCGCCAGCGGGACCAGCAGGGGCTGGAAAACGACTTGCGGCTGGCGTTGACCACGCCGGCGATGGACCAGTTTGAGCTGTATTACCAGCCGGTCTGCGACAGCGGCACCGGCATGGTGCAGGGATGCGAAGCGCTGTTGCGCTGGCATCATCCGGTCCTGGGCAGCGTGTCGCCCGCGGTGACCATCGAACTGGCCGAGCGCAGCGGCCTGATCGTGCCGCTGGGCGCCTGGATCCTGGAACGCGCCTGCTCGCAAGCCGCGCTGTGGCCGTCCGCCTGGCGCGTGCATGTGAACCTGTCGGTCAAGCAGATGAACGAGGACAGCCTGGTCCAGCTGGTTTCCGATGTGCTGGCGGCGACGCGCCTGGCTCCCCACAAGCTGGTGCTGGAGATCACCGAGTCCATCTTCATCCTGCACTACGATCGGCACGTGAAAATCCTGAACACCTTGCGCGCCAAGGGCATCGGGGTGGCGCTGGACGACTTCGGCTGCGGCTATTCCAGCCTGAATCACTTGCGCCACCTGCCCATCGACTGGGTCAAGATCGACCGCAGTTTCATTTCCGCGCTGGAATCGGACGCGGGCAGCCGCGAGGTCGTGTCCGCCTTGTTCGGCCTTTGCCAGGCGATGCACCTGCCTGTGGTGGCCGAGGGCGTCGAGACCGAAGGCCAGCGCGAAATCCTGAAGTCCCTGGGTTGCCGGGTCATGCAGGGTTTCCTGCTGGGACGGCCGGCGCCGGCGTCTGAAATCCAGGCTTTGGCCTCGGCGGTGTCATAATCGGGGTTGCTCGCAAACCCGACCTGTTGATTCCCTATGCCCGGCAACACCCTAGGTACCCTCTTTACCGTCACGAATTTCGGCGAATCCCACGGGCCGGCCATCGGTTGCGTCGTGGATGGCTGCCCTCCCGGGCTCGCGCTCGACGCGTCCGACATCCAGCTCGAACTGGACCGCCGCCGTCCCGGCACGTCGCGCCATGTCACGCAGCGCCAGGAAGCCGACCAGGTAGAGATCCTGTCCGGCGTCTATGAAGGGCTCACTACCGGTACGCCGATCGCGCTTCTGATCCGCAATACCGATGCGCGCAGCAAGGACTACTCCAATATTGCCGACACCTTCCGTCCGGGTCACGCCGACTACGCCTATTGGCGCAAATTCGGCATGCGCGACCCGCGCGGCGGAGGCCGTTCGTCGGCGCGGCTGACGGCGCCAACCGTGGCGGCCGGCGCGATTGCCAAGAAATGGCTGTCCGAGGAGCACGGCGTCAAGGTGCGCGGCTACATGAGCCAGCTTGGCCCCATCGCGATTCCCTTCGTCTCGTGGGACGAAGTGTCCAACAACCCCTTCTATGCGCCCAATGCCGAGATCGTCGCGGAACTGGAGGCCTATATGGACCAGTTGCGTCGCGACGGGGACTCCGTGGGCGCGCGCATCGAGGTCGTGGCCGAGAACGTGCCCGCAGGCTGGGGCGAGCCCATCTACGACCGTCTCGATGCCGATATCGCGCACGTCATGATGGGCCTGAACGCGGTCAAGGGCGTGTCCATCGGGGCGGGCTTTGACTGCATCGCGCAGCGCGGTTCGGAGCACGGCGACGAAATCACGCCCGACGGATTCCTCACCAACCATGCGGGCGGGGTGCTGGGCGGGATATCCAGCGGCCAGCCCGTCACCGTATCCTTGGCGATCAAACCCACGTCCAGCATCCGCGTCGAGCGCCGCTCGGTCAACCGCGCCAATGAGCCGGTCATGGTGCAGACGCTGGGCCGCCATGATCCTTGCGTCGGCATCCGGGCAACCCCGATCGCCGAAGCCATGCTTGCGCTCGTGCTGATCGACCACGCCCTGCGTCATCGCGGGCAGTGCGGCTCGACGGTCTGATACGCTTCTCGCTGTTGAAATGGCTTGGAGGCCGACATGAACCGGAAACCTAACTTTCTGCGCAATGCCGGGGCCGTGCTGTCGCTGGCCGTCCTGGCGGGCTGCACGGGCATGAACACCACGCAGTCCGGCGCCGTTGGCGTCAACCGCACCCAATATATGTCCAGCATGGTGCCGTCGCAGGCGCTGGACCAGGAGGCGGCCCAGCAGTACACCGACATCCTCAAGCAGGCCCAGTCCAAAGGCTTGCTGGATCGGGATGCCCAGCAGCTGGCGCGGGTGCGCGCCATCTCCCAGCGCCTGATCGATCAGGCGGACGTGTTCCGCCCCGACGCGGCCGGCTGGAAATGGGAAGTGCATGTGCTGTCCAGCGACGAGGTCAACGCCTGGTGCATGCCGGGAGGCAAGATCGCGGTCTACACGGGGCTGATCGCAAAGATCAAGCCCTCCGACGACGAACTGGCCGCGGTGCTGGGCCACGAGATCTCCCATGCGCTGCGCGAACATGCGCGCGAACGGGTGTCCCAGCAGATGGCAACCGATCTGGGCTTGTCGGTGCTGTCCATCGCCACGGGCTCATCCGTGGCTTCCGACCTGGGCGGGGAATTGACCAGCGTGATGTTCACCCTGCCCAACAGCCGCACGCATGAGACCGAGGCGGACCGGATGGGCGTGGAGTTGGCGGCCAGGGCAGGCTATGACCCGCGCGCCGCCGTGACGTTGTGGCAGAAGATGGGCTCGGCCGCCCAGGGCAATTCACCGCCCGAGATCCTCTCCACCCATCCTTCGGCGGCCTCGCGCATCAGCGACCTGCAAGCCGCCGCGCAGAAAGTGATGCCGCTGTACGAGCAATCCAAAGGCACAGCCGCCCGTTGAACGGGCGGCCGGGCGCGGGGCGGCTTATGCCCCGCTTGCCGCGGTCTTGACCCCCGGACCCCGCATGATGCCGATGCCCAGGCTGGCCAGGATGCGCTGGGTTTCGGCGTCCGGCACGTCTTCCGCATAGACCGCGATGTGCAAGGCCCGCGCCGTTTCCAGCACGGACGCCGTCAATTGCTGGCTGCCGGGGCTTTGCGACATGCCGCCCACGAAACCTCCGCCCAATTTCACGTAGGCCAGGGGAAGCGTGTGCAATTGCGCCACGGCGCCGAATTGCTGCGCCAGCCGGCGCACGCCGATATGGGCGCCAAATTCCGAGGCGACGCGCGCCAGCGCGGCAATCTGCTCGTGGCATTCGACCAGGCCGTGCGCATCGATTTCCAGGAACAGGCGGCGCGCCAGCGGCCGGCGCTCGGTCAGCAGCAGGGCCAGTTGCCGCAAGAACTTCTGGCCACGCAACGAGGGCAGGGCCACGCGCACCGCCAGCTCGCCCTCGTGGGAGGCCAGCCAGTCCAGCCCCAGGCGGACGGATTCCAGGTCGCAATCGGCCACCAGGTCCAGGCGCACGGCGGGCGGGATGAACAGCGTGGCCGGGATCGGCACCTGGTCGGCGGCGGTGCGCAGCATCAGCATCGCCTCGGTCCGCACCGTGCGCCCGTCCAGCGCCAGCAGGGGCTCGGTCGCCAGTTCGAAACGGCGGTCTTCCAGTGCGGACAGGATGGCGTCCTTCCAGGCGCGCTCTCCGGATTCCGAAGGCGACTGCATATCGGTCGCGCCCGCGATCACGACTTGGTCGTTGCCGGCGCTTTCGGCGCGCATCAGCCCGAAATCCAGCCGCGCGAGCACCGGGCCGGCCTGGCTGCCGTGCCCGTAGTCGGTCATGGCCTGCGCCCAGCGGCACAAATGGCCTTCGCCGACGGGAATGCGCGAGGCGTGCAGGTCGGCCCGCAGCTGTTCCGCGACCATCATTGCCTGCGGCGCCGCGCAGCCGGGCAGCAGCAACGCGAAGTCCGATCCGTTCAGGCGGGCCAGCAGGGGCGCGGCCACATGCATGCTCTTTAGCGTGCCGCGGATGCGTTCGCATGCCGTGCGCAGCCATTGGTCGATGAATTCGCGGGGCATATAGCGGTTCAGGTCGGCCAGGTCGCGTTGACGGAACACCAGCACGTGGCCGCCGTCGACGCCGCGCGCCGCCGCCGTCGCCGGCTTCGTTTCCAGCGCGCGACGGAACTCGTTGACGAAGTATTTGCGGTTTGGCAGGCCGGTCACCGGATCCTGGTTCAATTCCAGCTCAAGCGATTCGATCTTGGCGTTCTGCTCTTCGACGCTGGCATGCACGCGCTCGCGCGTCTGGTTCAGGGCTTGGACGACGCCGGACAGTTCGGGCACGCGCGCCTCCATCTGCTCGGGCGGGGCGTCGCGGCCGATGCTGCGGACGTGGTCGCTGATCTCGCGCAGCAGGCGGTTCTTGATCCAGCCTACCAGCACAAAGGCGAAAACCGCCCAGAGAATGCCCGCGCCCACCACCAGCGCGATCATTTTCAGGCTGCTGCGCCATAGCGCTTCCCAAGCATAGGCGTCATTGGCGATCAGCGTGACCTCGCCGATCTGCCGCCATCCGTCGCTGACGGCATGCGTGGCCGCCTGCGCATCCAGCGGCGCCAGCGTCCGGAACCAAACTGGCACCGAAGCCGCGCTGGCCGTGGACTTGCGCTCGATCAGGACCCGGCCTTCCGGGTCAGTCAGCCGCACCAGCGAAAAATGCCCGCCGTCATACAGCGCCGACACCAGCAGTTCCTGGACCACGGGATCATTGTTCGCGGGTTGCGACAAGGACAGCGCCAGCGACACCGCGGCATCGGTGCTTTGCACCTGGAGCTGGCCGGACAGGTATTCGCGCGCGGAGTTGATGCTGAGCGCCAGTGTGCCCAGCAGGATCACGCTGATGGCAAGGGTCACGCTGAGCAGTAGCTGACGAAGTATGGACATAGTCTTGTTTCCGGACATCAGGGGCGGATGCCTTCCCGTTCCATGCGTTGAAGTAGATCACGCCAGCGGCTGAGGCGGTCAACGGGGGCGGCGGCTTTTCCGTCCACGTAGACGCCGTCGGCGTTGAAACTGAATACCGGCGTCAGGTCGCGCCGCTGCGTGGCCGGCAGGATGGTTGAGATCAGGCTGTCCAGCACCAGCGGGACCGCATTCGGCGTTTCGTAATAGCCCAGGACCATGTGGGCTATCTGGCTGCTGCTGGCTGGTCCGCCGACGCGCGCGCGGACATAGATGAAGCGCAGCTTGTTGGCCGGGACGCCAAGCGCCAGCAAGGTGAAGTACTTGCCGATGACATAGTCTTCGCAATCGCCCGCGCCTCTGCCCAGCGATTCCAGCGGCGTCGCCCAATAGTCCGCCTGCTTCCAAATGAGGGAGTCTTCGCCAGAGAGCAGGGCGCGGTTCCAGAAATCGTTCGCCACCGTCAGCCTGTCCTTTTCGGGGGCGGGCGCGGGATCGCGCATCAGCTGCAGCCAGGTCGAGACCGACTTGGAGCCCTTGGCGCCGTAGCGGCTGGCCGACAGGCTTTGCAGCCGGTCGGAATTGACTTCCAGAGCGGAACTGCCGCCCCAGCCGCAAGCCAGGCATAGCAAAGCCAATCGGCACAGAGTCAGCGCGCTTCGGTAACGGCGGGTCGATGGCATGAAACGGATTTTCACATTTTTCCGGGCATCTTAGATGCGCCCTTGGAAAAAATGCGCCATGCGGGCGGGGCAGGCCGCTGCCGGCCAGCCCCTTGTCGCGGTTTAGTGGTCGACGTTCAGCTTCCCCTTCTGCAGCAGGTCATTGATGATGGCCTGGTTGCTCATGAGCTGACCGTGGGCGTCATGCGTGAGATCGACGTTCTCCAGCACGATCTTCTGGTCGGCGCCCTGGCTGATCTGGCCCTTGGTGTTGATTTCGACAACCGTGTTGTTGGCGTTGGCCGGATCCTGCTTGAAGTTCAGGTACTGCGTCAGGGTGCCGTCCTTTTCGCCGATGAGCAGATCCTTCAGGTCCAGCACATCTCCGCCGTCGGCCGGCTTGGCCAGGGAGAAGTCCTTGATCCGGTCGACTGCCGGACCGGCGGTCGTTCCCTGGTCATTGAACTCCCAGCGGAAGGTGTCGGCGCCGTCGCCGCCGATAAGGGTGTCGTTGCCCTTGCCGCCGACCAGCACGTCATTGCCCTTGCCGCCGTCGAGCGTATCGTTGCCGTCGCCCGCCAGCAGGATCTCGGCCTTGTTGGTGCCGACCAGATGGCCTCCCGCCTGATACTCCACCGAAACATTGGCGCTGTCGTTGTGGCCATCCGCCGTATGGATCGTGTAAGAGCCATTGGCCACGTTGTCCGTCGTGGGAGCCGCGCGGGAGTAGTCGACGGTCATCGTGAGCAGGTAGTCTTCCTCGCCGGTACCGCCCCAGCCCGAGCCGTTGTCGTCGATGTTGACGATGTGGATTTCGTAGCTGGCACCCGTCGTGGTGCTGATGGTTTCGCCGTTCTCCAGCAATTTGTAGCTGTCGGAACTTCCTGCCAGGCGATATTCCATACGGATCCAGCCGGCCTGCAGGTCATGGCTCAGCGTGAGAACTTCACCGGCCAACAGGGCAATAGTGATGGTGTCCTGATCATTGCTGCGGTTCGCGCCGACGGAAGCGAGATAACCGTCCACCTTGATCTGCGCGCGATCCTGGCCGATCTTCGCGAAATCGCCGCGGTTGACCGTCAAGAATTTGTTCGCATTGTTGCTGCTGCCGGTGCCGTCGAAATCAAGCTTGGCGACGTTGCGGGCCGTGAAATCGCCTCCCTTGTCCTTCCAGCCGGTGTTCACCGTCAGCGGCCCCATCGTCAGCGAGCCCGTGCCGCGCACGTCGTTGGCGAGCAGCGATCCGGCCTGCACTGTCAGTTGTGCACCCAGGATGTTGGTGATGATGCTGTCATTCACCGCGTCCGGCGCCTGGTAGACCGGCGCCGTCACCGTCAGCGTGAGGCTGGAGCTTGCCGTGTCGCCGTCGCCGTCCCTGACCGTGTACTGGATGGTGTCGGTGCCGGCGCTTTGCGGCTGATAGCGATAATCGCCCAGGTTTTCGCCCGCCAGGTCGATGGTGAACTTTCCATGCGACGTCGTCACCGTCAGTTCGGATTTGGCCGAATCGAAGGTGTAGGTCGCGCCGGAGCTGGCTGTTACCTTGTTGGTCGCGGCGTCGTAGTTGTACGTCTTGCCGTCGATCACCAGCTGCGTGATGCGCGCGCCGTTCAGGTCGGCGCCCAGCGTGCCACCCGTGGAGATGTCGCCGGTGATGGGCGGCGCGATGGTGTCCGCGATCGCCGTATCCAGGCCATTCAGGTTCTTTACGATGATCGTGTTGCTATCCGCCGGCTTGTTCGGGTTGTAGGAAACCGGATCAATGTACGTGCCGGTGGCGCTGGTGCCCAGGCCGATGCCGTAAGAATTGATATGGTTGTCCGCGAGGAACTTCTCCCATATTGCCTGCTGTTCGGCGTAGACGGGACCATTCTCCGGATTCCCATCGGTGAAGAAGTAGGAGATGTTCTGGACATTGGCGCCTTCCAGCTTGCCCGTGCCAGAGTTGTTCCATGCGTTCATCGCGGCGTTCAGCGCGGCCTCGTAGTTGGTGCCACCGCCATAGCTCAGCCCGTCGACGAGCGCCTTGGCGTCCGCCAGCGACATCCAGCCGCCTCCCTTCTGGCCGGCGGACGAGTTGAACTCTACGATCATGATGCGCACGTCGCCGGCCTCGCCGTACTGGTCGAGCAGCTTGCCAACCGAGGACTTCAGCACCTCCAGGCGCGAGAGTTCACGCCAGCCGCTGTAGACGCCGCTTCCGTAGTTCATGCTGCCGGAAGTATCCAGCGTGAGCATGATGTTGGTGCCGTGCGACGCCAGCGCCGAGCTTTCGGCAATTGGCGCGAGTTTGGGCGCCGTGTCGGTGACCAGCACGCCCAGGTCGCCCGTGGCCTTGCCGCCGAACTTGTCCTCGACCGTGATCGTGAAGTGGTCCTGGACGTTGGTGTCGTCGCCGGTGTGTTGCTGCGGGCCGCTGGTCTGGTAGGTGTAGGTCACCTTGCCGGTCGCAGCGTCATAGCCCGTGAGCGTGAGCGTGCCCTTGCTGGTGGTCAGCGTGACCGGGTTGTTCGCCAGGTCGGCCAGGCGGTCCAAGGTAAGCGTCGCATCCGCATTGCCCGTGCCGTCGAGGGTTATCGATTTCAGTCCGGCCTGAGCAGTGATGGTGAAAGAACCGCTTCCGGTTGCCTGCGCTTCCGACACGCTCAGCGCGCCCGGCGCGCCGGCGTTGTTGTCTTCGATGGCCAGGCTCGGCCCGGTCGGCTCCACGCCGCCGACCTGGAACTGGCCATTGGCATAGTCGCCATCGGCGTCCGTGACGCGGTACGTGAAGTCGATCAAGTCATTGGCGGTGCCGTTCATGGGCTGATACTGGAAGAACTCCCACTTGCCGGTGGCTGGCGTCAGACGGATCTCGAACACCAGATTGCCGGAGGCGTCCAGTCCCTGGATCAGGTTGCCGTTGGCGGCCACATTGGTCGTGATGGCGCCGCCATCGCGCGTGGTCAGGCCGCTTTCAACGCCCGTCAGCTGCAGCTTGCCGGCGCCGTCCGCGCCGTAGGCATACTGCAGGTTGCCGTCGGCATAGGCAATGGCCTGGACGTCCTGGCTGCCCAGGAACGTCACGCCCGTGACCGTGAAGTCGCTGTTGTCGCTCGACGAGTTCTTGTGATTGTCGGTGGCAGAAACCACGATCGTGTCAAAGCCGCCTTCCTCGACCCGGAAGTTCGCTGCGTAGTCGCCGCCATTCTTGTCGGAGGTAAAGGTGCGTTCGGCGATCAGCACGCCGTCGCGGTAGAAGCGCGCGATGCCGCTTTCCACTTCGCCACCGTACATGGATGCAAAGTCGATGGTCGCGCCGTAGGCGACTTTTCCGCCGGTAAGACGAATCGTCAATTCTTCCGAGGCGCCCTTGCCGTTCAGTTCGCGGTAATCCACCTCGTTGGCGATGTTGTGGTAGGGGGAATCCGTACTCGCCACACCCAGGCCGGATGTGCTCTGGTTCACCTTGGCATTGGTGAGTGTGAGGTCAGAGCTGGAGGTGAAGCCCTTGGCCGAAACTTCCACGGCGCCGTTGCCGAACGTGAATTTCCATTGGTTATCGCTGCCGGAGTCGCCCGCGAAGGAGACCTTGCCGGTATAGACGTCGGGAATGCCGGTGGATTCCACGTTGACAGGCGCGTTCTGGCGGACCACGGGCGAATCGTCTTCGATCGTCACGTTCAGGGTCGTGGAAACGGGCGAATTGACGCCGTCTGCCACCTTGACAGTCACGGACAGGCCGAGTGTGTCTTCGCGAGTCGTGTCCTGATGGTCAACCGGCGCGAGCATTTGCACCGTGTACGCACCGGTATTGTCGATCTTGATAACGATCGCGTCGGTGGCGCCGGCGCGGCCGGTCAGGGTTTGGCCATTGTCCGACAGCGTCCAGACGATGGGCACGCCGTCGGAACTGAGATTGCCATTGGCCGGCGCCACCAGCGTGATGGTGTAGGCAGCGTCGCTATTTTCATCGGTGATGTTCAGTTGACCGCTGGCGCGCGCCGAGTCGGTCGTGTCCGATGTGCCATTGTTGTCTTTGATGCCGCCGCTCAACCCCTCCTCTGACACCGAGGTGGACGAGCTGCCGACAACCGGCGGCTTGTTGATGTCGACGATGGCAGCATTGCCGCTGTCCGAGATGCCGGCGGGCAAGGCCGTACCGCTGGCAGTCTGGCCGGAAAGCGTGGCCTCGAGCGTCATGCTCTCGGCGCCTTCATAGATTCCGTCGGCGGTGGTGGGCACTTGGATCACGATGCCGCCGGTGGTGCCGGCGGGAACCTTGACGCTGTAGGAGCCGTCGGCGTTGGCCGAGACAATCACGGACTGTCCGCCGATCGTCGCCGTGGGCACGCCGTGGTCGGCAGCGCTGATCTGGCCGCCCAGCGTGAAGGTGAGCGTGGTGTCGGCGTCGACGGACTGGCTAAGCGAAACGTTGAAGCTCGCGGTACTGCCTTCAGCCACGTTGCCGGCGTCGGAAACGCTGAGCGTGGGCACATCCTCGCCGCTGCCCTGCGTATCGACAATCACGGCGTTGCCCGTGTCGGTGATGTTGCCGGGCAGGGCGACGCCGCTGGCGGAGTTGCCGCTCAGCGTGGCTTCGAGGGTCAGGTTCTCGCGGCCCTCGAAGGTGGCGTCATCGGTCGTGGGCACGGTGACGACGATGCCGCCCGTGGTGCCGGCGGGCACCGTGATGCTGTAGGAGCCATCCGGGTTGGCCTTGACCGTGGCGGGCTGGCCGCCAATGGTGACGGTGGGGGTGCCCACGTCGCCCGCCTCGATCTGGCCGCCCAGTGTGAAGGTGAGCGTGGTGTCGGCGTCGACCGACTTGGTCAGCGCGACGTTGAAGACGGCATCGCTGCCTTCGTTGACGTCGCCCGCATCAGACACGGTGAGCGACGGCACGTCGGCGCCCGGGTTCGGGTTGGAAGGATCGGTGCTTTCCGTATCGACAATCGTGGCGCTGCCGCTGTCGGTGATGTTGCCAGGCAGGGCAACGCCGCTAGCGGAGCTGCCGCTCAGGGTGGCTTCGAGGGTCAGGTTCTCACGGCCCTCGAAGGTGGAATCATCGGTGGTCGGGACAGTGACGACGATGCCGCCGGTGGTGCCGGCGGGCACGGTGATGCTGTACGAGCCGTCCGGATTGACCTTGACCGTGGCGGGCTGGCCGCCAATGGTGACGGTGGGGGTGCCCACGTCGCCCGCCTCGATCTGGCCGTCC
This sequence comes from Achromobacter sp. NPDC058515, assembly GCF_042721735.1. Lineage (NCBI taxonomy): Bacteria > Pseudomonadati > Pseudomonadota > Betaproteobacteria > Burkholderiales > Alcaligenaceae > Achromobacter > Achromobacter sp. NPDC058515. Next base: position 138,736 of record NZ_JBHXNI010000012.1, read on the forward strand.
AGCGTGAAGGTGAGCGTGGTGTCGGCGTCGACCGGCTTGGTCAAGGCGACATTGAAGACGGCGTCGCTGCCTTCGTTGACGTCGCCCGCATCGGAAACCGTGAGCGACGGCACGTCGGCGCCCGGGTTCGGGTTGGACGGATCGGTGCTTTCCGTATCGACAATGGTGGCGCTGCCGGTGTCGCTGATGTTGCCGGGCAGGGCAACGCCGCTGGCCGAGTTGCCCGTCAGAGTGGCTTCGAGGGTGAGGTTCTCGCGACCTTCGAAGGTGACATCGTCGGTCGTGGGCACGGTGACGACGATGCCGCCCGTCGTGCCGGCGGGCACGGTGATGCTGTACGAGCCATCCGGGTTGGCCTTGACGGTGGCCGGCTGACCGCCAATGGTGACCGTGGGTACGCCCACGTCACCTGTCTCGATCTGGCCACCCAACGTGAAAGTCAGCGTGGTGTCGGCGTCAACCGGCTTGGTCAGCGCGACGTTGAAGACGGCATCGCTGCCTTCGTTGACATCGCCCGCATCAGACACGGTGAGCGACGGCACGTCCGCGCCCGGGTTCGGGTTGGACGGATCGGTGCTTTCCGTATCGACAATCGTGGCGCTGCCAGTGTCGGTGATGTTGCCAGGCAGGGCCACACCGCTGGCGGAGTTGCCGCTCAGGGTGGCTTCGAGGGCCAGATTCTCGCGGCCTTCGAAGGTGACGTCATCGGTCGTGGGCACGGTGACGACGATGCCGCCCGTGGTGCCGGCGGGCACCGTGATGCTGTACGAGCCATCCGGGTTGGCCTTGACCGTGGCGGGCTGGCCGCCAATGGTGACGGTGGGTACGCCCACGTCACCTGTCTCGATCTGGCCGCCCAGTGTGAAGGTCAGCGTGGTGTCGGCGTCGACCGGCTTGCTCAGCGCGACATTGAAGACGGCGTTGCTGCCTTCGTTGACATCGCCCGCATCGGACACGGTGAGAGACGGCACGTCTGCGCCCGGGTTCGGGTTGGACGGATCGGTGCTTTCCGTATCGACAATGGTGGCGCTGCCGGTGTCGCTGATGTTGCCGGGCAGGGCGACGCCGCTGGCGGAGTTGCCGCTCAGGGTGGCTTCGAGGGTCAGGTTCTCGCGGCCTTCGAAGGTGGAATCATCGGTGGTCGGGACAGTGACGACGATGCCGCCGGTGGTGCCCGCGGGCACCGTGATGCTGTACGAGCCATCCGGGTTGGCCTTGACGGTGGCGGGCTGGCCGCCAATGGTGACGGTGGGTACGCCCAGGTCACCTGTCTCGATCTGGCCGCCCAGTGTGAAGGTCAGCGTGGTGTCGGCGTCGACCGGCTTGGTCAGCGCGACGTTGAAGACGGCGTTGCTGCCTTCGTTGACATCGCCCGCATCGGACACGTTGAGCGACGGCACGTCGGCGCCCGGGTTCGGGTTGGACGGGTCAGTGCTTTCCGTATCGACAATGGTGGCGCTGCCGGTATCGGTGATGTTGCCAGGCAGCGCAACACCGCTGGCGGACTTGCCGCTCAGGGTGGCTTCGAGGGTCAGGTTCTCGCGGCCTTCGAAGGTGGAATCATCAGTGGTCGGGACAGTGACGACGATGCCGCCGGTGGTGCCGGCGGGCACCGTGATGCTGTAGGAGCCGTCCGGATTGACCTTGACCGTGGCGGGCTGGCCGCCAATGGTGACGGTGGGGGTGCCCACGTCGCCCGCTTCGATCTGGCCGCCCAGCGTGAAGGTGAGCGTGGTGTCGGCGTCGACCGGCTTGGTCAAGGCGACATTGAAGACGGCATCGCTGCCTTCGTTGACGTCGCCCGCATCGGAAACCGTGAGCGACGGCACGTCCGCGCCCGGGTTCGGGTTGGACGGATCGGTGCTTTCGGTATCGACAATCGTGGCGCTGCCGGTGTCGGTGATGTTGCCGGGCAGGGCGACGCCGCTGGCCGAGTTGCCCGTCAGAGCGGCTTCGAGGGTCAGGTTTTCACGGCCCTCGAAGGTGACGTCATCGGTGGTCGGGACAGTGACAACGATGCCGCCCGTGGTGCCGGCGGGCACCGTGATGCTGTAGGAGCCATCCGGATTGACCTTGACGGTGGCAGGCTGACCGCCAATGGTGACGGTGGGTACGCCCACGTCACCTGTCTCGATCTGGCCGCCCAGCGTGAAGGTGAGCGTCGTGTCGGCGTCAACCGGCTTGGTCAGCGCGACATTGAAGACGGCGTCGCTGCCTTCGTTGACGTCGCCCGCGTCGGAAACCGTGAGCGACGGTGCGTCAGCGCCCGGGCCGTGGTCGTCCACGATTACGGCGCTTCCAGTGTCGGTGATGTTGCCAGGCAAGGCGATGCCGCTGGCGGACTTGCCGCTCAGGGTGGCTTCCAGGGTCAGGTTCTCGCGGCCTTCGAAGGTGGAATCATCAGTGGTCGGGACAGTGACGACGATGCCGCCCGTGGTGCCCGCGGGCACGGTGATGCTGTACGAGCCATCCGGATTGACCTTGACCGTGGCGGGCTGGCCGCCAATGGTGACTGTGGGGATGCCCACGTCGCCCGCTCCAATCTGGCCGCCCAGCGTGAAGGTCAGCGTGGTGTCGGCGTCGACCGGTTTGGTCAGCGCGACATTGAAGACGGCATCGCTGCCTTCGTTGACATCGCCCGCGTCGGAGACCGTGAGGGCCGGTGCGTCAGCGCCCGGGCCGTGGTCGTCCACGATTACGGCGTTGCCGGTGTCGGTGATGTTGCCAGGCAGGGCGGTGCCGCTGGCGGAGTTGCCCGTCAGGGTGGCTTCCAGGGTGAGGTTCTCGCGGCCCTCGAAGGTGGCGTCATCGGTGGTCGGGACAGTGACAACGATGCCGCCCGTGGTGCCGGCGGGCACCGTGATGCTGTAGGAGCCATCCGGATTGACCTTGACGGTGGCAGGCTGACCGCCAATGGTGACGGTGGGGGTGCCCACGTCGCCCGCTTCGATCTGGCCGCCCAGCGTGAAGGTCAGCGTGGTGTCGGCGTCGACAGGCTTGGTCAAGGCGACATTGAAGACGGCGTCGCTGCCTTCGTTGACGTCGCCCGCGTCGGAAACCGTGAGCGACGGTGCGTCAGCGCCCGGACCGTGGTCGTCCACGATTACGGCGCTGCCGGTGTCGGTGATGTTGCCGGGCAAGGCGATGCCGCTGGCGGAGTTGCCGCTCAGCGTGGCTTCGAGGGTCAGGTTCTCGCGGCCTTCGAAGGTGGAATCATCAGTGGTCGGGACAGTGACGACGATGCCGCCGGTGGTGCCGGCGGGCACCGTGATGCTGTAGGAGCCATCCGGATTGACCTTGACGGTGGCGGGCTGGCCGCCAATGGTGACGGTGGGCAGGCCCACGTCGCCCGTTTCGATCTGGCCGCCCAGCGTGAAGGTCAGCGTGGTGTCGGCGTCGACCGGCTTGCTCAGCGCGACATTGAAGACGGCATCGCTGCCTTCGTTGACATCGCCCGCATCGGAAACCGTGAGCGACGGCACGTCCGCGCCCGGGTTCGGGTTGGACGGGTCAGTGCTTTCCGTATCGACAATGGTGGCGCTGCCGCTGTCGGTAATGTTGCCGGGCAGGGCAACCCCGCTGGCGGAGTTGCCGCTCAGGGTGGCTTCGAGGGTCAGGTTCTCGCGGCCCTCGAAGGTGACGTCATCGGTCGTGGGCACGGTGACGACGATGCCGCCCGTCGTGCCGGCGGGCACGGTGATGCTGTACGAGCCGTCCGGATTGACCTTGACCGTGGCAGGCTGACCGCCAATGGTGACGGTGGGGACGCCCACGTCGCCCGCCTCGATTTGGCCACCCAGTGTGAAGGTGAGCGTGGTGTCGGCGTCGACCGGCTTGGTCAAGGCGACATTGAAGACGGCATCGCTGCCTTCGTTGACGTCGCCCGCATCAGAAACCGTGAGCGACGGCACATCGGCACCCGGGTTCGGGTTGGACGGATCGGTGCTTTCGGTATCGACAATCGTGGCGCTGCCGGTATCGCTGATGTTGCCAGGCAGGGACACACCGCTGGCGGAATTGCCGCTCAGGGTGGCTTCGAGGGTGAGGTTCTCGCGGCCTTCGAAGGTGACGTCATCGGTCGTGGGCACGGTGACGACGATGCCGCCGGTGGTGCCGGCGGGGACGGTGACGCTGTACGAACCATCCAGATTGACCTTGACCGTGGCGGGCTGGCCGCCAATGGTGACGGTGGGGACGCCCACGTCGCCCGCCTCGATTTGGCCGCCCAGTGTGAAGGTGAGCGTGGTGTCGGCGTCGACCGGCTTGGTCAAGGCGACATTGAAGACGGCATCGCTGCCTTCGTTGACGTCGCCCGCATCGGAAACCGTGAGCGACGGCACGTCCGCGCCCGGGTTCGGGTTCGAGGGATCGGTGCTTTCCGTATCGACAATCGTGGCGCTGCCGGTATCGGTAATGTTGCCGGGCAGGGCGACGCCGCTGGCCGAGTTGCCCGTCAGGGTTGCTTCGAGGGTGAGGTTTTCACGGCCCTCGAAGGTGGCGTCATCGGTGGTCGGGACAGTGACAACGATGCCGCCCGTGGTGCCGGCGGGCACCGTGATGCTGTAGGAGCCGTCCGGATTGACCTTGACCGTGGCGGGCTGGCCGCCAATGGTGACGGTGGGGGTGCCCACGTCGCCCGCTTCGATCTGGCCGCCCAGCGTGAAGGTGAGCGTGGTGTCGGCATCGACCGGCTTGGTCAAGGCGACATTGAAGACGGCGTTGCTGCCTTCGTTGACGTCGCCCGCATCGGAAACCGTGAGCGACGGCACGTCCGCGCCCGGGTTCGGGTTGGACGGATCGATGCTTTCCGTATCGACAATGGTGGCATTGCCCGTGTCTGAGATGCCGGGCGGCAGCTGGGCGCCATTGGCGGCCTGGCCGCTGAGGGTGGCTTCCAGGGTCAGGCTCTCGCGGCCTTCAAAGGTATTGTCGTCGGTCGTGGGCACAGCCACTACGATGCCGCCCGTCACGCCGGCGGGAAGCTGGAAGCTGTAGGTGCCGTCTGCATTGGCGGTCACAGCGACGGCTACGCCACCGATGGTGACGACGGGAACGCCGACGTCGCCGGCCTCCACCTGGCCGCCGATTTTCAGCGTGATGGTGGTTTCACGATCCAGATCGATCGTGTTGCCCAGGCTGATGTTGAAAGTTGCGGTTCCGCCTTCGTTCAGCGTGCCGGCATCGGAAACCGAAATCGTCGGCAGGTCGAGCACGCCGGTAATGGTGACCGCGACCGTCGCCGTGGAAGTGGCGCCCGACGGGTCGGTAATGGTGTAAGAAATGGTGGAGGTCGCGGTTTCGCCTTCTCCCAGCGCCGTGTAATCGCCATTGGGGTTGAAGATGTAGGATCCATCGGGAAATACGGTGAACACCCCGCCATTCGACCCCGGGACGGTAAGCCCGGCGTTAGTCATCGGCCGGCCATTGACGGAAGCCAGCGTCAGCGCGTCGCCATCGGCATCGGTGTCGTTGGCAAGCAGATTGCCGCGGATCGGATTGTCTTGACGGGTGGAGATGGCGTCGTTCAGGGCCAGCGGGGGAGTATTCCCCTGTCCAACCACTGCGCCGCCATCGTCGTCTCCGTCTACTCCCGCGCCGGACACTCGGGGCAGGGTATCGTCGCCGCGGGCGGGATTGGGGTAGGCCAGGTCCAGCGGGCTGGTGGTTTCAAGGATGCGGGCCAGGCGGACAAAGCTGCTGCCGCCGGCTTCGCCGCCGCCGGCCACAACGGCGGCGGTGGGGTCCAGTTCGTCGAACGGGTCGCGGCCTGCCTGCAGGGCGGCCAGCAGGCGGTCCGAATCGGTGCCCGAGGGCGGCGCGACGGCGGCTTCCGACGGGTCGGCCAAGGGGCCGGCCATGTCGCCGTTGACCGCCACCTCGCGGCCTTCGCCGATGACGATCGGCATGCCGTTTTCAACCTGAAGCGAAACCGTGGCGCCCGAGGCAGTGACGACGTCGCTGCCCGCCGGGACTTTGCTGCCTTGATGCAGTTCGGTCAGGGACCCGTCGCTATTGCGTATCCACGCGCGACCGGTGATTTCGTTGACGACTGCGGGTGAGGTGTTGGCCATGTTGGTTCCGTTTCAGGGAGTTATCCAAGATGGCCAGATACTAGAGGGCGCCGATGCAGGCGGATATTGTCCTCAAGGACAGGTTCAGGAGGTAATTTTGCTCCGCGCTTGCGCGGGCGCGGAAATGCCATGGACGAGCAGGGCAAGCTGCAGGCGGTCCGTGACCCCGAGCTTCTCGAAAACGGCCGACAGGTGAGCCTTGACCGTACGCTCGGTAATGCCCAGCGCTTCCGCAATCCCGGCATTGGCCTGGCCGCTGGCGGCATAGCGGGCCACCGTGAGTTCACGCTCGGTCAGCAGGCCGCCATCCCAGTCGTAGGCGTCCTGGGCGCGTTCGCTGACCAGCCGGAGCAGGCGGGAAACCAGGGACCGTCCCATCCAGATGCCGCCGGAGGCGACGACGTCCAGGGACTGCGCCAGCGACGCGGCGGGCGCATGGCTGTGGCAGTAGCCGTGGGCGCCGGCGCCCAGCGCCTGGGTGCCCTGTTCGTCGTTCGGGCTGGGGCTGGCAACCACGACATGCAGTCCCGAGAAGGTTGCGGCCCAGATGGGATCCTGCCAGGAGGGCAGGCGAGGCACGTCGGCATCCAGCACCGCCAGGGTCCGGCCCTGCTCGCGCCAGCGTTGCAGGTCGGCCAGGCCTCGCCCGCGGGCGGCCATCCAGCGCGCCGGGTCAAGCGCGCGCCAGTGCTGCCAGAGCAGGTCATCGTGCGTAATCAACAGGACGGGAACGGGTTTCATAAGGCCTTGAAGCTCTCCATTAACGTTCGGTGAAGGCGTTCGCCTTGGCCCGCAAGATGGGCTTGAGCAGGTACTGGAGCACCGTGCGCTTGCCTGTCAGGATGTGAACCTCCGCCACCATGCCGGGGATGATGGGCAGCAGCTTGTCGCCTACCGTGCTGCGGTCCGTGCGGACGCGCACCACGTAGTAGGAATTGCCTTTCTCGTCGGTCACGGTATCCGCGCCGATCTGTTCCACCCTGCCTTCCAGGCCGCCGTACACGGCGAAGTCGTAGGCCGTGAACTTCACTTCCGCCTTCTGGTCCGCGTGCAGGAAACCGATGTCGCGCGGCTGGATGCGCACTTCGAGCAGCAGGGTGTCGTCCTTGGGGACGATCTCGATGATGTCCTTGCCCGGCTGCACCACGCCGCCCACGGTGTTGTTGAACAGCGTCTTGACGGTGCCGCGCACGGGCGCGCGGACTTCGGCCAGCTTGACGCGGTCGGCCAGCGCCAGCTTGCCCTGGCGCAGGGTCGACAGCTTGGTGTTGGTTTCCGACAGCTCGCTGCGGGCCTGGTTGCGGATGTTCAGCTCGGATTCCTCAAGCTTGCTTTGGGCTTCCTTGATCGACGCCTGGAAGCGGTCGATCTGCGCTTCCGCCCCTTTTTGTTCACCGCAGTAGCGGGCCACGTCGCGCTGCAGGCGCAGCAGATCGACCTCGGACACGGCGCCGCTCTTGAGCAGCGGACGGGTCACTTGCAGCTCGCGCGAGGTCAGGCCGCAACTGGCCGACGCCTGGTCGCGCTTGGCGATCGTTTCGCGCAGGTCTTCCTGCCGTTGCTTGAGCTGTTCGCGGGCCACGTTGATCGTGGCGTTCAGTTCCGTATTGCGCGCCTGCCACGCGTTGCGCTCCATTTCCACCAGCCCGGGAGCCTGCGTCAGGACTTCCTCCGGCGCCACGAAGGGCTCGCCGGTGGCCAGCGCCTTCAGGCGGGCCGACCTGGCCAGCAGCGACAGGTATTCCGCGTTGTTTTCGCCCAGCGACGAGGCAAAGCGCGTGGAATCGATCTTCAGCAGGATTTCGCCGGCTTCCACTTCCTGGCCGGGACGGACCAGGATTTCCTCGACGATGCCGCCGTCCAGGCTCTGGATGATCTGGACCTGGCGCGAAGGCACGACCTTGCCCTCGCCGCGGACGACCTCATCGATGAGTCCGGTGCCTGCCCAGAACAGCAGCGCCATCGTGGCCAGCAGGCCTACCCACAGCAGGATGCGCGAACCGCGGGCCTGAGATTCATGGATGACCCATTCCGCGTTGCCGACGTAGTCGGAGCGCTGCTTGGGCTTGCCCTTGTCCGCGCCGTCCAGCAGCCGGTCAAAGAAAAATACGAAGATGTTGCGCGGTGCGCGCCACAAGCTGCCAAACAGGCCGTGCTTGGTTTCGCCAGGATTATTCAGCATGGCTCTCTCAGCTTCCGCGTCCAACGCGTCCTTGACGCAGGGCTTCGACAACTTGCTCCTTGGGACCGTCGGCCACGATATGGCCGTTGTCGATCACGATGAGCCGGTCGACCAGGTCCAGCAGGGCGGTGCGGTGCGTGACCAGCAGGATCGTCTTGGTCGCGCTGGCCTCGCCCAGCCGCTTGCGCAATTGGGCCTCGCTCTGGTGATCCATGTTGCTGCTGGGCTCGTCCAGCAGCAGGATAGGCGGATCGTTGATCAGGGCGCGGGCCACGGCCACCGACTGGCGCTGGCCGCCGGACAGCGATTCGCCGCGTTCGCCGATGAGCATGTCGAACCCGTTCGGGTGCAGGTTGGCGAATTCGGTGACGCCGGCCAGGTTGGCGGCCGCCAGGATGCTGGCGTCGTCGGCGTAGGGCGCGCCCATGGCCAGGTTGTGCTTCAGGCTGCCGTAGAACAGCAGCGGGTCCTGCGGCACGTGGCCGATGGCCCGGCGGACGTCGGCCGGGTCGATCTGGCGGACGTCCACGCCGTCCAGCAGCACGGCGCCTTCGGTGGGCTGATACAAGGCCAGCGCCAGCTTTTCCAGCGTCGTCTTGCCCGAGCCGATGCGGCCGATGACGCCGACCTTTTCGCCGGGCTTGAGCTTGAACGAGACCTTCTTGAGCACCGGCTGCGTGCTGCCGGGATAGGCGAAAGTCACATCGCGGAACTCGATGCCGCCATGAAACACGGGGCGATGCAGGAATTCGGCTTCGGCCGGGCGCTCGATCGGCAGGTTCATGTAGCTGTCGATGGACCCGAGCGAGGTGCGCGCGTTCTGGTACTGCATCAGCAGGCCGGCGACCTGCCCCAGGGGAGCCAGGCAGCGGCCCGCGATCATGGACGCGGCGATGATGCCGCCCATGGACATGGCGGACTCCTGGGCCTGGTACACGCCGATGATCACGACGGCGATGGACACCAGCTGCTGCACGGCCTGCACGAAGCCGACCGTGGACGACGAGATCAGCTTGAGCTTGCCGCCGGTCTGCGCAATGAACTCCGTGGCGCGTTCCCAGTTGCGCTGGATTGCGCCCTGGGCGTTCAGGGTCTTGACGGCTTCCAGGCCGGTCAGCGCTTCCACGAGCGTCGCGTTGCGTTGCGAGGAGGCCTGGAACGAGGACATGGTCAGCGCTTCCATGCGCGCCTGCGCGGCCAGCGACACCAGCAGGATCAGCACGATCGCGACCAGCGGCGGCAGTATCATCCACGGCGATATCCAGGCCAGCGCGGCCAGGAACAGCAGGATGAAGGGCAGGTCGACCAGCGTGGTGATGGTGGCCGAGGCGATGAAGTCGCGTATGGATTCGAACGAACGCAGATTGGCGGCGAAAGATCCGACCGACACCGGACGGCCTTCGAGGCGCAGGTCCAGCACGCGTTCCATGATCTGCGCGGACAGGCGCACATCGACCCGCTTGCTGGCGCTGTCCACCACATGCGCGCGCGCCGTGCTCAGGATCATGTTGAAGATAACCACGAGCGTGATGCCGATCGCCAGCACCCAGAGCGTTTCGACCGCGTTGTTGGGCACCACGCGGTCATACACGTTCATGGTGAACAACGGCATCGCCATGGCGAAGATGTTGATCAGCAGGGCGGCGACGAGCGCGTCGCGGTACAGGCGGCGGTTCTCCAGGATGGCGGCCCAGAACCAATGGCGCTCGCGCACCTTGGCGACTTCCGGCGCGCGGGCGTCGAAGCGGAATTGAGGGCGCACAAAGCACACCAGGCCCGTGTACTGCACGGCCAGGTCGTCCGGCTCCATCTCGATGGAGCTGCCGCCCAGCTCGGGATGGCTGACGACGTACTTGCCGCCGTCCTTCTTGAGCAGCAGGCAGGCGCGTTCGCCGTTCAGCAGCAAAATGGCGGGCAGCAGGTCTTGCGAAATGCTGTCCAGCGTGCGCTTGACGACCCGCGCGGAAAGCTGCGCCCGCGCGGCGGCGCGGGGCAGCAGGGCGGGCGTCAGGCGGTGCTCTTCCAGCGGCAGGCCGGATGACAGGGCCTGGGCGGTCGCCGTCACCCCATGCAGGCGGGTGATTTCAACCAGGCAGTCCAACAGAGGGTCATCGTGCGCGGCGCGAGCGTCCGCGCGCCACTCCCGGGCCGCCAGATCAGATAACTTGTCCATCTTCGTCATCCAACAGGTCCAGATGTTCCGAGAGCCGCGCGCGCTGCTGCTTGCGCTGGGTGAGCTTTTGCTGCGCCTGGATAGGCAGATCCGTCATGCGCAAGGTGCCATTGGCGATCAACGCGTCAATCAAGTCTTCCAGGACGCGGACAAAGTCCGCGTCCAGTTGCGAGAAGTTATTGCCCTGGTTTGCCATTCGGCCTCCTTGCGTCCCCCGCCGTTCAGGGCTTGGCGTTGGGCGCGTTCATCGGCACGAGCGTGGGTGGCAGCGTGCCTTCGTTGTAATGCACGCGCACCGGAGCCAGGCGGGCGGAGTCCGGAACCGTCGAATTGCAGAGCTTGATCACTTCGTCCGACACTTCCAGCTTGCCGTTTTCCTCGGGCATCTCATTGCGCGCGGGTTGCAGCGACAGCGCGGGCAGCAGCGCGTGAGACAGCGCCAGCCAGCGATATTGCGCGAGCCTGAGATCATAGATGCCGTTGGTCAGGGCGCGGCGCGATTCGAACAGCTCATTTTCGGTATCCAGCAGGTCCAGCAGCGAGCGCTGGCCAATCTGGAACTGCTGGGCGTAGGCGTCGCGCACCTTCGTGGTGGCCACTTCGTGGTCGCGCAGGAAGGGCAGCTTCTCGCTCAGGCTGGCGATGTTGTTCCAGGCCACGGCCAGATCCTGCTGCACATTGCGGCAGGTGTAGTCGCGGATGTCGCGCGCGGCGTAGGACTGCGCGGCGGTCTGGCGCACACGCGCGGAATCGGCGCCGCCGCGGTAGAGGTTATAGCTCATTACGACCTGGACGCTGGAGCTCTGGATGTCGCGGCTCTGGGGCGTGGGATCGTTCTGGTCGCGGCCGGTATTGGCGACGAATTCGAATTTCGGCGAGAACGCGCCCTTGGAGGACGCCACGCCGGCTTGCGCGGCCTGAAGGGCGGCCTGCTTGGACAGGAAGCTGGGATTTCGCCGCAGGGAGTCATTGAAGCTTCCGGGCTTGACCGGCAGCTTGTCCCCGATATCGGGAGGCGGCTGCATGGCTTCGGGGGGGAAGGCGCCCGTCACGCGCTGGAAGCGCTGCTGCACATCCAGCAGGTTGGCCGTCTCGGTCATCAGGTTGGTCTGGGCCAGCGACAGGCGGCCGCCCGCCTGTTCCAGGTCGACCCGGCGGCCCACGCCGGACTCGGTGCGCTCGCCGATCTGCTTGAGCGTTTGCTCATGCAGGGAATAGTTCTGGCGCGCCAGCAGTTCCATGTCGCGGTAGCGCTGCAGGTCGATATAGGCCTGCACGGCGGAAAAAGCGGTCGTGTCGCTGGTGGCCAGCACGTCATAGAAGCGCGCCAGCTTGTCGAAGCCGGCCTGCTTGACGTCGTTGCTCGTGCGGAAACCGTCGAATATCAGCTGGCGCAGTTCCACGCTGTAGCCGGGGCGACTCCAGCTCTCGGACCCGACGCCCGGCACGTTGCTGCGGTATTCGCGGCCCAGATAGCCTTGCGCATTGATTTGCGGGAAGAAGGCGGCGCGGGCGACGGACTGTCCTTCCAGCGAGGCCTGGAAATCGTGGTACTTGGCCTGGATTTCCGGGTTGCTGAGCAGTGTCTGCTCGACGATCTGGTTCAAGGTCACCGCGGGTTGACCGGCGGCCGGTGCTGCAGACTGGGCAAATGCGGCAGGAACGAATGCCAGCGCAAGGACCGAAGTCGTGCTTTTGAGCAAAAACGAAGCCATAGTGATTATTCGCGAGTCGAGTCGAGTTGAGATTGAATGGCCGCCATATTGTGTGGAAATGTCAGTTTTGGCGAGTCAAGATTTGTTAATTGTTGATTAGTTTTACAGGCGGCCGATAGTGGTTCGTCGCGCAACATCTATTAACTTCATTTAATTTGCACGAACTTCGTTTTGGTATAAATACTATATTTCTATTAATACGGTTTATTGCGCATTATTTCGAAAAACACGTTGCCAAAGCGAAACGCGATTATATCGTTTTGAGAAAGTTGTATCTATTTTGTTGGGCCGAAATTGTATTTGTGAGAATTTGTCGGCAGTTGGCGGCGTGTTTGAAACGAGGGTGATACATCTGTCCCCGGCGGGGCCGTTTCATAGCCATCATGGTAGTGGTAGTACTGGTATATATGGTGTGCTTGTACTAGGTTCAGAGCCTGTGCATAATTCCCTCATGCCGCAGCAGCCGGCGCGGGAGCGATTTGCTTTTCAACCGCGCGAGGCTCAAGCCGGATTGTCTAATTGCAGAGCGCATCCATGGCCCAAACCCTTTACGACAAACTCTGGGACGCCCACATCGTCCACCAGGAATCAGACGGCACCTGTCTGCTCTATATCGATCGCCACCTGGTGCACGAAGTCACCAGCCCGCAGGCGTTCGAGGGCTTGGCGATCGCCGGCCGCAAGCCGTGGCGCACGGGCGCCAACCTGGCGGTCGCGGATCACAACGTGCCGACGCTGAACCGCGCCCAGGGCATCGACGACCCCGTCTCGCGCCTGCAAGTCGATACGCTGGACGCCAACTGCGAAAAGTACGGCATCACCGAATTCCGCATGAACGACCTGCGCCAGGGCATCGTCCACGTGATCGGCCCGGAGCAGGGCGCGACCCTGCCCGGCATGACGGTCGTCTGTGGCGACTCGCACACCAGCACGCACGGCGCGCTGGGCGCGCTGGCCTTCGGCATCGGCACCTCCGAGGTCGAGCACGTGCTGGCCACGCAGACGCTGCTCATGAAGAAAGCCAAGAGCATGCTGATCAAGGTTGAAGGCGACTTGCCCTTCGGCTGTACGGCCAAGGACGTGGTGCTGCACATTATCGGCATCATCGGCACGGCCGGCGGCACCGGCCACGCCATCGAGTTCGCCGGCAGCACGATCCGCGCGCTCTCCGTCGAAGGCCGCATGACGGTCTGCAATATGGCGATTGAAGCCGGCGCGCGTTCCGGCATGGTGGCGGTGGACGACAAGACCATCGAATACTTCCGCGGCCGTCCCTTCGCGCCCGCCGGCGTGGTCTGGGACCAGGCGGTCAAGTACTGGCGCACCCTGCGCACGGACGAGGGCGCCAAGTTCGATACCGTGGTGGAAGTCAACGCGCGCGACATCAAGCCCCAGGTCACGTGGGGCACGTCCCCGGAAATGGTGCTGCCGGTGGATTCCCGCGTGCCGGACCCGGACCGCGAAAAGGACGACGTGCGCCGCAGCGGCATGGAGCGCGCCCTGCAATACATGGGCCTGAAGCCCAACACGCCGCTTACCGACATCCGCGTGGACCGTGTGTTCATCGGGTCCTGCACCAACTCGCGCATCGAAGACCTGCGCGCCGCGGCCGTCGTGGCGCGTGGCAAGCATGTGGCCTCCAATGTGCGCCAGGCCATGGTGGTGCCGGGGTCCGGCCTGGTCAAGCAGCAGGCTGAACGCGAAGGGCTGGACAAGATCTTCATTGAAGCCGGCTTTGAATGGCGCGAGCCCGGCTGCTCGATGTGCCTGGCCATGAACGCCGACCGCCTCGAACCGGGCGAGCGCTGCGCCTCCACGTCGAACCGCAATTTCGAGGGCCGGCAGGGGCAGGGCGGACGCACGCACCTGGTCAGCCCGGCCATGGCCGCCGCCGCGGCCGTTGCCGGCCATTTCGTCGACGTCCGCACGTTCCGTTAAGCGTCACGCACTGAGTAGACATCATGCAAGCATTTACCACTCACGAAGGCCTGGTGGCTCCGCTCGATCGCGAAAACGTCGACACGGACCTCATCATCCCCAAGCAATTCCTCAAGTCCATCCAGCGCACGGGCTTCGGACCGAACCTCTTCGACGAACTCCGCTACCTGGATCATGGCGAACCGGGCATGGACAACAGCAAGCGTCCGCTGAACCCGGATTTCGTGCTGAACCAGCCGCGCTACCAGGGCGCCTCGGTGCTGCTGGCCCGCAAGAACTTCGGCTGCGGCTCCAGCCGCGAGCACGCGCCCTGGGCGCTGACGCAGTTTGGCTTTCGCGCCATCATCGCGCCGTCCTATGCGGACATCTTCTTTAACAACAGCTTCAAGAACGGCCTGCTGCCTATCGTGCTGTCCGAACTGGAAGTGTCGAGGCTGTTCGACGAAGTGAAGGCATTCCCCGGCTACAAGCTGCACATCGACCTGGACCGCCAGGTCGTGGTCGCGGCGGACGGGCGCGCAATGGGTTTTGACATCGAACCCTTCCGCAAATATTGCCTGCTCAACGGATTCGACGACATCGGCCTGACCTTGCGCCATTCCGACAAGATCCGCGCCTTCGAGGCCGAGCGCCTGGCCCGCCATCCCTGGCTCGAAAGCCGTCCCATCGCCTGATCATCATCCTGACTACTGGATCGCTTCTTAAATGACTCACAACATCGCAGTCTTGCCGGGTGACGGCATCGGCCCCGAAATCGTCGAACAGGCCGTGCGCGTCCTGCAGGCGCTGGACGTTCCCTTCGATATCAAGCAGGCTCCGGTGGGCGGCGCGGCGTTCGACCAGTTCGAGCATCCCCTGCCGCCGGCCACGCTGAACCTCGCCAAGGAGTCGGACGCCGTGCTGTTCGGCGCAGTGGGCGACTGGAAGTACGACAGCCTGCCGCGCGAATTCCGTCCCGAACAGGCCATCCTGGGCTTGCGCAAGGCGCTGGGCCTGTTCGCCAACCTGCGCCCCGCCATCCTGTATCCGGAACTGGCAAGCGCCTCGTCGCTCAAGCCCGAGATCGTCTCCGGCCTGGATATCCTGATCATCCGCGAGCTGACCGGCGACATCTATTTCGGAACGCCGCGCGGCGTGCGCTCCTCGCCCGACGGCGCCTTCGCCGGCGAGCGCGAGGGCTACGACACCATGCGCTACGCCGAATCCGAAATCCGCCGCATCGCGCGCATCGGTTTTGAATCGGCCCGCAAGCGCAGCAAGAAGCTGTGCAGCGTGGACAAGGCCAACGTGCTGGAGACCTCGCAGTTCTGGCGCGACATCGTCATTGAAGTGGCGCGCGAGTATCCCGACGTGGAACTGTCGCACATGTATGTCGACAACGCCGCGATGCAGCTGGTGCGCAATCCGCGCCAGTTCGACGTCATCGTCACCGGCAACCTGTTCGGCGACATCCTGTCCGACGAGGCCGCCATGCTGACCGGTTCGATCGGCATGCTGCCTTCGGCGTCGCTGAACGCCGGCGGCCAGGGCCTCTACGAGCCCAGCCACGGGTCGGCGCCCGACATCGCGGGCCAGGGCATCGCCAATCCCCTGGCGACCATCCTGTCGGCCGCCATGCTGTTGCGCTATTCGCTGAACCTGGCGCCCCAGGCCGACCGCATCGAGGCCGCCGTGCGCGGCGTGCTGGCCAGCGGCCTGCGCACCGCCGACATTTTCGAGCCGGGCACGACGAAAGTCAGCACGGCGGGTATGGGCGACGCGGTTCTGAAAGCCCTGGCCTGATCCTTGGCAAGGGGACGCGCCCTTGCGGCGCGGCCCCTTCGCTTATCGGGGCCGCCCGCCGGGCGGCCCTTTGTTTTGTTGCCGATGCGCAGCGAATGGCGTCCCGGCCGTATTGTGGCCCCGTTTTTTTCAAGCTGCGCCGCAACATCGCCGCGTGCATTCTGATAAATTGTTGAATTGCACGTAATTTTCCCTCCCCCGGACCTTGTCTCCACCTTTAAAGAGCGATTGAAATGAATCAAGCAGTAGGCCTTGTCGGCTGGCGCGGTATGGTCGGCTCGGTGCTCATGCAGCGCATGCGCGACGAGAACGACTTCGCACTGATCGAACCGGTGTTCTTCTCCACCAGCAACGCTGGCGGCGCCGCGCCCACTTGGGCCAATGGCGCGGGTCCGCTGCAAGACGCCTACAACATTGATGCTCTGAAAAAACTGCCGATCATTCTCACGGCGCAAGGCGGGGACTACACGTCCGAGGTCTACCCGAAGCTGCGCGGCGCGGGCTGGAACGGCATCTGGATCGATGCGGCCAGCACCCTGCGCATGGCTGACGACGCCATCATCGTGCTGGATCCGGTCAACCGTCCGGTGATCGACGCAGCGCTCAAGCGCGGCGTGCGCAACTTCATCGGCGGCAATTGCACCGTCAGCTGCATGCTGATGGGCCTGGCCGGCCTGTTCAACAACGACCTGGTGGAATGGATGACCTCCATGACGTACCAGGCGGCTTCGGGCGGCGGCGCGCAGCACATGCGCGAACTGCTGACCCAGTTCGGCGAGATCAACCAGTCGGTCAAGCCCCTGCTGGACGACCCCGCATCGGCCATTCTGGAAATCGACCGCGGGGTGTTGGCCAAGCAAAAAGACCCGGCGCTGCCCCACGAGCACTTCGGCGTGCCGCTGGGCGGCAACCTGATTCCCTGGATCGACAAGGACCTCGGCGAGGGCATGTCCAAGGAAGAGTGGAAGGCCGAAGTCGAAACCAACAAGATCCTGGGCCGCGGCGCCGCCTTCGGCACGCCCGCCACCCCGATCGACGGCCTGTGCGTGCGCATTGGCGCAATGCGCTGCCACAGTCAGGCGCTGACCATCAAGCTCAAGCGCGATGTCCCTCTCGATGAAATCGAATCGCTGATCGCGCAGGGCACGCAATGGGCCAAGGTCGTTCCCAACACCAAGGAAGCCACCGTCGCCGCATTGACCCCGGTCGCCGTCACCGGCACGCTGGACATTCCGGTGGGCCGCCTGCGCAAGCTGTCGATGGGCTCGCAATACCTGGGCGCCTTCACGGTCGGCGACCAGCTGTTGTGGGGCGCCGCCGAGCCGCTGCGCCGCATGCTGCGCATTGCGCTGGCCGAAGCCTGATGCCGTTTCGGGCGGCGCGCGTCGCCGCCCGATCATGCGGAACAGGCTGGCAAGGGCACCTTCGGGTGCCCTTGTCGTTTACGCAGCGCTGGCGGGGGGGGGGGGGGGTTGGGGGCCCCCCCCCCCCCCCCCCCCCCCAACAGGTTGTTATAATGGTTTTAGAAGAAAAAAAATATAGGTTTTTTTTTTGAGTTTGAGCAGAT
>NZ_JBHXNI010000012.1:156173-204734 GCF_042721735.1 Achromobacter sp. NPDC058515
GAAGCGTTATGCCGTTTCGGGCGGCGTGCTTCGCCGCGCGATCTTGCGGAACTGTCTGGCATGGGCACGTTGGGGTGCCTTTGTCGTTTAGGCAGCGCTGGGGTTGGCTGGCGAATGTGCCCGCCAGCCAACGCCCACGCCCCTTTCAGGTTTGTGAAATGCGCTTGATCCATTACACTTTTCGGGTGAATTGAGGCCTGTTCCCGCTGAAATTGGCGTGAATCGGCTCTAGCCCGTAATTCGACTACAAGAACGGAATTCCAGCTTATGACCCAGCGTTCGCGCCAAGTGAAGCATGCCCGCCGTTTGAAAGCCCTGCAGTGGGCAATTGCGCTGGCGATAGGCTCAAGCGTTTGCGGTTCGGCGCTGGCCATGCGCGTGGGACATTCGCGCGTCGTTTCCGTGCCGGGCGCGCCGCTGCAGGCTGTCGTGGGCCTGCAGGAACTGACGGCGGACGAGATCGCGTCGCTGAAAGTCTCCGTGGCGGATGAAGCCGCCTGGCAGCGCGCCGGAGTAAAGCCGCCCGCGCCCTTGGCCAGCATGGTGGTCCGTGTGGAAGACGGCATGGACGCCACGCGCAAGAATCTGCGCATCCGTTCCACGCAGCCGCCCGCAAGCGGCGCGGTGGACCTGTTGCTGGACATCAGTTCCAGCTCCGGACAACGGCAGGTGCAGGTCAGCATCCTGGTGCCGCTGCGCGGCACGGGCGCCGACGTGACGCCGTCCGCCGTGGGCGCGCCCGCTCGCCGGGCAGGCACGACGGGAACGGTCACCGTGAAGTCCGGCGACTACCTGTTCGCCATTGCCCAGCGCAACGCCGTGCCCAACGCATCGGTCTATCAGATGCTGGTGGCCCTGTGGCGGGAAAATCCCGAAGCGTTCATCCAGAACAACATGAATCTGGTGCGCACCGGGCAGAAGCTCAAGATACCGGATGCGGCCACCGTGCGCGCCGTGGACCCGGCCGAAGCGCGCCGCATCTTCAACGAACACAACGAAGCCTATGCCAAGTACCGCGCCCGGGCCGGCGCGGCGGCGGGGGCGAACCCGTCGGTGGTCAAGGGCCAGGACGCCGCATCGGGCACAGTCGCCCCGCCGGGCGGCAACGGCGTGGCCACCGCGTCGCCGCCGCAGGACCGGGTGCGCCTGTCCGCCGGCCAGGCGCAGGACGGCACGTCCGCGCAAGCCGATGCGCAGGCGGACGCCCGGACCTCCAGCGAGCGCGCCTTGGCGGACGCGCAGGGGCGCGTGAGCCAGCTCCAAAGCAATGTCGAGGAATTGAACAAGGCGGTGGCCCAGCAAGGCGCCGCCGCCGGATCGGGCACACCGGGCGCCGCAGGAGCGCCGGGCACTTCGGGGGCTGCAGGTGCTCCGGGTACGGCAGGCGCTCCGGGTGCGGCAGGTACGCCGGGTACAGCAGGCACTTCGGGCGCGGCAGGTACGCCGGGTGCAGCAGGCACTTCGGGCGCGGCAGGTACTCCGGGTGCTGCAGGCACTTCGGGCGCGGCAGGTACGCCGGGCGCGGCAGGCACGCCGGGTGCAGCAGGCACGCCGGGCGCGGCAGGTACGCCGGGCGCGGCAGGTACGCCGGGCGCGGCAGGTACGCCGGGCGCGGCAGGCACGCCGGGCGCGGCAGGTACGCCGGGTACGGCAGGCACTCCGGGCGCGGCAGGCACTCCGGGTGCGGCAGGTACGCCGGGTACAGCAGGCACTCCGGGCGCTGCAGGCGCTTCGGGCGCTGCCGGCACTCCGGGCGCTGCCGGCACTCCGGGTACGACAGGTACACCTGGTGCTGCGGGTACTCCGGGCGCAGCCGGCACTCCAGGCACGGCAGGCGCCCCGGGTGCTGCCGGAACGTCAGGCGCGACAGGCGCTTCCACGCCCGCCGCGACGGACAAGGCCGCCGGCACGCCGCCGGACAAGAACATCACGTCAGGCATGCCCAGCTGGCTTGCCGACAACTTGCTCGTGATCGTCACCGCCGTGCTGGCGCTGATCGCGTTCGCCATCGCCTGGCTGCTGCGCAGGGCCGGCACCCGGCGCGGGGACGATGACGAGGAAACCTACGCCTACAACGAGCCAGCGCTGGACACGGCGGCGCTGAACCGCAAGCTCGACACCATCAATCTCGACCTGGACGAACCGCCCACGGACGAACCGCGCCGGGTCGGCGGCCCACGGGTTTGAAGCATGTCTAGAGTTGCATTGGGGCTGGCGTATGACGGCTCCGCCTGGCAGGGTTGGCAGACACAGCCGCATCGGCAAACGGTGCAGGACACGCTGGAGTCCGCCTTGGGCAGTTTTTGTGGCGTCGCGGGCCCGGTGCCCACGATTTGCGCCGGCCGTACCGATACGGGCGTGCATGGCGCGATGCAGGTGGTGCATCTGGACACGGCGCTGGACCGGCGGATGGAGTCCTGGGTGCGGGGCGTCAACGCGTTCCTGCCGTCCAGCATCTCCGTGCAATGGGCGCAGCAGGTGTCCGACGAATTCCATGCGCGCTTTTCCGCCCGCGCGCGCACCTATGTATATTTGCTGTGGCGCGGCCGGGTGCGTCCGGCGCTGTGGGCGGGGCGGGCCGGCTGGTGTTTCCAGCCGCTGGACGTGGATGCCATGCGCGCGGCCGCGCAGGCCCTGGTCGGCGAACATGACTTCTCCAGCTTCCGTTCCTCGCAGTGCCAGGCCAAGCATCCGGTGCGCCACATGCATCGCCTGGATATCGAGGAGCGCGGCCCGTTCCTGGTGTTCACGCTGAAAGCGAATGCCTTCCTGCATCACATGGTGCGCAACATCATGGGCGCGCTATTGCAGATCGGGCAGGGCAGGGAGTCGGTGGACTGGATGGCGCAGCTTCTGTCGTGGCGCGACCGCAAGCTCGGCGCGCCCACGTTTTCGCCGGACGGCCTGTACCTGTCGTCGATTGATTATCCCGAATCGTTTGGCTTGGAAGAGCTCGACGGCGGTTCCTTGTTGCTGTCGCCATTTACTCAATCCTATTAGGAAAGCCGTCGCGCAGACTGCGGCGCCTTTCCGTGCCCCATGGAGGCCCTTGCCATGCAACGCCGCGCGTTTTTGAAGCAGACCGCCTTGGGCGCCGCAGCGGGCGGCGCTGCGTTGGCGGCCCCGGTTTTCGCGCAGGAAGCCCCTAACGTTGGATGGCGGCTGGCATCCAGTTTCCCGAATGAGTCGCCCACGCTGTTTGCGGGCGCCGAAGACGTCGCGCGCTATGTGGCCGAGGCGACGGACGGGCGTTTCAGCATCGAGATCTTTCCCGCCGGCGACCTGGTGCAGCCCGGCCAGGTGCTGGAAGCCGTGCAGCACCGCATCGTCGATTGCGGCCATACGGTATCGACCCGCTATTTCGACACCGACCCCGCTCTGTGCTTCGACGCGGGCGTGCCTTTTGGCCTGAACACCCGCCAGATGAACGCCTGGATGAGCCAGGGCGAAGGCCTGGCGCTCACGCGCGTCCTGTTCGACAAATACAACATCCTGAACTTGCCCTGCGGCTACACGGGCGCCCCGATGGGCGGCTGGTTCCGTGGCGAGGTCAAGACGGCGGATGATTTCCGCGGCCTCAAGGTCAAGGCCGGCGGCTTTGCCCGCCACGTGCTGTCGCGCCTGGGCGCCACGCCCGTCGAGGTGCCTGCGGCCGAGACGTACGCGGCGCTGGAACAGGGCATCGTGGACGCCGTCGCCTGGATCGGGCCCTATGACGACGAGCGCCTGGCGCTCTACAAGGTGGCGCGGAACTATTACTTTCCGGGGTGGTGGGCGGGCACCTTGCAGCTGTCGCTGTACGTGAACCAGGATGCCTACGACGAACTGCCCAAGTCCTATCAATCCGTCCTGGCGCTGGCCTGCAGCATGGCCACGAGCAACATGATCGCCAAGTACGACGCCGGCAATCCGGACGCGCTGCGCCGCCTGGTGTCGCACGGCGCGCAATTGAAGGCCTTTTCCAAGCCGATCCTGCAGGCCTGCCACGAGGCGTCCCTTGCCGCCTATAAGGAACTGAGCGCCAAGGATCCGATGTTCAAGAAGCTCTACGACAGCATGGCTGCGTTCCGGGACAAGCAGGTTCCGTGGTTCCGCGTGGCCGAGGGCAGCTACGACAATCTGGTGGCCACGCTGGGCCAGACGGGCGGGTAGAGGCGGGCGCGCGCCAGATATACTGGTTCATCAGGTCGCGCTGGGCGACATAAGTGAAGAGTGCCATGCGTACACGCATCAAGATTTGCGGATTGACCCGCGAGCAGGATATCGACGCCGCCGTCTCGGCCGGCGTGGATGCGATCGGTTTTGTCTTCTATCCCAAGAGCAGGCGTTGCCTGACGCCGACGCGCGCCGCGCAGCTGCGGCGCAGGGTGCCGGCGTTCGTCGACGTCGTCGCGCTGTTCGTGAATCCCGAGCAGGAAGAGGTGCAGGCAGTGCTGGATGAGGTAGGCCCGGAGCTGCTGCAATTCCATGGCGACGAGACCCCGCTGGACTGCGCGCGCTACGGGCACCGCTACCTGCGCGCCTTCCGAGCCGGCGCGCCCGGCCTGGAAACCGCTGAAAACCTGGCTTCCGCCTGCCGCGCGTACGGCGAAGCCGCGGGCTGGCTGTTCGACAGCTACAGCGCCGGCTATGGCGGCAGCGGACACGGTTTCGACTACGCCTTGCTGGATGAAGTCAGGGCGGATCCCATGTCCCGCCCCTTGATCCTGTCGGGCGGATTGAACGCCGAAAATGTGGGCCAGGCCGTGCAGTTGGTCCGGCCCTGGGCGGTCGATGTGAGCAGCGGCGTTGAGGTCGAGCAAGGAATAAAAAGTTCTGATAGAATCTCGTTCTTCGTTGCTGCGGCACATGACGCAGACACGAAATTGAAGGCGAAGGAATAGTGATTGCAGTGAAAACTGCAGAGTGCGGAAGTCGTTAGGCGGCGCTTTAAAAGCGAAGCCAGCAAACACTTCGGAACGCAATGAATGACGCAAAAAATCTTCCAAGACGATTTGCACAGTTCAAAAAAGCACTATATAATTCTTCTTCTTTGCAGGCGGTTAGCTCAGCTGGTTAGAGCGCCACGTTGACATCGTGGAGGTCGTTGGTTCGATTCCAATACCGCCTACCAAATTCCTGCAAAGTGGTGCCTCGCACCGCCTTAAAAGCCGCGTAAGTCTTAGACTTCGCGGCTTTTTGCTTTGGGCGCCGCCAAATGTGCAAAACGGCGCAAAACTCTGTGCAACGCGGCGAAAAACGGCGCCAAGAGATGCCACGCACTCGCCGAGATAATCCGGCATTGCATTAACCGGCGATGCTCTTCATGCCGCGCGCAGCTACCATTTACACGCAGCTACCATTTACACGCCGCGCGAATATCGCGAAGCGCGACATCTGCCCCGCTGGTGTCGAAAGTCGCCGTGATGGGGCTTTCGTTGTAGGGAGTCAGATTCGCTACGAATGTCTGGCTTTCCACCATTTGCTTGAGCAGCGCAACTGGCGACTTGGGAAAGAAGGCTGCCTGTTTGTCGGTCGACAGGCTCCAGTGGGCGGATTGAGCCTCCGCCTTGTCGACCCGATAAATGGTCTTGATCGAGTCTGATCCGAGAAAGCTGCTCCAGTTTATATACAGCTCGGTTTTGTTGTCGCGGCATCTTGCCGCCAGCATGATGGGATCCCCGTATTTTCCGCTGCCTGAGTCCGCTACCAGCATTGCGTAGTGGATCTCTCTGTCATTAAGCGGGTCCACATTCCTGGATGTTTTCCACTTTCCTGATCCCGAAGCCGTGGTGTTCCGGGTGGCAGGGGCAAGATTGCTCCTGGCTGCGAGCTGGTCGAAGCAGACGAGCCGGCTTACCGTGCTGGACATGGCGGCGCATGTGGCAATGTCATTATCTTCGACCGCATGCGCCAGAAGCGGCGTGCACAGGCCAGCGAGCAGAATGACGTTTCTCATTTGTTTACCGACGCTCCATTCGTTACCGGATCACGGGGAAAATTCACTGAGTTTCTGATCGCTGCAGATTAATGGAGCGGGGCTGGGCTTGGAATCAGACCCGTCTCAATGACATGCCGGAGTGGCTCTGATCGCCGCGGTGTATCGGTGGTCGCGCCCCTGAATCACACCACGGCGGTGGACGTCGCGATTTGACGAACGCGCCTTCAGATCAGACCCGCCCAGGCAGGCGGGCTTTTTATGGGCGACGCGCAGAATTCGCGCTACGGTATATTCCGGCCTTGTCTCCCCATATTTCAAAGACGCCGCCCATGCACGCAATCCTCAAGGCCCTTGTCCTGACCCAGCTGCTGTGGCTGGCCGGCTGCGCCGTCAAGGCGCCGGCGCCATCCCAGGCGCGGGCCGATGAGGCGCCGATGTATGGCGGCGTTGATCGGTCCGCCGCAGCCCAACTGAGGGCCAGCGACGAAAAGCTGGCGGCCGAGGCCGTTGCGGCCTTCGGTTCCGCGGTCAAGGCATCGCAGGCCTGGGTGGAGCAGGGCTACCGCTACTATCGGGCCGACCAGCTGGGCATGGCCATGCGGCGCTTCAATCAGGCGTGGCTGCTGAACCCCGACAATCCCGAGGTGTACGCAGGGTTTGCGGCGGTTTTGCACGATCAGCGCAAGTTTTGCCAGGCGATGAGCATGATGGACCGGGCGGTCAGCCTGAACCCGCCGTCGTTTCAGGGCATCTACGCCGACGCCGGCCGGATTGCGGCGCGTTGCGCGGCGGAAGACAAGACCTTGCCGCCCGAAGCGCGGGTAGCGGCGACGGCGCGTTCGGACGAGTGGTATCGCAAGGGCGAAGCCGTCGAGCCGGACAAGGGCTATCTCTACGCCTCCTGGGCGACCGCCTACTATTGGCGGGGCCAATACGGCGAGGCCTGGGCCATGGTGTTCAAGGCGCGCGCCGCCGGCGGCACGCCCAGCTCGAAGTTCGTGGAGATGCTGCGCGCCAAGATGCCGGAGCCGGCGTCCCCCTGAGCCGCCCCATGGGTCATCGCCTGCCGCCGACTTGACCGGGCATTTGCGATATCCTGCTGACCATCATGATGAGAGCACTTTGGCTATGCCTGGGTTGCCTGATGCTGGCATTGGGCGTCATAGGCGCGTTCCTGCCGGTGATGCCGACGACGATTTTTCTGATCCTGGCGGCGGCCTGCTTTTCCCGCTCTTCGCCGCGGCTGGAGAAATGGCTGCTCGACAGCCCGACCTACGGTCCCTCGCTGCGCGCCTGGCGCGAGCAGGGGGCGGTGTCGCGCAAGGGCAAGGCCTATGCCTGCGCGGGGATGACCGTGGGCTACCTGATATTTTTCTGGAGCGCGCATCCCTCGTTGCCGCTGAGCATCGGCGTGGGCGTCTTCTTTCTGGCCAGCGCGGCCTACGTCCTCAGCCGTCCGAGCCCGCGTCCTCCTGCGGCATCCGGGGATCCGGGCGAGGGATCTTCCAGCGAGTAGGCCGCCGCGCCGCCATCAGCGGCGCTCAATGCGAATGCCGCGGATCCCCG
Organism: Achromobacter sp. NPDC058515; assembly: GCF_042721735.1. Taxonomy (NCBI): domain Bacteria; kingdom Pseudomonadati; phylum Pseudomonadota; class Betaproteobacteria; order Burkholderiales; family Alcaligenaceae; genus Achromobacter; species Achromobacter sp. NPDC058515. The sequence goes on from NZ_JBHXNI010000012.1 coordinate 163,660, forward strand.
CGAGTTTCCACCACCCTCAGGTACAGCGTTGCCGGCTCCAGGCAGCCGCCGGTCGACAACTGGCCGACCAGTTGCCGGTACAGCTCCTGCCAGGGCGTCTGCGAGGCCGGCGCCTCATAGGGAGGATCCTGCCTGCGCCTTTCCATTTCAGCTTCGTCCACCAGCGCGATGACCGACCGCTGGTTCAGGTCGACGCGGATCTTGTCGCCGGTGCGCAGCAGCGCCAAGCCGCCTCCCACCGCGGCTTCTGGCGACATGTTCAGGATCGACGGGCTGGCCGACGTGCCGCTCTGGCGGCCATCGCCCAGGCAGGGCAGGGAGTCGATGCCGCGCTTGATCAGGTGGGAGGGGGGCGCCATGTTGACCACCTCGGCGCTGCCGGGATAGCCCACGGTGCCGGCGCCCCGGATCACGAGAATGCAGTGCTCGTCGATGTTGAGGGCAGGGTCTTCGATGCGCGCGTGATAGTCCTCGGGGCCTTCGAACACGATTGCGCGCGCTTCAAAGGCGTTTTCGGAGCCGGGCTCGGACAGATAGGCGCGGCGGAATGCCTCTCCCACGACCGACATCTTGATGATGGCGCTGTCGAAGAAGTTGCCCGACAGCACGATGAAGCCGGCGCGGTGCTTGAGCGGCGCATCGCAGCTGCGGATCACGTCCATGTTGTGGGTCTTGGAGGCGGCGGCGATGTCGCCGATGGTCTTGCCGGATACCGTCGGGCAATCGGGGTGCAGCCGGCCGGCCGCCAGCAGTTCATGCAGCACGGCCGGGACGCCGCCCGCGCGGTGAAAGCCTTCGCCCAGGTATTCGCCCGCCGGCACACAATTGACCAGCAGGGGCACGTCTTCCCCCAGCCGCTGCCAGTCGTCCAGGCTCAGGTCGATGCCGGCGTGGCGGGCCATGGCGATCAGGTGGGGCGGACAGTTGCTGGAAGCGCCCAGCGCCGAGGCCACGACGATGGCGTTCTCGAACGCCTGCCGGGTCAGGATATGGGAGGGGCGCAGGTCTTCGCGCACCATGTCGCAGATGCGCATGCCGGTGGCATAGGCCATCTGGCCGCGCTCGCGGTAGGGCGCGGGGATGCTGGCGCAGGTCGGCAGCGACATGCCCAGCGCTTCGGCCAGCGAATTCATCGACAGGGCCGTGCCCATGGTGTTGCAGTGGCCGATCGAGGGCGACGACGCGGTGGCCAGGGTCATGAAGCCTTCGTAATCCAGCTTGCCGGCGGCCATCAGGTTGCGCGCGTGCCAGATGACGGTGCCCGACCCCACGCGCTGGCCCTCATGCCAGCCGTCCAGCATCGGCCCGCCGGACAGGACGATGGCCGGGATGTCCACGGTGGCCGCGGCCATCAGGCAGGCGGGGGTGGTCTTGTCGCAGCCGGTGGTCAGGACCACGCCGTCCAGCGGATAGCCGTGCAGGATTTCCACCAGTCCCAGATAGGCAAGGTTGCGGTCCAGCGCGGCGGTGGGCCGCCGGCCCTGTTCGGCCAGCGGATGCACCGGGAATTCCATCGGTATGCCGCCCGCGTCCCGGATGCCCGCCTTGATGCGTTCGGCCAGCGCCAGGTGATGGCGGTTGCAGGGCGCCAGGTCGCTGCCGGTCTGGGCGATGCCGATGATAGGCCGCCCCGACTGCAGCTCCTGCCGCGTCAGGCCGTAGTTGAGATAGCGCTCGACGTAGATCGCCGTCATGTCGGCGTGCGAGGGGTCGTCGAACCATTTCTGGCTGCGCAGTTTGCGGGGAGGTATCTGGGACATGGCTGTCTCGCTTGCGTCGGTTGCTTACCGGCCCGGAGCGGGTCCGGGCCGCCAGGGCTAATTGCGCGCCTTCTGGATTTCGTCGTTGAGCTGCTTCACCAGTTCGGGGCCAAGCTCCTGCGTGTACTTGTCCACGACGGGCTGGACCTTCTGCCGCATGCGGGCGACTTCCTCGGGGGACACGGTGTTGATCTTCATGCCGTTCTGCTCAAGCGTGCCCATGGCCTTCTTGGAATCGGCGCGGCTGTCCTGCCGTTCGAAGTCCCGCGACGCGGCCGCCGCCTGGCGGATCAGCTTCTGTTCCTCGGGCGACAGGGTGTCCCACCACTTCTTGGAGGCCAGCACCACCCACGGCGTATAGACGTGGCGCGTGATGGTCAGGTAGGGCTGCACTTCGTAGAACTTGCTGCTCTGGATAGTGGTGATGGGGTTCTCCTGGCCGTCCACGGTGCGCGTTTCCAGCGCGGTGAAGAGTTCGGAGAACGGCATGGGGACGGCATTGGCGCCCAGGGTGTTGAAGACGCCCAGCGCGATCTGGTTCTGCATGACGCGCAGCTTGATGCCCTGCAGGTCTTCGGCGCGCGTGATCGGGCGCTTGGAGTTGGTCATGTTGCGAAAGCCGTTTTCCCAATAGACCAGGCCGACCAGCCCCTTGGCTTCCAGCTTCTTCAGCAGGTCCTGGCCAAGCTGTCCATCCAGCACGGCGTCGGCCTCTTTTTCGCTGTTAAAGAGGAAGGGCAGGTCGAACACGCCGAATTCCTTGACCATGCCGGCCAGCGGCGCGGTGGAGCCGACCATCATTTCCTGCGCGCCGCCGACCAGCGCGCTCTGCATCTGTTCGTCGGACCCCAGGTTGGCCGATCCGAAGGTTCTCATCTTGAGCTTGCCGCCGCTGACTTTCTCCAGTTCCTGGGCCAGGAAGCGGGCCGCGCGGCCCTGGACGCTTTCTTCGTTCAGGCCGTAGCCGAAACGGATCATGCGCGGCTTGACGTCCGCGGCCGCGGCCACGCCGGCGACGGCGCAGGACAGCACCGTCGCCAGGACAAGTATGCGGGTCTTGAAGTGCTTGATCATGGTGTTCTCCTTGGGGGTTTAGTGCCGCTAGTGCATCCAGCGTGCGGGTACGGTGATCAGTTCGGGAAAGATCACCAGCAGGACCAGCAGCAGCGTGTAGGCAACGACATAGCGCCACACCCCTCTGCAGATGGTTTCCATATTGATGCGGGCCACGCCGCAAACCACGTTGAGCACCGTGCCCACGGGGGGCGTCAGCAGCCCGACGCTGCCGACCATGACGAACATGACGCCGAAGTACACCGGGTCGATGCCGGCCTTCGTGACGACAGGCATGAGCACGGGCCCCAGGATCAGGATGGTGGGCGTCAGGTCCATGACCGTTCCCACCAGCGTCAGCAGGATCAGCAGCGCGAACATCAGCATCTTGGGCTGGTCCATCACCGGCTCGAGCAGCGCGATCAGGTCCTGCGGCATGTCGGCAAGCGTGATCATGTAGGACGAGACCATGGCGGCCGCCACCAGGAACATGACGACGGCGGTGGTGCGCGCGGCGTTGATGAAGAGCGGCGCCAGGTCGCGCAGGCCGATCTCGCGGTAGACGAACAGGCTGACCAGCAGCGCATAGACGGCGGCGACGACGGCCGCCTCGGTGGGGGTGAAGATGCCGCCGCGCAGGCCGCCGATGATGATGACGGGCAGCATCAGGGCCCAGAGCGAGCCGCGCAGCGCCTTCAGCCGGTTGCGCCAGGGCTCGCGCGGCGACGGCGCGATGCTGCCGTGCTTGCGGGCCACCCAGGCCCACACGGCGACCAGCGTCAGCCCCATCATCAGGCCCGGCGCGATGCCCGCGAAGAAAAGCTTGGTGATCGATACGTTGGTGGCGACCCCGAAGATGATGAACGAGATCGACGGCGGAATGATGGGGGCGATGATGCCGCCCGCCGCGATCAGCCCCGAGGCCTGGCCGGCGTCGTAGCCCTTGTCGCGCAGCATGGGGATCAGCAGCGAACCCAGCGCGGCGGCATCGGCCACGGCGGAGCCGGACAGGGAGGCCAGCAGCACGCTGGCGAAGATGGCCACATAGCCCAGACCGCCCTGGATATGGCCCACGAAGGTGTTGGCCAGGTGGACGATGCGCCGCGAAATGCCGCCGGCGTTCATCAGTTCGCCGGCCAGCATGAACAGCGGCACCGCCATCAGCGTGAAACTGTTGGCGCCCGACAGCATGTTCTGCGCCAGCAGCTGGGTGTCGTAGAAGTCCAGCTGGAACATCATGACGATTGCGCTGATGAGCAGCGCAAACGCGATCGGCATGCCCAGGGCGATCAGCCCCAGCAGCACGAGCAGGAAAACGGTCAGGATCATCGCGGGTGTCCGGGCGGGTGGAGGAGGTGGGGGCGGGGCCGGTTCAGACCAGGGGGTCTTCGGGGCTGGATTCCGCCGGCAACGGGCCGCCCGCGAGAACGCGGACCAGGTCGATGAGCGTCAGGATGCCCATGGCGATCGCGGCGTAGAGTCCGGCCGCGTTGAACACGGCCAGGGACATGGCGGTCACGGGCAGCACGGTGTCCAGCCCGATGACGGTCTGGACCCAGCTGCCTTCGGCCATCAGCCACAACACCCACAGGATCAACAGCTGGCAGAAGATGTGCGACACCCGGCGGGCGGCCGGGCCGAAGCGTTCCACCATCATGGTGACGCCGATGTGCTGGTGCTCGCGCATTGCGATCACCGACCCCAGGAAGATCATCCAGACGAACGCGAGCCGGGACACTTCATCGGATGCGTTGATGCCGGAATTGAACAGGTAGCGCAGCGCCACGTTGCCGAACAGCAGCACGACCATGACGACCAGGCAGACGACCATCAGCCAGGTCTGCAGCGCAAAGCACCAGTCGGCGGCGCGGGCCAGCCGCGAATGGCCGGGCCGCGAATGGCCGGGCCGCCCCGATGGGGAAGCTTGCATGTTTGTCTCCTATCCGTTTCCCGGAATTTTTTTAGGGCTTATGCTGCCGAAGATGTTAGCGCTAACATTTTGGGTTTGGCAACCCCCCGTTTTTTGCGTCAGACTACGCGCTTCCCACTCGATCGCGAGGGCCAATGTCCGTCCGTAAACCCCGAAGCTCGCGCGCCGGGCGCGTCACCATGCAGGAGGTCGCGCGCCGCGTGGGCGTCAGCGCGATCACGGTATCGCGCGCCCTGCGCACGCCGGACAAGGTGGGGCAGGAACTGCGCCTGCGCATCGCGCGGGTATGCCAGGAACTGGGCTATGTGCCCAACCATGCCGCCAGCGCGCTGGCCTCCGCGCGCTCGCAGACCATCGTGGTGCTGATTCCGTCGCTGAGCAACGTGGTGTTCGTGGACATCATCACTGGCATCAAGGAGGTCCTGGACCGTCACGGGTATCACATGCTGATCGGGGTTACCGGCTATTCGCCGGATGAGGAAGAGGCCCTGTTGCGCAAGTATTTGCAGCATGCGCCCGATGGACTGGTGCTGACAGGCATCGATCACAATCCGGGCGTCTGGGCGCTGCTGCGCGCGCAGGCCATTCCCACCGTGCACACAATCGAGACGCTGGACGGCGGCGAGGACATGAGCGTCGGCTTTTCGCAATTCGATTCCGGCTACGCCGCCGGCCGTCACCTGGTGGAGCGCGGCTACCGCCGCATCGGCATCGTGGGGGCGCAGCTGGACCCGCGTTCGCTGCGCCGCTGCGAAGGCTGCCGCCAGGCGCTGCGCGACGCGGGCCTGTATGACCAGGCGCTGGAGATCATGACGCCGGAAAAATCGTCGATCAGCCTGGGCGCGTCCCTGATGGAGGATCTGCACGTCAGGCATCCCGATTGCGATGCGGTTTTCTTCTGCAACGACGACCTGGCCCAGGGCGCCGTGTTCCAGTGCGGCCGCGCTGGCGTGGACGTGCCCGGGCAGATGGCCATCATCGGTTTCCACGATCTGGCCGGCACGGCCTGGACCACGCCGCCGCTGTCCACCATCGCGACGCCCCGCTACCAGATCGGCTTGTCCGCCGCCGAGTTGCTGATGCGGCATCTTGCGGGGGACGCGGTGGCCGAACGCCACGTGGATCTGGGTTTCACCCTGGTGCAGCGCGAAACCAGCTGAGCGCCGGCCGCCTTGCCCGGCGTCACGCCGCGCGCCGCAGCGCCAGGAATACGCCCGACGCCATGATCAGGCCGATGCCCGCCAGCGCCAGCGCGTCGGGCGGGCGCTGGAACCAGAAGGTGCTGAAGCCCACGGCCAGCAGCAGCTGGAAGTAGTTCAAGGGCGCCAGGGTAGCGGCGGATACGCGCTGGAAGGCGGCGATCAGCAGGATCTGCGCCAGGCCGCTGCAGGCGCCCAGGCTGATGATGATGACGGTATCGGCCAGGCCGGGCCACGGATCCGGCAGAAAGAACGGAGCCGGCAGGGCGGTGACGATCAGGCAGATGAAGGCCGTGTACGCATACTGGACCGGACCGGGCACCTTGCCCGACAGCTTGCGCGTCAGCACCTGGAAGATCGCGTAGCTGACGGCCGACACGGCCATCAGCAGCGTGCCCAGCCCCGGCAGGTCGGAACCCGGCCGCACGATCAGCAGCATGCCGGCAAAGCCGGTCGCCACCGCCGCCCATTGCGCGGGGCGCACGCGCTCGCCCAGCATCCACGGAGACAGCGCCACCATGATCAGCGGGGCCGTGAAGTAGATCGCCGTGGCCTCGGACAAGGGCATCCAGATCAGCGCTGTCATGAAGCAGGTGGCCACCGTGGCCAGCATGACGCCGCGCAGCACCAGCAGGGGTTTTTCCGGCGCGTCCCGCAGCCGCAGGCCGCGGCCGTGGCGCCACAGCATCGCCACCGCCAGCGTCACCACCGCCAGATAGCGCATGACGTTCAGGAAGGGCGCCGGGTAGCGTTCCAGCATCTGCTTGGCCCCGGCATCGAAGGTGGCAAAGGCCACCAGCGCCGCGAAAAACAGCAGGATGCCCGCCTGGCGCGTGGCGGACTGGGCGGGCAGCGAGGCGGGCACGGCGCTCATGGGGCGGGGTTTCCTTCAGGCGCCGGCATGGCCCACGCCTTGAAGGAACGCGTCGAGCGCCGGTCCGATCGCCTGGACCATATAGCCGCCCTCCTGCACCACCACAGTGGGGACGCCCAGGCTGGCGATGCGCGCGCCGATGTCGCGGTAGGCGCCGATGTCCAGCCTCAGCACGCTGATGGGATCGTCCTTGTAGGTGTCAAAGCCCAGGGCCAGCACAAGCGCCTGGGGCGCATAGGCGGTCAGCGCGGCCAGGGCCGTGTCCAGCGCCTGCAGGAAGGCGTCGTTGCCGGACCCGTGGGGCAGCGGCAGGTTCAGGTTGCAGCCTTCGCCCGCGCCATGTCCCCGCTCGTGCGCGTACCCCGTGTAGAAGGGGTAATAGCCGCTGGGGTCGGCGTGCAGCGACACGGTCATCACGTCCGCGCGCTGATAGAAGATGTTCTGCGTGCCGTCGCCGTGATGCGCGTCCACGTCCAGCACCGCGACCCTGGACCACGTCTGCAGCAGCCGGCTCGCCGCGGCGGCGCTGCTGTTCAGGTAGCAGAAGCCGCCGGCCCGGTCGCGATGCGCATGATGGCCGGAAGGCCGGCACAGCGCATAGGCCAGGCCCTGCGTGCCGGCGACATGGTCCGCGGCGGCGACGGCGCTGTGGGTGGACCGCAGCGCCGAGCGCCAGGTCTGCGGCCCGATCGGGCAGGACAGGTCGCTCAGGTAGTAGCCGGTCTGCGCCACGATCGAAGGCGACGGGCAGGGCCCGCGGCCGGCCAGTTCGACCCGGCCGTTGTAGTAGGGCGAAAGATTGGGCAGCACTTCCGGGCCGGGATCCACGCCGGGCGCCTTCATGGCCTGCCAGCGCGCATAGGCGGTCTCCAGATAGTCCAGGTAGTCCTGGCTGTGGATGTGCTCCAGCGGCTTGCGGCCATAGTCGGCGGGCGCTTCCACCTTGATGCCTCTGGCGGCCAGGGCCCCCTGCAGGCTTTCCGCGCGCGAGGGCAGGTCGGTGGGGGCGCTGATGCGTCCCAGCCGCATGAATTGCTGCGGGGAATGCAGCAACTGTTCTTCCGAGAAAAACGCCTTCATGGATGTCCTCGCTGGGCTATGCGCGTTTGAGCTCGATCTCGACGAACACGAATTCGGTGTCGCTCGGGTTGATGACATTGTGCTCGACGCCGACCGGGCGGTAGTAGGCCACGCCGGTGGTGAGCTGGCTGGTCACCTCGCCGTCGGGGGTATCAAGCAGCAGGGGGCCGGTGGTTTGCGGCACTACCACGTAGTTCATGCCGTGGCGGTGCCAGCCCGTTTCCCCGCCGGGCGGAAAGCGCCACTCGGTGACGGTGACCATGTCATTGTCGATCTGCACGGTAGGGATGGCGGCGGGGCGTTGCATGCGGTTCTCTCCTTGGTTCGATGATGGGGGACGGCGCGGTTCAGGCTGCTTGCGCCTTGGTCGGGTCCCAGTGCTGGCCCGGCACGGCGGCGATCAGCTGCCGCGTATAGGCATGCTGGGGATTGTCGAAGATCTGCGCGGGCGAGCCGTACTCGACCACCTTGCCCCGGTGCATGACCAGCACCGAATTGCAGATCTGCGCCGCCACGCGCAGGTCGTGGGTGATGAACACCAGCGCGATCTTCAGGCGCTGCTGCAGATCATGCAGCAATTGCAGCACCTGCGCCTGCACCGAAACGTCCAGCGCCGACACCGATTCGTCGGCCACCAGCACCTTGGGCTCGAGCGCCAGCGCGCGGGCGATGCCGATGCGCTGGCGCTGCCCGCCGGAGAACTGGTTGGGATAGCGGTCGAAGGCGGACGGGTCCAGCCCCACCAGCGACAGCAATTCGCGCACGCGCGCCTCGGCCTGGGCGCGGGCAACGCCATTGGCCACGGGGCCGTCGCTGATGATGCGGCCCACGGTGTGCCGGGGATTGAGCGACGCGAACGGATCCTGGAAGATCATCTGGATGTCGTGGCGCATGGGGCGGAAGCGCGATTCGGACAGGGTGGCGATGTCCTGGCCGTTAAATAGCAGCTGGCCGCCATTGATGCCCACCAGCTTGAGCAGGCATTTGCCGATGGTGGACTTGCCCGAGCCGGATTCGCCCACGATGCCCAGCGTCTCGCCGCGGCGCACGGAAAAGCTCACGCCGTCCACCGCATGCACCTCGCGCTTGCCGCCGAGCCAGCCATGCCCGATCACGTAGGTCTTCTTCAGGTCCTTCACTTCCAGGACCGGCCGGTCGTCCCCGGCGGCGACTCGCTCCTCTCCCCGGCGATGCGGCACCGCCGCGATCAGGCGCTGGGTATAGGGATGGCGGGGGCGGTTGAGCACCTCGTCCGCCGGACCTTGTTCCACCAGGATGCCTTTCTCCATGACGGCGACGCGGTGGGCGATTTCCGCCACCACGCCGAAGTCGTGCGTGACGAACATCACGCCCATGCCTTTCTCTTTCTGGATGCGGGCGATCAGCGCCAGGATCTGCGCCTGGGTGGTGACGTCCAGCGCGGTGGTGGGCTCGTCGGCGATCAGCAGCGCGGGCTCCAGCGCCAGCGCCATCGCGATCATCACGCGCTGGCGCTGGCCGCCCGACAGGCGGAAGGGGTAGACGTGGTAGAGCGTGGCCGGGTCGGGCAGCCCGACGAAGGCCAGCAGCTCGAGCGTGCGCTTCATGCGGTCGGCGCCGGGATAGGCGTTGTGCACGCGCATGACTTCGCTGATCTGCTCGCCCACCGTCATCAGCGGATTCAGGGCCGACAGCGGCTCCTGGAAGATCATCGCCATGTCCTTGCCGCGCATGGCCTGCAGGGTGGGCTCGTCCTGCTGGAGCAGGTCCAGGCCGCGAAAGAGTATGCGGCCTTGCTGCGGCGTCAGGTAGTCGGGCAGCAGGCCCATGATGGCGTTCGCGCTCATGGACTTGCCGGAGCCGGATTCGCCCACGATGCACAGGATCTCGCCTGCGCGGATGTCGTACGACACGTCCTGAACCGCGTAGGGCCGGTCGCCTCCCTTGGGCAGCGCGATGCTGAGGTTCTGAATGGATAGCAGGGGCGGGGTGTCTTTCATGTCGGCCTCCTATTCGCCGCGCTTGCGCAGTTGCGGGTTGAGGGCGTCGTTCAGGCCTTCGCCGATCAGGTTGATGGCCAGCACGGTCAGCAGAATGGCCACGCCCGGCCACACGCTCATCCACCAGGCTTCGCGGATCATGGTGCGCGCCGCGCCGATCATGAAGCCCCAGCTCATCAGGTTGCGGTCGCCCAGCCCCAGGAAGGACAGGGACGATTCCGTCAGGATGGCGGTCGCCACCATGAAGGAGGCCGACACGATGATGGGCGACATGGCGTTGGGCAGGATCTGCGTGCCGACGATGCGGGCCGGCGTCTGGCCGATGACGATGGCCGCCTGCACGAACTCGCGCTGCTTGAGCGTCATGAATTCCGACCGCACCAGGCGCGCCGCCGGCGGCCAGGACACAACGGCAATCGCGCCCATGATCGAATACACCGAGGGGCTAAGGATGGCGACCAGCACCACGGCCATGGCCAGCTGCGGGATGGTCTGGAAGAACTCGGTGAAGCGCATCAGCGCGTCGTCGACCCGGCCGCCGCAATAGCCCGCCACCGAGCCGACCAGGATGCCGAACAGCAGCGCCACGGCGGTGGACAGCAGGCCCACCATCAGCGACACCCGCGCGCCCCAGACCAGGCCGGCCGTGATGTCGCGGCCCAGCATGTCGGTGCCGAAGGGGTAGTCGGCGTTGGTGAAGGGCGGGATCAGCGGATCGGCCACCATCATCCAAGGGGATTCTTCGTACAGCAGCGGGGCGGCCAGGGCCACGACGACCACGATCAGCATGATGGCCAGGCCGGCCACCGCCCCGTAGTTGCGCATGTAGCGCTGTGCGAATGACTTCATGCGGAGGCTCCTTGCTGCGCGCCCGCGCCGATGCGCGGATCGATCAGGCGGTACAGCACGTCGGTGAGCAGGTTGAAGACCACCACCATGATCGAGGTGACCAGGAAGATCCCCAGCAGCAACTGGTAGTCGCGCTGCAGCAGGGCGTCGAACATCAGCCGGCCGATGCCCGGCCAGGCAAAGACGGTTTCCGTCAGCACCGCGCCGCCGGCCATCTGGCCAAGCTGGATGCCGGCGAACGTGATGACGGGCAGCAGCGCATTGCGCAGCACGTGGGCGCGGATCACGCGGCCGGGGCTCACGCCCTTGGCGCGAGCCGTCTTCACGAAGTCCATCCCGATCACTTCCAGCATCGACGCGCGCGTCAGCCGCACGTACACGGCCATGAAGAAGCAGCCCAGGGTGACGGTGGGCAGGATCAGGTGCTGGGCGATATCGCCCGCGCGCGCCCAGCCGGTCAGCGCCGCGCCTACGGTTTCCATGCCGAAGGCGGGCAGCCACCCCAGCACCACCGAGAACAGCAGGATGCCCATCAGCGACAGCCAGAAGAGCGGTGTGGCGTAAAGCAGCAAGGCGCCCGTCATGACCGAGCTGTCGATCCAGCGGCGCTTGTTGCGGTAGCGCGCCTTGGCGGCCACGACGCCCAGGAAGACGCCCAGCACGATGGAAAACACGAAGGCGCAGGACATCAGCAGGAACGTGGCCGGCAGGCGCTCCACGATCAGGTCCAGCACGGGGACATGGTTGCGGTAGGAAAAGCCCAGGTCCAGCTGGACCACGCCCTTCAGGTACAGCATCAGCTGCGTCAGGATGGGCTTGTCCAGGCCGAAGGCCACGCGCAGCTGTTCCACGTAGGCGGCGTCGCCCGCGCCCGCCTGGCCCGCCAGCACGGCGGCGGGGTCGCCGGGCGCCAGGCGGATCAGAAAGAAATTGATGATCACCACGCCCAGCACGACCACCAGGGCCTTGCCGACGCGGGAAAGGAGGAAAGACAGGAATTTCATGCTCTGGGTCCTCTCAGGACGGGCGCGGACGACGCAAGCATGTCCGTCGCGCGGCCAGGATCAGCCGCCGCGGGAACATCCGCGGCGGCGTCTTGCGGCGCTTACTTCTCGATGTAGACGTCGTCGAAAGACTCGTTCAGGCCGATGGCGGTCTTGACCAGGTTCTTCACGTTGGCGCGATACAGCGTGGGGAACTCCATGTCCACCAGGAACCCGTTGGCCACGTCGTTGACCAGGGTCGTCTGCAGCTTGGTGTACAGCTCCTGGCGCTTGGCCGGATCCACTTCGGACGCGGCGGCTTCCCACTGCTTGTCGGTCTCGGGGTTGCTATAGCCCTGCACGTTGGCGAAAGGCGAGCCCTTGACGATGTTCGACGAGATATACAGCCGCTGCACGCCCAGCGCGGGGTCGCCGTACTGGTAGGTGAAGTTGGTCGTCAGGTCGAAGTCCCAGTTGCCGGTGCGGCTGGCCCAGCCGCCCGCGTCGGTGGATTCCAGGTTGACCTTGAAGCCCAGCTGTTCCAGCGCCTGCTTGGTGTATTCGCCCAGGCGGTCCCAGGTGGAGCCATAGGGAAAGCTCAGCTGGCGGATCGTGTAGTCCTCGGGCTTGACGCCCGATTCCTTGATCAGCGCGCGCGCCTTCTTCATGTCGAACGGCATGGCCGGCATGTTCTTGTCGTAGAACATCTCGGTGGTCACGAAGGGGCTGGTCGACACCTTGCCCAGGCCGAAGAAGATGTTGTTGACCACCATGTTGCGGTTCATGGCCGCCATGACGGCCTGGCGCACCTTCAGGTTGTCGAAGGGCGGCTTGCGCATGTTGAAGATCAGGTAGGCCTGCGGCGAGAACATCTCCCAGCCTGCGGTGGTGTACTCCACCTTGGGCAGGGCGCGCAGGCGCTTGATGTCGACGTTGTCCACGTCGCCGCCGCGCAGCACGTCCACGCTGCCGCGCTCGAACGCCACGGCGCGCGAGGCCGAGTCGGGGATCACGTTGAACACCAGTTCGTCCAGGTACGGCATGCCCGGCTTCCAGTAGTCGGGGTTGCGCGTGAGCTTGATGTACTCGCCGCGCTTCCATTCCTTGAACATGAAGGGCCCGGTGCCGACCGGCTTCTGGTTGGCCGGGTTGGTCATGTAGTCGGTGCCGGCGTAGATATGCTTGGGCATCATGGGCGCAAAGCCGGGTTCGAACATCAGCATGAAGGCCGGGAACGGCGACTTCAGCTTGATGACCACTGTCTTGGCGTCGGGCGCCTGCACCGAGTCGACAAACTTGTTCAGGATGACGCGGGCGCGCGCATGGGTCTTGGGCAGCATGTCCGCCAGCGAGAACACCACGTCTTCGGAGGTGAAGGGCTTGCCGTCATGCCACTTGACGTTGTCCTGCAAATGGAAGGTGTAGGTCAGGCCGTCCGCGGCAGCTTCCCAGGACTTGGCCAGGCCGGGCTGCGGCTTGAGGTCGGTCGAGTAGGTCAGCAGGCTTTCGTAGATCTTGCCCGCGACGAACTGCGTCGGGCCTTGCTGGTTGATGGCCGTGACGATCACGGGCGGTTCGGGCTGAACGATCATGTTCAGCGTGCCGCCCTTGGTCTGGGCCAGGGCTTGGGTGGCGGGCAGCGCGGCCGCAAGGACCAATGCGCCGATGCTGAGGGAGAACCATTTTTTCGATTTCACTGCGAGCCTCCGGGCTGGAAAGGGTCTGACAGGCGGCCGCTTGTGCGCGGCGGATGCCGTGCATAAATAAGCAAACCTTGTGCCACCTGTATTTCTCGGGGGTACTGCGGGTGGAGCAGCTGCAACAATGCTTCGTCTAGGTGCTGGGTAGGGCGCCGCGCACCAATGCGGCGAAATCAGCGGTGCATGGGGCGCCTGCCTGTCCGGCGGGCCGCGGGCCGGCAAGTGCCAGGAGGGCATTTGGCTGGGACGAACGCCGGCCGCGCCCGGGCCGGCTGCGGCTCCGGGGCGTCGATGGCGGCGGCAATGCGTTGAGTGTCCGGCTGCAAGTTTTTCCCCTTTGCATTTTTTTGGACCATTCACACGGTGCTGGCTACGGCATGGGCGAACGAGCTGGGCGGCTACACGGTAATGTCGATCCAGGTGGTTTTCAGGTCGCTGTACTTGTCCAGCGCGTGCAGCGATTTGTCGCGCCCGAAACCGGATTGCTTGACTCCGCCGAACGGCACGGTGATGTCGCCGGCGGCATAGGTGTTGACCCAGACCAGGCCCGCGCGCAGCCGGCGCGACAGGCGATGCGCGCGCCCCAGGTTGGCGGTCCATAAGCCGGCGCCCAGGCCGTACGAGGAATCATTGGCCAGCGCGATGGCTTCGTCTTCCGTGTGAAAGCGCTGCGCCGCCAGCACGGGGCCGAAGATCTCTTCGCGCACCAGCGCGCTGCCGGCATCCACGCAGTCGAAGATGGTGGGTTCGATGTAGAAGCCGCCGGAGTCGGCGCGGACCTGGCGGCCGCCGATGCGCAGGGTCGCGCCCTGGCTTGCGCCGGCTTCGATGCGCGCCATGACCGAACGCGTCTGCCGTTCGTCCACCATGGCGCCTAGCGTGGTGTCGGGGTCCAGCGGGTTGCCCGGCTGCATGGCGGCGGCATGTCCGGCCACCTTCTCCATGAACGTGTCATAGATGGAGTCGTGCACGTACAGGCGCGATCCCGCGATGCAGACCTCTCCCTGGTTCGAGAAGATGGCCAGCGCCGCGATCAGCGCGGCGCGGTCCAGGTCGGGGCAGTCTTCGAAAATGATGTGGGGCGATTTGCCGCCGCACTCCAGCCAGACGCGCTTCAGATTGGATTCGCCCGAGTAGCCCATGAAGCGCTTGCCGGTGGCCGTGGACCCGGTGAAGGCCAGGCAGTCCACATCGGGGTGCACGCCCAGCGCGCGGCCAGCGACGGGGCCGGCGCCGGGCACCACGTTGAACACGCCTGCGGGAATGCCGGCGGCCTCTGCCAGCGCGGCCAGGCGCAGGGCGCTCAACGAGGATTGCTCGGCCGGCTTCAGGATGACGCTGTTGCCGGCAGCCAGCGCGGGCGCCACTTTCCAGGCCGCCATGAGGAGGGGATAGTTCCAGGGGACCACGGCCGCCACTACGCCCACCGGCTCGCGTGTGACGGTGGCGAGCACGCCCGGGCCGGCAGGCGCGATCTCGTCGTAGAGCTTGTCGATGGCCTCTCCGTACCAGGCATAGGTCTGGACGGTTTCGGGCAGGTCGAACGCCAGCGCGTCGCGGATGGGCTTGCCCATGTCCAGCGTTTCGATCAGCGCCAATTCCTCGGTGTGCTCGGAAATCAGCTCGGCCAGCCGCAGCATGCGGGCCTTGCGCTCGCGCGGCGCCAGCGCGGACCAGACGCCGCTTTCAAAGGCGCGCCGGGCGGCGGCGACGGCGCGGTCGACATCGGCCTGGCCGCAGGCGGCCACGTCGGCGAGCTTGCGGCCGTCGATCGGGCTGGTGGCGGGGAAGGTGGCGCCGTCCGCGGCGTCGGCGTAGGCGCCGTCGATATAGGCCTGGCCGCGCAGCGCGAGCGATTCCGCCTTTTGCTGCCAGTATTCAAGAGTGTGCAATGACATGGCGATGACCTTGGGTTGGGGGCGCTAGCGCGCGCCGTTGGCCCGCGCCGTCATGGCGTCGAGCAATACGTTGCAGCCGGCTTCCAGGTGCTCGGGCTGCGCGTCTTCGATTTCGTTGTGGCTGATGCCGTCCTTGCAGGGGACGAAGATCATGGCGGTGGGCGCGACCGCGGCCATGTACACGGCGTCGTGTCCGGCGCCGGTGACAATGTTCATGGCGGGCAGGCCGCGGCTGGCCGCGCCCTTGCGCACCTTGTCCACCAGGTCGGTGTCGAACGGCGTCGGACGGAAGTACTGCACGTCCTTCACTTCGACCTGCACGCCATGCGCGACCGCGATGTCGTCGCAGACGCGGCGCCACTCCTGGTCCATGCGGGTCAGCGTCGCTTCGTCCTCGTGGCGCAGGTCGGTGGTGAAGCGGACCTGGCCCGGGATGACGTTGCGCGAGCCCGGGTAGGCGTGGATTTCGCCCACCGTCCCGCGCCCGTGAGGCTGGTGGGAATTGGCGATGTTCACCACCGCCTGCAGCAGGAAGCTGGCGGCGAACAGGGCGTCGCGGCGGATGGGCATGGGGGTGGGGCCGGCATGCATTTCCATGCCGGTCACCGTGATGTCGTACCAGCGCAGGCCGAGCGAACCGGTCACCACCCCGATGGTCTTCTCCTCGTGCTCCAGGATCGGGCCCTGCTCGATGTGCGCTTCGAAGTAAGCGTCTACCGGCCGCCCGCCCACCGGGTCCGCGCCCGCGTAGCCGATGGCGGCCAGCTCGTCGCGCACACTGATTCCTTGCGCGTCGCGCGCGCTCAGCGCGGTCTCCAGCGGGAATTTTCCGGCGAATACGCCCGATCCCATCATGACCGGCACAAAGCGCGATCCTTCTTCGTTGGTCCAGATGGCCACTTCCAGCGGGGCCTCGGTCTGCACGCCCGCATCGTTGAGCGTGCGCATGACTTCAAGCCCCGCCAGCACGCCATAGCAGCCGTCGAACTTCCCGCCCGTGGGCTGGGTGTCGATGTGGCTGCCTGTCATGACGGGGGGCAGGTCGTTGTTGCGGCCGGCGCGCCGGGCGAAGATGTTGCCCACCTGGTCCACCCGCAGCGTCATGCCGGCCTCGCGCATCCAGCCCGTGACCAGGTCGCGGCCCTGGCCATCCAGCGCGGTCAGTGCAAGGCGGCAGTTGCCGCCTTTGGGAGTGGCGCCGATCTGCGCCAGGTCCATCAGGGATTGCCACAGCCGGTTGCCGTTGATGGACAGGGTAGGGGAAGTCATGGGACGCCTCGGGGTTTGGTGGTTGGATCGGGTGTATGGATGGACGCCGCGGGCCGCGGATGTCGACGGGATCAGGTATCCGGGCGGATGCCGTGATCGTCGCCGAAGTCTTCGCGCAGCCGCGCCAGGATGCCGAGCAGGTGCGCGTGCATGGCATGGCGCGCGCGGATCGGATCGCGCGCCAGGATGGCGGTCAGGATGCGCTGGTGCTCGGCGTGGGCCGCGGCCCACACCTTGGTGTCGACGAAGTAGTCCTGCATGCGGCTGTACACCGAGCTGGATTGGGTCAGGTTCCACAAATGCGCCACCGTGGCCGCCAGCGCCGCGTTGCCGCAGGCCGCGGCGATGGCGCTGTGGAATTCGCGGTCATGCCGGCCAGGAGCATCCGTCAGGGACATGCCTTCGTGCGCCTCGCGGATCGCCGCAAGCTGGGCGGGAGTGGCCTGTTGCGCGGCCATGCCGGCGCACTCAGGCTCGATCATCAAGCGGGCTTCCAGCAGGTCGAAGGGGCCGATGTCGTCCTGCCCGTGCGCCGGGCTTGCGGGCGCGCCGAATGCGCTTGCGAACGCGGCGCCTTCCTTGGCGGCGACGAATACGCCGGTGCCGACGCGCACTTCGACATAGCCTTCGATCTCCAGCGCAATCAAGGCCTCGCGGATCGACGCGCGGCTGACCTGCAGTTGCTCGGCCAGTTCTCTTTCAGAGGGCAGCCGCCGTCCGCGGGGGAAGTCGCCCGCCCTGATCCTGCCGGCGATCTGGTCGGCGATCATGCGGTACAGGCGGGTGACGGCAACGGCTTGAAAGGTGCTCATCGGCGGCGGGCAATACGATTTATGGCCTAGTGGTCAGGCCACCAATATAGGCATCTTGGCATTGAAATAGAAGGGAAATCAGGGAGATTCAGGGAAAACGATGAGAGGGATTTCACCTCTTTCCGTCTGGTGGTCAGGCCAGTTAGGCGATGGCGATCCACGAAGAGAATGCCCGTCCGCAGCTTGCGCCGTGCGGTGCGCCCCGGACGCCGGCAGCGGGCGTCCGGGGCGGGGCTTACTGCGCGTCGTCGTCCGGTTCGGGCGTTTGCGTAAAGGCGCGCACCAGGCGAGCGATGCCGTCCAGTTCATCGTGTGCGCCGGCCACCCATTCCGGCTTCTCGAACGGACTGTCCGAGGGGGCTTTGTCGAGGTTTGCCTTCAGGTCGTCGAGAAGCTCCAGCGCCATGTCCGTGGCCTGGGGGCTGCTGCGGGTGGATAGGGCGATGGCGATGGCCAGCGCTTGGCGCAAGGCCAGCAGGCGGCCGTCCAGTTCAGTGTCCATGGATGATTCCTTGTTTTTCTTCATGAATGCACGCATTTTAAGGGCCGGAGCCACGGTCCGTCGCGGCGCCTTCCGATGCCTCAGCCTCGCCCCGCAGGCAGGCCTGCTAAGCGCGCAGGGTTTGCGCAAGATCAAGGTGGGCGGGCCGGCACGGGCGAATAATTCAGGGTATGCAAGCCGCCCTACGCCCACTCTCTCCAGAATCGCCGGCGCCCGCCGCCGCCGAGCCGTTTTTCCCTCCCCAGTTGTTGGCCAGGCTGGACAAGAATGGGCCGCGGTACACCTCGTACCCCACGGCGGACCGATACCACGGCGGTTTCGGCGAGCAGGACTACCGGCTGGCGCTGCAACAGCGGCGCGCGGCGAGTCCGGCGGAGCCGCTGTCGCTCTACGTCCACATTCCCTTTTGCGAGTCGGTCTGCTACTACTGCGCCTGTAACAAGGTAGTGACCCGCCATCATGGCCGCGCCGCCCGCTACCTGGACGCCTTGGCGAGCGAAATCGCTCTGCACGTGCGGGAATTGGGGCAGGGCGTGCCGGTATCGCAACTGCATTTCGGCGGGGGCACCCCGACTTTCCTGTCCGACGAGGAACTCGCCCGCCTCATGGGAGACCTGCGCGCCGCCTTCCGCTTCGAGCCGGACGCCGAACTATCCATCGAAGTGGACCCGCGCACGGCGACGCCCGAGCGCCTGGCCTACCTGCATCAATTGGGCTTTAACCGCCTGAGCTTTGGCGTGCAGGATTTCGACAAGCGGGTGCAGGTGGCGGTGCATCGCGTGCAGTCCTTCGAGGATGTGCGCGCGCTGATGCAAAGCGCCAGGTCGCTGGGCTATGCATCGATCAACATGGACCTGATCTACGGCCTGCCCTTGCAGACCACGGAATCCTTTGCCCGCACGATCGAGCAGGTCATCGCGCTGCGGCCCGACCGCATCGCCCTGTATGCGTACGCGCACCTTCCCGAACGGTTCAAGCCCCAGCGGCGCATCAGCGAGGCGGATTTGCCCGACCGCGCCACGCGCGTGGGCCTGCTCAGCGGGGCCATCGACGGCTTCCTGAAGCAGGGCTATACCTACATCGGCATGGATCATTTCGCGTTGAACAGCGACGCGCTCGCCATTGCCAAGCAGCGCGGCGAATTGCATCGCAATTTCCAGGGCTACAGCACCCAGCCCGACCGCGACCTGGTCGCGCTTGGCGTCTCCGCCATCGGCCGCATCGGCAACACCTACGGCCAGAACGCCAAGGTGCTCGACGAGTACTACGCCGCCATCGAGGGCGGGCGGTTCGCCGTCGAGAGGGGGCTGGCGCTGAATCCCGACGATCTGGTCCGGCGTGAAGTCATCATGGACATCATGTGCCAGGGACGCGTGGATTTTGCCCGGATTGAGGCGCGCCATGGCCTGCGCTTTGGCGACTACTTCAGCCGCGAGCTCTCCCAGATGGCGAACCTGGCCGAACTGGGCCTGGTCAACCTCAGCCCGGAGGCGGTGCAGGTGACCGGCCTGGGCTGGTATTTCGTGCGGGCGGTCGCCATGGCCTTCGACGGCTATCTGGGCGCCGCGGGCAGCGGCGCCAGCTACTCCCGCATCATCTGATTTCCTGGCTAGGGCAGGGCGCCGCCGGGCGCGGCGCGGTCATTCGGCGAATTTCTCGCGCAGGTACAGCGCCAGCGACAGATCGTCGGACAGTTGCAGTTTGCGCATGGCGCGGCGCTTGTGCGTGCTGACGGTCTTTTTGCTGCGCACGAGCCGGGCCGCGATCTGCGTCACGGAAAGTCCCTGGCTGATGTGGCGCAAGATCTCGACTTCCGAGGCGGTGAGCAGGGCATGCGGGGGCGGTGGCAGCAGGGAGCGGATCTTGCCTTCCTGGACGGACAGGAACGGGGCATTGCCGCTGGTCACCCCGCGGATCATGTCCGGCAACAGGATCATGCCCCACTGCTTGGCCAGATATCCGTTTGCGCCCGCGCGGTATGCGGCGTACTGGGTCTCCAGCCGGTTGCCCGCTGAAAACGTGATGATCGCCATGTTGGGGTGATAGCGGCGCAGGCGGCGCAAGTAATTGACGCCATCCCAGGGTTCCAGCGGCAGGTAGAAATCGATCAGCGCCACTTCGCAGGGGGTGTGCTCCAGCTTTTCGAGCAGCGCCCGGGCCGAGGTCTCGCGGTGAACCAGCTGAAAGCCGGGGCGGCTTTCCAGATAGGCGCCAACCCCCAGCGCCACCACGGGGTGGTCGTCCAGGATGGCGACCCTGATGACCGGGGGCGGGCGCGACAACAGCAGGTGCTGGCGCGCGCCCGCGGCGTGCGCGGAGGCGCCGCCGCGCTGGTGGGGCGAGGGGAGAGACGCCTTGCTGGCTGGCGCTGAAACAGGTTTCATCGTTGCTCCACAAGCGGATGAATGGAACGGGGCGATAGGGATCGCCAGCGGATGGAGCCGCCGCGCACGTCCCGATCAGTCCGAAATTTTCGAGGGCAGATTACGTTTTCGAACGGCTGTGCGGACATGAAATGAGCCAAAATCAGACCATTGCACCCTTGGCCTGACATATAAGGGGGAAAGGCCGGCAGCCGCAACCTGGCTCGGCAATAGCAGCCGGAGTGTGGCGCTTTCACCACGGGAAGAGCGCAAATGGTGCTACAATCGGCAACGATAAGCGCAACCGAGGTTGCGTCACATTGATTCGCGTTCGCCTCGGACGCGTACCAACAGGCTCAAACACCATGTTTTTCCCGCTGGCACGAACTACGACCCGGAACTTTCGCCCTATGTCGCGTTAGTTTTTCGTGCGTCGGGTTTCACCGTGTCAGGTCAGCGGTAGAACTCAGCAAGACAATCAAATGAACGCGGCTCTCAAGCCGCGTTTTTCGTTTCCGTTTTTCGTTTTTTAGTCCCAAAAACCCCAGGAAGCACTCCCGATGGTACAGATCACATTGCCCGATGGTTCGCAGCGCCAATATCCGGGGCCGGTAACGGTCGCCGAAGTGGCGCAATCGATCGGTACGGGCCTGGCGAAGGCCGCCTTGGGCGGCCGCGTGACGGTCGAGGGCGCGGAATCCAAGCTGGTCGACACCAGCTTCCGCATCGAAGGCGATGCCCGCCTGGCGATCGTGACCGCCAAGGACGCGGACGGCCTGGACCTGATCCGCCACTCCACGGCCCACTTGCTGGCCTATGCCGTCAAGGAGCTGTTCCCGGACGCCCAGGTCACCATCGGCCCGGTGATCGACAACGGCTTCTACTACGATTTCTCGTACAAGCGCCCCTTTACGCCCGAGGATCTGGCCGCCATCGAAAAGAAGATGGCCGAACTGGCCAAGAAGGACGAAGTGGTCACCCGCGAAGAGTGGTCGCGCGACGACGCCGTCGAGTTCTTCAAGGGCATCGGCGAAAAGTACAAGGCCGAGATCATCGCCTCGATTCCGTCCAACGAGCCGCTCAGCCTGTACCGTGAAGGCGACTTCATCGACCTGTGCCGCGGGCCGCACGTGCCGTCCACGGGCAAGCTGAAAGTCTTCAAGCTGATGAAGGTGGCGGGCGCCTACTGGCGCGGCGACAGCAAGAACGAGATGCTCCAGCGCATCTACGGCACCGCCTGGGCCACCAAGGAAGAACAGGAAGCCTACCTGCACATGCTGGAAGAGGCCGAGCGCCGCGACCACCGCAAGATCGGCCGCGAACTCGAGCTTTTCCACTTCCAGGACGAGGCCCCCGGCCTGATTTTCTGGCATCCCAAGGGCTGGGCCCTGTGGCAGCAGGTGGAGCAGTACATGCGCTCCGTCTACCGCGAAAACGGCTACCAGGAAGTGAAGGCGCCGCAGATCCTCGACATTTCGCTCTGGAAGAAGACCGGCCATTGGGACAACTACCGTGAAAACATGTTCACGACGGAGTCCGAAAACCGCGTCTACGGCCTGAAGCCCATGAACTGCCCGGGCCATGTGCAGATTTTCAACGCCGGCCTGCATTCCTACCGCGAACTGCCCCTGCGCTACGGCGAATTCGGCCAGTGCCACCGCAATGAGCCCTCGGGGTCGCTGCACGGCATGATGCGGGTGCGCGGTTTCACGCAGGACGACGGCCACATTTTCTGTACCGAAGACCAGCTCCAGGACGAATGCGCCGATTTCACCGCGCTGCTGCAGAAGGTTTACCGCGATTTCGGCTTTACCGAGGTGCTGTACAAGGTCGCCACGCGTCCTGAAAAGCGGATCGGCTCTGACGAAGTCTGGGACACGGCCGAGGCCGCCCTGATGGAAAGCCTGCGCCGCACCGGCTGCGAATTCGAGGTTTCGCCCGGAGAAGGCGCTTTCTACGGCCCCAAGGTGGAGTACACCCTGAAGGACGCTATCGGCCGCCACTGGCAGTGCGGTACGATCCAGGTGGACTTCTCCATGCCCGTGCGCCTGGGCGCCGAGTACGTGGACCAGAACGACCAGCGTCGTCCGCCTGTCATGCTGCACCGCGCGATCCTCGGGTCGCTGGAGCGTTTTATCGGCATGTTGATCGAAAACCACGCCGGCGCCATGCCTCCTTGGCTCGCTCCGGTGCAGGCTGTCGTATGCTGCATTTCCGAACCTTCGGCCGATTATGCGGCTGAAATCACGCAAAGCCTGAAAAAACAAGGCTTTAGAGTAGAGTCCGATTTGCGCGGTGAAAAAATCACTCGTAAAATTCGGGAGCACAGCCTGCAAAAGGTGCCGTACATTCTTGTCGTCGGCGACAAGGAGAAGCAAAACGGCACCGTAGCCGTACGCGGACTGGGTGGACTGGACCTTGGCGCCATCGCATACGACGAGTTCGTCGCGCGACTGTCCGAGGACGTATCCACCCGTCGCGACGTCAATCAACCTGATAGCAGCGCTGCTTAACATTTCTAGGAGCTTTCAACATCGCCACTGAAAAAGCCAATCGCATCAACGGTGAAATCCGCGTCCCCGAGGTGCGCCTGATAGGTCTGGAAGGAGAACAGCTCGGCATCGTCAAGATCGCCGACGCGTTCCGTCTTTCCGAGCAAAGCGACGTGGATCTGGTGGAAATCGCGCCGAACGCCGAGCCGCCGGTCTGCCGTTTGATGGACTACGGTAAGTTCAAGTACCAAGAGCAGAAGCGCCAAGCCGAAGCTCGTTCCAAGCAGAAGGTCATCCAGGTCAAGGAAGTCAAATTCCGTCCGGCCACCGACGAGGGCGACTATCAGGTCAAGCTGCGCAATCTGCGCCGCTTCCTCGAGGAAGGCGACAAGGCCAAGGTGACGCTGCGCTTCCGTGGCCGCGAAATGGCTCACCAGGAACTCGGTATGCGGGTGCTTGAACGTGTGCGCGACGATCTGCTGGAACTTGCCCAGGTCGAAGCCATGCCGAAGCTCGAAGGCCGTCAGATGGTCATGGTGCTGGCGCCGAAGAAGAAGGCCGTGCCCGCTGCGGGCAAACCTGAATCGGCCGCCTGAGCTCCAGCCGTAGCCTCTCCAGGGAGGCTTAGCCGCTTTTACGACCCGCCGTGTCCGTTGCGTGACCGGCGGGTTCGCTTATTGGGCGGCTCTGCGCTACGATGTCACAAAGCCGCCTTCCCGCCAGGGGAGGCGGCGTCCGTTCAGGGTGCCGCGATGCATGTTTTGTTCATTTTGGATCCCTTGCCGCTGCTCAAAGCGTACAAGGATAGTTCTGTCGCCATGATGCGTGCCCTCGTGGCGCGCGGCCATACGCTTAGCGTGGCCATGCAGGGCGACCTCTACATCGAGGGCGGCACGGTCAAGTCCGTGACCACGCCGATCGAGCTGGCGCCTGACGCCGACCTGCACGGCCACGAATGGTGGCGCGAGTCCGCCGCCCGGGATCTGCCGCTGGCCGATTTTGGCGCCGTCGTCATGCGCAAGGATCCGCCGTTCGACATGGAATACGTGTATTCCACGCACTTGCTCGAATACGCCGAGGCGCAAGGCGCCCGCGTGTTCAACAGCGGCGCGGCCATTCGCAACCATCCCGAAAAGCTGGCCATCACCGAAATCAGCGAGTTCACCGCGCCCACGCTGGTGACCCGCAACATGGCCCGCCTGAAGGCTTTCCACGACACGCACCACGACGTGATCGTCAAGCCGCTGGACGGCATGGGCGGCACCGGCGTGTTCCGCCTGCAGCCCAAGGACCCGAATCTGAACGCCATCCTGGAAACGTTGACGGACAATGGCGCGCGCACCATCATGGCGCAGCGCTTCATCCCCGACATCGTCAAGGGCGACAAGCGCATCCTGCTGATCGGCGGCGAGCCGGTGCCGTATTCGCTGGCCCGCATCCCGCTGGCCGGCGAAACCCGCGGCAACCTGGCCGCAGGCGGACGGGGCGTGGCGCAGGAACTGTCGCCGCGAGACCGCGAGATCGCCGAAGCCGTGGCCCCCAAGCTGGCCGCCCGCGGCCTGCTGCTGGTTGGCCTGGATGTCATCGGCGACTACGTCACCGAAGTCAATGTCACCAGCCCCACCTGTTTCGTAGAAATTGCCGAACAGACCGGTTTCGATGTCGCAGGCATGTTCGTCCAGGCGCTTGAAAAAGCCGTGGCGGCAACTGCCGTCGCGGCCTGACCTCTCAGGATTCCTGTCATGACCACGGGTATTGTGATCGTCGTGCATGCGCCCCTGGGCGCGGCGATGCGCGAATGCGCCAGCCACGTCATGGGCAACCTTGACGGCATGCTGGCCATTCACGATATCCAGCCCGAGGATCGTCCCGACGATCTGGCGCCGGACGTCCTGAAAGACATACTCGGCCAGGATCACGGCGGCGGCGTGCTGGTGCTGACGGACCTGATCGGCGCCACGCCCGCCAACATCTCCAAACGCGCCGTCGCGGACGCCCAGGCACAGGGCATACAGTGCTGCGTGCTTGCCGGCCTGAACACCCCGATGCTGCTGCGGGCGTTGACCTACCGCAATCTGCCTTTGGCCGAAACGCGCGAGAAAGCCTTGGCTGGCGGGGTGCAGGGCGTCCTGCGTGTAGACTGACGGGCGGGAATTTGCCCTATTATGTCGGCTATTATTTCAAGCCGAAGAGCGGTCCGACGATTTGCTGCACTCAACACTGCGGCGTTAGCCGCGGTCATAATATTTCCTATGCCTAATACAGACATTGTCATCAGCAATAAACTGGGTTTGCACGCCCGGGCTGCCGCCAAGCTGACGCAGCTTGCGAGCAAGTTTTCCAGCGAAATCTTTATTTCGCGCGGCGCGCAGCGCGTCAACGCCAAGAGCATCATGGGGGTCATGATGCTGGCGGCCGGGCTGGGAGTGACGGTCAAGCTGGAGGCTTCGGGCAGCGATGCCGAGCAGGCCCTTTCCGAAATCGAAACATTGTTCGACAGCAAATTCGGTGAGCAGGAATAGAGTTTCTTCTGAAGCAGCCGGTCCGAGCCCAGCTCGGGCCGGCTCGTCTACGACCCTCATCGACGCTCGCGACGGGGCTGGCTCTGCCAGCCCCGTTGTCTGTCTATATGGCAAGGGCGTCGCCAAGGGATACGCAATCGGACGCGCCGTCGTCATGGGCGCCGCGGCGCTGGAAGTGGCGCACTATCGCATCTCGGCCGAGGATGTGCCCGCTGAGAGCAGCCGGCTGACCGAGGCCCTGGCGTCGGCGCAGCACGAGCTGCTGCAGCTGGCCGACACCTTGCCGGCCGACGCGCCGCGCGAGCTGGGCGCCATGCTCAACGTGCACAGCCTGCTGCTGGGCGATCCGCTGCTTGCCGAGCAGACCCTGGCCCTGATCGCCGAGCGCCACTACAACGCCGAATGGGCGCTGACGACGCAGGGGCAAATCCTGGGGCAGCAGTTCGACGCCATGGAGGACGAGTACCTGCGCGAGCGCGGGGCCGACGTGCGCCAGGTCATCGAACGCGTGCTGCACGTGCTGGCGGGCACCTCGGCGATCCTGCCAGACATGTCCCACATGGGCGGCGACGATGCCCTGGTGGTCGTGGCCCACGACATTTCACCGGCCGACATGCTGCGCCTGCGCGGCGGCCGTTTCGCGGCCTTTGTCACCGACCTGGGCGGCCCGACCTCGCATACCGCGATCGTGGCGCGCAGCATGGGCGTGCCCGCCGTGGTCGCCATGGGGAACGTGCGCGAGCTGGTCCGCGACGGCGACATGCTGATCATCGATGGCGCGGCCGGCGCCGTGGTGGTCAATCCGTCCGACCGCATTCTCCAGGAATACCGCCGCCGGCAAGCCGCCTATGCGGACGAGCGCGCGGAACTGGGCCTGTTGCGCGACGAGCCGTCCATCACGCTGGACGGCATCGACATCGTCCTGCATGCCAACATCGAGCTTCCGGACGAGGCCGCGCTGGCGCTGGCCTCGGGCGCGCACGGCATCGGGCTGTTCCGCAGCGAATTCCTGTTCATGGGGCGCCCGGACCTGCCGGGCGAGGAAGAGCAATACGAGGCGTATGCCTCGGTCGTGAAGGTAATGGCCGGCAGGCCTGTCACGATCCGCACGCTGGACATCGGTTCCGACAAGACGCTGGATGGCGAGGCCACCGTGGCCACCAACCCCGCCTTGGGGCAGCGCGCCATCCGCTATTGCCTCGCCCGTCCGGAAATGTTCGCGACGCAGCTGCGGGCCATCCTGAGGGCCTCGGCCCATGGGCCGGTGCGCTTGCTGATCCCGATGATCGCCCACATGCATGAAGTGGTCGCGACCAAGGCGGCCATCGAGGCCGCCCGGCGCGAGCTGGACGCGCGCGGGCAGGCCTATGCGCCCCACATGGAAGTGGGCGCGATGGTCGAGGTGCCCGCCATCGCGATCGCGATCGAGCCCTTCGTCCAGGCCCTGGATTTCCTGTCCATCGGCACCAATGACCTGATCCAGTACACGCTGGCGATCGACCGGGGCGACCACGATGTGGCTACGCTCTACGATCCCCTGCACCCGGCGGTCCTGCGCCTGGTCGCCAACACGATCAACGCGGGCGAGCGGGCGGGCAAGCCTGTCGCGGTCTGCGGTGAAATGGCGGGCGATTCGCGCATGACCCGGCTGCTGCTGGGCCTGGGCCTGACCGAGTTCTCCATGCACCCGCAGCAATTGCTCGACGTGAAGCGCGAAGTTCGCCGGGCGCATTCCAACGCGCTTCGTATCAAGGTGGCGACGGCGCTGAACCGCGCCTTGCCCGTGGACCTGGACGCGCTGGGCCCGGCCTGATTCGATAGGGCCAGGCAAGAAAAAGGCGCCCGGGTTTATCGCCCGGGCGCCTTTTTCTTGCCTGGCCCGCTGCGCTGAGGCAACGGGCAGGGCACTGCTTTTAGCTGTGATAAGCCGATTCGCCGTGGCTCGTGACGTCCAGGCCTTCGCGCTCCTGGTCTTCCGGAACACGCATGCCGCACAGGGCGTTGGCGATCTTGTAGGCGATCCAGGCAACCACGCCGGACCAGACGATGGTGAGCAGCACGCCTTCGAGCTGGACCCACAGCTGGTGGGCGATCATGCCGGGTTCGGCCAGTCCGGGGCCGCCGAAGACCTGGGCGTTGAACACGCCGGTCAGCAGCGCGCCCACGATACCGCCCACGCCGTGGATGCCGAACACGTCCAGCGCGTCATCCGCGCGCAGCAGGCGCTTCAGGCCGTTCACGCCCCAGACGCAGACCACGCCGGCAACCACGCCGATGATCAGTGCGCCCACGGGGCCAACCAGGCCGGCGGCGGGGGTAATGCCGACCAGGCCGGCGATCGCGCCCGAGGCGGCGCCCAGCATCGAGGGCTTGCCCTTGATGGCCCATTCCGTGAACAGCCAGGCCAGTACGGCGCCCGCGGTGGCGATCATGGTGTTGAAGAAGGCCAGGGTGGCGTTCTCGTTGGCTGCAAGCGCCGAGCCGGCGTTAAAGCCGAACCAGCCCACCCACAGCAGGGCGGCGCCCACGAAGGTCATCGGCAGGTTGTGCGGCTGCATCGCTTCGCGGCCGTAGCCCACGCGCTTGCCGACGACATAGGCGCCGACCAGGCCAGCCACGCCGGCGTTGATGTGCACCACCGTGCCGCCGGCGAAGTCCAGCGCGCCTTGGGCGTTCAGCAGGCCCGGCGCCGTTTCCGACGCGAACCACACCATGTGCGCAATCGGCACGTAGGCGAACGTGAACCAGATCACCGTGAACACCAGGACCGCGGAGAAGCGGGCGCGTTCGGCGAAGCTGCCCACGACCAGCGCGCAGGTGATGCCGGCGAACGTGGCCTGGAAGGAGGCGAACAGCAGCTCGGTCAGCGTGTTCGACATGGCGAACTTGCCGTCAGCCGGCGTGAACATGCCAGAGAAGAAGGCGCGCGACAGGCCGCCGAAGAACGCGTTGCCCTCGGTGAACGCGAGGGAGTAGCCGTAGATGAACCAGAGAACCAGGCCCAGCACGAACGTGCACAGCACTTGCAGCAACACAGACAGCACGTTCTTGCTGCGTACCAGGCCGCCATAGAACATCGCCAGACCGGGTACGGCCATCATCAATACAAGTAAGGTAGAGACGAGCAACCAGGAGATATCTGCTTTATCCATTTTCAGGCTCCATTGAGTCTTTATTTATTTACAGCGCAGCTTCGCCAGCTTCACCCGTTCTGATACGGATAACTTGTTCCAGGGGCGCTGCAAAGATCTTGCCGTCGCCGATCTTCCCGGTACGGGCGGCTTGTTCGATCGCTTCGATGACCTGATCGACAAGGTGGTCGGGTACGGCAGCTTCGACTCGCAGCTTGGGCAGGAAGTCGACGGCGTATTCCGCGCCGCGATAAAGCTCGGTGTGGCCTTTCTGGCGGCCAAATCCTTTTACTTCGGTAACTGTCAGGCCCTGGACGCCGATCCCGGATAGAGCCACCCGCACTTCGTCGAGCTTGAAGGGCTTGATGATGGCGATGATGAGTTTCATGGCATTTCCTCTCATGGTTGCACGTTGGCATCTTCATTCAAGCAAGTTTCATGCCATGTCGGCCGGCACCCGCTGCGAGGGAAAAGGGCGCAGTAATTGTGCGTGCCTGCACCGATATGGTGCGGCATGCACCAAGCATCGGCCTCAATGTGGTGCGTGCAACGAAAAAAGTGAGGAATGCAACGAAATATGTTTCAGGCTTGGGATTTGTAGCGAGTTGATGCTACGGCTGTTGCGGTTTGTATAGGCGCGCGAGCGCGCAGCGGTCCTGGCCATCGCCGCGCCGTGCCGCGCATAGCGTTGCGGGCCGGGCCTGAGGAGCCGGTTGGCGTTTTTTTACGCGCCGCCAGACCGGCGGCCAAGCTGCCCAAATTGGGGTGCGAGCCTGATACGGGGGTTTACACGGATAAGCTTGTTGGCCCGGGTAGGGTGAAGAAGAATCGATACCAGATCTACGCATTCAGGCTCGATCCGCGACAAGCCGCAAGTGGCGGGGCAATGCAGGCAAGTCGTCGGACCGGTTCGCGCTATCGGCAAACCCGCAAGGGGTGCCCTGTAATGATGTTGGTAGGGGGCTGCTGTCATGGCAGCCCGGTTTTCTCCTGTGCTTTGATGGGCGGTCACCGCATGCGGCCCGCCCTTTTTTTTTGCCTGTTTCTCCTGAAACATATCGTCCGACGCACTACACTGGGGGCATCAAGAACACCGTGAGGCCGTTATGAACAATCGCACCCAGTGGATGGAAGACATCCAGAAGAATATCTCCGACCTGATCGCCCGCAGCCCGGCCGCGGATGTGGAACGCAATGTGCGCGCAATGATGACGCAAGCGTTTTCCAAGCTGGATCTGGTCAGCCGCGAAGAGTTCGACGTCCAGGCAGACCTGCTTGCCCGCACCCGCGCACGGGTGGATCAACTGGCTGCCCAGGTGCAGCAACTGGAAACGCGCTTGTCCGCCCTGGACAAATAAGCGCCGCTCTCCGCGCTGCGCGCATCTTCAAGATGGCGTTGCGCGGGATGGTTTTGTCACGGCCGCGTCTGCGGCCGTTTTTCATTTGCCGATACTAGCGGTTCCCGTACCTCTTCGGAGACCGTCTTGACGCTTGCCGTTCTTGCCAGCAGGGCCCTGTGCGGCATGCATGCCCACGCGGTCCGCGTTGAAACGCATCTGGGGTCGGGGCTGCCCAGCTTCAATGTGGTCGGCCTTGCCGACACCGAGGTGCGCGAGAGCCGCGAACGCGTGAGGGCGGCCATCATCAACAGCGGGTTCGAATTTCCGGCGGGCCGCATTACCGTCAACCTGGCGCCGGCCGACATGCCGAAGGAATCGGGCCGCTTCGACCTGCCCATCGCGTTGGGCCTGCTGCTGGCGTCCGGCCAGTTGGCGCCGCCCTCCGATGGCGGCTGCCCCGGGCCGTCCGCGCCGGATCCGGCGCTTGTCCGCCTGGTCCTCGCCGGCGAGCTGTCCTTGACCGGCGCCCTGGTGCCCGTCGCCGCGCCTCTGGTTATCGCGCTGAGCGTCGCCCGCGAAGCGCCCGATGCCACGCTGATCCTGCCCGCCGGCAGCGCCGAGCAGGCGGCCTGGGTGCCGGGCCTGCGGGTGCTGTCGGCGCGCAGCCTGGCCGATGTGGCCGCGCACGCGACCGGCGCCTGCCTGCTGCCGGACGCCGTGCCCAAAGCTTGGCCGGAGGCCGCGCCGATCCCCTGTCTGTCGGACGTGCGGGGGCAGCCCGGGGCGCGGCGGGCGCTGGAGGTGGCCGCGGCAGGCGGCCACAGCTTGCTGATGGTGGGCCCGCCCGGGGCGGGCAAGAGCATGCTGGCGGCCCGCTTGCCGGGCCTGTTGCCGCCCCTGGCGCGCAGCCAGGCGCTGGAGGCCGCGGCCGTGGCGGCGCTGGCCGGCGTGCCCGACGCGCTGATGGGCCAGCCTCCTTTCAGGGCGCCGCATCATTCGGCCTCGGTGGCGGCCCTGGTGGGCGGTGGCGGGCGGCCGCGCCCCGGCGAGATCAGCCTGGCGCATCACGGGGTCCTGTTCCTGGACGAATTGCCGGAATTCAGCCGCCGCACGCTCGAAGCGCTGCGCGAACCGCTGGAGGCGGGCAAGGTGGTCATCGCGCGGGCCCTGCAGGCCGCGCAGTTCCCGGCCAGATTCCAGCTGGTCGCCGCCATGAACCCCTGTCCCTGCGGCTGGCGCGGCCATCCGGCGCGCGCCTGCGCCTGCACGCCCGACCAGGTGGCGCGCTACGTCGGCAAGGTATCCGGCCCCTTGCTGGACCGCATCGACCTGCACGTGGCCCTGCCTCCATCCGATCCCGAATGGATGAGCGCTCCACCGGGCGAGGCGTCGGAGCCGGTACGGGCGCGCGTGATGCGCTGCCGCGAACGTCAGCAGGCCCGGCAGGGCAAGCCCAATGCCGGGCTGGCTGGCGCCGAGCTGGACCGGTTTTGCGTCATGGACCGCGAGGCCCAGACCCTGTTGCTGCAGGCCATGCGCCGCCTGGCGGGATCCGCCCGGGCCATGCATCGGGCTCTGCGAGTGGCCCGAACGATCGCCGACCTCGATGGCGAGGACGTGCTTGCCGCCCGGCATGTCGCCCAGGCGGTGCAGTACCGGCGCCCGGGAGTATGATCCCGGGGCAGAGGGCGCTCGCGGCGCCTCATCCGCTTGCCTCACCTTCGACTCGACAAAGTGCGGGAAATCACCATATAATCAAAGGCTTTCCCGGATCTGGGCTATCTTTTTGCTCTTTTTTGGGGGGGCCTTGCGCGTGACGGCAATGCCGGCGGCGCAGGAGCAGTGCTCAGGCACTACATCTAGGCAGTACCCAGTAATACCCCAGCAATACCCCAGCAATACCCCAAGAAGTGGCAACGGGTTTACAAGTTTTGCCGTCGCGGAGGCTTTCAGCCGCCACGCGTCAAGCACCTGGCGTCATGTAAATCAACAACGAGTGTTTAAGTTTAGGGAATCATCATGCCCAAGATGAAAACCAAGAAAAGCGCCTCGAAGCGCTTTAAGGTTCGCGGCAGCGGCTCCATCAAGCGTGGTCAGGCGTTCAAGCGTCACATCCTGACCAAGAAGACCACCAAGGCCAAGCGTCAATTGCGCGGCTCCACGGCGGTTCATGAATCCAACGTGGCCTCCGTCAAGGCCATGATGCCTTTCGCTTGATCTAAGGGAGATCTACTATGCCTCGCGTCAAACGCGGCGTAACTGCCCGCGCACGTCACAAGAAAGTCATTGCCGCCGCCAAGGGTTACCGTGGCCGCCGCGGTAATGTGTTCCGTATTGCCAAGCAAGCAGTCATGCGCGCTGGCCAATACGCCTACCGCGACCGTCGTAACAAGAAGCGCACGTTCCGCGCTCTGTGGATCACGCGTATCAACGCCGCCGTCCGCGAGCATGGCGTTAGCTACAGCGTGTTCATCGCTGGCCTGAAGAAGGCTTCGATCGAACTCGACCGCAAGGTCCTGGCCGATCTGGCCGTGCGCGACAAGGCCGGCTTTGCCGCCATCGTGCAGCAAGCCAAGGCTGCCTTGGCTGCCTGATCGCGCGCTTTAACTCATCGCGCATCGCTGCAAACGGGGCTGTAATAGCCCCGTTTGCGTTTTGAAGGCTGGATTTCATGACTCGATTGGTTGACGACCTGGTCTCCCAGGCGCAAGAACGGTTCGCTGCGGCTACGGATGCCGCCGCGCTTGAGAACGCAAAGGCTCGCTTCCTGGGCAAGGAAGGCGCACTGACGGTGCTGCTGAAAGGCCTGGGCAAACTCGATCCCGAGCAAAAGCGCGAGGCGGGGGCGCGGATCAATCAGGCCAAGCAAAAGATCGAAGAGCTCCTGAACGATCGCCGCGCCGCCCTGGCGCAGGCTGAACTGGATGCCCGGCTGGCATCCGAAACCATTGACGTTACCCTCCCGGGCCGCGGTCGCGCGCCGGGCGGCATCCATCCGGTGATCCGGACCTGGGAACGCGTGGAAGAGATCTTCCGCTCCATAGGCTTCGATGTGGCCGACGGCCCCGAAGTGGAAAACGACTGGACCAATTTCACCGCTTTGAACAACCCGCTGGATCATCCGGCGCGTTCCATGCAGGACACGTTCTACGTCGACATGAACGACGCCGACGGCCTGCCGCTGCTGCTGCGCACGCACACCAGCCCCATGCAGGTGCGCTACGCCCGCATGAACAAGCCGCCCATCAAGGTCATTGCGCCTGGGCGCACCTATCGCGTCGACAGCGACGCCACGCACTCGCCCATGTTCCACCAGGTGGAAGGGCTCTGGATCGCCGAGGACATCTCCTTTGCGGACCTGAAGGGCGTGTATACCGATTTCCTGCGTTGCTTCTTTGAAAGCGACGATCTCGTCGTGCGTTTCCGTCCGTCTTTCTTCCCGTTCACGGAACCGTCCGCCGAAATCGACATGATGTTCACCTCGGGCCCGAACCGCGGCCGCTGGCTGGAAATCTCCGGCTCCGGCCAGGTGCACCCGCAAGTGGTGCGCAACTTCGGCCTGGATCCCGAGCGCTACATCGGCTTTGCCTTCGGTTCCGGCCTTGAGCGCCTGACCATGTTGCGCTATGGCGTGAACGACCTGCGCCAATTCTACGAAGGCGATTTGCGCTTCCTGCGCCAGTTCAACGAATAACAGACGGCTGATCATGCAATTTCCCGAATCCTGGCTGCGTACGCTGGTCAACCCTCCGATCGCAACCGACGAACTCGCGCACCGGCTCACCATGGCCGGCCTGGAAGTCGAAGACACCGTGCCCGCCGCGCCCGCCTTCACCGGCGTGGTGGTGGGCCATATCGTCGGCATTGCTCCTCACCCTGACGCGGACAAGCTGCGCGTCTGCCAGGTGGACGACGGCTCCGGCGAGCGCCTGCAGATTGTGTGCGGCGCGCCCAACGCCGCCGCCGGCCTGAAGGTGCCGCTGGCCCGCGTGGGTGCGGAACTGCCTGGCGGCATGAAGATCGGCGTCGCCAAGATGCGCGGCGTCCAGTCGTCCGGCATGCTTTGCTCGGCCCGCGAACTGGGCCTGTCGCAAGACCACGCCGGCCTCCTGGAACTGCCGGCCGACATGGTTCCCGGCCAGTCCATCCGCGAAGCGCTGGATCTGGACGACACGCTCTTCACGCTCAAGCTCACGCCCAACCGCGCCGACTGCCTGTCCATCCTGGGCGTGGCCCGCGAAGTCGCAGCCCTGACGGGCGCGCCGCTGTCGGTGCCCACGGCTGTCGCCGTGCCCGTGACCCTGGACGAGCGCCTGCCGGTCAAGATTGAAGCCCCCGATCTGTGCGGCCGTTTTGGCGGCCGCGTGATCCGTGGCGTGAACGCCCGGGCCGCGACGCCCGAATGGATGAAGACGCGCCTGGAGCGCGCCGGCCAACGTTCGCTGTCGGCGCTGGTGGACATCTCCAACTACGTCATGCTCGAACTGGGCCGCCCGTCGCACGTGTTCGACCTGGACAAGATCGGCGGCGGCATCAGCGTGCGCTGGGCGCATGAAGGCGAGACGCTGGAACTGCTGAACGGCCAGACCGTCACGCTGGACCCGAAGGTCGGCGTGGTCGTCGCGGGCGAGCAGGTCGAAAGCCTGGCCGGCATCATGGGCGGCGAAGCCACCTCCGTGACGCTGGATACGCAGAACATCTATCTGGAAGCGGCGTTCTGGTGGCCGCAGGCCATTGCCGGCCGCGCGCGCCGCTACAAGTTCAGCTCGGAAGCCAGCCATCGCTTCGAGCGCGGCGTGGACTACGCCAGCATTCCGGAACACCTTGAATTCATTACGCGCCTGATCGTCGACATCTGCGGCGGCCAGGTGGGTCCCGTCGATGACCAGATCGTCAATCTGCCTCAGCGTCCCGCGGTGCGCATGCGCCTGGCGCGTTGCCATCGCGTGCTGGGCGTGCCGGTCACGCAGGAGCAGGTCGCCAAAATCTTCGGCAGCCTGGGCCTGGAATTCACGGTCGAAGGCGATGACTTCATCGTCAGCCCGCCGTCGTACCGTTTCGACCTGGAGATCGAGGAAGACCTGATCGAGGAAGTGGCTCGCATCTATGGTTTCGAGAGCATTCCCGACGTGCCGCCGATGGCGCGCGCCAAGATGTTCTCGCAGCCCGAGATCCGTCGCGGCGCGCATGCGCTGCGTCGCCTGACCGCCGCGCAGGATTACCAGGAAGTCGTCAACTACAGCTTCGTCGAAGCCGATTGGGAACGCGACTACGCGGGCAACGACACGCCCGTCCGTCTGGTGAACCCGATCGCCAGCCATCTGTCGGTCATGCGTTCCAGCCTGATCGCCGGCCTGGTGGCCAACATCCGCCACAACGCCAACCGCAAGCAGTCGCGCGTGCGCCTGTTCGAGCTGGGGCGCGTGTTCATGCGCGACGACGCGGCGCAAGACGGTCCGCTGGAAGTGGCGGGCGTGCGCCAGCCGATGAGGCTGGCGGGCGCGGCGTGGGGGCCGGCGCTGGAAGAGCAGTGGGGCGTGGCGACGCGCCAGGTGGACTTCTTCGACGTGAAGATGGACGTCGAGGCGCTGTTTGGCGTCCGCGGCCGCCGTCTGCGTTTCGAGACCGCCGCGCATCCCGCGCTGCATCCCGGACGCAGCGCGCGCATCGAACTGGACGGCCGGCAGGTGGGCTGGATCGGCGAGCTGCACCCGCGCTGGGCGCAGCAGGCCGATCTGGCGCAGGCGCCCGTCGTCTTCGAGCTGGACGTGGCCGCGTTGTCGGAAGGCGAACTGCCGCAGGTGCGCGAACTGTCGCGTCAACCCGTGGTGGTGCGCGATCTGGCGCTGTGGGTCGATGCCCACGTGTCCACCCAATCGATGCTGGATACCGTCGCCGCGGCCGTCAAATCGGATGCGCAGCTGGCGGTGGTGCAGGACGCGCGCGTGTTCGACGTGTGGCGCGAGAAGCCCCACGGCGGCCAACCCGTCACCGAGAAAAGTCTTGCTTTCCGTTTCTGGCTACAGGACACTGAAGTCACATTGGACGAAGCACGTGTGGCGGATTGCCTGGCACGCATCAAGGATGCTTTGGTCAGTGCGCACGGCGCGCGCCAGCGTGCTTGAACCATGGGGACTAGTATGCTTGTCGAGCAACGCACCCTGACCAAGGCCGAGCTGGCCGAGCTGCTCTTCGAGCGGGTCGGCCTGAACAAGCGCGAAGCCAAGGACATCGTCGATACGTTCTTCGAGGAGATCCGCGACGCTCTCGCGCGCGGTGATTCCGTCAAGCTCTCGGGCTTTGGCAATTTCCAGGTGCGCGACAAACCGCCGCGCCCTGGCCGCAATCCCAAGACCGGCGAGACCATTCCCATCGCCGCACGCCGCGTGGTCACCTTCCACGCGAGTCAGAAACTCAAGAGCGTAGTCGAGCAGGCGGCGCCTGCCGCACCCGACGCCTCGGAGTGATACGTTTTGTCGGTAATTGTTATCGGCGCCCGACGTATCGCGCGCATAAAATCCGCTTATGACACGTACTGAATCCACCGTTACCCTACCGCCCATTCCCGCCAAGCGCTACTTCACCATTGGTGAGGTCAGCGACCTGTGTGGCGTCAAGCCTCATGTATTGCGGTACTGGGAACAGGAGTTCACGCAGCTCAAGCCCGTGAAGCGTCGCGGCAACCGCCGCTACTATCAGCATCACGAAGTGCTGCTGATCCGCCGCATCCGTTCCCTGTTGTACGAGCAAGGCTTCACGATCAGCGGCGCGCGCAATCGCCTGGGCGATGCGCGCGACGTCCCGCACGATCAGGATGCCGCAGTGCGCCTGTCCGGCGCCGAGATGCAATCCCTGCGCAACGAGTTGAGCAACGTTTCGACGATGCTCGCCGAAGCGCTGGGCAATTCCGTGAACACGCCGGCCGCAGCAAGCGCCGGCCACTCGGGCCCGGCTTTCTGAGTCGAGCGCATCGCGCTTTACTGTTCACGATTCATTGCTTGAAAGCAGTACCTGCGGCGCACGGCCTTGCGGTCATGCGCGCTGCAGCATCGGTACCATGCGCCTCGCGCCGCTTCGCATGCAACTAGTGCGAACGACGAACACGAGGCGCAAAATTTTTTGAGTATTCAGCACTTTTTTTGCGCCAATGCGTGCAAACAATTTTTTGTTCTGCTATACTCTTTTTCTTTCGGGGCGTAGCGCAGCCTGGTAGCGCACTTGCATGGGGTGCAAGGGGTCGCGAGTTCGAATCCCGCCGTCCCGACCATAAATACAGCAGTAAAGAACAAGGGCTTACACGCTTCGGCATGTAGGCCCTTTTTCTTTGCTGGGTAGCCTAAGAAGTTCTTGGCGATCTCAAACAGTTGGGGCGATCTCAAACAGTTTGGGCGCCGCTGGCGTCATAAGCATGGCCAGCACCTATAG
Organism: Achromobacter sp. NPDC058515; assembly: GCF_042721735.1. NCBI lineage: Bacteria > Pseudomonadati > Pseudomonadota > Betaproteobacteria > Burkholderiales > Alcaligenaceae > Achromobacter > Achromobacter sp. NPDC058515. The sequence goes on from NZ_JBHXNI010000012.1 coordinate 200,821, forward strand.
TCGTACTGCTGCCCATGTCGCGCAATGGTTCAATGTGGCTAGTGAGCGTGTTTGGGGTCAAGACCCAGCAGCGATCGCATGCCCGCGAAGCGATCAGGCGCGCGCCCCTGTTGGCTCATTGCCGTGCGGTCGCCGGCCTGGCGGCCAGGTAGTTTTCGAGTTTGTCGATATCGTGGACGACGACGAGACGCCCATTTACAGTCACCAAGCCAAGAGCGGTCAATTCCTTGAAATATCTGGACAGGGTCTCCGGGGATAAATTCAAACGAGCAGCGATGATGTTCTTGTTGACCGAAAGTTCGATCTTGGCCGTCCGCAAGCTATTGGGCGGCAACAGCCTGATGAGATAACTTACCAGGCGCGCCGCCGGGGGTTGAAGCGCATAGGCCTCGATATCGCCGACGATGCCCCTTACGCGCTGGGATAAGCTTCCAAGCATTGCCATGGCAAAGTCGCTGTCGGATTTTAATAATGCGGCGATGGCGTCTCGGGGGACATACAGAAACAACGAATCCTCTATGGCATCCACGTTCATGAAGTAGCTTTCGCCATTGAACATGGTGATATCGCCAAAGCATTCGCCGGGACCCATGATCTGAATTGGCCTGTCCGCTCCATGCCACGAAAGCAGCGACATCTTGATACGGCCATAGACGATCGCGTGGAACCCTTCGCAGCGGTCGCCTTGACGAAACAATCGCACTTTGCGGTTTGCGTATATTTTCTTTACGGATTTCGCAAGTGCGTCCAGGTGTTGTTGATGGACCTGCCGGAAAAGCGGGACATTTCGTAGTAGGCTGGTGTCAATTGGATTATGAATGAAGTCCATAGTTCGCGCCTGATCCTCTCTATTCGCGCCTGATCCTCTCTACTTGGAAACGACGATACTTCATTACCGATTCGGCTTTTTTACGATTCGGCAGGTGCGAATTCTCCCAGGCTCTTCGCAAGCAGGCAAAGGCCATCGAGTGATTGAAAGAACCGATTACGCTTTTTGGGTCTGCTTGTAGTCCACCAGCATGATGGTGGCGGCCGCGATCACCCCGGGCACAGCGATAGCGAGGAAATTCTGCCAAAGCGGGAGTTGGATGTTGACGAGCAGGCCAATGATGATCGGAGAGCTCATCGCCCCGATACGCCCGATACCGAGCATGAGGCCGACCCCCATGGAACGGATTTCTTCAGAATAGAACTGAGCTGCATAGGCACTGGTGACGATCTGCGTCCCTATTGTTGCTGCGCCGGCGAATGCGACCACGAGAGACAGCGCATCATCGGACAGGCCGAACCCCATGGCAGATATGACGACCGCCGCCATCAAGTACATCAGCGCCAAGACCACGTTGATACGAAAGCGATCCGCAAGCCATCCCCCGCCAACAGCTCCTGCGATCGCGCCAAGATTGAGAATGAGCACAAAAGTCAAAGCAGAGCCCAGGTTATGACCAGCTTCCTTGAGAAGCGCCGTCAGCCAGGTACTTAAAGCGTAGACCATGAATAGGCTGAGGAAACAGGTTGCCCCGAACATTGCCGTGCTGAAGCCTCTGCCTTCCGTAAAAAGCGTTCTGAACGAAGCCATGCTGGACCGATTAGTGACCGGTATAAGTAGATCATCATCAACTCTTGGCGAATAGGCCGGCGAAATGCGCTTCAAGACCCCTTGCAGCTCCTGGTAACGCCGCTTTCTCTTCAAAAAAGCAGCCGACTCAGGAAGCCCTCTCCAAATCATTGGGATCAAAAGGACCGGTGCTGCGGCGGCAATAAAAACGGACTGCCAGCCATAGGCTTCAATGAAACTCTTGCCTGTTACTGCCGCCAGAATCCCACCAATGGCATATCCACTGAACATGATGGATACGAGCGTGCTACGCAGGCGCAGCGGGGAGTATTCAGTCATGAGCGCGATGACGTTCGGCATCACGCCACCGATACCCAATCCGGCAATGAAGCGAAGTAGGCTGAATGAGAGCGCGTCCTGCGCAAGGCCCGCGGCCGCGGTAAATACGCTGAAAACCGTAACGCAGAAAATAATTGTCCGCCTTCGACCGAACTGCTCAGCCAATGCGCCGAAAACGACATTGCCGAACATCATGCCGAACAGTGCAGAGCTGGCCATCAGGCCGGCCATCGTGCCTCCAATATTCAGTTCGGCCATCATTGTGGGAAGTGCGACGCCGACCACGGCCAGATCGTACCCGTCAAAGATGATTACGAGCCCGCACCAGAATAACAGCGTGCCATGGAAGGACGAGAACCGCGCCTTTCCAATCAGCTCTTTTACGTCAATTTGTCTCACGAACGTTCCTCCCATTTGCGAAAATAAAACGGCGCACTGACTGCTCAATGCGCCGATTCCCCTGGTCGTAACGGGCTTTCGCGGTTCAGCTTAATCCAGACTTACATGTCAAGCCAAAGCGCATCATCGCCACTGGCGAAAACTCCGGCGGGCGCCGTCGGAATTTTCCCCTTTTCCGTATCGGCGACTACCTTGCGTTTCGTGGTTTCGAACTCATTCAGATCTTTCATACGTGAAATCAGAATGACTTCCCCAATGGGACCGCCTGCCCGGATCTTTACCTCGGAGGCAATGCCGTAGTTTTTCTGAATGGCTTCAGCTCGTGCTTTGAAATAAGCCAACGCCTCGGATTGTTTGCCGCTATTCGGGCGGCCAGTACGGGTGTATACAATGCTCATGGTAGTCTCCGATTGAATTTTCGATTTACGTTGGTCTCGGATCGCACGGCTCTCCGAGGTGGTCAACATTTGTGAGCGTACTGGCGCATGCTCTATATTTGAATGGCGGTCCTTGATTGCAATCAAGAAAAATCGGAATATTCGGATAGCGGTGAAAAACAATGAAAATTTGGCCAAATTGGCCGAGGCGCTTGCTACTTGTGCCGGACGCCGCACCCTGGGGCCAGAACAAGATTTGTTCCCGCAGGCACACTAAGCTGGAACGAATCATGAGGTGAACAGTTCTTCGATCGCGAGGGTGGCGTGGTGGTCGAGCATGCCGTCGAGCACATAGACGGCCTCGCGTTCGGCCGTGCGGATCGGCAGGATGCTGAAGTAGCCGTCTTGATCGGAGAAGCCGCTGTAGGATTCTCGTGCCCGGCTTGCTGCCATCGTGGAGATTGGCGCCGCCGCGCCTGCGCGCCATGGCCCGGTGATTGACCGCTCGGGTAGAGGTCTGCCAGATGCGAGTCTGGTAGAAGCCTATCTCGCGACGCCTTATCCTTAGTGCGGAATTCGCCGGGGAAGCAGCATGTCGTAGGGCGCTTTAAATTCGCAAGACAACGCGTGCTGCAGATGATTTCACTCGCTTGCAAGTGCTGGGCCTGTACGTCCTAAACGCCATTGCACCATAAAATTCTGACCTGTCAGATATCTTGCGGCGGTCGAGAGATTTATCGTCACGGCATACAAGTCTTCTGCCAAGAGACCTGCGGTCTCCCAGTGGTTATCGCATCGGTTCTTTTACTTGTCTAGGTATCGTGTTTCAACTCCTCCCTGGCCGTCACGTTCGCGGCGTGCGCCTCACATGGCACACCGCAGCCCGCAAAACGCATCCACGCCGATGCGCGCCTTCAAGAGTATGTAATTTGTCTATTCGCGTATTCAAAATTTGAATTCTGCGCGCGACGAGTTTCTACTCCACAATTACAAGCTACTAAATCAAGCAGACATTTGTGGCCTGGAACATCATCGGCCGCATTCTCTTGCTGTTCATACGCGCCCGGAAGGATTATCGCTGGCACTCCGGTCGCTTAGGATGCGACATGCCCCGATTATCCGATGTGCGTTTTACCTTTACCCCGTCCGCCGCTGGCGTGGACTTCGAGGTGCTCGAGTTCACGCTCGACGAAGCCTTGTCCGAGACATTTCTACTGCGCGTGGAGCTATCGAGCTTTGAT
>NZ_JBHXNI010000013.1:0-204440 GCF_042721735.1 Achromobacter sp. NPDC058515
TACGGCTCCCACACGACGGCGGTGAACTTCGCGCCGGTGGACCACGCCGCCGTGGGGCGCGGGGGGGGGCGGGTTGGGGGGGGGGGGGGCGGCCCCCCCCCCCGGCCGGTTGCGGCGGCTTTCGGCGTGCCCTCAGGCGCGGCGTTCGACGAAGAAGCGGCGTTCATTGAATTCGCCTTGTTTGCCGGTGTTGAAGGAAGAAACGGGGCGGTGATAGCCCATCACGCGGGTCCAGACTTCGCAGCGCACGCGCTGGCTGTCGTCCAGCCGGGCGACGGGAGCGGAGATGGCGACGGGGGCGGTCAAGGTTTGCATAGGGTTTCCTTGGAAGGGGATGCCGGGCGGATGCCCGGCGGGGAACAGGCCCCGGCGCTAGGCCGGGGCGCAGCACGCGGATTGCCTGGCGACAAGTTCGGCGTCGCATTTGGGGCAGAACTCGTGGTGGCCGGCCAGATAGCCGTGATTCGGGCAGATCGAGAACGTGGGCGTCACGGTGATGTAGGGCAGCCGGAAGTTCGACAGCGCGCGGCGCACCAGCTGCTTGCACGCGTCGGCGGAAGACACCGCTTCGTTCATGTACAGGTGCAGCACGGTGCCGCCGGTGTACTTGCCCTGCAGCGTCTCCTGCAGCTCCAGCGCATGGAACGGATCGTCGGTATGGCCCACCGGGAGCTGGCTGGAGTTGGTGTAGTAGGGCTGCGCGTCGGTGCCCGCCTGCAGGATGCCGGGATAGCGCTTCCTGTCTTCCCGCGCGAAGCGGTAGGTGGTGCCCTCGGCCGGCGTGGCCTCCAGGTTGTAGAGGTGGCCGGTTTCTTCCTGGAATTCGGTCATGCGCTCGCGCACGCGGTCCAGCAGCCGCACGGCCAGCGCGTGGCCCGCCGCGGTGGTGACGTCTTCGGCGTCGTCCGTGAAGTTGCGGATCATCTCGTTGATGCCGTTCACGCCCAGCGTGCTGAAGTGATTGCGCAGCGTGCCCAGGTAGCGGCGGGTATAGGGATAGAGCCCCTGGTCGATGTAGCGCTGCACCACCTTGCGCTTGGTCTCCAGCACGTCGCGGCCCAGGCCCAGCAGGTGGTCCAGGCGGTCCATGAGCTGCGCCTCGTCGCCTCGGCAGGTGTAGCCCAGGCGGGCGCAGTTCACCGTCACCACGCCCACCGAGCCGGTCTGCTCGGCGGAGCCGAACAGGCCGTTGCCGCGCTTGAGCAGTTCGCGCAGGTCCAGCTGCAGGCGGCAGCACATGGAGCGCACCATGTGCGGCTCCAGGTCGGAATTCAGGAAGTTCTGGAAGTAGGGCAGCCCGTAGCGCGCCGTCATTTCAAACAGGCGCTCGGTGTTGGGATGGTCCCAGTCGAAGTCGGGGGTGATGTTGTAGGTGGGGATGGGAAACGTGAAGACGCGTCCCTTCGCGTCGCCCGCCATCATGACCTCGATGTAGGCGCGGTTGATCATGTCCATCTCGGCCTGCAGCTCGCCGTAGGAGAAGGGCATTTCCTCGCCGCCCACGTAGGGGATCTGCTCCTTCAGGTCGGGCGGGCAGGTCCAGTCGAAGGTCAGGTTGGTGAACGGCGTCTGCGTGCCCCAGCGGCTGGGCACGTTCAGGTTGAAGATCAGTTCCTGGATCGACTGCTTCACGTCGGCGTACGTCATCGCGTCGCGGCGGATGAAGGGGGCCATGTAGGTGTCGAAGGAGCTGAAGGCCTGCGCGCCCGCCCATTCGTTCTGCAGCGTGCCCAGGAAGTTCACGATCTGGCCGATGGCGGCCGACATGTGCTTGGGAGGCGTGGATTCCACCTTGCCGGGGATGCCGTTGAAGCCTTCGGTCAGCAGCTGGCGCAGGGACCAGCCGGCGCAATAGCCGCTGAGCATGTCCAGGTCATGGATGTGGATGTCGCCTTCGCGATGGGCGCGTCCGGCCTGCGGCGCGAAGACGTTGGACAGCCAGTAGTTGGCCGTGACCTTGCCCGCCACGTTCAGGATCAGGCCGCCCAGGCTGTAGCCCTGGTTCGCGTTGGCGTTGACGCGCCAATCGCGCTGGTCCAGGTACTCTTCCATGGCGCTTTCCACGTCCACCAGCGTGTGGCGCAGCGCGCGCAGGCGGGCGTGCTGCTCGCGGTGGACGATGTAGGCGCGCGCGGTGCGCCAGTGGCCCGCCTGGACCAGCGCTTCTTCCACGCGGTTCTGGATGGTTTCGACGCCGGGACATACGTTGTCCGCCAGCGCCGCGATGACCGCGCCGGTCAATGCCTGCGCGCCCGCCAGGTCCAACTCCCCGGTGCCCTGGCCCGCCGCCGCCATGGCCTGCGCGATCTTGTCGCGATCGAATGGAACGACGCGGCCGTCGCGCTTGAGGATGTGTTGGATATGCATGACTGACACCATATGTAGTGGGGTGTGAAAACTCTACCACCACATATGGTGCTCGCGACGGGGCGCGAGCGCAGGATGTCAGTCTTGGTTGATGCGCATCAAATGCGCGGCGCCGGGTGCGAAATGCGCAATCCGGCCCCGTCCGCCCCGGGGGAACTCTAGAAACCGATGCCGACGCCCACCAGCGATATCGCCACCGCCAGCGCGGCCGTGCCCGCGGCGGGGCGCGGCGCCCAGGACAGCATGCCGACCCAAAGCAGGGCGCCGGCCGACAGCCAGCCCAGCCAGGCCACCACGCCCACCGTATTGCCCCACAAGCCCACGCAGGGCAGGATGGCCAGGCCCAGCAGCAGCACGCCGGCGCCGCGCAGCACGCGCGTGTGGCCGGCGCCGGGATCGCGTCCCCAGACCTGGTCGTAGTGGCGCGGCATCGCCAGGCTCAGGCAGGCCATGCCGGCGTAGGTCAGCAGCAGCGCCATCGCGATGGCGAAGAGATCGTTCATGTTCATGCGGCAGCCTCCTGGTTTGCGCGGGGTTTGCGCTGGGGAGGCGCGGTCAGGGGCTGCCTGTGCAAGCGGAGGGCAGCCCAGCCGGATAGTACGCCGAATGCGATTGCGGTGAGTTCCACGCCGGCGCTTTCCCAGTCGCCGCGCGCGATCTGCGCGATCGGATGATCGCCCAGCATGACGAGCGACAGCACCGGCAGCAGCAGGCACAGCGCGGCCAGCAGCGTCAGTTGCGCGATCCAGGCGCGGCGCGGGCTGCACAGCCAGGCGTGGGCCAGCGTCAGCGCCCAGGTCAGAAAGAAGCCGCGCAATTCCCACAGGGCGCGGTTCTCCAGCGCGACCGGCAGCAGGCGGTTGGCCCAGAAGTAGCCGACGCAGGCGATGGCCAGCCCGGCCAGCGCCGCCACGTTCAGCCCTTCGATCAGGCGGTAGGCCCGCGCCGTCGCCGCGCCGAATTCGTTGCCGTGCTTGGCGCGCCGCTTGACCATGAACAGCACCGCGCCCGTGCCCATCATGGCCGCGCCCGCCATGCCGCAAATGAAGTACAGCCACTTGATGGCCAGTCCGCCGAATTGCCCCATGTGCAGGTCCGACATCACCTGGCGCGTCAGCGAGGCGGCGCCGCCGTTCACGCCGCCCGCGGGCCGCATGCGCAGCAACTCCCCGCCGTCCCCGGAAAACTCCGCCATGCCGGTGGTGGCGCTGATGCTGCGGAAGGTGTCGGCGTCCTCGTTCCAGCCGTAGACGGCGATGCGCATGGAGCTGTCTTCGGGGTTGGCGATGACGATGGCGCGCGCGGTCTGGCCGATCAACTGCTCGGCCCGCCCCACGATGGGCTCCAGCGCCGGCATGGCCAGCGCCGCGCCCGTGCGCGCGGTCTTCTCTTCGCCCGTCATCTCGGCCAGGTACAGGCGGGCGGCTTGCGCGCCGGCGCCATAGTGGGCGGCGACAGGGGCGGGCATCAGCACCGCGCTGGAGATCACGATGCCGGTGTAGGCGATCATGAACTGGAAGGGCAGGGTCAGCACCGCCACCGCATTGTGCGCGTCCAGCCAGGACCTTTGGCCCTTCCTGGCGCGGAAGGTGAAGAAGTCCTTGAGGATGCGCTTGTGCGTGACCACGCCCGAGATCAGCGCCACCAGCATCGCCATGGTGGCGAAGGCGACGATCCACAGCCCGAGCCCGGCGTCGTGCAGCGTGTAATGGAAGTTCACGAAGTGCGTGCCGCCCAGGGTGGCGCGGCCTTCGTCGTCATGGTGGTCGTCCAGCTCGGCGCCGGTAAGGGGATCCAGCTCCGCTTCGGCGTACTGGCCGTTCTTGTCGAACCAGTACGCGGTCAGGCCGTTGTCGTGCCCGCGGTTGACGGGCCAGATCTCCCACATGCCCGCGCCCGCGTGCTTGCGCGACATGTAGTCCACGGCCAGTTCGAGCCGCCGCGCCCGGTCGACCGGCTCGGATGCCTGCCGCGCCGCCCGGGCTTCGGCCGCCTGGTGCTCGGGCGTCATCCAGTGCGTGATGGGCTCGGAGAAGACGGCGAGCGAACCCGTCAGGAACACTGCAAACAGCAGCCACGAAAACCAGAGGCCGACCCACGTGTGGAGCCAGGCCATGGACAGGCGGAAACCGGATTTCAGGACGAGCCTCTTGTTGTGGACGCCGCCGCGCGCCGGGCGGTTACGTTTTTATTGAGAATGGTTCCAATTCTAAGCTAATTGGGGTCATGGTTGCGATGGCAAGGAGTTTGTATTTTCTGCGCGCTGGGCGCGCGGCGCGCCCGCCGCGCAGGGCCGGGCACGGCGATTGCTGGCTGGCCGCTTCCATCCCGAATGACCGCTGGGGGCCCGTCGCCGATGCCCCAAGACAGATGCCAAGGAGCACCCTATGAAACGCAAAGCCGGAAACGCCCGACAGATCAAGGAACTGCTGTATCAGGCCCTGGAGACCGAGATCGGCGGCCTTGCCGTGTACGAGACCGCCGTGTCCTGTGCCGTCAACGACGACCTGAAGAAGGAATGGCTGGGCTACCTGGAGGAAACCCGCACGCATCGCCGCGTGCTGCTGACCGTCTTCGAGCAATTGAAGCTGGACCCCGAGGCGAAGTCGCCCGGCCGCGACGTGGTCCGCCATCTGGGCGAATCGCTGGTCAAGGCCATGAAGATGGCGGCAAGCGCCGGGGACCCGGATGCCGCGCAGCTCGTGGCCACCGAATGCGTGGTGCTGGCCGAAACCAAGGACCATGCGAACTGGGCGCTGATCGGCGTCATCACCGAAAAGCACTCCGGCGAGGAAGCCAGGATCCTCAAGCAGGCGTACGACGCCGTGGCGACCGACGAGGACCACCACCTGTATCACACGCACGGCTGGTCGCGGGAACTGTGGATCGAGTCGCTGGGCTTCCCGGCCGTGCTGCCGCCGCCGGAAGAGGTCAAGCAGGTGGAATCCGCCATAGGCGCGTCGCGGGCCGAGCAGGCGCGCGACAAGCTGCTGACGAACTAGGAGACATTCCATGGCAAGCAAGAAACCAGGCAAGGCTGGTCCGAACGCCGCGCTCGACACCGCCTATATGAACACCGATAGCGGCCCGGCCTCCGGCCCCGCCGCCAATGCCGCGCATCCGGCCCTCAAGCGGGCCGCGGCCGTCGGCGCCACGGCCGGCGCCATCCCCCATAACGCCAACAAGGCCGCGGAGTACGGCGAAGAAGCCGCGCGCTGCCCCTACGCGGGCGCCCACGTGGACGCGGTGGACCCGTCCGTCGGGGCCAGTTCCCTGTCCGAGAAGGAAGCGTCGGACAAGACTGGCGACCCGGCCGAGCCGGGCGTCAACGCCGTCGACGGCCGGCTGGCCCGCGTGCGCGCGGACGGCGGCGCCCAGGCGCTGACCACCAACCAGGGCGTGCCCGTTGGCGACAACCAGCATTCGCTCAAGGCCGGGGTGCGCGGGCCCGCCTTGCTGAAGGACTTCATCCTGCGCGAGAAGATCACGCACTTCGACCACGAGCGCATTCCGGAACGCATCGTGCACGCGCGCGGCTCGGCGGCGCATGGCTACTTCGAGTGCTACAAGCCGCTGACGGACCTGACCGCCGCGTCGCTGTTTGCCGAAAAGGGCAAGCGCACGCCGGTCTTCGTGCGGTTTTCCACCGTGGCCGGCGAACGCGGCTCCAAGGATACGGCGCGCGACGTGCGCGGCTTCGCCGTGAAGTTCTACACCGACGAGGGCAACTGGGACCTGGTGGGCAACAACATTCCGGTCTTCTTCATCCAGGACGCGATGAAGTTCCCGGACCTGGTCCACGCGGTCAAGGCCGAGGCGCACCACGGCATGCCGCAAGCCGCGTCCGCCCACGACACTTTCTGGGACTTCGTGTCGCTGATGCCGGAATCCACCCACATGCTGATGTGGGTCATGTCGGACCGGGGCATTCCGCGCAGCTTCCGGATGATGCAGGGCTTTGGCGTGCATACCTTCCGGTTCGTCAACGCCAAGGGCGAATCGCGGCTGGTCAAGTTCCACTGGAGCCCTGTTCTGGGCACCCATTCGCAGGTGTGGGACGAGGCGGTCAAGGTGTCGGGGGCAGACCCCGACTTCCACCGGCGCGACCTGTGGGAAGCCATCGACGCCGGCAACGGCCCCGAATGGGAGCTGGGAGTGCAGGTGTTCACGGACGATCAGGCCGACGGATTCAGCTTCGACGTGCTGGACCCGACCAAGATCGTGCCCGAGGAACTGGTGCCCGTGGTGCCGGTGGGCCGGATGGTGCTGGACCGCAATCCCGACAATTTCTTCGCGGAAACCGAGCAGGTCGCCTTCTGCGCCGCGCATATCGTTCCCGGCCTGGACTTCACCAACGACCCGCTGCTGGCCGGCCGCATCCATTCCTATGTGGATACGCAGATCTCGCGGCTGGGCGGCCCCAATTTCCACGAGATCCCGATCAATGCGCCGCTCGCGCCCGTGCACAACAACCAGCGCGACGGCATGCACCGGCAGGCCATCCATCGCGGGCGGGTCGCCTACGAGCCCAACTCGCTGGCGGGCGGCTGTCCGTTCCAGGCGGGGATGGACGGCTTCGTGCCGTTTCCCGAGCCGGTCGCCGGAGACGAACTGCGCGGGCATCCGGAAAAGTTCGCCGAGCACTACAACCAGGCCACGCTGTTCTACAACAGCCAGACGCGCTGGGAACGGCAGCACATCATCAATGCCTTCTCGTTTGAATTGAGCAAGCTGACGGTGCCCCCCATCCGGCAGCGGATGGTGGCGTCCCTGCGCAATGTGTCGGACGAACTTGCCCAGGCGGTGGCCGATCAGCTGGGCATGGCCTTGCCGGAACCCTTGCCGCGCGCGATCGAGAAGCCGCCCAAGCCCGAAGTGGAGGTGTCCCCGGCGCTGTCCCTGACCGCGCGGCCCGGCGACGGCGGCGTGGCCACGCGCAAGGTGGCCATCCTGGTCGCCGAGGGCGTGGACGGCAAGGCGGTATCCGCCGTGGCCGACGCGCTGATCAAGGCGGGCGCCGTGGTGCGGCTGGTGGGGCAGCGCATCGGGCCGCTCAAGGCCGATGGCGGGGGCGCGCTGGACGCCGACGCATCGCTGGACAACCATCCCTCGGGCGTGTTCGACGGGGCATTGGTGCCCGGCGGCGCGGCGGCCGTGGCGCGCCTGCAGGCGGACGGGCGGGCGCTGGAGTTCCTGCGCGACGCCTTCCGCCATGGCAAGACGCTGATGGGCATGGGCGAGGGCGCGAAGGTATTCGCGGCCGCGGGCATCGAGCCGGACCCGGACGACGGCGGCCTGCTGCTGGGCGATGCCGCCGCGGACAAGGGCGCGGCCGCTTTCATCGAGGCGCTGGGCAAGCACCGGCACCCCGAACGGGAGACCGCGCCGCCCAAGGTTTGAGGCGGCGCGCCGGCGGACCTGGGCCGGCGGCGGCATCCGCCGGCCGTCCGCCGCGCCTAGACCGAGCGGACGAACAGCGCGCGCAGCTTGTTCCAGAAGTCGCCGCCCAGCACGAAGAAGCTGGCGACCAGCATGATGTCGCCCAGCAGCTGAACCTGCCACAGGTTGGGCCTGAGCCCCGGCCAGATCTGGTCGACATAGGGTTCGAGCATCGACGTGAGCAGCGGCAGGACGAACATCACCAGGCCGACGGCGTGGCGGATCGGCCCGACCTTTTTCGCGGGCGCCAGCCGCTTCGCGTGGCCGGACACGATCCCCTTGAGCTGCTGGAATCCCTCCTTGCCCATGACGGCGATGCAGGTGATCAGCAACACCTTGTTGGCGATGAAAATCGCGCCGGTCAGCGCCGCGATGCGCGAGCCCGGCGCGTCCATGGTGGCCGCGATGGGAATGAGGAACCAGAGCGCGAAGGCCAGGATGAAGATCCCGATCCCGCACTTGAAGCGCCAGCCGGTGGCGGGGGCGGCGTCGGGTTGCGTGTCTTGCGGTGTCATGGCGGGCTCCTGTTGAGTCGTCCAAACGGAAGGCGGCGGAAAAAACCGGGTTTGCGCGGCGCCCGGGGCTGCGGCTCCAGCAGGCGCAGCATCAGGCAGGCATAGAGCGTGACGGCGATGAACAGTCCCATGCGCACGGCGAAGGCGGTGTAGACATCCTTGCCGGCGACGCTGTCCTGCACCGATTGGCCGAGCAGGATGATCAGCGTGGCCAGGGTGTTCAGCCAGAAGCTGGGCGGGTGCCGCGTCGGGCTCAGCCGATAGAGCTTGCGCGCGGCCACGAGGCCGAACAGCAGCATCCACAGGAAGAACATCCACAGGCTCACGAACAGGCTCAGGGCGCACCAGAAGACGATCGCCAGCGCGCCGCCCAGCAACGTGGAGCCCAGCAGCTCGCGCGCGGCGCCTTGCGCGGCGGTGACGCAGCTTTGCCGGCCCAGGCTGACCGACTTCAGGATGATGGGCATGTAGCCCAGCGGGTCGGTCAGGGCCAGCAGAAAGGCCGGCAGCACGACCAGCGAGGCGCGCAGCGCCATCCGGCTGGCCTCGCGCTCGGGCAAAACCGGGGGCGCGGGCGGCGCCGGCGCATCCGGCGCCTCCGGAAGCAGCCAGTGGCACAGGCCCATGACCAGGACGGCGACCAGCAGGCCCTTGGCCAGGGCTTCGACCACGGTGGCGGCCAGCCTGAAATCGATGGTCCCGGCCGCGGAAATCATGGTCAGGCCGATGACCAGGAACAGGGACACGAGGCTGTTGCCGCCGCGCAGGCCGTAGCGGAAGGCGAGAAAGAGGCCCAGGCCGATCAGCAGCACGCCGCTTGCCGGGTAGTGCCGCAGCAAGGGGCTGAGCAGAAGGCCGCTGGCCGTGGTGAACAGGACGACCAGAATCAGGCCCAGCCCGGACTTCAAGGACAGGGGGCGGTTCATCGAGGCCAGCAGGAACAGGCCGAGCACCGGCGCGATCATGGGAATCGGCAGGTCCAGGCCGAAGCTGATGGCAAGGCACAGGGCCGTGCCTGAGGCCAGGCGCAGCGCGCGCTTGCCGCGGGGGTCGGAATCAGCAGGCATAGGCGTCGGCGTCAGTAGGCATAGGAAAGCCAGCTCATCAGGCGCAAGTACAGGCGGCCCAGCGGATTGAGCGGATTGCCGGGGAAGGGAAACGCCATGACCTCCGCCTGGCCGCCCACGCGCACGCCGCGCAGGCTGGGCAGTTCCCCCGGATCGATCTCGACCGCGACCGGAAAGCGCTGGGCCGGGCGCAGCCAGTCGCGGCTGTTCTGCACCGTCGGCAGGCTGCCGGGAGGCGTGCCGGGCCCGACATTGACGCCATAGCCCACGCTGCGCACGCGGCCCTCGAAGATCCTGCCCGGCAGCGCATCCAGGACGACCGCCACCGGCGTGCCGGGCGCGACATGGCCCAGATTGTTCTCCGTCATCTCCGCGTTGATCCAGACGTCGTGGATGGCGATCAGCGTCATCACCGGATTGCCGGCGGCGGCGAACTGGCCGGCGTCGGTGCGCAGGTCGGTCACCAGGCCCGCCGAGCGCGCGCGCACCTGCGTGTTGGCCAGGTCCAGCGCCGCCTTCTCCACCGCCGAGGCGGCGCTGCGCAGCTTGGCGTTGTCTTCCTCGCTGCCGCCTTCCTGTTCGCGCGCCCGCTGCACTTCCGCCCGCGCCGCCGCGACCTGGCTGACGGCCTGCGCCAGGTTGGCCCGCGCGATCTCCAGCCGGCGCAGCGAAACCGTGCCCTGGTCTTCGCGGTACAGGCGTTCGAGCCGGCTGCTGTCCTGGCGCGCCCTGACTTCGTTGGCCTGCGCGGCGCGCAAGGACGCCTGCGCCGAGTCGATGCCGGCCGTGCTGGCGCCGATCTGCCGGCGCGTCGCCTCCAGGTCCGCGCGGGCGCGGTCCAGGGCGATCCGGTAATGCTCCGGGTCCACCTCGAACAGGATGGCGCCGGCCTGGACGTCCTGGTTGTTGCGCACATGCACCTTGGTCACGCGGCCCGACACCTCAGAGGCCACGGGCACCACAAAGGCCTCCACCCGCGCCTGCTGGGTGTAGGGCGTGTACCGGTCGGCCATCAGATACCAGGCGAGGCTCAGCACGATCAGCAGCGCGACCCACCTGACGCCCTTCCTGGCGGGGTCGGCGGGCGGCGGCGGGGGCGGGGGCGGCGGCGCGGCGGGGGGACGCGGGGTCTCACTCATCGGATCGCACCTTTTGCACGGGGAGGGCGGCGGAAGGACGGTTCGGCTCGGACAGCAGATCGCCCCAGTCGGTGCGCTGCCGCATCTGGTCGCGGGTGGCGGGGTCGACGATGGGCTGTTCGCTTTGCCAGCCGCCGCCCAGCGCCTTGTACAAGGCAATCAGGTCGCTCACGGCGGCGCCGCGGTTCACGACATAGGCGTCCTGCTGGGCGGCCAGGGCGCGCTGGGCGTCGAGCACGCGCTGGAAGTCCGTGTAGCCCTCGCGGTGCAGCGCGTTGGCCAGCGTCAACGACCGCCGGGCGGCCAGCGCCGAGTCATGCAGGATGCCGTCGCGCTCCAGGGCCTTGATCAGGCCGCTCGCGGCATCGTCGGCCTCGCGCGCCGCCTGGCGCACCTCGTCCTGGTAGGCGACGATCAGTTGCTGGAGCCGCGCGTCCTGCAGGCGCACGTTGTTCTTCAGGCGGCCGTGATCGAACACGTTCCAGCTCAGGCTGGGCCCGCCGATCAGCGCCATGCCGCCCGACGTGCCGGCCAGCGACGTGGCGGACCAGACGATACTGCCCAGCAGGGCCAAGGAGGGGTAGAGGTCCGTCTCGGCCACGCCGACCAGCGCCGACTGCGCCGCGATCCGCAGTTCCGCGGCGCGGATGTCGGGGCGGCGCAGCAGCAGGTCGGCGGGGACGTCCTGCAGGACCGCTCGGTCGATCAAGGGAACGACGGCCACCTTTTCCGCCAGCTCCGGCAGTTCCGGCATGGGGCCGGGCGGGCGGCCGATCAGGACGGCCAGCGCGTTGCGGGTCCGCATGATCTGGCTTTCGAACTCGGGAATGGCGCCCAGAGTGCTCAGGTACTGCGTCTTGGCCTGCTGCAGGTCCAGTTCGTCGGTCTCGCCGCTGCGGAACAGCCGCTCGGTGATCTCGTAGCTGCGCTTCTGGATGCCGGCATTGTCGCGGGCGATGCGCAGCCGCGCCTCGGTGGTGCGCAGCGCAAAGTAGCTTTCGGCGACCTGGGCGCGCAGCAGCACCAGCACGTCTTCGCGATGGGCCTGGGCCGCGAAGTACGACGCATCCGCCGATTCGATGGCCCGGCTGAAACGTCCCCAGAAATCCAGTTCCCAGCCGATGTCGAATCCGGCGCTGTACTGCCAGAAACTGCTTGCGCGAGGATTGCCCTCGGCCGAGCGCGACGGCCGGTTCTGGTACAGGGCGTCGGCGCCCACGATCTGGGTTTGCGGGTAGCGGCCGCTGGCGGCGATGCCGAGCTGCGCCCGGGCTTCCAGGATCTGCAGGCCGGCAATCCGCAGGCCCGCGTTGTGCGCGTCGGCCTGGGCAATCAGGTACTCAAGGACGGGGTCGTCAAAGATCCGCCACCACTCCCGGGCATCCGGCTGCAGCCGCGTCTGGGTGGCCTGCCGCAGCGCCGGCGTGTTCCATTGTCCGGCCCATGCTTCGCGCTGAGGCTCGAAGTCGGGCCCGAGTTGCACGCAGCCGCTGAGGCAGAGGGCGCCGATCAGCAGCAGCCGATTCGAACAAGTCAGCGTCGGCATCGGGTGTCAGTTCTGGCTGGAGCCTGACCGCAACAGTCCACGCCGCGGTCCTGTGGCGGAGCGCCGCGTGAACGCCTGGGGTGCCCGGGGTCGAGGCAATCTTGCGTCTCTGCCGGTGGCGGAAGAGGCGGGATCAGCCGCGGAGCGCGCGCAGGCGATGGGCGCGAGATGCCGCGGTTGAACGGGCTTTCTTCAGCGTGCCAATTGATTCTATTGAGCTTTTTATCTTCCGGCTAGGGCCTGTTTTCACTAGCGAGGCTCCTTTTAGTGTGAACAGGCCCTAAGTGGCCTGGCGGGGCCGGGCGCCCCGCGCCTTTCCCCGCAGCCGCTCCAGCGCCAGATATACGATGGGCGTCGTGTACAGCGTCAGGAACTGGCTGATCATCAGGCCGCCGACGATGGCGATGCCCAGCGGACGCCGCAGCTCCGATCCCTCTCCCATGCCCAGCACCAGGGGCAGCGCGCCCAGCAGGCCGGCCAGGTTGGTCATGACGATGGGGCGCAGGCGCAGCATGGCGGCGCGGTGGATGGCCTGTTCCGGCGTCAGGTTCTCGCGCCGCTCCAGGCTGATCGCAAAGTCGATCATCAGGATGGCGTTCTTCATGACGATGCCGACCAGCAGGAACAGGCCCAGCAGCGCGATCAGGGTGAATTCGATGCCCGCCAGCCGCAGGGCCAGCAGCGCGCCCACGCCCGCGGACGGCAGGGTCGACAGGATCGTCAGCGGATGCAGCGGGCTTTCATAGAGGATGCCCAGCACCAGGTAGATGGCGACCAGCACCGCCAGGATCAGCCAGGGCTGGTCCTGCAGGCTTTGCTGGAAGTTGCGCGCGTCGCCGCCCAGCCGCGTCTGGATGTAGGACGGCACCATCAGCTTGGCCATGGCGGCGTCGATGGCGGCCAGGCCCTGTTCCAGCGAGACGCCGGGGGCCAGCGAAAAGCCGACGCCCACCGCCGCGAACAGGCCGTCGTGGAACACGCGGTCATTGACCAGCCCGTGCTCGTAGGTGGCGAACGCCGTCAGCGGCACCCGCGTGCCGTCGGCGGCCACCACCTGCACCTGCTCCAGCACCTCCGGGTCTTCGGTGTAGCGCGGGTCCAGCTCCAGCACGACGCGGTACTGGTTCATGGCGTCGTACAGGGTGGCGACCTGGCGCTGGCTGAAGGAATTGCTGAGCACGCTGCTGATGGTGCTCATGTCCACGCCCAGGCGCTGCGCTGCGCTGCGGTCGATGTTGATCACGACCTGCTGCGTCGCGCCGTCGCCCTCGGCGTCCACGTCGCGCAGCTCGGGGATCTCCTGCATGGCCTTGGAGATCTTGCGCGACCATTGCCGCAGCGCGGGGACGTCGCTGGCCATGATGGCCAGTTCATGGTCGCCGGAATTGCCGAAGCCGCCGGGCATGCGCAGGTCCTGGTCCACGTTCAGGAAGAACATGCCGCCCGGCACGGGCGGGGAATTCGTGCGCAGCCAGTTGATGACTTCGGTGGAGGATTCCTTGCGTTCCGAGGCGGGCTTCAGGCGGATCAGGAAGAGCGAGTTGCTGATGCCCAGGCCGCCGCCGTTGTAGCCGATGACGTCCTGCACGGCGGGGTGCTTGAGGACCAGCTGCCGGTACTGGTCGATCTTGGGCTGCATGACCTGGAACGAAAAGCCGTCGTCGCCGCGCACGAAGCCCATGAGCTGCCCGGTGTCCTGCACGGGCAGGAAGCCCTTGGGCGCCTGCACATACAGGTAGATGTTCAGCCCGACCACGCCGGCCAGCAGCAAGAGCGTCAGGCGGGCATGGCCCAGCACGCGCGCCAGCGACCTGCCGTACCAGTCGTGCGCGCGGGCAAAGGCGGCCTGCATGCGCGAGGGGCGGCGCGCCTGGGCGGCATGGGCGCCGGGCTTGAGCCAGCGGGCGCACAGGGCCGGGATGATGGCCACCGACACCACCAGGGAGATCACCGTGGCGGCCACCAGCGTGATCGAGAACTCGCGGAACAGCCGCTCGACCAGCCCGCCCATGAACAGGATGGAGACAAAGACCACGCTCAGCGCCAGGGTCATGGCCACCAGGGTGAAGCCCACTTCGCGCACGCCGCGCAGGGCGGCCTTGGCCGGCGTCAGGCCGCGCTCGATATGGCGCGAGATGTTCTCCAGCACCACGATGGCGTCGTCCACCACCAGGCCGGCCGCCACGATCAGCGCCATCAGAGACAGGTTGTTGAGCGAAAAGCCCCACACGTACATGACGGCGAAGGTCGCGATCAGGCACACCGGGATCGCCACGCTGGGTATGGCGGCGGCGCGGGCGTTGCCCAGGAACAGCCACACCACCAGGATCACCAGCCCGGCGGCCAGCGCCAGGGTGATGTGGGCTTCGCGCAGGGTGGCGTTGATGCCGGGCGAGCGGTCCAGCGCCACGGTCAGGTCCACGTCGGCGGGCATCAGGGCGCGCAGGCCGGGCAGGGCCTGGTTGATGGCGCCGATGGTCTCGATGATGTTGGAGCCCGGCTGGCGGCTGATGGTCAGCACCACCGCCGGATTGCGGTTGTGAAAGCCGCTGCTGTAGCGGTTTTCAACCGAGTCGCTCACGCGCGCCACCTGCGACAGCCGGATCACCGCGCCGTCCTTGTGGCGCACGATCAGGCTGTTGTAGTCATGCGCGCTCTTGGGCTGGTCGGGCGTGCCGACCTCCCAGCGCCGGCCCGCCGAATCCAGCTGGCCTTGCGGGCCCATGGGCGCCGCGTCGGCGATGGCCTGGCGCACGTCGTCCAGCGCCACGCCGTAATGCGCCAGCGCGTTGGAATTGACCTGCACCCGCACGGCGGGCAGGGAGCTGCCGCCCATCGTCACTTCGCCCACGCCGCTTATCTGCGAGATCTTCTGCGCCAGCACCGTCGAGCCCAGGTCATAGAGCTGGCCTGCGGGCCGGTTGGCCGAACTGAGCGCCAGCGCCATGATGGGCGCCTGCGAGGGATTGACCTTGCGGTAGCTGGGATTGCCCGGCATGCCGGCCGGCAGTTCGGCGCGGGCGGCGTTGATGGCGGCCTGCACGTCGCGGGCGGCCTCGTTGATGTCGCGGTCCAGATCGAACTGCAACTGCACCCGGGTGGCGCCCTGGTTGCTGGACGAGGTCATGGAACTGACGCCCGCGATGCTGCCCAGCGCGCGCTCCAGCGGCGCGGCCACCGTGCTGGCCATGCTTTCCGGGCTGGCGCCGGGCAGGTCGGCGCGCACCTCGATGGTGGGGAAATCCACCTGGGGCAGCGGCGCCACGGGCAGCAGCCGCCACGCCACCGCGCCCAGCAGGGTCAGCGCCACGGCCAGGAAGATGCAGGCGATGGGCCGGTGCAGCAAGGCCCGGATCATGGCGCGGGGCCTTCAGCGCCGGGCTTGCCGGCGGCCACGGCGCGCCGCTGGCCCAGGCGGTGGAAGAACAGGTAGACGGCGGGGGTGGTGAACAGCGTCAGCACCTGGCTGACCAGCAGCCCGCCCACCATGACCCAGCCCAGCGGCTGGCGCAGTTCCGCGCCGGAGCCCGTCGCCAGCATCAGCGGCAGCGCGCCGAACAGCGCGGCCAGCGTGGTCATCAGGATGGGGCGCAGGCGCAGCAGCGCGGCTTCGCGGATGGCCTCGCGCGGCGCGAGGCCGCGCGTGCGCTCGGCCTCCAGCGCAAAGTCCACCATCATGATGCCGTTCTTCTTGACCAGCCCGATGAGCAGGATGATGCCGATGACGGCGATCAGGTCCAGCGGGCGCCCGGTGATCAGCAGCGCGAGCAGCGCGCCGACGGTGGCCGAGGGCAGGGTGGACAGGATGGTGATGGGGTGGATGGCGCTTTCATACAGCATGCCCAGCACCAGGTACATGGTGACCACGGCGGCCAGCATCAGCCACAGCGTGTTGGACAGCGAGGCCTGGAAGGCGGACGCCGCGCCCTGCAGGCGCAGCTCCACGCTCTCGGGCATGCCGATCGCCTGCTTCGCCGATTCGATGGCGGCGATGGCCTCGCCCAGCGAGCCGCCGGGCGGCAGGTTGAACGACAGGTTCACCGCCGGGAACTGGGACAGGTGATTGACCGCCAGCGGCGCCGCGCGCTCGCTGACCGTGGCCAGCGCCGACAGCGGGATGGCCTGGCCGTCCTCGGTCTGCAGGTGGATGCGCTCCAGCGCGTCGGGGCTCATGGCCATGCTCCGGTCCACCTCCAGCACCACGCGGTACTGGTTGGACTGCGTGAACAGGGTGGCGACCTGGCGCTGGCCAAAGGCGTTGTACAGCGTCTGCACCACGTCGTCCATGGTCACGCCCAGGCGCGCGGCCGCGTCGCGCGAGACTTGCAGGTAGGCCTGGCGGCCGTCTCCCTGCAGGTCGGACGAGACCTCGGCCAGCTCGGGCGCCTGCGCCAGGCGCTGCATCAGTTCGCCGGTCCAGCGGGCCAGCAGCGCGCTGTCGGGCGAGGTCAGCGTGAACTGATACTGCCCGCGGCTCACGCGGTCTTCGATATTGAGCTCCTGCACCGGCTGCAGGTACAGCGAGATGCCCTGGACCTCGCGGGCGCGCGCGTCCAGCCGCGCCATGATGTCCGCCAGCGGCGCGCTGCGCTCGCCCCAGGGCTTCAGGTTGATCAGCAGGCGCCCCGTGTTCAGCGTGGCGTTCATGCCGTCGATGCCGATGAAGGACGACAGGCTGGCTACGTCCGGATCGGCCAGCAGGCTCTGCGCCACCGCCTGCTGGCGGCGCGACATGGCGTCGAACGAGGTGCTCTGCGACGACTGGGTCACCCCCTGCAGCACGCCGCCGTCCTGCACCGGAAAGAATCCCTTGGGCACCGCCAGATAGAGCAGGCCGGTCAGCGCCACGGTGGCCAGCATCGCCAGCAGGGTCAGGCGCTGGTGGCGCAGCGTCACGTCCAGCCAGCCGGCGTAGCGCGCCTGCACGCGGTCCAGCAGGCCGGGGCGCGATTCCACGTGCGCGGGCAGCAGGCGCGCGCACATCATCGGGGTAAGCGTGAGCGACACGGCCAGCGATATCAGGATGGCGACGGCCAGCGTGATCGCGAATTCACGGAACAGGCGGCCCACCACGTCTTCCATGAAAAGCAGCGGGATCAGCACGGCGATCAGCGACAGGGTCAGGGACACCAGCGTGAAGCCGATCTGCCCGGCGCCCTTGAGCGCGGCCGACATGGGGCTGTGGCCCTGCTCGCGGTAGCGCGCAATGTTCTCCAGCATGACGATGGCGTCGTCCACGACGAAGCCCGCGCCTATCGTCAGCGCCATCAGCGTGAGGTTGTTGGTGGAAAAGCCGGCCAGGTGCATGAAGCCGAAGGTGCCGATCAAAGACAGCGGCACGGCCAGGCTGGGGATCAGCGTGGCGGGCAGGTTGCGCAGGAACAGGAAGGTCACCAGCACCACCAGCCCCACCGCGAACACCAGTTCCCACTGCACCCCGCGCACGGACGCGCGGATGCTCTCGGTGCGGTCGGTCAGGATGCGCACCTGCGCGGCGGCGGGCAGGCTGGCGGTCAGCTGCGGCAACAGCGCCTTGACCTGGTCGGCCACGGCGATGACGTTGGCGCCGGGCTGGCGCTGGATGTTGACCAGCACCGCGGGCTGCTTGTCCACCCATGCGGCCAGGTAGCGGTCCTCGGCGCCGTCTTCCACGGTGGCGACCTGGCCCAGCCGCACCGGCGCGCCGTTCTTCCACGCGACGATCAGCTGGCGGTATTCCTCGGCGCTCTGGAGCTGGTCGTTGGCGTCCATGATGACGGACCGCACCGGCCCGTCGAAGCTGCCCTTGGGC
Source organism: Achromobacter sp. NPDC058515 (assembly GCF_042721735.1). Lineage (NCBI taxonomy): Bacteria > Pseudomonadati > Pseudomonadota > Betaproteobacteria > Burkholderiales > Alcaligenaceae > Achromobacter > Achromobacter sp. NPDC058515. The sequence continues at coordinate 17,865 of NZ_JBHXNI010000013.1, forward strand.
TGGTTGGAGTTCGCCTTGGCGATGGCTTCCTGCACGTCCGACAGCTGCAGGCCGCGGGCGGCCAGCGCCATGGGGTTGACCTGCACGCGCACGGCGGGGCGCTGGCCGCCCGCCAGGCTGACCATTCCTACGCCCGACAGCTGCGACAGCCGCTGGGTCATGCGGGTGTCGACCAGGTCGTACACCTTGGGCAGCGGCAGCGAATCCGAGGTAATGGCCAGCGTCAGGATGGGCACGTCCGCCGGGTTGACCTTGCGGTAGACGGGCGGGGTGGGCAGGTCGTCGGGCAGCAGCGAATCGCTGGCGCTGATGGCGGCCTGCACCTCTTGCTCGGCCACGCCCAGCGACACGTCCAGCGAGAATTGCAGCGTGATGACCGAGATGCCGCTGCCGCTGGTGGAAGACATCTGCTTGAGCCCGGGTATCTGGCCGAAGCGCCGTTCCAGCGGCGCGGTGACGGCGCGCGCCGTCACATTGGGGCTGGCCCCTGGATACTGCGTGGTCACCTGGATGATGGGGTAGTCGACCTGCGGCAGCGCCGCCACGGGCAGCATGCGCCAGGCCAGGATGCCCGACAGCAGCAGGGCGATCATGAGAAAGGACGTGGCGACGGGGCGCAGGATGAAGGGGCGTGACAGGCTCATGCGCGACTCAGCTTTGATGTTCGACGATCTGCACGTCGCGTCCGTCGTGCAGGCGGTCCACGCCCTCGACGACGACGCGCTCGTCCTGGGCCAGGCCCGCCTGCACGACGACGCGGCCGGCGTTGGCCGGACCCAGTTCCAGCACGCGGCGCATGGCCCGCGTGTCTTCTCCGATGACGAAGACGAACGCGCCCTCGGACCCGTACTGCACGGCGGCGGTCGGTATGGTCACGACGTTGTCCTGCTGCGCCACGGCCAGCCGGATGTTCACGAACTGGTTGGGAAAGAGCGATTCGTCGGCGTTGTCGAAGCGGGCGCGCAGCCGGACGGTGCCGCTGGCGGCCTGGACGCGGTTGTCCAGCGCCTCCAGCGTGCCCTCGGCCAGGATGCGGCGGTCGTCGGCGTCCCAGGCCTGCACGCGCAGCGCGGCGGTCTTGGCCTGGGCCTCGCGCAAGATGTCCAGCCGGGTCTCGGAAATGCTGAACAGGGCGGAGATGGGCATGGTCTGCACCAGCGTCGTCAGCCCGTTGGCGTCGCCGGCGCGCACATGGTTGCCCGCGTCGACGCGGCGCAGCCCGATGCGGCCGGACTGCGGGGCGACGATGCGGGTGTGGTCCAGCTGGCGCTGCGCCTCGGCCACCTGGGCCAGGTTCTTCCTGCGCTGGGCGGAATAGACGCGGACCTGGGCTTCGGCGGTATCGAGCTGCTGTCCGGCCACGGCTTCCTGGCGCGCCAGCTTGCGGTAGCGCTGCAGGTCAGCCGCGGCGTTGTCCAGCAGCGCCTGGGTCTGCGCCAGTTCGCCTTCGGCAAAGGCCAGCGCGGCAAGATAGGGGCGGGGATCGATCTCGGCCAGCAGCTGGCCCCGGGCGACGGCCTGGCCCTCGGTGAAATGCAGCTTCATCAGCTCGCCGTCGACCTGGCTGCGCAAGGTCACCTGCGCCAGCGGCGTGATGGTGCCCAGCGCATGCAGGTCGCGCTGCAGGGGGCCGACGCGCGCCGCGGCGACGCTGACGGCGACGGGAATCTGCCCATAGTTGGGCGGGGGCGGAGCGGCGGGGCCTTTATTGCCCGCCAGCCAGACAGCCGCACCGATCAGCAGGGCCAGCAACAGGGCGGCGGCGATCAGGATCAGGCGTTTGCGTGAGGGGGTGGGGCCCGCAAGGGAGCGCAGGGACATCAGGGCTGCCAGGCGAGGGTGTTGCGGACAGCCGTGATTCTATATTAATAATAATGATTAGCGTTATTGATGATGTTTTTCAAGAGGGGTTTGCGCGTATCGTTTAGAGTGGCGGCTGTATTCATTACCCGGTTTGCAAGGAGCAGGTCCATGGACGAAAAATCCCTCGAAAATCCGCGGCAGTTATTTGAGCGTCTACAGGCCAGGCTGGAGACGGAACGCGCCCGCCTGGGACAGTGGCAGGCGGTCGAAGCGGACTACCAGCGCAAGTACACGCAAGAACTGCGTCCGCTTGAGGAAAAGCTGCATCTGCTGCGCCACAAGCTGGTGCTGTGCTTTGACCACGCGCACAAGCAGATGGGCCTGTCCAAGGCCGAACGCGAATTCGTATCCGAACTGGTCACGGAGTTTTCCGAAGAGCTGCTGCTGCTGGCGGCCAAGGGGGAACTGCCCGCCGGCTGCGATGCCGCGCGGCTCAAGGCCCTGTATAAGAAGCACAGCGGATCCGACTACGACGCGGACGTCGCCGAAGACATTGAAAACGCGAGGGCGGCGCTGATCGAGGCGCTGGGGCTGGACGCGGATGCCGATCTGGGCACGTTTACGCCCACGCAACTGCTGCAGCTCATCGTGGACCAGTACGAGGACGAGGACGCCGAGGAACTGCTGGAGCAGGCGCGCCTGGCCACCCGCAAGTCCGAGCCGAACCCGGTCGCGTGGCAAGCGCTGCAGGACGCGGAGCGCGCGCGCCTGGCGGCTCGGGCCCCGGCGCTGCAAGCCGGCGTGGACACGGCCGTCGCCGACGACCGGCTCCCGGAGGCGAACGCCATGCTGCAAGCCCAGCTGGACGAGGTCCTGAGCCAGTCCAGCTACGCGGAAGAAGGCTTCAAGCTGCGCTACGACCTGGATCCGTTCGCCTCGTTCGATCCGGAAACGGTCATCGAAGAGCTGGACGCCGACATCGTCGACATCCAGGAATACATCAGGGAGCTCGAGCACGAGGTGATGCAGTTCTCGGACGAGTCCCTGCTCAAGGCCTGGCTGAAGGCGATGCGCCGCGAAGTCGCCGCGATCGAGCGCCGCGAAGGCCGCAGCTAGCGGCAACTGCGCCCTAGCTGCGCGTGCGCGCCACCGGCACGGCGCGCATGACCGGCGCCGCCTGCTTGGCGGCGTCCGCGCGCGGGCGGATCATCATCGGGAAGAACCGCCACAGGTACAACCCCAGGGCCAGCGCCCAGGCGGTGGCCGAGGCGTGCAAGAAGCCCAGCGTGGCGGCCGTCGGCAGCAGGGCGGCCAGCCGCAGCAGGGCCGCCAGGATCATCAGCGCGTAGCTGACGACCATGCTGCGGTCCGTTTGCAGCGGGCGTCCCAGGTGGCCTAGCGCGGTGCGCGTCACCATGCCCAGGATCAGCACCGAGAAGCCGGCCACGCCGATCACATGCGCGGGCCACGCGGGCCGGACGATGTAGCCGGCCAACTGCGCCGCGCCCACCAGCAGGCCGATGCCCAGCCCGAGGTAGCCCGCATAGAGAATCCACAGCAGCGGCACGCGGCGCACGGCCCAGGGCTTCCAGGATATCCATTGCACCAGCGCGATCAGCCCGGTGGCGGCCAGCGCCAGCGCGGCAACCTGCTGCGCGCCCGCCAGCAGGCAGGCGATGGCGACGATGCCGGCGCCCAGCTGCCAGTGGCCGCTCTTGGTGTGGGGGGGAATGTCCAGGCCCGCCACGGCGCGCTTGGCGAAGAACGGCATGACGCGGCGCGCGATCAGCAGGGTCAGCACCGCCATGCACAAGAGGCCGGCATTGAAGTAGCGCATCAGCGTCAGGTAGTCGCCGGAGGCCGCGGCCCAGAGGTAGAGCGCGTTGGTGGCGCCCAGCGCCAGCAGCAGGAGGGGCACGCCGTAATTGCGCTGGTTGCGCGTGACGGCGACGGCGCGTCCCAGCGCGCCGGCCGCCCACAGGAAAAACAGCAGGTCGGCCGCGGCGGCGGCCACGAACGCGGGGCGGCCCGGCACGAGGTAGCCCGCGCGCGCCGCGATCCATAGCAGGCACAGGGCGGCCAGGGCATTGCCGCGCAGCGGATTCTTGCCGGTCCAGTTGGCGCCCGCCGTCAGCAGGAAGCCCACGGCGATGGTGGCCACGAAACCCCACAGCATTTCATGCGCATGCCAGGGCATGCCGTTCAGCACGCCCGTGATGCGGGCGGGCGCATGCACCCACAGCAGCACGGACGCCAGCGCCCAGAAGCAGCCGGCCAGATACAGCGGGCGAAAGCCCATCTCGGTGAAGGCGCGCCATTGCGGCCGCGCGCGGCGCGGCGGCCGGGCGGGTTCTTCGATGGAAAGCAGGGTGGTCATGAGGTGGGGCGCCATTGCGCGACGCGAGCGGCGCATCGCATTCCAGAAAGTGTATTTGAAATACATATTAATCCCGCGGCCCGGTGCCCGCCAGCGCGAGGATTTGATCCAGCGCAAGCCCGGCCGGATCCCTTGCGTGACTAGGCACATTGGCAAGGGGCTTCTGGTCGGCTGGCGAATGGTGGAAGCGGGCTGCCGTCCCTAGGCTAGCGACATAGGAATTCGTCAGCAAAGCGAGAGTAACCATGGCAGCAAATCATTCCTCGGCCGGCGCGCCGATGCGGGTCCTGATATCCAGCACGTTTGCCTTCACCATCTGTTTCGCGGTCTGGATGATTTTTGCGGTGCTGGGCATCCCGATCAAGGCCCAGCTGGGCCTGTCCGAAACCCAGTTCGGCCTGTTGGCCGCCATGCCGGTCCTGACCGGTTCCCTGGTGCGGGTGCCGCTGGGCATCTGGACGGACCGCTACGGCGGCCGGCCCGTTTTCTTCATCCTGATGCTGTTGGCGGTGGTGCCGATCTGGCTGCTGTCCTACGCCACGGAGTACTGGCAGTTCCTGGTGCTGGCGCTGTTCGTCGGCCTGACCGGCGGTTCGTTCTCGGTGGGCACGCCCTATGTGGCGCGCTGGTTCCCGCGCAACAAGCAGGGCCTGGCGATGGGCGTGTTCGGCGCGGGCAACTCCGGGTCGGCCATCACCAAGTTCGTGGCGCCCGCCCTGATCGCGGCCGCCGGCGGCGCCTGGGTCATCGTGCCCCAGGTGTACGCCGTGGCGCTGCTGGTCACCGCCATCCTGTTCTGGATGTTCTCGGCCTCCGACCCGTCGCACCGGGTGGCGCGCGGCGCCACGCTGGCCCAGCAGTTCGCCATGCTGAAGGACCCGCGCGTCTGGCGCTATTGCCAGTACTACTCGGTGGTGTTCGGCGGCTACGTGGCGCTGGCGCTGTGGATGACCAAGTACTACATCGGCGAGTACGGCTTCGACATGAAGCTGGCCGCGCTGCTGGCGGCGTGCTTCTCCCTGCCCGGCGGCGTGCTGCGCGCGATGGGCGGCTGGATCTCCGACCGCTACGGCGCCTACAAGACCACCTGGTGGGTGATGTGGGTGTGCTGGGTGGCGTTCTTCCTGCTCAGCTATCCGCAAACCGAATTCACCGTCATGACCGCCAGCGGCCCGCGTTCCTTCGGCATCGCGCTGGGACCCACCACCTTCACCATCCTGCTCTTCGTCGTCGGCATCGCCATGGCGATCGGCAAGGCCTCCGTCTTCAAGTTCATTTCGGATGAGTTCAGCGACAACATCGGCGCCGTGTCCGGCATCGTCGGCCTGGCCGGCGGGCTGGGCGGATTCGTGCTGCCGATCATGTTCGGGGTGCTGCTGGACCTGACCGGCATCCGCTCCAGCGCCTTCATGCTGCTGTACGGCACCGTCTGCGTCTCGCTCATCTTCATGCACTTCAGTTTCCGGCCGGAAAGCGCGGCCATTGCCCGGCAGCAAGCCGCCTGACCCACCTCCACACCCTGAGAGAATCCCATGTCCACTCAAGTCCTTGCGCGCTGGGAGCCGGATAATCCCGGCTTCTGGAAACAGACCGGCGCGCGCGTCGCCAACCGCAACCTCTGGATCTCCATTCCGGCGCTGATGCTGGCGTTCAGCATCTGGATGCTGTGGAGCGTGGTGGTGGTCAACCTGGACCGCGCCGGCTTCATGCTGTCCAAGAACCAGCTGTTCTGGCTGACGGCGCTGCCCGCGCTGTCGGGCGCCACCCTGCGCATCTTCTATTCCTTCCTGGTGCCCGTCTTCGGCGGGCGCAAGTGGACGGCCATCTCCACGGCCTCGCTGCTGATCCCGGCGCTGGGCATGGGCTTCGCGCTGCGAGACCCGACCACGACGTTTCCCACCTTGCTGATCCTGGCGCTCCTGTGCGGCCTGGGCGGCGGCAACTTCAGCTCCAGCATGGCCAACATCAGCTTCTTCTTCCCGAAAGAGAAGAAGGGCCTGGCCACCGGGCTGAACGCCGGCATCGGCAACCTGGGCGTGTCGCTGGTGCAGTTCGTGGTGCCGGTCGTCATCTCGGTGGGCGTCTTCGGCGTGGCCGGGGGCTCGCCGCAAGCGGTGACGGTCGGCGGCGCGCAGCAGAACCTGTGGCTGCAGAACGCGGGCTTCATCTGGGTGATACCGATAGCGCTGGCCTCGATCGCCGCGTGGTTCGGCATGAACGACATCGCCGACGCCCGGGCCTCCTTCGCCGACCAGGCCGTGATCTTCAAGCGCAAGCACAACTGGCTGATGTGCTGGCTGTACGTGGGCACGTTCGGGTCCTTCATCGGCTTCTCGGCGGGCTTCGCCATGCTGACCAAGACGCTGTTCCCGCAGGTGGATCCGATGGCCTATGCCTTCCTGGGGCCGCTGGTGGGTTCCCTGACGCGCCCCGTGGGCGGCTGGGTGTCGGACAAGCTGGGCGGGGCGCGGGTCACGCTGTTCACCTTCGCGGCCATGATCGCCGCGGTGCTGGGCGTGGTGACCTTCCTGCCTGCAGGCGGCAGCGGCGGCGACTTCAACGGCTTCCTGGCCATGTTCATCGTGCTGTTCGCGCTGACCGGCCTGGGCAACGGCTCCACGTTCCGCATGATCCCCGTGATCTTCCTGCGCGAACGCACCCAGGCGGCGCAAGGCAAGGGCCCGGCCGGGCAGAAGCAGGCCATGTCGGAAGCCGCCAAGGAATCGGCGGCCGTGCTGGGCTTTTCCGGCGCCATCGGCGCGTACGGCGGCTTCTTCATCCCGCGCAGCTTCGGCACCTCGCTGGAGATGACGGGAAGCGTGCAGGCCGCGCTCTATTGCTTCATCGGCTTTTACGCCACTTGCATGCTGATCACCTGGTGGTACTACGCCCGCCGCAATGCGCCGGTGCCCTGCTGATCTGCCCAGTGTCTAGTCATTCTGCCGAGCCCGGCCTGTGCCACCGGCGAATGGTCCGGACGGCGGGCCAGCCCTAAAGTGGTTTCAACAGCATTGATCGCAGTACGCGCCGGCCAGGCCGGCGTTCTTGGAGAAACACAATGAGTCATTTTCTGGACCGGTTGAAGTTCATGTCGCGGGTGAAGTCCACCTTCGCGGACGGTCACGGCGAAACGGTCAACGAGGACCGCAAGTGGGAAAACGCCTATCGCGCCCGCTGGCAGCACGACAAGGTGGTGCGTTCGACGCACGGCGTGAACTGCACGGGCTCCTGCTCCTGGAAGGTGTATGTCAAGAACGGCCTGATCACCTGGGAAACCCAGCAGACCGACTACCCGCGCACGCGGCCCGATCTGCCCAACCATGAGCCGCGGGGCTGTCCGCGGGGCGCGTCGTACAGCTGGTACGTGTATTCGGCGCAGCGCGTGAAGTACCCCATGATCCGCGGCCGTCTCATCGAAATGTGGCGCGAGGCCCGCAAGACGATGGATCCCATCGCCGCCTGGGAATGGATCAGCCAGGACCCCGCGCGCGCCAAGCGCTACAAGGCCGTGCGCGGCCTGGGCGGCTTTGTGCGCGCCGACTGGGACACCGCGATGGAGATCATCGCCGCCGCCAACGCCTTCACGATCAAGAAGTTCGGCCCCGACCGCGTGATCGGCTTCTCGCCGATTCCGGCGATGTCCATGGTCAGCTACGCCGCCGGCGCGCGCTACCTGAGCCTCCTGGGCGGCGCCTGCCTGAGCTTCTACGACTGGTATTGCGACCTGCCGCCCGCCAGCCCGCAGGTCTGGGGCGAGCAGACCGACGTGCCCGAATCGGCCGACTGGTACAACTCGACCTACCTGATGGTGTGGGGCTCGAACGTGCCCCAGACCCGCACGCCGGACGCGCACTTCTACACCGAGGTCCGCTACAAGGGCACCAAGACGGTGGCCGTGTCCAGCGACTTCGGCGAAATGGTCAAGTTCGGCGACATCTGGCTGGCGCCCAAGCAGGGCACCGACGCCGCGCTGGCCATGGCCATGGGCCATGTGATCCTGAAGGAATTCCACCTGTCGGGCGCCTCGGCCTATTTCAAGGACTACGTGCGCCGCTACACCGACATGCCGATGCTGGTGCTGCTCAAGGAGCGCGACGGCTTCTACGCGCCCGACCACTTCCTGCGCGCCTCGCACCTGGACGGCGCCCTGGGCGAACAGAACAACCCCGACTGGAAGACGCTGGTGCTGGACGAAACCAGCGGCGACCTGGCGGCCCCCAACGGCAGCATCGGCTTTCGCTGGGGCGAAGGCGCGGTCAACGGCGGCGAGAAGGTCGGCCGCTGGAACCTGGAATCCAAGGACGGCGGCAATGGCCGCGAGATCCAGCCGACGCTGACCCTGCTGGGCCAGTCCGACGCCGTGGTCGGCGTGGGCTTCCCGTACTTCGGCAGCGAGCACGACGAACTGCTGGTGCGCAACGTGCCGGCGCGCCGCATCCGCCTGGCCGACGGCAGCGACGCCCTGGTCGCCACCGTATATGACCTGCAGATGGCCAACTACGGCCTGGACCGCGGGCTGGGCGGCGGCAACGTCGCCACGTCCTACGACGACGACGTGCCCTACACCCCGGCATGGCAGGAAAAGCACACCACCGTGCCGCGCGCGCAGGTGATCCAGGTGGCGCGCGAGTTCGCGCAGAACGCCCACGATACCGAAGGCAAGTCCATGGTCATCGTCGGCGCCGGCCTGAACCACTGGTACCACATGGACATGATCTACCGCGGCATCATCAACATGCTGATGATGTGCGGCTGCGTGGGCAAGAGCGGCGGCGGCTGGGCCCACTACGTGGGCCAGGAAAAGCTGCGTCCGCAGTTCGGCTGGGCGCCCCTGGCGTTCGCGTCCGACTGGGTGCGCCCGCCGCGCCAGATGAACGGCACGTCCTTCTTCTACGCCCACACCAGCCAGTGGCGCCACGAAAAGCTGAATGTCCAGGAAGTCCTGGGCCCCACCGCCGACCGCGCGCGCTACAGCGACCTCAGCATGATCGACCTGAACGCCCGCGCCGAACGCATGGGCTGGCTGCCGTCGGCCCCGCAACTGCGCACCAATCCGCTGGATGTGGTGGCGCAGGCGGAAAGCGCGGGCAAGGACCCCGTGGCTCATGCCGTCGAGCAGATGAAGTCCGGCGCGCTGCGCATGTCCTGCGAAGACCCGGATGATCCCGCCAACTTCCCGCGCAACATGTTCGTGTGGCGCTCCAACATCCTGGGCTCCAGCGGCAAGGGCCACGAGTACTTCCTGAAGTACCTGCTGGGCACGCAGAACGCGGTGTTCGGCGACGAAGCCGCCGCCATCAAGCCCACCGAGGTGACCTATCAGGAAGACGCGGCCGAAGGCAAGCTGGACCTGCTGACCGTGCTGGACTTCCGCATGAGCACCACGTGCCTCTATGGCGACATCGTGCTGCCCACCGCGACCTGGTATGAAAAGGACGACCTCAACACGTCCGACATGCATCCCTTCATCCACCCCCTGAGCGAGGCGGTGCAGCCCCTGTGGGAAAGCAAGACCGACTGGGAGATCTACAAGCTGCTGGCCAAGAAGTTCAGCGACATCGGCGGCCCCTACCTGGGCAAGCGCCGCGACCTGGTGCTGACCCCGCTGATGCACGACACCCCGGGAGAACTGGGCCAGGCCTTCGAGCCCAAGGACTGGAAGCTGGGCGAATGCGACCTGGTGCCGGGCAAGACCGCGCCCAGCATGACGGTCGTCGAGCGCGACTACAACGACATCTACCGCAAGTTCACCTCGGTGGGTCCGCTGCTGGACAAGCTGGGCAACGGCGGCAAGGGCATCAACTGGAACACCGAGCACGAGGTTCATGAGCTGGCCGGCATCAACGAAAGCGTGCTGGAACCCGGTGTGAGCCAGGGCCGTCCGCGTCTGGACACCGCCATCGACGCGGCCGAGATGATCCTGACCTTCGCGCCCGAAACCAACGGCCACGTGTCGGTCAAGGCCTGGGAAGCGCTGGGCAAGATCACCGGACGCGAGCACACGCACCTGGCCGTGGGCCGCGAGCACGACAAGATCCGTTTCCGCGACATCCAGGCGCAGCCGCGCAAGATCATTTCGGCGCCCACCTGGTCGGGCCTGGAAAGCGAAGAGGTCAGCTACAACGCCGGCTATACCAACGTGCATGAGCTGATCCCATGGCGCACGCTGACCGGCCGCCAGCAGTTCTACCAGGACCACCGCTGGATGCTGGACTTCGGCGAAGGCTCCTGCGTGTACAAGCCGGCCATCGACACCAAGACGATTGCGCCGATGCTGGGGCAATACCCGAATGGCGAGAAGGAACTGGTCCTGAACTGGCTGACGCCGCACCAGAAATGGGGCATCCACAGCACGTACTCGGACAACCTGCGCATGCTGACGCTGAGCCGAGGCGGCCCCCACGTGTGGGTGTCGGAAGCCGAGGCCAAGCAGGCCGGGCTGGTCGACAACGACTGGGTGGAAGTGTTCAACGTGAACGGCACCCTCACGGCCCGGGTGGTGGTCAGCCAGCGCGTGCCGGTGGGCATGTGCCTGATGTACCACGCCCAGGAAAAGATCGTGAACGTTCCGGGCGCGGAAACCAGCGGCAAGCGCGGCGGGATCCACAACTCGGTGACGCGCACGGTGCTCAAGCCCACGCACATGATCGGGGGCTACGCCCAGCAGGCCTACGGCTTCAATTACTACGGCACGGTGGGCGCCAACCGCGACGAGTTCGTGGTGCTGCGCAAGATGAAGAAGGTCGACTGGCTGGAAGGGCCGCTCGTCGAGGAACCGCAACAAGAAGAGAAGCAATCATGAGGATACGCGCCCAAATCGGCATGGTGCTGAACCTGGACAAGTGCATCGGCTGCCACACTTGCTCGGTCACCTGCAAGAACGTCTGGACCAGCCGCGACGGTGTCGAGTATGCCTGGTTCAACAACGTGGAAACCAAGCCCGGCATCGGCTACCCCAAGGAATGGGAGAACCAGGACAAATGGAAGGGCGGCTGGAAGCGCACCGCCGCCGGCAAGCTGGAACCGCGCCAGGGCGGCAAGCTGCGCATCCTGGCCAACCTGTTCGCCAACCCGAACCTGCCGGCCATCGACGACTACTACGAGCCGTTCACGTTCGACTACGAGCACCTGCAGAACGCGCCCCTGTCGCAGACGCCGCCGACCGCGCGTCCGGTGTCCGTGCTGACGGGCAAGAAAATGGAGAAGATCCATTGGGGCCCGAACTGGGAAGACGACCTGGGCGGCGAATTCAGCTCGCGCAGCCGCGATGCGCTGTTCGAGGGCGTGCAGAAGGAGATGTACTCGACCTTCGAGAACACCTTCATGATGTACCTGCCGCGCCTGTGCGAGCACTGCCTGAACCCGGCCTGTGTCGCCAGCTGCCCGTCCGGTTCCATCTACAAGCGCGAAGACGACGGCATCGTCCTGGTGGACCAGGACAAGTGCCGCGGCTGGCGCATGTGCATCTCGGGTTGCCCGTACAAGAAGATCTACTACAACTGGAGCAGCGGCAAGGCCGAGAAGTGCACGTTCTGCTATCCGCGCATCGAGGCCGGCCAGCCCACCGTGTGCTCGGAAACCTGCGTGGGCCGCATCCGCTACCTGGGCGTCATGCTGTATGACGCCGACCAGATCGAGCACGCCGCGTCCACCGCCAACGAGCAGGACCTGTACCAGTCGCAGCTGGACCTGTTCCTGGACCCGCATTCGCCCGAGGTCATCGCCGCCGCGCGCGAGCAGGGCATTCCGGAATCGTGGCTGGAAGCCGCCCGCCAGTCGCCCGTCTACAAGATGGCCGTGCAATGGCGCGTCGCCTTCCCGCTGCATCCGGAATACCGCACCTTGCCGATGGTCTGGTACATCCCGCCGCTGTCGCCCATCCAGTCGGCCGCCGAGTCCGGCAAGATGCCGCAGCGCACCGTGGGCAAGAGCGGCATGATTCCCGACGTGTCCAGCCTGCGCATCCCCGTGCGCTACCTGGCCAACCTGCTGACGGCGGGCAAGGAAGCGCCGGTGCTGCAGGCCCTGGAGCGCATGCTGGCCATGCGCGCGTTCAAGCGGTCCGAGACCGTGCATGGCGAACGCGACACGGCCCTGCTGGAGCAGGTCGGACTGACCGAGGACACCGTGCAGGACATGTACAAGATCATGGCCATCGCGAACTACGAAGACCGCTTCGTGGTGCCCAGCAGCCATAAGGAAGTGGTCGAGGACAGCTTCAACGAGAAGGGCAGCTGCGGCTTCACCTTCGGCAACGGCTGCTCGGGCGGGGTGTCGGAAGGCACCTTGTTCGGCCGCAAGCCCCAGGGCAGCGAGATCTTCATCGAGATGCCCAAGTCCCGCAAAAAGGCCGCTTCGGTCTGAGCCCAGGAGAACACCATGAGCCTGTACCGCCTGCTTTCCGCCTTGCTCTGCTATCCCGAGCCCGAGCTGCTGGACTACCTGGCCGAGGTCGAGGAGGCCCTGGCCGCCTATCCGGACGCCGAGGAAACCCTGCAGCCCCTGATCGGCTACCTGGCTTCCAGCGACCTGATCCCCTTGCAGGAGAACTACGTCGCCACCTTCGACCGCAACCGCTCGCATTCGCTGCACCTGTTCGAACACGTGCACGGCGAAAGCCGCGACCGGGGGCAGGCCATGGTGGACCTGCTGGAGACCTACCGCGAACACGGCTTCGAGCCCGTCGTGTCCGAACTGCCGGACCACGTGCCGCTGTTCCTGGAATTCCTGGGGGTCATCGACCCCGATCAGGCGCAGGAACTGCTGGACGAGGCCATCCACGTGCTGGCGGCCATCGGCGCGCGGCTGGCCAAGGGCGAAAGCCCCTACGCCTGCATCTTCGCGGTGCTGCGCGCCCAGTCCCGCGTGATCCCGCGCGAACAGACCGAGGCGCCCGTGCGCGACATGGACGAAGCGATGGAAGCCTTCGGCATCGGCCCGGACGGCGTGGAACCGCTGCTGCGGCCGTTCTCGGGAGACGGGGCGCAGACCGTGCGCTTCTATCCCCGTGCGCCCGCGACCCATTAATGCTCAGGACGACGCATCATGAATTCCCTGAATCAGTTTCTTTTCGGCATCTATCCTTATATTGCGCTGACGATCTTCCTGCTGGGCAGCCTGGCGCGCTTTGAGCGCGAGCAGTACACCTGGAAGACGGACAGCTCGCAGCTGCTGCACCGCGGCCAGCTCCGGCTGGGCAATATCCTGTTCCACATCGGCATCCTGGGCCTGTTCTTCGGGCATCTGGCCGGGCTGCTGACGCCGGTGGTGGTCTGGGACACGCTGGGCGTCTCGCACACCCTGAAGCAGACGGTCGCCATGGCGGCCGGCGGCGTCATGGGCGGCCTGTGCCTGATCGGCCTGCTGATCCTGATCCACCGCCGCCTGACCGACCCGCGCATCGCGCGCACGACGAAGCCGGGCGACAAGCTGCTGCTGCTGTGGATCCTGGCCACCTTGCTGCTGGGCCTGTCCACCATCGCGCTGTCTGCCGGCCATATGGACGGCGAGATGATGGTGCGCCTGATGACCTGGGCGCAGCACATCGTCACCTTCCAGGGCGACGCCGCCAGCCATATCGCCGACGTGCCGCTGCTGTTCAAGGCGCACCTGTTCATGGGCCTGACGCTCTTCGTGATCTTCCCGTTCACGCGCCTTGTCCACGTCTGGAGCGGTTTTGCCTCCCTGGGCTATCTGGGCCGCGCCTGGCAGCTTGTCCGTCCGCGCTGATCCCACGACTTCCAGGAGCCAACCATGCCTGTCATCGTCAACGGCGTCGAACTGAGCGACGCGGATCTGGAACGTGAACTGCCCCTGCACGCCGAGGCCCCCAACCCCATGCGCCATGCCGTCACGGCGCTGGTGCTGCGCCGGGTGCTGCTGGACGAAGCCGGCCGGCAAGGGCTGGACGCCTCGGACGAGGAGGGCGCCATCGGCGCCTTGCTGGCGGCCCAGGCGCCCGCGCCCGAGGCCGACGAGCAGGCCTGCCGCCGCTTCTACCAGATGCACCCGCAGCGCTTCATGGTGGGCGAGCTGATCGAAGCCGACCACATCCTGTTCCAGGTCACGCCCGGCGTGAACCTGGACATGCTGCGGGCGCACGCCAACGTGGTGCTGGCCGAACTGCTGGCGGACCCCTCGCGCTTTGCCGAGGTGGCGCGCGAGCAATCCAATTGCCCGTCCGCCGCCGTGGGCGGCAGCCTGGGCCAGTTGGGCCGGGGCGATACCGTCCCGGAGTTCGAGCGCGCCGTGTTCGCGCTGCCGTCCGGCGGCCTGCTGCCGCAACTGCTGCAGACCCGCCACGGCCTGCACATCGTGCGGGTGACGCGGCGCATCGAAGGCCGCCTGCTGCCCTACGAGCACGTGGCGCAGCAAATCGCGCTGGCGCTGTCGTCGATGAGCCGCGACACCGCCTGGCGGCAATACACCAAGCTGCTGGTCGAGCGGGCGCAGATCCAGGGCATCGACCTGGACGACGGCGAGCCGGAGCGCGTCTTCGGCGGGAGCGCATGATGGACGAGCCGGCTGCGGGACCACTGAAGGACGGCTTCGGACGCCGCATCGACTATCTGCGCGTGTCCGTCACCGACCGCTGCGACCTGCGTTGCAGCTACTGCCTGCCCAAGGATTTCAAGGGCTTCGAGACCCCCGCCAACTGGCTGAGCCACGAGGAAATGGCCCGGCTGGTCGGCCTGTTCGTCGGCCTGGGCGTCAGCAAGGTCAGGCTGACCGGCGGCGAGCCGCTGCTGCGCCGGGGCGTGAGCGGACTGGCGCGCGCCATCGCCGCCATGCCCGGCCTGCGCGACCTGTCCGTGTCCACCAACGCCACCCAGCTTGCCCGCCATGCCCAAGACCTGCGCGCGGCAGGCGTGGACCGCCTGAACATCAGCCTGGACACGCTGGACGCCGCGGCGTTCAGCCAGATCACCGGGCGCGACTGCCTGGACGCGGTGCTGGCCGGGCTGGCCGCCGCCAGGCAGGCGGGCTTTGCGCCGATCAAGCTCAACAGCGTGGTGCACGCCGCCACGCCCGAGGCCGAAGTCCGGCGGCTGCTGGCCTACGCGGTGGAGCAGGGCTTCGTGCTGCGCCTCATCGAGCCCATGCCCATGGGCGAATGCGGCCGGGGCTTTTCCCATACCGACCTGAACGCCATGGGCGCAAGGCTGGCCGCCGACGCCGGGCTGGTGCCGGCGCTGGCGGCGTTGGGCAACGGCCCGGCGCGCTACTGGACCGCCGGCCACGGCGCGCCGGTGCTGGGCGTGATCACGCCGATGTCGCGCCACTTCTGCGCCAGCTGCAACCGCGTCAGGCTGGGCGTGGACGGCACTCTGTACCTGTGCCTGGGCCAGGAAGACCAGGTGCCGCTGGGCCGCCTGCTGCGCGCCGGGGCCAGCGACGCCGAACTGACGGCGGCGATCCTGGCGGGCATTGCCGCCAAGCCGGAGCGCCACGACTTCGTCAGCCGCCCGGAACGCATCGTGCGCTTCATGGCGCAGACGGGAGGCTGACATGGGGGACATCGAACGCCTGATCGACGGCTTCCAGCGCTTCCAGCAGCAGTACTACGAGGACGCGCCGTCGCTCTACCGCAACCTGCGCGACGGCCAGCACCCCAGCACTCTGCTGATCGGCTGCTGCGATTCGCGGGTGGATCCGGCCATGCTGCTGGGCTGCGACCCGGGCGACATCTTCACCGTGCGCAACGTGGCCAACCTGGTGCCGCCGGCCAGCAAGGACCGCGGCCTGCAGGGCGTGCTGGCGGCGATACAGTTCGCCGTCGAGCAGCTGCAGGTCAGCCGCATCATCGTGCTGGGCCACGCGCAGTGCGGCGGCATCCGCGCGCTGATGGAACGGCGCATCCGCCGCGACGGCGAAACCGACTACCTTGAGCGCTGGATGGACATTGCCGAACCGGCGCGCGAGCGCGTGCTGAGGCAGATGCCCGGGGCGTCGGACGCCGAACGCCGGCGCGCCTGCGAACAGGCCTCCATCCTGATCTCGCTGCGCAACCTGGAAGACCTGCCGTTCGTGCGGCGGGCCGTCGAGGCGGGCAGCCTGACCCTGCACGGCTGGTACTTCGACCTGGTGGCGGGCGCTTTGCTGGCATACTCGCCGCGGGCGGACACCTTTCTGCCCATCGTGTGCCCTTTGTTGACGGAGCCCGCCCTACTATGACCCCAGTTTTCGGCATCGCCGGCCGTTCCGGCAGCGGCAAGACCACCCTGATCGAGGCGATGTTGCCTCTGCTGGGCGCGCGCGGCCTGCGCGTGAACGTCATCAAGCACAGCCACCACGACTTCCAGATGGAGCCGCCCGGCAAGGACAGCGCGCGCTTCCGGCTGGCCGGCGCCCAGGAGGTGATGGTGGCCTCGCCTTACCGCTACGCCATCGTGCATGAGCTGCGCGACGCGCCCGAGCCCTCGCTGGACGCGCAACTGGCCCGCCTCTCGCCGGCCGACCTGGTGCTGGTCGAGGGCTTCAAGCAGGCGGCGATCCCGCGCATCGAGGTGTACCGGCCGGCGCTGGGCAAGCCGCCCCTGCACGCCGAGGACGGCAGCTTCCTGGCGGTCGCGACCGACGCGGCGCTGGAAACCGGCTTGCCCTGCCTGCCGCTGAACGACCCCGCCCGGGTCGCGGAATTCGTGTGCAACGCCCTTGGGCTGGGCTGAGCGCGTGCGCGCGGGCGCGCACGGGGAGGGCGGCGGGCCCCTGGCGGGAAGCGACTACACTGATACCCGATCCGCCCGCCCAGCACCGATAGTCATGACGTCCACCGACCCCATCGCCGATTCCGACGGACTGCCGTCGCCCAGGCACCGCCTGTCCACGCGCATCGTGGCCAGTTCGCTGCTGGCGCTGGTGGTGGTGCTGGCCATGGTGAGCTGGACGCTGTGGCTGTCCTGGCAGCTCGAAGGCGCGGGCGCGGCCATCAACGACACGGGCAGCCTGCGCATGCGGGCCAACCGCGTGGCCGTCGAACTGATGCGCCCGCAGGCCGGCCGCGAAGTGCGCACCAATGAGCAGATCCAGGTGATGGACGACACCATCTCGCGCCTGGCGCGCGGCAACCCGGCGCGTCCGCTCTTCATCCCCAACGACGAGGCCATCCGCGCCCAGTGGCATGACGTGGCCGCTTACTGGCGCGACATCATGAAGCCCGCCGCCGTCCGCGCCCTCGCGCAGCCGGACGCCGCGACCTACCTGGAAACGCTGCCGGACTTCGTGGCCAAGGCCGACACGCTGGTGCGCATGATCGAACAGGACAACGCCGGCAAGACCACGTCGCTGCGCCTGTCGCAGGGCGTGCTGGCCGCCATCGCCAGCGCGGGAACGCTGGCGATGATCTACCTGCTGTACCTGTGGATCATCTCCCCGGTGCTGCGGCTGCGCGACGGCCTGCAGCGCATGGGCGACCGCGAGTTCAGCACCCGGCTGCCGGTGGAAAGCAAGGACGAATTCGGCGTGCTGGCGCGCGGCTACAACCGCATGGCGGACGAATTGCAGGACCTCTACACCAGCCTGGAGCAGCGGGTGGAGCAGAAGACCGCCCAGCTGGCGGCGCAGAACCGCGACATCGGCGCGCTGTACGACATGGCGGCCTTCCTGAACCAGCCCAATGAGATCGAGGCCATGTGCGACGGCTTCCTGCGCCGCGTCATGCTGCAGTTCGACGCCGACGCCGGCAGCATCCGCGCCCTGGACCCGAACAACGAAAAGCTCAACCTGGTGGTGTCGGTCGGGCTGTCCGACGACCTGGTCGAATCCGAGCACTGCATGAAGGTGGACGACTGCTATTGCGGGGTCGCCACCCGCCAGGCCGGGGTCATCGTCATCCAGGACTTCCGCCAGTCGCCGCCGGAAATGGACCTGAACTGCCAGCGCGAAGGCTTTTCCAGCGTGGCCGTGTTCCGCATCGTCACCCGCGACGAGGTGCTCGGCTCCTATTCCCTGCATTTCCGGCAGCAGCGCCGCCTGCTGCCGTCGGACTCGCAGCTGCTGGAAACGCTGGGCCAGCATCTGGGCGTGGCGCTGGACAACCGGCGCCTGAGCGCGCAGGCGCGCCAGCTGGCCGTGGTGCAGGAGCGCGGGCTGGTGGCGCAGGGCCTGCACGACAGCCTGGCGCAGGGACTGAACTTCCTGAACCTGCAGCTGCAGATGCTGGACGTCGCGATCAAGCGCGGCGACGAAGAGGAGGTCAGCGAGATCCTGCCGCTCTTGCGCACCGGCGTGGACGAAAGCTACCAGGACGTGCGCGAGCTGCTGACCAACTTCCGCAGCAAGCTGTCCCAGGGCGACCTGCAAGCCGCCATCGAGGACACCGTGGCCCGGTTCCGGCGCCAGACCGGCATCGACACCGAGTTGCGGTTCAGCCAGGGCACGGGCGCGCCGCTGCCCCCCGAGCAGCAGCTGCAAGTGCTGTTCATCCTGCAGGAAGCGCTGTCCAATGTGCGCAAGCACTCCGAAGCCAGCCGCGTGCGCATCGCTGTGGCCAACGACCGCGACTTCACGCTCCTCATTTCCGATAACGGCCAGGGCTACGACCCGGCCGACGTGGCCGAGCGCGGCGAGTCCCATGTGGGCCTGCACATCATGCGCGAGCGCGCCGCCCGCATGCGCGCCGTGATAAAACTCGAATCGCAGCCC
The DNA here is from genome assembly GCF_042721735.1 of Achromobacter sp. NPDC058515. Lineage (NCBI taxonomy): Bacteria > Pseudomonadati > Pseudomonadota > Betaproteobacteria > Burkholderiales > Alcaligenaceae > Achromobacter > Achromobacter sp. NPDC058515. Next base: position 36,688 of record NZ_JBHXNI010000013.1, read on the forward strand.
GGCGCCGGCACGCGCGTCGCGCTGACCCTGCCTGGCGGCGAACGCCAGGCCGCCTGATCCATCCTGTACTTATGCCCATCCGTATCCTGCTCGTCGACGACCACACCCTGTTCCGCTCCGGGGTCCGCCTGCTGCTGCAGCGCCAGCCCGACTTCGAGGTCGTGGCCGAGGCCGGCGACGGGGTCGAAGGCCTGAAGCGCGCCAAGGAGCTCAAGCCCGACGTCGTCCTCCTGGACCTGAACCTGCCCGGCCTGTCCGGCCTGGAAACGCTGCAGCTCCTGACGCAGGACCAGCCGGACTGCGCGGTCATCATCCTGACCGTCTCCGAAGAAGCGGACGAGCTGGGCCAGGCGCTGCGCGACGGCGCCCGCGGCTACCTGGTCAAGAACATCGATGCCGAGGCCCTGGTTTCCGCCATCCGCCGCGCCGCGGCCGGCGAAGCCGTGATCGCCGACAGCATGACGGCCAAGCTGGTGGAGCAGTTCCGCGGCCAGGCCAGCCATGCGCCGGCGGCGCCCGGCAACGCCGAACGTCACCGCCTGACCGCGCGCGAGACCCAGATCGTGCAATGGCTGGCGCGCGGCGCCAGCAACAAGGTCATCGCCCGCGAATTGGACGTCAGCGAAAGCACGGTCAAGATCCACGTGCAGAACGTGCTGAAAAAGCTCAACCTGACCAGCCGCGTGCAGGTCGCGGTGTACGCGGTGGAGCACGGGCTCTACACCGAGGAATGAGCGGCTCCGGCACATGAACCCTCCCGATAGCCGCGAACCAGGCCTGCCGCGCAGCGTGCTCATCACCGGCGCGACGGGCGGCATCGGCGGCGCGCTTGCCCTGGAATACGCCGCCGCAGGCGTAAAGACCCTGATCCTGCAAGGGCGCAATGCCGCGCGTCTGCAAGAACTGGCCGACCGCTGCGGGGCGCTGGGCGCGCGCGTCGTCACGCGCGAACTCGATGTCCGCGACCACGACGCGCTGATGGCCTGGCTGGACGAGGTCTGCGAAAGCGAAGCGCCCGCGCTTGTCGTCGCCAATGCCGGCGTCAACATCAACACCGGGCCGCAGGGGCAGGGCGAGGATTGGCCAGACGTGCTCCGGCTGCTGGACGTCAATGTCAAGGCGGTTTTCGCCACGGTCCACGGCGCGCTGCCGGCCATGCGCCGCCGCGGCCATGGCCAGATTGCCTTGGTCAGCTCGCTGGCCGCCTGGCGCGGCCTGCCCGAAACCCCCAGCTACAGCGCCAGCAAGGCGGCCGTCAAGGTCTATGGCGAAGCGATGCGCGACGCGCTGGCCGCCGAGGGCATCAGATTCAACGTCATCATGCCCGGCTATGTGGAATCGCAGATGTGTTCCGACATGCCCGGGCCGAAGCCGTTCCTGTGGAAGGCGGACAAGGCGGCGCGCGTGATACGCCGCGGCCTGCAGGCGAACCGCGCGCGGATCAGCTTCCCGTTCCCGCTGAATCTGGGGTGCTTCCTGCTGTCGGTGATCCATCCGGCCTTGTCCGGGTGGATCCTGAACAAGCTGGGCTACGGTGACTGAGGCGGTCTGGGCGGCGTTGCTGCCGCCGTATCTGATCGGACTGGCGCTCTCCTTCGGTGTCGAGGCTGGGCTTGCGCCCAGGCCGGTTGCGCCGTGGCGGCGGCCGATGGCGGCGGCCGGCGTGCACGCGGGGGTTTGGACGCTGGCGTTTGCGCTGGAGCTGATGCTGTTCAGACGGCCGTATTTCGCGGTGGCGAACGTGCTGGCGATCGAGTTGCTGATCGTGCTGGTCAGCAACGCCAAGCATCGCGCCTTGCGGGAACCGTTCGTCTATCCGGATTTCGAGTACTTCACCGATGCGATCAGGCACCCGCGGTTGTACTTGCCCTTCTTTGGCGTCGGGCGGGCGCTGGCGGCGGCGGCAGGATACGGCCTGGCCCTGTGGGCGGGACTGGCGCTGGAAGCGCCGGTCGCGGCCGGGGCAGCCGCCGCAGCGGCAGGCCTGGCGGCGCTGGGGACGGCGCTTGCGGCCTGGGCAGGGCGGCGGCTGGTCGTGGTTTTCGACGCGGCGGCAGACTTGAAGCGGCTGGGCCTGGCAAGCGCGCTGTGGGCTTATGGCCGCCAAGAACGGCAAGCGGCCGACGAGCTGCGGGCAAACGCGCCGTTTTCTCCAGCGCGGACGCTGTCAGGCTCCGCGCCGCCAGCTCCCGATCCCATGCCCGACCTGGTGGTGATACAGAGCGAATCCTTCTTCGATGCCCGCAGGGCCTACCCGTCGCTGCGGCCCGAGATCCTCGGCAACTTCGACCTGTTGAAAGCCGAATCGGCCCGGCACGGACGGTTGCATGTCGCCGCCTGGGGGGCGAATACGGTGCGCACCGAATTCGCGTTCTTGTCGGGAATGCACGGGCAAGCTTTGGGAATACATCAATACAACCCGTACCGCCGCCTGGCGCAAGGGGGCTTTCCGACCCTGGCGTCATATCTGAAAAGCCTGGGTTACCGAACGATCTGCGTGCATCCGTATCACCGCAGCTTCTATCGCCGCGACAAGGCGCTGCCCTTGCTTGGGTATGACGAATTCATCGGCATGGAAGCATTTTCAGACGCCCCGCTTGCGGGCCCTTACGTCGGGGACCGGGCCGTTGGCGACAAAGTGGCGTCCTTGCTTGCCGAGCGCGATTCCAGGCCGTTATACATCCATGCGATCACGATGGAGAACCATGGCCCCCTGCACTGGGAGACGGTAACGCCGGCGGACGCGGAAGCAGTCCTGCTTGGTCCGATGCCCGCCGGATGCGAAGACCTGGTGGCCTATGCGCGGCACCTGCGCAACGCGGACGCCATGCTGGGCTCGCTCCGGACCTTCCTGGCAGGGCGGGCCTGGCCTGCCAGTCTTTGCGTGTTCGGCGATCACGTGCCGATCATGCCCGCCGTGTACGAGAAGATGGGTGACACGGACGGGGCAACCGATTATCTGCTGTGGCAGTCCGCCACACAGGGCGCCGCCGTCGCGCAGGACTGCGACGTCGCGTCGCTCGCGCGCACCTATCTGGCGCTTAACGGGCTTGCGTGAAACGCCCGTTCCGATCATTCCACGACACGCTACGCACGGCGCTCTCCGCCCGTTGAAGTAGGCGCGCGGGCTGCACGCCGGCCGCCACCGCCCGAAGCACGGCAATCCCCACTCAAGACGCATACGCCAGCGGTTCACAGTCATGTGATTTTGCTGATTTTTCCTACGATTCCTGCGGGCGATCGAGGTTTTAATGCCGTCTGCCACTCCTCCTCAAGCGCTTGAATATAGAGAGGAAAGATATAGGTATCCAGGCAATTGGTGCGACGTGGCGTGATTTTGTGGGTTCCAAGAATTTAGATGATTGATCTTGAGAAATTTAAGTCAAGACGCCTGGTCGCGCGGCTTGTAGGTATCCCGATGGCGCTGGCGCTGATTTACTACAGCTTCTTTGCCCTGGACCGGTATGTAAGCGTGGCGCAGGTGGCGGTGCGGCAGGTGGGCAACGGCGAAACCCCGCAAATGCCTGGCCTGGCAATCATGTTGAGCGGCCTGAACCCGACCTCGCGCGAAGAGACGCTTTACCTGCGCGAGTTCCTGACCTCCCAGGACATGCTCAATGTCCTGCAGTCCGAACTTGACTGGTCCGCGCACTACGCGAACAGATGGAAAGACCCTATTTACCTGTTGAGGACGGGAGCGCCGCAGGAAGATCTGCTTCGATATTACCAACGGCTCGTCAGCGCCCATTTCGACGAGCAAACCGGCTTGCTGGAGGTCCGTGTGCAGGCGTTCGACTCGCCCGTTGCGGAGAAAGTCCTGAAGGCGATGCTGGCGGAGAGCGAGCGCTTTGTAAACGAACTGTCGCATCGAATGGCCCGGGAGCAAATGCAATTCGCGCAGGCCGAATTGAACAAGGCGCGCAAGACATACGAAGACCGCCGCGACGACCTGCTGGCTTTTCAAAGCGACAACAGCCTTCTGGATGCGGAAGCGTCCGCGAAGGCGCGGGCCGGCGTGATTGCCGAACTGGAGGCGAACTTGACCAAGGAGCGCACGACGCTCAAGGGCTTGGCCGCCACGCTGGACGCGGACACGCCGCAGGTAAGGCAGCAGCGAAACCGCATCCGGGCGCTGGAGCAGCAACTGGCGGCGGAAACGCAAAAACTCGTGTCCCAGAGCGGCGGGGACAAGCTGAACGTGATCGCGTCGCGCTACAGAAACTTGAGTATCGACGCCGCCATCGCGGAGGAGGCCTACAAGTTTGCGGTGGGTTCGGTCGAAAGCGCCCGGATCGAGGCGAGCAAGAAACTCCGGAGCCTGGTGACGGTGGTGTCGCCCAACACGCCGGACAGGGCCATTTATCCGGAGCGCATCTACAACTTGATTGCGCTTTTCATTGTGCTGCTGTTTTTTTACGGCATCGCCCGGTTTGTGATCGCGACCATCGAAGATCACCGCGATTAATCTGAATTTGGCGAACATGACAGGTTTTCATCAGGCTCGTGGTCTTCGGATCATTGCGTTTTGCGCTCCGCTGCTGCTTGCCGGCTGTGGAAGCTTATTGTCGTCGGCCGGCCCTTCCCGAACGGCCATCATGAACAGCGAGGAATCGCAGGATTACACCGTTATAGATTTGAGCGCCGCGACGATTGCTCCCTACATGCGTCCCGCCGATACGAGCATGGAGTCGAGCCGTGTTGCGATGCCCGCTGTTCCCGAGATTGAACTGGTGCCCGGCGACGTGCTGCGGGTCATGATTGCCGACAGCGCCACGGAAGGGGCCGTGTTCGCGCCGCTGGCGGCGGGCGGCACCATTTTCGAGAATGTGCGGGTGGACAGCCAGGGAACCATATCGCTGCCCTATGTCGGCCGCCAGCCGGTGCAGGGCCTGACGCTCAACGATGTGGAGTCCCTGGTCCGGTCGAGGCTGAAGGGAATTACCAGCGATGTGCAAGTCCAGGTGGGCCTGACTGGGGATTTGTCCGGGTCGGTGCTCGTGGCCGGCGCAGTCAGGACGCCGGGGCGATTCTCGGCGCTGCAAGGCCCTTTAACGTTGCTCGATGCGATCAATCGAGCCGGCGGCCCGCTGCTCGAGCCGCATTTGACCAGGGTCGTCGTGCGCACTGGAGACAGATCTTATGAATTCAATTACCAGGACCTGCTGTCCGGCAAAAACCAGCTTATGCCGCCCGGCGCCGAGATAGTCGTGGAACGGGCGCGCAAGCGTTTTGTGGCCATGGGCGCGGTGGGCGCGCCGGGCCTGCACGATCTTCCGTCGAATTCCTCAAGCTTGCTTGAGGTCCTGGGCAGCGTGAAGGGCCTGGACGAGACCAAGGCGGACGCCGCGGGCGTATTCGTTTTCAGGCTGTCCGCCGAGCGGAACGAAGAGACCGGCGAAATGCGGCCGAAGGCCTTGGTATTCCGCTTGAACCTCAGGGAGCCTGTCGCGATGTTTCTCGCGCGGCAGTTCCTGGTGGAGCCGGAAGACGCAATCTTTGTGACCAATGCCGCGATTTATGAATGGCAGAAAATCATTACCCCCATTGTCCAGGTGCTGGTGCTGGGCCGCACGGTAAACGGATTCTAGTCAGAGAGAGCACAGGCGATGAAGAAGCGATCATCTTTCGCAATCGCTAAAACGGTGATTTTTGCGTTGTCGCTGCGGGAAATCCGCGCCCGGCTGAACGCAAAGCGGCTGGGCGCGTTCTGGATTCTCTTTGAACCGATCGCCCATGTGTTGGGCATGGTCCTGATCATCGCGGGCGTGCGCGGCAGGAACATTCCGGGTCTCGATGTGGTCATTTTTCTGCTTACCGGGATTGTCCCGTTCCTGCTGTTCAAGAACATATGCCTGAAGCTGATGGAGGCAGTCTCTTCCAACAAGGCGTTGTTTTCGTACAAGCAGATCAGGCCGGCCGACGCGCTGGTTGCGCGCATGGTCGTGGAATGCGCGCTGTTCGTGTGCCTTTATGCGCTGCTGATGGCGAGCGCCGGCTTTCTTGCGGGCGCGGATATTTCAATTTCGCATCCGCTGGAGTGGATAGGAATACTGCTAGTCGGAATTGCCATGTCGTTCGCCATCGGCGTGGTCCTATGCGTGGTTGGCGAGGCGGCGCCCGAGCTGAAGACGTTCTTCAGGCTTATGTTTCTTCCGATGTACATGATGTCGGGCGTTGTTTATCCGATCTGGGCGCTGCCCGGCAGCGTATTGTCATGGCTTATGTGGAACCCGTTCTTGCATTTGATCGACATGCTGCGCTGGGCCGTATTTCCCTATTATCCAGACACCGCAGGCGTGAATCCGTTCTATCCCTTGAAGGTGACGATCGTTCTTGTGTTCATAGCCACTGGCCTTTACAGGGTCCGGCGGATGAGATTGGTGGCGCTGTGATCGAACTCAGGAATATCACCAAATCCTATAGGACGAATCTTGGTCGTCAATACGTCTTTCGCAATGTCTCCTTCACCATCCCTTCCGATAGAAGCATTGCCTTGATCGGCCGGAATGGGGCAGGAAAATCCACGCTCATGCGGCTGCTGGGCGGGCTGGATACGCCGGACAGCGGAAAGATAATCACGCCGCGGAGCATTTCCTGGCCGGTGGGGTTGGCGGGCGGGTTCCAGGGGTCTCTGTCGGGGCGGCAGAACGTGAAATTCATCTGCCGGGTGTACGGAGCCGAAGGGCCGGCGATAAGAGAAAAGGTTGCGTTCGTGGAGGATTTTGCCGAGATCGGAAAGCACTTTGACCGGCCGGTGAAGACTTACTCGACGGGGATGCGCGCCCGGGTGGCGTTTGGCCTGAGCCTGGCGTTCGACTTTGACTATTACCTGGTGGATGAGGCGATGTCGGTAGGCGATGCGCATTTCAAGGCCAAGGCGGCCACGGCCTTCAAGGACAGGATAGGCCAATCGAGGATCATCCTCGTCACGCACAGCATGGGGCAGGTTCGCAAGCTCTGTGATTATGTGATGTTGGTGGATAACGGTCAGATAACCGCTTTCGATGATGTCGAGGCGGGAATTTCTGCCTATATGAAATCGGTTTGCTGATTCATGGGAAGCCCGTTCATGAGCGCGACTAAAGACACGACCGTTGATCCTGCAGAGATCAAGAGCCTGCTTGAGGCCTGGGAGCGGAAAAGCCACGCCGGGTTCAGCCGCACGCACGCGGAGACCGTGAAGGACGTGGTCTTCCAGACCATGCTGGAAAGGCGGCTGCGGGTGCCGATCGACACGCTGAGCGCGTTCAGCAGTTGGGCGATTACGCCTGAGCTTGCGCTGTGGATACTGGACTATATCGATCACTTCCTGCCCCGAAAACTGGTTGAGCTGGGGTCGGGCGTTTCCTCGCTGGTCATCGGGGATGCGCTTAGAAGGGGCGGGAGCGGGCGCCTGCTGTCCATCGAGCATAGCGAGGAATATTACGCAAAAACGAAATCGCTGCTTGAGAGCAATGGCCTGACCGATTATGTGGAACTCCGGCTGTGCCCGATTTCGACTGTGCAGGTGGGCAACGAGCGCCATGAGTGGTACGCGATTCCCGACGACCTGCTGCCGCGCTTTCTCCAGGGCGAGAACATTGATTTTCTCTTGGTGGATGGCCCGCCGCAGGCCACGCAGAAGTTTGCAAGATACCCGGCGATGCCGCTGCTTGGAAAATACTTGGCCCCGCATGCAACGGTAGTGTTGGACGATGGAGCCAGAAGCGACGAAATCGAAGCCGCCAATCGCTGGGTGGCCGAAGCCTGCGGGAAATTGAAGCATGAACCGCTTCAGCACATGAGAAGAGGGCCCAGGCTGTTTTACGCGGGCAAGTCACCGAGGTTACTAATGCTTAATCAACCCGAACGCAACATGACTGTAATCAATCACGATAGGGTAATCGGTCCGATGACCGATTATGTTACGGATTTGGTGGGCAGGAATCTCGTGCACCTTGAGGTGGCGGAGAGCATTGCCCTGAAGCACCAATTGCTGTTGCAGAGCGAAGAGATCAAGCAGATCCGGCAGAAGCAGGAACTCCAGGCCGCGGCCGCGGCCGCCCAGCAGTTGCTTGAGTCTGTCCGGACCGAAGAGACCGCGCGCCGCACGGAGCTGGAAGGCCGGTTCGCGGCGATGGGGCAGGAACTGGCAGCGTTGGCGGAAGAAAAAGACCGTGCCTTGCAAGCACGGAACCAGTTGCTCGAGCAGCATTCTCAACTGCTTGAGGAAGCCAGCGGGCTGCGGGTATCAAGCGCGCAAGCGCAGCAGTTTGCCGCGGAGAATGATCGCTGGAAGAGGACACACCAGTCTCTGCGCAGCGAAAACGAGCGCCTGAAGGAAGAATGTGCGGATCTGGCCGCCCAGAAAGCGAGATTGACGGCTGATGGCTTGTCGAATGAGAAATCATGGGGGAAGAGGACGGCGAGCCTCAATGCCAGAATCAATGAGTTGAGCAGTGATATCACGGAGCTGAAAGAGAGCCTTTCCCGAGACAAGTCGCGCATACGTTCGCTGCTGGCGTCCAGGGACGGTTCGAAGGATATGTCGCTGGAGGTATTTGTTTGGGTGGACGCGTTGCAGCGCGAGCTGTTGTCCACCGCCCATGAATTGCATCAGACCAAGGCCCGGCTGGATCGCACGAAGCAGCATTTGTCATATCGCCTTGGGAGCGTGCTGCTTAGCAATTCCGGCTCCGTCAAGGGTGTTTTTTCCATTCCGGGGAAGTTGCTTCAGCAGAAGCGCGAGTTCGCCGAGATGCAGCAGAGGACTCGGCCGGGTAGCCAGGAGCCGCCTGGCCCTCATCTGCGCCTGGGCGACGGAGTCAACTACGCATACGCCCGCAAGCAGTGGCGCAGCCTGAAGATCGACACCCAAGGAAAGGGAGCAACGATTTCGCTGAGCCTGTTGACTCCCACGGTGGATCGCGCCGTATCCATCGAAATTTTCTGCGCCTCGTCTCCTGAATCCGCCTATATCCAGTCGGCGGATGGAAGGGCCAAAGAACCCCTGGGCCGGCAACCCGTCACCCTTGCGATGATCAGCGACGGGGGTACGCGCACGCTCCATGTGGCGTCCCACGATGGCCCGGTGTTTCTGTCGTTGCGCAGATCCGCCGGTGTGTCGGCTGTTGTCCGGCTGGATGTGATGCCGCCAGAGCACGCGGCGGAATCAGGGCTGAAGCCGGCGTTGGCGGCCGTCGCTGTGGGTAGTTCGTCGCTTACGCAAGCCTGCGCGGTTGCGCCGGCCGCCAGGGAGCCGAAGCCCATGAAGAGCGCCATTATTTGGCAAGCTCACCAAATGATGGCGGAGGGACGGGACAAGGACGGAATCGCATTCGCGCAGAAACATGCGCGGGAGTTTATCCGGCCTGCTGTTGATATTCTGATAGCCAATAGCCAGCGGGAACAGGAGGATATCTGGCTCCAAAAATTGAACAGCTATCTGGCGCAGTTTGGAATCTCGCGGCTGGCGTTGTCGTCCAATGAGGCAAGCCGATTCCTGCGATTGAAAAGCCAATCCGACGAACGCCATGAGAGCGGGCCTTTGATCAGCGTAATCATGCCGGCGTTCAATTCGGCGGCGACGATTGAGCATTCAATAAACTCCATCTTGAACCAGACCTGGAAGAACATTGAACTCTTTGTCGTCGACGATGCCAGCGAGGATGGCACTTTGTCCATCATCAAACAGCTTGCTGCCCGAGACCCGCGTGTCAAGGCGCTTGGCAATCCACGAAATGTCGGTCCGTACGTATCGAAGAATCTGGCGTTGCAGTTTTGCAATGGTAGCTACATAACCGGTCATGATGCCGATGATTGGGCTCATCCCGATCGGCTTGCCAGACAGATCAAAGAGTTTCTCGGCAGTGGGGGCCATATGAAGGGCAACATGGCCAAGATGATACGCATGAAGTCCGATGGGACGTTTGGCTTCATCGTGAAGGAGGGCAAGATATCCGACGATGGCGTCCTGCGCGATGCCGCGATTTCTTGCATGTTCGAGCGGGATTTTTTCAAGAAGCATCTGGGCCACTGGGATTGCGTGAGATTTGGCGCCGACAGCGAATTGATATCGCGGGCGGAAAAAGTGATGCAGGACCGCTTTGTCAAGGTCAGGCATATGTCGATGATTTGCCTGGATAATGAAGGAAGCCTGACGAACGATCCCATCCTGGGCATCTCGAAGACCACCGGCATCTCTCCCACGCGCAGGTTCTATCGCGACCAATGGGCCAATTGGCACGCGCAGATGGCGCCCGCCGATGCGATTATTCCCTTTCCCTATGTCGCGAATCGCAGATTTGCGGTACCGGAGGCTGCGGCGGTGCTGACGGCGGACATCCTGGAAAATATGAAATCGATCCAGAACAGTCTGGCCTATCGGTAAAGGCACAGCCCCAGGCCTGGCGCCCGGGGCGTGTTTTCCATTGAACGCGACTGGCGGCATCCATGCGGAATTCTCTAAGTCCTTATATAAAGCGGCTTGCGCGCCACAAATGGCCAAAGAAAAGCGAGAAATCGCCATATCACGAACTTGCGGCGCTGTACCAGAACTCCTATGTGAACAGGGCAAGGATTTTTGACGGCTGCCTCGGGCTGGGCCTGCGTTCCCGGGCCCTGGAATTAAGTTCGGCATTGGGGGGTGAGCTATCGCTTCTTCAGCGTCTTGAACTGGCGGCGCTTTTCGGCGACATGGAGCAAATCCAGGCCGTCGCCGTGCGTATTTACGAGGGATGCATCAAGTCGCGTGGGAATTCCAAGTTCGTTGCTCCCTTAACGCAGCGACTGGCGCCAATACTGCCCGGCGTAGTGCGCGAAATCGGGGAGGAGCTTGGGATGGACCAAGTCCCAAGTTATGCGGCCGTGGTCTCGATGATTGACCCGGACGCGGCCCGGCGCTTGTTCGGGAAGCATGAATTGCTGAGCCTGGGCGGCGATGGGAGGCTGCTTGCCGCAAATCTCTCTTCGGATCAGACGGAGAAACTCCGCTGCTTGCAAGATTACTTCAGCTTTCACGGTCTGCCGCCGGCTCTTTCGGCAGGCAGCCTGTTTTCGTGGGGCGAGATCGACGCGCGAGCTGCTCCGGTTGAATCCGATATCAAGCCAAAGCCGGTGTCCGTCATTGTCACTGCCTACAATTGCGAAGCGCTCATACAGGCTTCGCTGCTTTCGCTATTGAACCAGTCGCTGCCGCCCAGCGAGATCATCGTGGTCGACGATGCAAGCACCGACAGGACGGCAGAGAAAGTCCGAGCTTTGTCTTCCTCGAACAGGTGCATATCGCTGATAACGCTGCCAGCGAATGTCGGAACCTATAAGGCCAAAAATGTTGGCCTGTTGCGCGCCGGCGGAGATTACGTGACCTTTCAAGACGCGGACGATCTTTCTCATCCGAACAGACTGGAAACATGCGCGCAAGAACTGCAGTCCGATATTCGGCTTGTGGCGGTGAGCTGCAATTATCTCAGGGTGGACCGGGAAGGGGTGTTCCATTCGCCCAAGGTGTGGCCGCTGACGCAGTGGTCCCCAAATACGCTATTTTTCGACCGGCGCTGCGTCAGCAGGTATGGCCTGCTCATGGACGATACGCGATTCGGCGGCGACAGCGAATACGCCGCTCGCATGAAATACATGTTCGGATCGATTGCGCACCGAAAAATCAAGAAGCCTTTGCTGTTGGCGTCGCACCGCGAGGAGTCATTGATGACTTCGCGGCTGACCGGATTGAACGCTCAGGGTATGTCGATGTCGCGGGTAGCGTATCAGGAAGAATGGTCCGAAAGGCTCCTGAGCGCTGCTTTGCGAGACGTGGAACTTGGGAGGTAGATCAGATGAACGGGAAGAGAATCGTGAGCGCGGCAGCAGCTGACGCCGTGTTGGCGAGATACGCCGAGGTGCGGTCCCTGGATCGGTGGAAGACCGACTCTTTCATGCATGCCGGTCTGGAAAGTTTTGAGCGCGTGCACGGCTTGTTTAATGGCGTGCATACGATTATTGAAGGCGGGCAGCCGATAGATCTTTACCTTGATCTGAAACCTGGGCTTCCCCTTGCCGTGATGTTCACCGGCGCCCAGGACCGCTCAAAGGTTCTTACGCTGCCCGCATTTGCAGGAATGGGTGCTGTGCCAGCTGCTAGGATGAGCCGTATTTTTGTCAGTGACCCCACGCTTTACCTGGCCAAGGACCTGACCCTTGGCTGGTATGGCGGGTCGGCGGACTTGCCGCTTCAAGCCATCTTGCCAAAGATCATCGGGAAGGTCGCGGATTATGCAGAATCTCCCCAGTTGGTATTTGGCGGCAGCTCGGGCGGCGGGTTCGCCAGCCTGTATTACTCAAGTCTGTTCCCCGGATCGCTTGCCATTGCTGCGAATCCGCAGACGAGTTTAGTGAATTATTACAAAGGACATGTGCTGCGCTACGCCAGCAGTGCTTTTGGAATACCAAGCATCGAAGCGGCGATGGAGAGCTTGCCCAACCATCTCTTCAGCAATTTGATTGATGTCTACAAGCGCAGGCCGAATAATTACATTGTTTACCTGCAGAACATCAATGATGCATTCCATCTCCAGAGGCACTGCCACCCATTCCTGGAGGCGCTTGGCTTGAACGCGCCCGAGGAAATTCTTGCCGCCCAATTGAATAGCAATTTTCTCCTGCAGTTTGAGAACTGGGGGCCCGGGCATATCGGGCCAAAACCGGACTACTGGAACGCCTTGCTGACCAATCTCCTGAACGCGCGCGTTCCGTGGAGCGACCTGTTTGAAAGCCATTCCATGGGCGATCTGATCGCCACAACCCTGGCGCAGGTAAGGAACGCCAGGGAGGGCGCGGCGGTCTGATTTCACCGCCGCTTCACGCGTCAGGCGACGCCTGCTCCAACTCCCGGGGCGCCAACCGGGGAAGCGAATTCCGCACAGCAAGGCGTATGCCTTCCCCGGTATAGAACCCGCCGTTTACCTGGGTCTTGGCAATGACCACATCCCTGAAATTCCTGAACAGGGCTGCGTCGGGCTTTTGCCCTTGTTCCCAGAAGCTGTCCAGTCCGTGCTGGAACGTCAATCCCGGGAGGCCGTACAGCGCGCTGCCCAGCGCAATCGTCGGCCGGGCGTGGATCAGGGCAGATGCGCCCACCGTGCTGTTGACTGTCACCACGCCGGCCGCATGTGTAAGCAGCGCAGGCAGATTGCCGCTTTCCAGATAGAAGACGCGGTCGGCGACGCCCAGCTCATGCGCCAGCCGGAACAGGTTTCGCCGGTAGTCGACCAGGCCGGGATCCAGCGGGTGGATCTTTGCCGCAAAGCGCGTGTGCAAGGGAGCATGCCTGGCGAAAGAGGCCAAGGCCTGGTGCAGGGCATCCTCCATGCTCGGAAAGGGGGAGTGGTGCACGATTTGCGCATCCGTCGACAATTGCAGAGGCATCAGGAAGAAGGGCGCGCGGTACGCTTGCGCGATCAGTGTTGCCTCCAGGCGTCTGGAGAGCGCGGCATGGCGTTTCAGGCGGATTCCCCGCTTCACATAGCCGAGGTACTCGGTAAGCGGCGAGTAGGGCACATGGCTGCGGACGCCGCGATGCAGTATCGGATTGGCGCCGGCCCAGAAGTTGTAGCCGACGTCGTAGGCGGCCCGCTGCCAGAACGGCGAGGCGAACGGGGTCCCGTTGTCAAAGTGCGGAAGGCGCTTGGCCTGCTCGCGATACCAATCCGGATCCCGCGGCATGCCGGAATGGCCATTGACGCCGTCGCGTTCCAAAGTGACCCAATGAGGGCGGAAGTACCCTTCTTCGAAAACGTGGACGCGTATGCCTGCCTCCTTGGCGATGCTGACGGCCGGGCGGTGAACCGGCCGGCAATCGCCAAACAGCACGACATCCGAAATCCCGCGGGTCGCGTACAGGCTGCGGTAGAAGTCGCCCAGCCTGTCCATCGGGCCTCTGAACGGAACGGTCTCGCCCTGGCGCCAATAGATGCTGTCGCCCACGCTGAAGTTGACCTTGCGCACGCAATGGCCGAGTTGCCGCAGCGCTTTCGCAAGCTCAGGAAAAAATGGCGAGCAGACGCCTTGCAGGAAAAGAAAGCGTTGCCTGCCTGTCATCGGGCCGCCAGGAATTTTGCCTTTGCGCCGAGTTTGATCTTGTGGAACTGGCGTTGTAGAAACGTCTTTCTCAACGGCTCGGGATGCTCGCCGCGGAGCAGTTCCGCGCGCCGCGAGATGATCCTGCGCAATGCGGCTTCGCAGGTGGCGTAGCCGTTGAGCGTCCAGTCCCAATAGGTCGGATAGTGCAGCATGGCCCCGGCGACAAGCTGGTCGAGATCAAGTTGGCGCTCGCGCCGCCGGGGCGGCATGTGGTCGGTGGTCAGGCCCCAGCCTGCGTAAAAGGGCATGCCGTAGGTCACGACGGATTTGCCCCGCAAGAGCGCGTCGAACCCGCTTAACGAGGTCATCGTGTGCACTTCGTCGGCGGCATCGATGCAGTTGATGATCGATACCTCGGTCTCGACATGATCGGCATAGCGCAGGGCGTCCCGGCGGTGCACCTTGCCCTTTCGATTGCGCGCGCCTACGTCGGGATGAGGCTTGTAGACCAGGAAGGCTTCGGGATGCGCCTCGCGGGCGGCGCGCAGCAATGCGAGGTTGTCGCGAACGGCGCCGCAGCCATGCCGGATCGACGCGTCGTCTTCAACCTGGCCGGGAACCAGGATGACGTAGCGGCCGGCATGGCGCCAGGACGGCGCGCGTGTCGGTTCGACGTTGTATTTGGTCAGCGCATTTTCAACCATCAGCTGGCGCACCGCGCGCGCTCTTTCGGTGTCCCTGGCCGTGAATGCGCGGGTGTTGAGCAGGACTTCGAGATCATGCGGCTGCCGGGCGTCGAAATACAGTCCGCGGCTGTCCATGACCAGGGCGTGCGGAGCGACGAAGTCGGACCCCAGCCCCACGGAGCGCACGAACCCGTCTTCCATGCGCAGGAGCGGGGCGCCGGAACTTTCGGCCAAGGCGATGACCTCCAGCGTCGGCGAGGAGCCCCAGACAACGAGGCGGTCTTTGGGCCCCGGACGCAGCGAGGCGGCGGCTGTCGCCGTCGGGACGAAATGCACGCGGCGACGGTCCAGGCCCAGGAACGGCCGTACGTTCTCCGCCTTCCAGCGCCGATAGCCTATCGCGATCATCCGGCCGTCCATCGCCTGCCGCATGCGGCGCTGCAGGGTGAGCCAGCCGATGACGTCAAAGATCGTGCCCCGCTCCAGGGTCTCGGGGTTCAGGTATCGCGTGTAGTGCAGGTAGGCGGCGGAAAAGAGTTCGTCGACGCTGCGGCCGCGCGTGCGCCGCCTGCAATGGACGCGGTCGTCGGTCGCGCCCCAGCCGGCATACCAGGGCATGCCGAAGCAGGTGACGCGGCGCCCATGCAGCAGCGCTTCAAATCCCATGTGCGACGTGACGACATAGACGCGGTCCATCCACTTGAACAGGCTGGAGGGCGCCATGGGCTCGCGCAGCAGAACGGTCCGGGCATCGCCGCAAATCCCGGACAAGTATCCTTTCTTGGCCCCGCCCGCAACCTCGGGATGGGTCTTGACGTAGATCGTCGCGCCCGGGTTTTCCGCTCTGGCGGCCTCCAGCATGTGCAGGAAGGTTTCCGCGCTGGCCAGGCCATACCGGACGCTGGAATCGCCCACGGTCTGGTCGACGACGAGGACGCGCGGGCCGTTGTTGACATTGGGCAGGGAGGCCAGGTCCGGCGCGAGGTTGTACTTGCCGAGCCCGAACATGAGAATCTGCTGACGCGCCTGGAAGTAGTCCGCGCCGGGCCCGGACAGCAGGTCGCCGCCGTGCTCCAGCAGGTTCTCCAGGGCGGATTCCCGGTCTGCGGCGTAGTAGATTCCCCGATCGTCTACAACGAGGGAGAGCGAGGGGTAGGCGGGACCCGTGCCGAACGAGCGCAGAAAGCCGTCCTCCAGTGAGATGAACGGGAGGTTCTCGCGCTGCGCGATCTTGCGGGGCATGGCGGTTGTGGGTTGAAGACCCCAGCCCGCCAGCGACGTGACACCGGCATTGCGGGGAGACCGGCCGGCGCCCAGATGGACGACCGGCTGTCCAAGCAGGGCCTGCAGCCCCGGCAGGCGCGCTAGCTGGCGCGAGTAGGTTCCTGTCCGCACGGTGTCACGCCTGCTTGACGGACGACAGGCTCTGGATCGTCGTCCGGATCTGTTCTTCCGTATGCGTACAGGAAATGAAGAATCTCAACCTGGCCGATTTCTCCGGCACCGCCGGATAAAGAATCGGCTGGACGTTGATTCCCTGCTGGAACAAGGCCGCGGACATCCGCGTCGCTTTCAATGAGCTTCCCGTAATCGCCGGCACCACGGCCAGGCCGGTGCTCGTTCCAGTGTCGATGCCCGCGGCCCTTGCCTGTTCCAGGAAATACTTGCCCCGCGCCTGCAGGGTCGCCACGCGATCCGGCAGTTGCTTCATGCGCAGCAGCGCGGCCAGGGACGCGGCAGCGACGCTGGGCGGCATCCCCACGCTGTACAGAAAGCCCGGCGCCAGGAACTTCAGGTGCTCCACCAGCGCGGTTTCGCCGGCGATATACCCGCCGCAGCCCGCCAGCGTCTTGCTCAGCGTACCCATCCAGATATCCACGTCCTTCCCATCCAGGCCGAAATGCTCGCGTATGCCGTAGCCGCGCGCACCCATGACGCCGAGCGAATGGGCCTCGTCCACCATCAGGAAGGCGCGGTGCCGCTGCTTGATGTCGACAAAGCGGGGCAGGTCGGGATAGTCGCCGTCCATGCTGTAGATGCCTTCCAGCACGATGAGCACGCGTTCGAATTTGTGGCGCTGTTCGTTCAGGATGGCGTGCAGCGCTTCCCAGTCGTTGTGGGGGAAGGGCAGGCGGCTGGCGCCGGACAGCTGGATGCCCTGCAGCACGCTGTTGTGGATCAGTTCGTCGTGCAGCACCAGGTCGCGCGGGCCGAACAGATAGCCGATGGTGGACACGTTCGTGGCATGGCCGCTGACGAACGTGATGGCGTCGTCCGCGCCGTACAGCGAGGCGATTTCCATTTCCAGTTCGCGGTGCACCGGGCGTTCGCCCGAGACCAGGCGGCTGGCGGACACCGAGGTGCCATAGCGGTCGATGGCGGCCTTGGCCGCTTCGGCCACCACCGGGTCGCCCGACATGTCCAGGTAGTTGTAGCTGGCGTAGTTGATGAACGCGCGGCCGCCGATGGTCGTGCCGGAACCGGCGGCGCCATCATGCAGTGTGAAGAAGGGATTCTTCACGCCCAGCCGTTTCGCGCCGTCGTTGATGATGCGCAGTTGCTGATAGCCGGGGTGCAGGTGAAAGCGGTAGTGCTCTTCGGGAACTTCCGCTTTCTTTTCCGCGGGGCGGGCCGGCGCCTGCGCTCCTGGCGCGCAAGCCTGGCGCAGCTTGCGCTCCAGCGCCTGCTGGATCAGCTTGTCCTTGATGCCGGCGGCAAGGCCAGGCAGCCTGTTCACGGTGTTCAATGGGTCAGGCCTACTGGATCATGCGCTGCTTGGGAAGGCAGCCGTTCGTCTTGAGCTCGTCGACAAACGTCGATACCGCGCCCGCGTCGACGTCGGCCGCGTGATGCGCAATAGCCTGCTGCACGCTGTCGGACACGGCGTCGCCCGGCGCGTCGCCGTGTCCGTCGCGCAGCAGCAGCACCAGCCTTTCGGCCAATTTGGCCGGGGTGGGGCTTTCGCTGAGCGCCATGACAGGCAGACGGATGCCAAAGCGGTTCTCCAGCGCCACGACCAGCTCCACGCCCATCAGCGAGTCCAGGCCCAGGTCGTAGACGGACTGGGCGGCCTCGATCTTGTCGGGCGAGACGCGCAGGATTTCACCGATCTCGGCCTTCAGCATTTCGGTGAATCGTTCGCGCAGGGCGGTGTCGTCCAGGGTGGCGACCAGGTGCGCGACGTCGTCGGCGCCGCTGTCGTGCTCGCCGCTGTCTCCCGCCTGCCGCGCGATGTCCGAGAACTTCGGCAGGCCAGCGGTAGGCAGGTGGCGGCTGAGCGCAAGCCAATCCAGTTCCAGCACGCCCAGGCCGGATACGTCGGCGGCCAGCATGCGTTCCAGCGCATCCAGCGCCGTTTCGGATGCCAGGGCGCCGCCGCCCATCCGGCTTTGCAGGGCCTCCTTGATCTTTGCATTGCGGGCCAGGAAGCCGACGTCGTCGATGGCGCCCCAGCGCACGCAGGTGGCGGGCAGGCCTTCCGCGCGGCGTTGGGCGGCCAGGCGCTCCAGCCAGCTGTTGGCGGCCACATAGCTGCTCTGGCCGGGGTTGCCGAACAGCGTGGTGGCGGACGAATAGCAGATGAAAAGGTCCAGCGGCAGGCGCCGGGTCAGTTCATGCAGATGGCGGGCGCCCAGGACCTTGGGGGCCAGGACGCGTTCGATCTGCGCGGCGGTGGCGTTGCGCGCCAGGCCGTCGTCGATGACGGCCGCGGCGTGCACCACGCCCTTGAGAGGGGGCATCGTGGCCGCGGCGTGGTCCAGCAGCCGCGCCAGGGCATCCCGGTCGGCGACGTCGCAGGCCGCCGCCAGGACGCGGACGCCCTGGGCCTCGAAGGCGGCGACGGCGGCTTGCGCGGCGGCGCTGGCGGGGCCGCCGCGGCTGATCAGGATCAGGTTGCGCGCGCCCTTGTCGGCCAGCCATTGCGCGGTGCGCAGGCCAAACCCGCCCAGCCCGCCGGTGACCAGGTAGCTGGCTTGCGCGGGCAGGGCCAGGCCGGGCGCCGCTTGCCGCGCGGGGGCGTGGACGCCGCCGATGCCGTTGCGATAGGTGACGACGATCTTGCCGATCTGCCGGGCCTGCTGCATATAGCGGAAGGCGTCGACGATGTCGTTCGCGTCGAATGCGCAATAGGGCAGCGGATGCAGCGCGCCCTGGCGGAACAGGTCCATCATCTGCGCAAATAGCCGCTGCGTCAGCTCAGGGCGTTCGTTCATCAGCTGGTCGGCATCGATGCCGAAGTAGCTGATGTTGTTGCGGAACGGGCGCAGGCCGATGCGGGTGTTCTCGTAGAAGTCGCGCTTGCCCAGTTCCAGGTAGCGGCCAAACGGCTTGAGCACGCGCAGGTTGCGGTTGATCGCTTCGCCGGCAAGGGAGTTCAGGACCACGTCGACGCCGCGGCCCCGGGTGTCCGCCAGGATCTCGTCGGCATAGGACAAGGACCGCGAATCATGGATATGGCGCACCCCCATCAGGCGCAGCAAGTCGCGCTTTTCGTCGGAACCGGCGGTGGCGTGGATGTCTGCGCCCAGCCATTGCGCCAACTGGATGGCGGCGATGCCGACGCCGCCGGCGGCGCCGTGGATCAGGATGCTCTCGCCGGCTTCCAGGCGCGCCAGGTGATGCAGCGCGTAGTAGACGGTGAAGAAGGCGCTGGGGAGGGTGGCGGCGGCTTCGAATGAAAAGCCGTTCGGGATGCGCGAGATGGCGCCGGGCCTGGTCAGAACGAGATTGCCGAAGCTGGCCGGGCCAAAGCCGACGACGGCGTCGCCCGCGGCGTAGCCCTCCACGCGGGAGCCGGCGCGGGTCACCGTCCCCGCGAACTCCAGGCCGAGGGTGGGGCCCGCGAAGCCGTTCTCGATGGCTTCGTCGGACAACAGGCCCAGGGCGTACATGACATCGCGGAAGTTCAGGCCGGTGGCCTCGATCTTCACTTCCAGTTCATCGTCGCCCGGCGCGGGCGCGGCACAGGCTTCCCAGCGCAGGTTGCGCAATTGGCCCGGGAACTCAAAGCCCAGCCTCACGGCGCGGGAGGCGGGCGCATCGCTACCCTGGAACGGAGGCGGCGCCAGGCGCAGGCGCAGCGCGTAGCGTTCGCCGGATTCCGTGAGGACGATTTCATCTTCTTCGTCGGCCTGGGACAGTTCGCGCGCGAGCGCATCGGCCAGCCGGCCGGCGCGGGACAAGGACAGGTCGAGCATGCGGATGCGCAAGCCGGACGCCTCATTGGCCAGCGTGCGCCCGTAGCCCCAAAGCGCGGCATCGTTCAGGGCGTGCATGCCGGCCGGTTCGATGGGCAGGTTGCGCAGATACTGCACGGCGTCGGCGGTGATCAGCCAGACGGTGGCGGGCGTCCGCGCGCGCTCGCATGCCTGGACAACCGCAGCCGCCAGCGCGCAGCGCCGGGTCTGCCTGGCCAGCAGATCGTCAGGCGTGACGCGGGCATCGGCCCACGCCAGTCCGTCCAGGTGCACGACATGCTGCACCGGGCCCGCGGCGCCATCGCGCAGCAGGTCGTCCAGCGCATCGGGCGCGACGCCGCTAGCCACCCGGACGCGATGGCCGGCGGCCGTCAGCCTGGCGGCGAGCGACGGAGCCAGGCCGGCGCCGTCCTCGGGGTTCCTGTCGGCCAGGATCAGCCAGTGGGCGGGTACGCAGCCGGCGGGAATTGCGGGCGCCGCCTGCGTGTCGTCCAGGCGGGCCGTCAACAGGTACGCGCCCGTGGCTGGCGACCCCGGGAATTCCAGCGTGGCATCACATTGCAGGCCCAGCGCCTGCAGTTCATCCCGCCAGAAGTCGACGGGCTGTTGGGTCGACAGCTGTTCTCCGTTTTCTCCGGTTTGCCACCAGCTTTTCCTGCCGCCGAAAACCAAGTCAGCCCAGGCCGCGGGGTGCGTGCCGCTCAGCAGCAGCAGGCCCCCGGGGCGCAGGCTGGCGCGGGCGTGGCGCAGCGCGGCGCGGGCGGCTTCCAGCGTGTCGAACTCGCAATGGAAGAGCGCCAGGTCGGATCGCGGGGCGGCGCCGCCTTCGGCGATCAGTTCGGTGCAAGCGTGGGGAAAACGTTCCGCCAGTTGCTGGCCTGCGTGTTCCAGCACATCAGGGCGGTCGGTTGCGTAGCAATAGTCGGCGACGTTGAAGTCCAGGCCGTCGCAGCAGCTGAAGCCGAAGAGCGGCGTGGCCTGGCCGATTTCCGTGATGGCCAGGCGCTGGCCGGGCAGGCGCCTGGCCTGGGCGGCCTGCAGGACGGCGCGCAGGGCATTGCCCAGGCGTTGCGCGCTCGCCGCGCCCAATGCGCCCAGGTTGAGGGAGGCGGGCGTGGCGGCCTGCGGGCAGATCGCGTCCAGCGTGGCCTCGCCGCGCAACAGGGCGGGCAGGTGCATCCCCACCCGGCCCACGGCATGGACGATCCGTGCGTGGTCGGGGTATTCGCGCAGCAGCGTGTTCCAGATATCCAAGGCGCCGCTTTCATCGCCAGCCGGGGCGGGCAGTTGCACGCCCGCGGCGCTGGGTTCGGCGTAGCCCGCCGCGGCCAGGCGGGAAATGGCGTGCTTGAGCAGCAGCGCGGAGTCGGGCGCATGGCGCGCCAGCTCGGCGGCCAGGGCCTGGGGCAGCAGGCGGCCGTCCGGCGCGAGGCGGCGCAGGGCGTCCCGCGCAAAGGCGTGGCAGAGGCTTTCCAGCAAGGGATCCACTTCTTGCGCGTAGCGGATGTGCGCGCCGTCGGCGGCGCTGGATGCGATGGCCTGCTCCAAGGCGGCGCGCAGGCCTGCGTGGTCCACCGGGTTAGGCCCGAAAGGCGCGTGGGGGCGCGGCGTGGCAACGCAGTCCAGGAAACTGAGCTGATGCGCGGCGGGTTTGCGCAAGCGGATGCTGCGAAAGCGCGCCTGCTCGACCATGGCGACGGGTTCGCCCTCCGCGTTGTAGAGTTCGACGCTTGCGGTCAGGGAGTGCGGTGCGCGGCGCTCAAGCCTGACGCGCGCTGCGCTGGGCTGGCCGGCGTTTGCTCGCAGGCTCAGGCGGCCGATCTTGGCCGGCACGAAGGCGATGCCCTGATCCATGGCGGGGTCGTCTCGCAATAACTGGATGACGAGCTGGAAGGCGCAGTCCAGCAGCGCCGGATGCAGGTGCGTGGCGGCCAGTTCGGCGTCCAGTCCGGCGTTGGCGTGAAGGACGGCCAGGACGCAGGTATCGGATTCGACCCAGCCATGGGACACGGCGCGGAACGCAGGCCCATAGTCCAGGCCGACGGCGCGGGTCAGGACGCTGTGCGCCTCGCCCGTGAAGTCGGGGGAGCGGCCTGGCAGGACCAGGGCGGCTTGCGGCAGGCGGGCGAGCCCGGGTTCGCGCAGCAGGCGGCCGCTGGCGTGCCTGGCCCAGGGTTCGGCGCTGTTGCCGTCCTTGGCCATGATGCGAAAGCGCCCGTCCGCGTCGTCCAGCAGAAAGCGGGTCAGCTTGCCGGGCGAGGCGTTCAGCAGCAGCGGGGCGTGAATCTCCAGCTCTTCGAGCTCGGCGCAGCCCGCGTCCTGCCAGCGCAGGGCCGCGGCCAGGGCGATTTCGGCAAAGCCCGTGCCGGGGAACACCACGGCGTCGCCGACCACGTGGTCGGCGAGCGTGGGGTGGGACTGCGTGTCCAGCCGGTTTTCCCAAACGTGTTCGTGCTGTTGCACGGGGTAGCCCAGCAAGGGATGGGCCAGCCGGCGGGTCAGCAGGCCCAGCGACTCGGGCGTCGTCGCATGCCAGTGGCGCTCGCGCTGCCACGGGTAGGTCGGCAGGTCCACCGGCGGGCCTTCCCAGGGGAACAGGGACTGGAGGTCGACCTGGGCGCCGCTGACGATGACTTGTCCGGCGGCGGCCCAGATTCTTTCGGGATCGTCGCCGCCACGGGCGGCGGTGCCAAGCACGCGGCCTGGCATGTCCACGGCCTTGAGGGCGTCATTCAGGTAGGAACGCAGCACGGGGTGGGGCCCCACCTCGACGAAAACGTTGCTGCCTTCGGTGGCCAATCGGTGCGCAGCCTGTTCCAAGCGCACCGGTTCGCGCACGTTGCGCCACCAGTAATCGGCGGTGAGCTCGGCGCCGTCCAGCAGGGAGCCGGTCACGGTCGAATGGAAGGGCACGCAACTGGCGCGCGGCCGGATGTGCCGCAAGGCCTCGCGCACGCCGGTCTCGATGGCGTCCATCGCGGGGCTGTGGAACGCGTAGTCCAGATCCAGCCGGCGAAAGAACAGGGACTGCTCCGCCAGCGCGGCTTCAAGCCGGGCCAGGGCCTCGGGCGCGCCGGCGACGGTGGCGCCCAGGCTGCTGTTGAAGCCGGCAACGCATAGCCGGTCCGCCAGGCCCAGCTGGGCAATCAATGCCAGCGCTGCTTCGCCGTTCATGCCCACGGCGGTCATGCGGCCCAGGCCTTGGGTCAGGCCTTGCAGGCGGCTGCGCTGGAAAATGACGCTGACGGCGTCGGGCAGGCTCAGGGCGCCGCAAGCCCAGGCGGCGGCGACTTCTCCGACGCTGTGGCCAATGACGGCGGACGGGATCACGCCGCGTTGCCCCAGCATGCGGGTAATGCCCACCTGCACCGCGAACAGCGCGGGCTGGGCGATTTCGGTGCGCTGGTAGCGGTCATCGCCGTTCTCGCCCGCCAATTCGCGGCGCAGCGAGAAATCGGCGTACTGCGAGAACAAGGCATCGACTTCGTCCACGGCCGCGGCAAACACCGGATCGGCCAGCAAGCGCCGCCCCATGCCGGCCCATTGCGAGCCGTTGCCGGAAAACACGAAAACCGGGCCTCGCGCGTTTTCCTGTTCAGCGCCGGAGACGACTTCAGGGGTGGCCGCCGCGCCGTCGGCAAACTGCTGCAGCTGGTCCGCCACGCCGTTGCATTGGGTGCCGAAGACGACCGCGCGTTCAGCGTGCCAGTCGCGGCGCATGGCGGCCTGGTAGCCGGCGTTGTAGAGGAATCTGGCAGGCTGGTCCCGCAGCGCCCGGGCCATCTGCGCCGCGGCGGCCTTCAGCGCCTGGGGCGACTTGCCGGACACCACGATGGGAATCGGCGCCGTCTTGGCCAGCTTGCCTTCTGCGGCCAGATTGCGCTGCGGCGCGCTTTCCAGGATGACGTGGGCGTTGGCACCGCCGAAGCCGAACGAGTTCACGCCGACCACCAGCTTGCCCGTTGCGCGCAGCTTGCGGTTCTGCGTGACGACGTCGAGATTCCAGTTCTGGAATTCGATCTTCGGATTGAGCGTCTTGATGCCGATCGTGGCGGGCACGACACGGTGGCGCAGCACATGGATGGCCTTGACCAGGCCGGCCACGCCCGAGGCGGCCTCCAGGTGGCCCAGATTGCTCTTGACCGACCCGATAGGCAGCGGAGCGTCCTTGGGGCGCTGCCGGGCCAGGGCCGCGCCGATCGCGCGCGTCTCGATGGGATCGCCTAGCGCGGTGCCCGTGCCGTGGGCTTCCAGGTAATCGATATCGGCGGCCGGAATGCCTGCCTGCTCGTAGGCGTGGCGCATCAGCGCCGCCTGGGCGTCGGCGCTGGGCACCGTCAAGCCGGACTTGCGGCCGTCGGTGTTGACGGCGGAGCCCGCGACGACGGCCAGGATGTTGTTGCCGTCGGCGATGGCCCGGTCGTAATCCTTCAACAGGAAGACGCCGCCGCCTTCCGAGCGGACATAGCCGTCGCCCGACGCGTCAAAGACGTTGCATCGCCCGCGCGGCGAGAGCATGGATGCCTTGGAGAAGGTGATGAAGCCGTAGGGATGCAGGTGCAGGCTCACGCCGCCCGCAAGCGCGTGGCCGCATTCGCCGGAGATGATGGCGCGGCAGGCCTGATGGAACGCCACCAGGGACGACGAGCACGCCGTATCCATGGCGATGCTGGGCCCGTGCAGGTCAAAAACGTAGGACAGCCGGTTGGCGGCGATGCTGGCGGTGTTGCCCGTCGCCATCGAGGCGTCGACGGCGCCCAGGTCTTCGGCCAGGCGATAGGCATAGTCGGAGCTGGCGATGCCGATATAGACGCCGCAATCCGAGCCGCGCAGGTCCGAGGGGCGGACGCCGGCGTGTTCCATGGCTTCCCAGCCCATCTCCAGCAGCAGGCGCTGCTGCGGATCCATGAGGGCCGCCTCGCGCGGGGAAATGCCGAAGAATCCGGCGTCAAAGCCAGCCACGTCCCCGATCGAGCCGGCGGCAAAGGTATAGGCGGTGCCCGGGTGGTCCTTGGCGGGGTGCAGATAGGCGTCGCGGGACCAGCGGTCCTCGGCGACCTGGCTGACGAGGTCCCGGCCTTCCAGCAAGGCCGGCCAGTAGCCGTCGCTCGTGGTGCTGGGAAATCGGAAAGAAAGTCCGATAATGGCAACGCGCTTAGCCATGCGGCTTCCTTCTGGCGCCGTCGGGCGACGGCGCGGAACATGAGAGTGCGGTATCGAAATCCGGCCGGCAGTGCCCTAGGTGGGCCGAGGCAGGATTGGGAAATGATTCTGTCACGGTGAAACGGGTCGGTCTTTTTGACCGGTCCGGATTTCTGGAAAAAATAATCGGACAAATCTGATTCGCCTGGGGCGCCCGCTGTTCGGGGCAAAACCGGGCCGCCTGGGTGTCTGCAAGCTAGGACTACCCACACCCGTCAAGCGCGCGCCCCGCGCTGCGCGCCGTTTGATCTTCGACAAGGTCCGGGGGACGGCCGGCCCCTAGACTGGCCGTCATGGAAAACCGAACCTCTCCCATCGAGCTCGTGGCCCCGGCGGGCAGCCTCGCCGCGCTGAAGGCAGCGATAGAGGCGGGCGCCGACACCGTCTACCTCGGGCTCAAGAACGCCACGAACGCCCGCAACTTCGCCGGGCTCAATTTCACCGAAGCCGATATCCGCGCGGGCGTCGAACTGGCGCACCGGCGCAACCGGCACGTGCTGTTCGCCATCAATACCTTCGTGCAGGCGGGGCGGGTGCAGGAATGGCGCGCCGCGGTCGATGCCGCCCACGACCTGGGCGCGGACGCCGTGATCATGGCGGACCCCGGCCTCCTGGCCTACGCCAGCGACCGCTACCCCGACCTGCGCCTGCACCTGTCGGTGCAGGGCTCCGCCACCCATGCCGACGCCATCGAATTGATGAAGGAACAGTTCGGCATCCGCCGCGTGGTCCTGCCGCGCGTGCTGACGCTGGCCGAGATCGCCCGCATTTGCGCCAATGTCAGCGTCGAGGTCGAGGTGTTCGGCTTCGGCAGCCTGTGCGTCATGGCCGAAGGGCGCTGCCTGCTGTCCTCGTATGCCACCGGCGACTCGCCCAACAACAAGGGCGTCTGTTCGCCCGCGCACGCGGTGCGCTGGGTCGAGGAGAACGGCCGCATGGACGCGCGCCTGTCCGGCATCCTGATCGACCGCTACGAACCGGGCGAGCCCGCCGCCTATCCCACGCTGTGCAAGGGCCGCTTCGAGGTGGACGGGCAGGCGGATCACGCGCTGGAGGAGCCGACCAGCCTGAACGCCATCGGCCTGTTGCCGCGCCTGGCGGAAATGGGCGTGTCCGCCATCAAGATCGAAGGGCGCCAGCGCAGCCCGGCCTACGTCACCCAGGTGGTGTCCACCTTGCGCGCCGCGTTGGACAGCGTGCACGCGGACGCCGCGCGCTTTTCGCCGCGCCCCGAATGGAACGCCATGCTGGCGCGCCATGCCGAGGGTTCCCAAGTCACACAAGGCGCTTTCGAACGTCCATGGAAATGAATCGAAACCCGTTCCAGATTTCAGTCGGCCCCTTGCTGTACTACTGGCCGCGGCAGCACACAATGGACTTCTATGCCGCGCTGGCGGAAAGCCCGGCGGACATCGTGTACGTGGGTGAAACGGTGTGCAGCCGGCGCCATGAACTGCGCGCCGACGATTGGCTGGAGCTAGCCCGCGACCTGCGCGCGGTGGGCAAGTCGGTCGTGCTGTCCGGCCGCACCCTGATCGAAACCGGCGCCGAAGCCAGCGCGCTGAAAAAGCTGTGCGAGCAGGAAGATTTCATGGTCGAAGCCGGCGAGCTGGGCGCGGTGCGCCACCTGAACGGCCGCGCATTCGTGGCCGGTCCGCATATGAACGCCTACCATGGCGGCACACTGGACTGGCTGGCCGGCCGCGGCGCCACGCGCTTTGTCGCCCCGCTGGAGATGGACGGCAGCACGCTGGCGCGCCTCTTGCGCGAACGCCCGGCCGGCATGCAGGCCGAGGTCATGGTGTGGGGCCGGATGGCGCTGGCGTTTTCGGCGCGATGCTTCACCGCGCGGCATTTCCGCCTGAAGAAAGACGATTGCGGCTTTCGCTGCATCGAGCATCCGGACGGGCTGGACATGCGCACGCGCGAATCGCGCGAGTTCCTGGGCATCAACGGCATCCAGGTGCAATCGGCCGCCTGTCTGGACCTGCTGGCCGAAGCGCCCGAGCTGGCGGGTATGGGCGTGGAAGTGCTGCGCGTGAGCCCGCAATCGGCGGGCACGCTGGAGGCGATCGCCGCGTTGGACGCCGTGCGCCAGGGCGGCAAGCCAGCCCCGGTATCGCCGCCCGCCGGCATCGGCCGGTGCAACGGGTATTTCTACGGACAAGCCGGCATCGGCCTTCAGGAGGCCGCCGCATGAGCGCCGCCATGAATCTGCCGACGGTGTTTGCCAAGCTGGGACGGCGCGTGCCGGCGCCGCTGGTGTCCTTGCACTTCGTGGCGGGCCTTGAGCTGGCGCGCCGGCTCAAGTGGCTGGCGCCGCCGCCGGAACTGGAAGGGCGCAGCTTTGCCATCACGGTGGAAGACCTGGGGCTGCGCAGCAGCTTCGCCGTGCGGGACGGAGCATTCCGCCCGGGCTGGAACCGAGGCCCCGCGGAATTGGAACTGGGCGCCAGGCTGGCCGACTTCCTGGCGCTGATGCGGGCGGAGACCGACGCCGACACCTTGTTCTTCCAGCGCCGCCTGCGCATTGCCGGCGACACGGAGCTGGGGCTGATCGTGAAGAACTGGCTGGACGCCTCGCCCAGGCCGGCGTGGCTGCAGCGGATGAGCGGGGCGGATGGTCGGGCCGCCGGCTGAGTATCTCCGCCGATTCCCTCGCCAGTGTGCATCTGCCGAGGGCTGCGCCGCCTACTTGCGCGCGCTTTTCCCGCCGCCCGGGCAGATCAGCTCGCGCAGCTTGCGCTGGACCGGGTCGCGCGTGACCGGCGCATTGCTGATGCCCGCCACGGGGATGGATTCCACGACCGCGCCGGTGGCGTCGTTGCCGGCGTAGTGCTGGACCTCGGTGACCGTATAGGTATTGGCGCTGCAGTTCAGCGTGACCGGCTGCACGACCGAGCCATAGGGCTGGCCGTTGGCCTCGGACACGCGGGGCTGGGCATAGAACCACGCCACCGTCACCGCCATCACCGCCGGGCGCACGGACACGGGCTGGATCGAGCTGTTGTCGTAAAAGACGCCGGGCATGGCTTGCGGGTCCACCGGCACCCAGTCGGGCGCGGCGGCCTGCGCCAGGGAGCCCCAGGCTGCCGCGGCCGTCAGGGCCAGGGCGAGGAGGGGAGTTGCGTGCCTTGCGGTCATGGGGACGGTTCCGTATGTTGCCGTTGCGGTGCGCGGGGCGGGTTGGGTAAGCGTGCGTGACGCCAGTATAGAGAACCGGGCGTGACGCGCTATAGTTCCGTCCGCTCCATACAACGGCCGGCCGGGACGCCGGCGGCCATGCCCAGGATTGGTTGATCAATGAACATCAGACTGCTTGCCGGCGGCCTTGCGGTCGCCGCCGCCGGGGTGCTCGGCTATGGCGTCTATCAGATCACGCCGTTGGGCAAACCCCTGGCGCGCAGCGAGGTGATCGGCGAACTGAACGGGCCGCCGCTGGCCTCGTATTCGCGGGTATCGATGCATCGCTACGGCGAACGCCAACTGCTGACCGGCCAATTGCTGATGACCGGCAAGAACGCGGAAGGCCTGGGCCGCGCGCCGGTGCTGGACACCCTGGTTCCGGCACTGAAGGAGCGCCTGCAGGAACAGCTTGCGCAGCGGGCGCAAGCCGGCGCCGCGACCGCGCTGGCCCAGGGCCATGGCGACCTTGCCATGATGATGCTGCAGGCCGGCCGCTCCACCCTGGACACGCGCAACCTCATTTATGGAGGCCGTGGCACCGGCCTGTTCGAACTGCTGGGTTCCATCGGCGGGGACACTGGCGTCGAGCTTATCGGCACGCCGCAGGGCAAGACGCTCTACCTGGTCACCAGCACCATCCGCGCCCTGGGCGAAGGCGAGCAGCCGGCCGCCTGGGAAGCCCTGCGCTCAGACGACCTGGGCGCCACCTGGACCTACGACCCCGAGGTGAGACTGGGCATCCCGCTGCGGAACGCCGTATTTCTCACGCAGGATCTCGCCATCGCACTGGAGCGGCATGCCGCGGGACTGCGTCTGGCATACAGCTTCGATGGCG
Source organism: Achromobacter sp. NPDC058515 (assembly GCF_042721735.1). Classification (NCBI taxonomy): domain Bacteria; kingdom Pseudomonadati; phylum Pseudomonadota; class Betaproteobacteria; order Burkholderiales; family Alcaligenaceae; genus Achromobacter; species Achromobacter sp. NPDC058515. The sequence continues at coordinate 65,850 of NZ_JBHXNI010000013.1, forward strand.
CGCGGCGCTGGTCCGCGACCTTGCTCAAGGAGCAGGTCTGGCCGGACGCGGCGGCATTCGAGCGCGGCTTCGCCGAAGCGGTGGAAAGGGAACGCAGCGTGCATGGCAAGGACCGGCTCGCCTATGACTGGTCCTTGTATCCGCTTGACGAAAGGCGGGCCGTGGGCTGGAGCTGGCGCACCCGCGTCAAGCCCCGCGCGCGGGAGCAGAACGAGGTGATCGAGACCCGGCGCTTCGAGGTGGAGTTCCAGGAAGGGGCGTCGCCCGCCTTCCGGGTCGCGCCTGCCGTGGCGCCCGTGCCGGCGCAGGAATCCTATGCCCCGTTGACGCGGGACCAGCCGGTATTCGAGACCGCGGGCAACGTCGTCTACGAGCTGGACAAGGCCGGGAGGACCTGGCTGGAACGCGCCGAATCGCCCAAGGTGCGCGGTGCGCGGGCCTGGATCGGCGATGCCTGGTTTGGCGGCAATGCCTGGGTCATCAAGACCTATGCCGACCATCTGTTCTCGTTCAACGAGTACACCAAGACCTATTTCTACACCCGCGACCAGGGTAAGACCTGGACCCCGTTCCAGCTGTCGCACGAGCAGGAGGGCGGGCTGCTGGGCCTGGACCAGACCGGCGACGCCTTGCTGTCCTTGGCCGAGCGCGGCGGCAAGACCGTCATCCGGCGCTATCCGCTGGACTGAGCCTGGTCCGCCAGCACGTATTCCGGATAGCGCCTGCAGATCTCGGCCACCTGGCTGAGCGTGCCGGAGAGGTGCTCGCGCAGCACCTGCTGCGCGCGCGCCGGGTCCTGCGCGACGATCGCGTCCAGCAGCCGCTGGTGATCGTCCAGGATGCGTTCGGCCTTGCCGGTTTCCGGCAGGTGCAGGCGGCGCAGCCGGTCCAGGTGGCCGCTGTAGCGCTGCTCCATTTCCCACAGGCCAGTGACGCCGGCGGCCTCGTGCATGTCGCGGTGAAAGGCCTGGTCGGCGTCGATGAACTGCTGGTATTGGCCGCTGGCGTGGCTGACGCGCTGCAGGTCGATGCTGGCCTGCAGGCGCTGGAACAGCAGCGGATCCGGCCGCTGGGCCAGCATCTGCACGATCTCCAGTTCCAGCGACCTGCGCAGGAAATGCGCCTGGCGGGCGGCGGCGATGTCGATGCGGCTGACCACCGTGGTGTGCTGCGGGTAGATCTCGACCAGCGCCTCTTCCGCCAGCCGCATCAGCGCGTCGCGGATGGGCGTCTGGCTCAGGCCGTAGGTTTCGGCCAGCGTAATGCGCGACAGCGGGGCGCCGGGCGCGAGTTCCAGCGACACGATCTGTTCGCGTAGGTGTTCGAAGACCTGGGGCGCCGCGTGGCGTGATCGGTCCAGTCTGAGCTTCTGGCTTTGCATCGGTCGCGTGGTGAGAAAACCGGGGTCGGAAACGGGTGGCAGGCAAAACCGCAGTGTAGCGGGTTTTTACCTAGCTGACGCACTAATGTATTAGTGTTTAAATGCCTTTACCGTCACCACGATTCCCCTCGCATCCCCTATGAAACGCACCTACGAAAGCCTGCGCAGCGCCGCCTGGATGGCCAAGGACGACCTGCGCTCCTTCGGCCACCGTTCCCGCATGATGCAAATGGGCTATGGCCCCGACGACTGGGCGGGCCGCCCCATCATCGCCATCATCAACACCTGGTCGGACCTGAACCCCTGTCACAGCCACTTCAAGCAGCGCGTCGAAGACGTGAAGCGCGGCGTGTTCCAGGCGGGCGGCTTTCCGGTGGAACTGCCGGCCATCTCGGTGTCGGAGTCCTTCGTCAAGCCGACCACCATGCTGTACCGCAACTTCCTGGCCATGGAAACCGAGGAGCTGCTGCGCAGCCATCCGGTGGACGGCGCCGTGCTCATGGGCGGCTGCGACAAGACCACGCCCGGGCTCATCATGGGCGCCATCAGCGCGGGGCTGCCGTGCGTCTACGTGCCCGCCGGCCCCATGCTGCGCGGCAACTGGAAGGGCAAGATCCTGGGCTCCGGCTCGGACGCCTGGAAGCTCTGGGACGAACGCCGCGCCGGCAAGATCACGCAAGAGCAATGGACCGAAGTGGAGGGCGGCATCGCCCGCAGCTACGGCACCTGCATGACGATGGGCACCGCCAGCACCATGACGGCAATCGCCGAGGCCATCGGCATGACCCTGCCGGGCGCCTCGTCGATACCCGCGGCCGACGTCAACCACATGCGCATGTCGGCCGAATGCGGCCGGCGCGTGGTGGAGATGGTCTGGGAAGACCTGACGCCGCAACGCATCCTCAGCCTGACTTCCTTCAAGAACGCCATCAACGTGGCCATGGCCATGGGCTGCTCCACCAACGCCATCGTGCACCTGGTCGCCATGTCGCGCCGCGCCGGCTGCGCGGTCGGCCTGGACGACTTCGACGCCGCCAGCCGCAAGGTGCCCGTCATCGCCAATATCCGGCCCAGCGGCGACACGTACCTGATGGAAGACTTCTATTACGCCGGCGGCCTGCCCGCGCTGATGACCCGGCTGCAAGACCACCTGGACCCGTCGGCCATGACCGTCACCGGCAAGACGCTGGGCGAGAACATCGCCGGCGCCGAGGTCTACAACGACGACGTGATCCGCAAGCTGGACACCGCCATCTACGACGAAGGCGCGCTGGCCGTGCTGCGCGGCAATATCGCGCCCGACGGCTGCGTGATCAAGCCCAGCGCCTGCGCGCCGCAGTACCTGCGGCACACGGGGCCCGCGCTGGTGTTCGACGACTATCCCAGCATGAAGGCCGCGGTCGACGACGAAAACCTGGACGTCACCGCCGACCACATCATGATCCTGCGCAACGCCGGCCCGCAAGGCGGCCCGGGCATGCCGGAGTGGGGCATGCTGCCCATCCCGACCAAGCTGGTCAAGCAGGGCGTGCGCGACATGCTGCGCCTGTCGGACGCCCGCATGAGCGGCACCAGCTATGGCGCCTGCATCCTGCACGTCGCGCCGGAAAGCTATATCGGCGGCCCGCTGGCCCTGGTGAAGACGGGCGACACCATCACCGTGGACGTGCCCGCCCGCAGCATCAACCTGAACGTCAGCGACGAAGAGCTGGCCGCGCGCCGCGCCGCCTGGACGCCGCCGCCCAAGCGCTACGAGCGCGGCTACGGCTGGATGTATTCCAGGCACATCCTGCAGGCCAACGACGGCTGCGACTTCGATTTCCTTGAAACCGGCTTCGGCGCGCCCGTGCCCGAACCCGAGATCTTCTGAGCCCGGAGGACGGGCCCGGCCCGCCTCCCTTGCCCGTATCCACCGTCTTCAGACCCCGGAGCCATCGTGTCCCAAATGAATCCCGAAACCCGCGCCCGGCTGGCCGGCATCAGCACCGCCACCCTGTGCACCGCCTTGTTCAAGCGCGGCCTGCGCAACCAGTTCATCCAGGACGTGCGTCCGCTGAACGCCAACCTGCCCAACATGGTCGGCCCCGCCTTCACGCTGCGCTACATTCCCGCGCGTGAAGACCTGAACACCATCAAGGTGTTCGAAGACCGCGCGCATCCCCAGCGCGTGGCCGTCGAGACCTGCCCGGAAGGCGCGGTGCTGGTGATGGACAGCAGGAAGGACGCGCGCGCCGCTTCCGCCGGCTCCATCCTGGTCACGCGCCTGATGAAGCGCGGCGCGGCGGGCGTGGTGACGGACGGGGGCTTTCGGGATTCGCCCGAAATCGCCGAACTGGGTTTTGCCGCCTACCACCAGCGTCCGTCCGCCCCGACCAACCTGACCCTGCACCAGGCGCTGGACATCAACGCGCCCATCGGCTGCGGCGACGTGGCGGTGTGGCCCGGCGACATCGTCGTGGGCGACCGAGAAGGCGTGGTGGTGATCCCGGCCCACCTGGCCGACGAGATCTCGATCGAGGCCGTGGAAATGACGGCCTTCGAAGACTTCGTGACCAGCCAGGTGCGGCAGGGCGCTACCATCCTGGGCCTGTACCCGCCCACCGATCCGGACGCCAAGGACAAATTCGCCGCGTGGCGCAAAGAACAGGGCCGTTGAGCCTTGCCGCCGGCGCCGCCGGCGTCCCATACCTATAACGACAGGCAGGAGACAACCATGAACATGCAACGACGCAACGCGCTTGCCGCGCTTTTGGCCGGCGCCGTCCTCGGCACGCTGGCATTGCCCGCCGGCGCCGCCGACTGGCCCGCGCAGAAGCCGATTTCCTATGTGGTGCCGTTCACCGTCGGCGGCTCGACCGACGTGGTGGGCCGGGTGCTGGCCCAGAAGCTGGGCGACCGCCTGCGCCAGAATGTCATCGTGGAAAACAAGCCCGGCGCGGCCGGCGGCATCGGCGCCACCTATGTGGCCAAGGCGGCGCCGGACGGCTATACCTTGTTTGGCGGCACCATCAGCACGCACGCCATCAACGCCAGCCTGTACAAGAACCTGAAGTACGACCCGGTCAAGGACTTCGAGCCGGTGTCGCTGATCGCCTACCTGCCCAACGTCCTGCTGGTCGATCCCAACCTGGGCGTCAATTCCGTGGCCGAGCTGATCGCGCTGCTCAAGCGCGACCCTGCCAAGCGCACCTTCGCGTCCTCGGGCGCGGGCACCTCCACGCACCTGGCCGGCGAGCTGTTTTCCGGCATGATCGGCGTGCCGCTGACGCACGTGCCCTACAAGGGCACGCCGCCCGCCATGGTGGACGTGTCCTCAGGCGCCGTGACATTCATGTTCGACCAGATGACCGCGGCCCTGCCGCTGTTGCAGACGGGCAAGCTCAAGCTCTTGGCGGTGACGACGAAGGACCGCATCGCGCTCGCGCCCGACGTGTCCACCATGCAGGAGGCCGGCGTGCCCGGCTTCCAGATGGCGTCCTGGCAGGCGGTCTATGCGCCCAAGGGCACGCCCAAGCCCATCCTGGACAAGCTGGCTGCGGAGATCGCCCTGATCGTGAAAGAACCCGACGTGCAGGAAAAACTGGGCAAGACCATGGGCATGGAGCTGGTCGGCAGCACGCCCGAACAGCTGCGCGACCTGATGGCCGCCGAGATTCCGCGCTGGGCGGATGTCGTAATGAAGTCGGGCGCGACGGTCGAGTAGCGCACCCGGCGGTGGGGGGGGGGCGGGGGTGGCCGCCGCGCCCGCGGGGGTTCACGGCTTCAGGTCGAGCTTGGGCACCAGCGTCTGGAACGCCTGTTCCTGGCGCGCCACGTCGGCTGCGAATTGCGGCTGGTCGGCATAGGACGGGGTCAGGTTCTGCTTGCGCATGAGCGCCTGGAAGTCCTGGGACTGCGCCACGTGGCGGGCTGCGGCCCGCCATTTTTCCACCGCGTCCGCGGGCGCGGCCTTGGGCAGGCCGATGCCGCGCCACACGCTGAACTGCAGGTCAGCGCCGCGCTCCTTCATCGTGGGCACCGCGGGCAGGTTCTCCAGCCGCTGGGGCGCCATGATGGCGAGCGTGCGCAGCTTGCCGGTGTCGACGTGCTGCTGCAATTCGGCGTAGGCCACGGTCGTGGCCTGCACGTCGCCCGCCAGCAGGCCCATGATGGCCGGGGCCGACCCCTGGTAGGGCACATGCACGAACTTTACGCCCGTCTGCTCGCCCAGCGCCGCCGCCGCCATGTGCGGCACGGTGCCGATGCCGGCGTTGGACACCGCGATCCGCTCGGGATTCTTCCTGGCGTCGGCCAGGAATTCCTCCACCGTCTTCCAGGGCGCGTCGGCGCGCACCGTGACCGACGAGGGATCGTCGGTGAAGCGCGCGATCGGCTGGAAGTCGCCCACCGTGGTCTTGCCGATGCCCATCAGCGGCACCACCAGCATTTCCGGGGTCATCAGCACGAGCCGGTAGCCGTCGGGCTGCGCATTGGCCACGTAGGCCCAGCCGATGGAGCCGCTGGCGCCGGGCTTGTTGATCACGACGGTGGGCTGCGCCATCAGCGGCGGGCGCGCGGCCTCGGCGATGGCGCGGGCGGTATTGTCGCTGCCTCCGCCGGGCTGGTAGGCGACCACCAGCTCCATGGAGCGGGCGGGATAGTCCGCGGCATGCGCGACGGACAGGGCGGACAGGGCGCTGAAGACCAGCGCCGGCAATCGGATATGTCGCATGGCGGCGGCTCCGGAATCAATAGCCCAGGGCGGACATGTCCGCGAGGGTCTGTTTGGTGATGGCGATGGTGCGTTCCCGCTCCGCGCCGGCAAGGTCCAGCCGCGGCGGCTTCACGGTCTCGGCGCTGCCGGTGATCAGGTGCTCGGCCAGCTTGATGTGCTGCACCAGCTTGACCACCGTGTCCAGGTGGAACAGCGGCGTCAGGGCCGCATACAGTTTGCGGGCGCGGGCGAAATCGCCTTCGGCCGCCAGCCGCAGCAGATCGACCGACGCCTTGGGCACCGCGTTGGCCATGCCCGAGACCCAGGCGGTCACGCCCAGCGCCGCGCTTTCCAGTATCAGGTCGTCCACGCCGCACACCACGGCAAGGCGGTCGCCAAAGCGCGTGATCAGATCGGTCACGCGGGTCGTGTCGTAGGATTCCTCCTTGATCGCGACGATGGTCGGCTCTTCCAGCAGCTCGGCCACCACGTCCGGCGTAAGGTCGACGCCATAGCCGCGGGGGTTGTTGTACAGCAGGATGGGCAGGGGGCTGGCCTGCGCCACCGAACGGTAGAAGGCCACCGTTTCGCGGTTGTCGGACTTGTAGGTCAGGCCCGGGAACACCATCAGCCCGTTCACGCCGATCTTCGCGGCTTCCTGCGCGAACGCGGCGGCTCGGGCCGTGCCGGTTTCCGCCACGCCGGAGATCACCGGCACCCGCCCGCGCACGGTCTCCACGGCGGTGCGCAGCACGCTCAGCTTCTCTTCGGGCGACAGTTGGGCGTTTTCGCCCACCATGCCCATCATCACGACGCCGCCCACGCCGTTGTCGATCAGCCGTCCCAGGCCCTGGCGGATGGCCTCCAGGTCCAGCGAGTAGTCGGGGTTCAGCTTGGTGGTGACGGCGGGGAAAACGCCTTGCCATTGAATCGTCATGCCGTGGCTCCTGATGCGCGTTTCCGCCTGATCGAGTCCAGGCGGGTATGTGTTATTGGATATTGGATCCAAAGTGGGGGAATCAAAAAAAGGAGGCCGGGGCCTCGAACCGCCGCTATGGGGAGCGGCGATGTCAACTGGATCATGGATCCAATATACTCACATTAAAATGGCTGCGGGCACCGGCTGTCTCTCGGGGTTTTCCTGGGCATGGCGTCCCGGCTTTCCGCATTCCCTGCCGCTCGGCGTCCGCCGGGCGGTCCAACCAGGCAGGTTTCACGTGTCCCAGAATTCGCCGCTTTCCGTCTCCCCGCCCCGTCCCCAGGCCGGCTCCGCCGGCCGCCTTGTCCGCAAGACCGCCGTCGACCTGGTGGTGGACGAGCTGCGCGACCGCATCCTGTCCGGCGCGATCCCGCCCGGTTCGGCGCTGCGCCAGGAGCTGTTCGCCGAGGAACTGGGCGTGAGCCGCCTGCCGGTGCGCGAGGCTATCCGCCAGCTCAGCGCCGAGGGGCTGATCGACATGATCCCGCACCGGGGGGCGTACGTGTCGATGCTGTCGCGGGCCGAGGTGCAGGAGTTTTTCGACATCCGCATGCGGCTCGAGCCCTGGCTGTTCCGCGTCGCCGTGCACCAGAAGGACGACGGCGACCTGGAGCGCGCCGGGCAGGTGGTGGCGCAGATGGATACGGCCGCGCCCGAACAGTGGGGCCGGCTCAACTGGCAGCTGCACGAACTGCTGTACCGCGCCGCGCAGCGGCCGGCCGCGCTGGGCATGATCCGGGCGCTGCACGAAAAATCCGAGCGCTATTTCCGTTTCCAGATCGTCAACGCGCCGATCCGCCAGCAGGCGCATGACGAACACACGGAACTGATCGCGCTTGCCCGGCTGGGCCAGGCGGAGAAGGCCGAAGCCGCGCTGGAGCGGCATATCGCCCAGGCGGCGGAACAGATCCTCGCCATCGTCGACCATCTGCTGGATGCGTCGGCCTCGCCGCAACCAGGCTAGGAAGCCGCCGCGCCCCGCGTCATTCCAGATGCGGATGCCGGTCCGTCAGTCCCTGCCGGCGTGCCTTCAGCGCTTCCAGCTTTTCTTCGAGTTGCGCGATCTCGGCGTCGACGTCCTGCACGCTCTGCTCGATGTGCTCATAGGTTTGCTGCAGCAGCGCCTTGGCCTCATGGCGGCTGGAGGCGGTGGGCGTTTCGCCGCGCAGCGGGCGGTTGGCCGTTTCGGGCAGGAAGAACCAGGTCATGATGCCAAAGACCGAGGCCGCCATCAGGTAGAAGGCCGGCATCATCAGGTTGCCGGTTTCTTCCACCAGCCACGCAGCCACCGTGGGCGTGAGGCCGGCGAAGATGATGGCCACGTTGAACGAACTGGCGAGCGCGCTGTACCGGATGCGGGTGGGAAACAGCGCGGGCAGCGTGGCCGCCATGATGCCGATCAGGCAGTTCAGGAACACGGCGATCAGAAGCAGGCCCAGGAAGATCAGGCCCGTGTTGCCGCTGCCGATGAGCTGGAATGCCGGTATGGCCGACACGAGCAGGCCCACGCTGCCGGCGAGCAGAAAGGGTTTGCGGCCGATCTTGTCGCTGATGAAGCCCACGACCGGCTGCACGAACAGCATGCCCACCATCACGACGACGATGATGAGCACGCCGTGCCCTTCGGTATAGCCCAGGCTGCCGGACAGGTACGTGGGCATGTACGTGAGCAGCAGGTAGTAGGTGATGTTGGTCACCAGCACCATGCCGATGCTGACCACCAGCGCGCGGCGATACTTGGCGAAGATCTCGCGAAAGGAGACGGACGGCTTGTCCTGCAGGGCGTCGCGGTCTTCCTTTTCCAGTCTTTCGAGCTGCTGCGTGAAGGCGGGCGTTTCCTCGGCGGCATGGCGCAGGTACAGGCCGAGCAGGCCCAGCGGGCCCGCCACGAAGAAGGGAACGCGCCAGCCCCAGTCCAGGAACGTCTGCTCGCCCAGCATGGTCTGCAGCAGCACCACCATGCCCGCGCCCACCACGAAACCGGCGATGGAGCCGAAATCCAGCCAGCTGCCCAGAAAGCCCCGCTGCCTGTCGGGCGCATACTCGGCCACGAACACCGCCGCGCCCGTGTATTCCCCGCCCACCGAGAACCCTTGCGCCAGCTTGCACAGCAACAGCAGGATGGGCGCCCACAGGCCGATGGAGGCATGGGAGGGGATCAGGCCGATGCAGAAGGTGCTGATCGCCATGATGATGATGGTGAGCGACAGCACCTTCTGCCGCCCGAAGCGGTCGCCCATCACGCCAAAGAACACGCCGCCCAGCGGCCGCACAAGAAAGGGCACGGAGAACGTGCCCAGCGCGGCGATGGTCTGCACCGCGGGCGAGGCATCCGGGAAAAACACCTTGCCCAGCGCAAAGGCGACAAAGCCGTAGACGCCGAAGTCGAACCATTCCATCGCATTGCCAAGCGCCGCGGCCGTCACGGCCTTCTTCAGCTTGGTGTTGTCGATGACCGTGATGTCGCCGATCTCTAGCGGTCGGACCTCTTGTGACGCCGGGGTGGTTTCTGCCATGACTCGTCATCCATAAGGGGCAATACGCCGATTATGGACCTGAAGCAGGTGTGGGGCCAAAATTTGAGCGGGACGCCGCATCCGCCCTTCAGGAATTCAGTTCCGCGGACGATGCTTGCGGGCGGTAAGCTATGGCGCAATTGATCCTGCTGAATAACCTGGCCTGAAGAGGAGCCGCACCGTGACCGACCTTGCCGCCCTTGTTGGGGCGACCATCGCTTTCGACCTTGACGGAACCCTGGTCGACTCAGCCCCCGACCTGATCGGCGCCATGAACGCGATCCTGATCGCGGAGGGCTTGGCGCCGCGGGCCTGCAAGGATGCCCGGCCCTTCATCAGCCGCGGAGCCCGCTGGCTGCTGCAGTGGGGCCTTGGCGACGCCGGCGCGCAAGACCCGGCGGCTCGCGCCGCCGCGCTTTTCTGCCGCTTTATCGACCTCTATGGCGACCGCATCGCGGACGAGAGCCGGCCTTTCCCGGGCGTGATCGATGCACTGAAAACCTTGAGGGCAGGGGGCGCAAAGCTGGTGGTCTGCACCAACAAGCCGACCGGCCTGTCGCGCAGCCTGTTGGCCCAGCTCGGCATGGCGGAACTGTTCGACGGCGTGGTGGGCATAGACGCCGTCACCGCGGCAAAGCCCGACCCCGCCCACCTGATCGAAGCCGTACGGGCAGTGGGCGGCGATCTGGCCCGCGCCGTCATGGTGGGCGATGCGGACACCGATGCCGCAGCCGCGCGCGCGGCCGGCACGCCGCTGGTCCTGGTCGACTTCGGCTACACCGAAATTCCGGCTGCCGACCTCGCGCCCGACATACTCCTGCATCATTTCGATGACCTGGCGGATGCATGCGCCGCGCTGCTCGACAAACACGAGGGTTCTGTTCGGCGCATGCGCTGATATCATGGCCATGCGTCGCGGCGCCGTTGCCGCCTGGCACACCCAAGGGAGGCAAGTATGTTCAAGAAGCTGCTGGCATTGGTGTTGGGCATGGCATTGATGGGTGCGGCCGTCGCAGCCCAGGCCGCCGACAAGGTGGTCTACCACGTCAACGATTCGGCTTCGCAGGCCTTGTCCGCGCTGCGCAACATGCGCAACCAGCTGGATACCGCGCCGGAGACCTCCGTCAAATTGGTGGCCCACGCCGACGGCGTCGACTTCCTGATGACGGACTACAAGGACGCGGCCCAGGTCGGCCCGCTGATCTCGGCGCTGGCCGCGCGCGGCGTGGCCTTCGAAGTCTGCGAGATCACGCTGAAGAACCGCAACCTGCCCAAGGACGCGTTCGTGATGGAAGCGGACTTCACGCCTTCCGGCGTGGTCCGCATCACCCGCCTGCAACAGGAAGGCTATTCCTACATCAAGCCCTGATTTCCCGCCGCGCCCTTGACCTCGGGCTGGTTGGGGCGCACCTGCGCAATCGTCTTGCGGTCGCGCAGGTACGCCGCCACCACATCCCATACCGGCTCGCCGCTGGCGCCTTCGGCCACCGGCGCCCATCCCGCCACCTTGTACTGCTTGTCCGCCTGGACCGGCGCATCGCCCAGGCGCATGTCGCCGATCCGCGCGCCCGCCGCGCCGGCGGGATCGACCGAATACTGCAGGCCGCCCACGCGCACCATGTCGCCGCCTTGCTGGTAGTACGGGTCCGGGTTGAACAGATTGTCGGCCACGTCTTCCAGGATGGTCTTCAAGGTGGCGCCGCTCATCTGCGTCACGGTGGTGTGCGGATAAGTGATGGCGGTCTGGTTCAGCACATGCTCCATGGTGATGACCTGGCCCGGCAACAGGCTGGTGCCCCAGCGGAATCCCGGCGAAAAGGCGATCTCCGCTCCTTTCACCTGCATCAGCGCGTCCAGGATCACCTGATCGAAGGTGCCGTTGAAATTGCCGCGCCGATACAGGGTTTCCTCGGTGGTGGCCAAGGGCTGCGCCAGCTGCTTCGCATAGGGCGCGCGGATGCGCTCCACCAGCGCCTGCATGGCCGGGTCGGCCGGCAGGTACCGGGCGAAGACGGGCATCAGCGTGTAGCGAAAGTCGGCGACCTTGCCGTCCCGTACATCGAAGTCAAGCACGCCCAGGAACTTGCCGTTGCTGCCCGCATTGGTGACCAGCGTCTTGCCTCCGGCGTTCGGCACCGCCACCGGCGCGGGCACGCCGTCATGCGTGTGGCCGCCCAGGATCGCGTCCAGTCCGCGCACGCGCGAAGCCAGCTTCAAGTCCACGTCCATGCCGTTGTGCGACAGCAGCACCACCGCCTGGGCGCCCTTGGCGCGCACCTCGTCGATGGTCTCCTGCAGCCGCTGCTCCTGGATGCCGAAGGTCCAGTCCGGCACCATGTAGCGCGGATTGGCGATGGGCGTATAGGGAAAGGCCTGGCCGATCACGGCCAGCGACACGCCGTTCATCTCGCGCATGGAGTAGGGAGCGAACACCGCGTCGCCAAAGTCGCTGGTCTCCACGTTCTGCGCCAGGAAATCGACCTTGCCCTTCAGGTCCTTTTCCAGCACTTCCTGCACGCGCTCGGCGCCCAGCGTGAATTCCCAATGCGCCGTCATCATGTCCACGCCCAGCAGCAGGCAAGCGTCCACCATGTCTTGTCCGCGCGTCCAGAGGGCGGTGCCGGAACCCTGCCAGGTGTCGCCGCCGTCCAGCAGCAGCGCGCCCGGACGCGAGGCCTTCAGGCGCTTGATCAGCGTGGCCAGGTGGGCAAAGCCGCCGACCTGCCCGTATTGCTCCGCGGCCTGGGCGAAGTCCAGGCAGGTGAAGGCGTGGGCCTGGGCCGAGCCGGGCGCGATGCCATAGGCGCGCAGCAGGTGTTCGCCCACGAGGTGCGGCGCGCGGCCCGCGGCCTGGCCGAAACCCAGGTTGACGCTGGGTTCGCGATAGTAGATCGGCAGAAGCTGCGCGTGGCAATCGGTGAAATGCAGGAAATGCACATTGCCGAAGGCGGGCGTGTCATAGAAGGCCTGCGCCGCCTGAGCCGCCGCGCGCGGACTGTGCGACAGGCCCATGCCGGCGGCGGAGGCCGCCGCCAGCACCTGAAGAAACTCGCGTCGATTGATCATCGGTCCAACCGTGAAAGAGGGAAGGGAGGCGCTCAGGAGCGCGGCGGAGCGTGGCGCAGCAGTTCGAGCACGTCTTCCTCGAACATCTCGCCGGGTATGACCTCGACCAGTTTGCCGTTTGCGTCCAGCACGAACACTTCGGGAATGACGCGGCGCTTGCCGAACACCGCGCGCAAGGCCTCGCTGTCCATGGCCACGCCAAAGGTGTAGCCATGCTTGGCGACGTAGTCGCGCGCGGCCTGCTCGTCCTTGTCGATGCTGACAGTCAGGATGCGCAGGCCCTTGTCCCGGGCCGCCTCCGTGAGCTTCTGCAGGTGTGGATTCTGGCGCGCGCAGTACGGGCACCAGGAGGCCCAGTACTCGATCACCAGCGGCTTGCCGGCAAAATCCGCCGCCGACAGGCGGGTGCCGTCCAGCAGGCGCACTTCCGGCATCGCCAGCTTGTCTCCCACCTTGGGCGGCGCCTGGGCGTGGGCCGCCGCCGCGGCGAGCATGCCCGCGGCCAGCAGCAGCCGGCCATATCTGGAAACTGCGTTCATGCGTCCTCCGCGCGTGGCTGGTGTCAGGGCTTGGCCTGGTCGTCATTGACCGCGGATTGCGGGTCCAGCAGCAGCGCCATCACGTCCTTGAGCTGCTGCTCGGTCAGGATGCCGGCGGCGCCGAAGCGCGGCATGTTCGAACACGGCATGGTGGCGTGCGAGTCGTAGATCTTGTTCCAGGTGTAGGCCACCATTTCCTTGCTGTTGCCGCGCAGCTTGCCGTACTGGTAGAGCGACGGCCCGATGTTGCCGTAGGAGATCTCGGCCTTGCTCATCTGGTGGCAGGCGTAGCAGTTGCCGCCGTTGACCGTCTTGGCCGTGTCCGAGAACTGCAGGCCGCGGCCGTTCTGCGCCACTTTCTCTCCCTGCCGCCAGTCGCCGATGTAGTTGCCGTCGGCGGGCGGCTTGACGTTGGCGGCCGCCTCCTGCGTGATCTTCATGGCGGTCTCGGCGGGCATCTCTCCGCCCGCCTCGGCGATCGAACAGGCGCGCTGCATCGGCGACTGGTCGATCCGGTCCAGCTTGGCCAGGCCGCGCTCGACGAACGAGTCCTTCAGTTCGGCCACCAGGGCCTGGTGATCGACGGCCGCCTTCGGCGCCGGCTGCTGCGCCCCGGCGTTGGCCGCCAGGAGCAGGCCAACGGCCGCCAGGCCGGGCCAGGTCGTGCGTATCTTGCGCATGATTCCCCCTTTACCGCTTGATGGCCGGGGCCATCATCTGGCCGCCGTTGGCATTGACACCCAGGAACACCGTCAGGTCCACCGACGCGTCCGAGCCGTACTTCAGCAGCGGCATGCGCTGCTGGCGGAAGCAATCCTGCAGGCGCCATTGCATCGACCGCAGCGCGCCCTGCGACACGCGGTAGGCCGGCCAGCTTGCGAAGGCGGCGCGCGCCGGTTCCTGCTTGGTCAGGTTGGGCAGGTCCTGCAGCCGGATCCGCTTGTTGTCCCCGGTATGGCAGGACGCACAGGAGAAGTCGTACGGGCCGCCCCGGTAGTAGAAGATGTCCCGGCCGCGCGCATACGCCGCCTGTTCCTTGGGATGGGCCTGCGGCACCGCGATCTGCATGCCGCGCGACAGGCCCGCGACGTAGGCCACCAGCGACTCGATGCCGGTGGAGTACTGGCCGTCGCCCGAGAAGGGCTTCTTCGTGACCTCGGCGGCGTCCAGGCCCTGGAGCTGAGCCATGCAATACACCAGGCGGCTTTCCAGGTCCATCACGCGCCCGGCATCCTCGAAGTAGCGCGGCAGCTGGGCGTAAGCTCCCTTGACCACGCCGGCGCCCAGGCCCAGGTCGCATTTCTCCAGCGAGGCGCTCTTGGGCCCACGGCTTTCCTTCCACAGGTCCTCGCCCGCCATCTCGATGAGCTCGGCCGGATTGCCGTCGGCCAGCATCTCGCGGTATTGCGCGATGCCCTGCGCGGTGTCTTGCTCGGCCGCGGTGGCGGCCGCCGCCAGCCGCGCTCCGGCCAGCGCGAAGCCGGCCATCGCGCATGCGGCAAGCATGCGTTTCCTATCCATGTATGTCTCCTCACGCGGTTGCCCTGCCGGCCGCGGTGGCCGGCGGGCGTTTATTGTTAGTCCGCCTTCACCCACACATCCGGAACGCTAGGTCACCGTGGCGACATCGGTGCGGGTCGCGCCTTCGCTGTCCTTCCAGGTGACGCTGACCTTGTCGCCCTTGGCGGCGCCCTTGAACTTGAAGGACAGGAAGGGGTCGCGCGAGACCGCCGGCCCCCATTGCGCCGCAAGCACCACCTTGTCGCCGCTCTTCACGGTGACGTCCTGGATGAAATGCGCCGGCACCACCTTGCCTTCGGCGTCCTTGCGCTGCCCGGTCTCCATGATGTGGCTCATCAGGACCTTCACCTCGATCACGCCGTCCTTCTCCGCGGCGCGGATCCGCATTGGCCTTGCTTCCATGTGCTGTCTCCTTGATTGCTCGTAGCGGGTGCGCGGCTCAGCCGCCGCAGCCGCCCAGGGTCACCTTGATTTCCTTGTGGGCCGTGTAGTACTTGCCGTCCGCCTTGACCAGGGCATACACGTCCGAGGTCTGGCTCATCTTCACGCGGGTCGCCACTTCAGGCTCGGTGCCGGCGGGCAGCGTGAAGCTGGCGGCCAGGGCGTTGGGGTTCTTGGCCACCAGGATCGAGATCTGCTCGGTGTTGGGCAGCTTGCTGACAGCGCCCACCGGCACCACCGCGCCGTTTTCGGCGATATCGGGCGCCACCAGCGTGATCTGGTCGCTGGGCGCGGCATCGCCTCCGCCCAGCGCCTTGATCACCTCCTGCATGCTCTTGGCGTCGAAGGCCTGCTTGTTCCAGTCGGCCTGCACCGCCCAGGCCTGGCTGGGCCGCAGAATGCCCGCCGCCACGGCCAGGCTGAGCACCGTGCCCAGGCCGACCACGCGGCGCCGCTGTCGATCGATGTGTTGTTGTGTCATAGCCGTCTCCTCTCTCTCCCAAAGTTTCAACCCGGCGCGGGTGCGCCAGCCAGAATCCAGTCCACGATGCGCTTGAGGTCGTCGTCGCTGACGCCAGGATTCGGCGGCATCGGCATGGCGCCCCAGACGCCGCCGCCGCCCTTGCGGATCTTCTGGGCCAGCAGCGCATGCGCGTCGGCCTTGCCCCCGTACTTGGCCGCCACGTCCCTATAGCTGGGCCCGATCATCTTGCGATCGGCCGCATGGCAGGCTACGCAGGCGCCGGACGTGGCCAGGCGCGCGCCGGCCAGGTCGGCGCCGTCGCCGGCCTTGGGCGGTTCGGAAGCGGATGGCGCCGATGCGGCCGCAGGCGTCGGCGCGGCGAGGGGCGCAGCCGAGGCGATGGTCTTGCTGGCGTGGACGCGCACGGCCTCGGCGTTGCTGCCGGCCGCGCCCGTCAGGGCAGGCGCCAGCGTATTGGCGCCGCGCACCGGCCCGATCAAGCGGTTCTGCGCGGCGATGTCGCCGTGGG
Source organism: Achromobacter sp. NPDC058515 (assembly GCF_042721735.1). Classification (NCBI taxonomy): domain Bacteria; kingdom Pseudomonadati; phylum Pseudomonadota; class Betaproteobacteria; order Burkholderiales; family Alcaligenaceae; genus Achromobacter; species Achromobacter sp. NPDC058515. The sequence continues at coordinate 81,978 of NZ_JBHXNI010000013.1, forward strand.
CATTGCGCGCGTAGGGCGGCAGCTCCGAAGACACCGTGACGGACTCGGCGCAATTGCTCATGCAGGCGGTGTTCTGCGTGTCGGGCTTGCCCGAGGCCAGCCACATCCCGTGGTCGCGCGTCATGCCGTTGCGGTTGGGCATGCGCGCCTGCACCTCGGCGATGTTCTTGTCCGAGAGCTCGAAGTTCTCGGGTACGATCTCGCCCAGGTTCAGCAGGTAGGCCGTGACGGCGTAGACCTCGTCCGGCGAGAGGCTCTTGGGGTTGTCCCAGGGCATGGCGCGATGGATGTAGTCCCACAGCGTGGAGACCGTGCTGACCTTCATCAGCGTGGTGCGCTGTGGCTGGGAATTGCCGGCCAGCGCGGCCACGCGGCCGCTGCGGATGTCGTCGGCGCTGGTGCCGCCCGCAAGCGGCGTGAAGACCTCGTTGCTTTCGCCAAAGCTGCCGTGACAGGAGGCGCACTTGCCCTCCCAGATATCGCCGCCGCGCAGCACCGTGCCGCTGCCGGCGGGCAGGCCCTTGAAATCCGGCCGCACGTCGATATCCCAGGCGGCCACCTCGGCCGGCGTGGCGCCGCGGCCCACGCCGGGGAATTTGTCCGCCGCGCCGGCGCCCGGGGCCAGCAAGGCCAGCCCCAGGCCCATACAGGCCAATGCGGCGCGCAGGCTATTCGACGTGGACATTGCTCACCTCTCCGCTCTCGGCCACCCGCCACGATTGAATGGCGTTGTTGTGATAGATGGAGCGCGTGCCGCGCACCTCGCGCAACTGGCCCGAACGCGGCTGGACGTAGCCGGTCTCGTCCTGCGCGCGGCTCTGCAGGATCACGGGCGAACCGTCCCAGACCCAATCGATGTTGAAGCGCGTCAGGCATTTGGTCAGCACCGGCCCCTCCAGCCGCGCCGTGCGCCAGTTGCGCCCGCCGTCGGTGGACACGTCCACCTGCCTGACCTTGCCGCGGCCCGACCAGGCCAGTCCGGAGATATTGCAGAAGCCCTTGTCCAGCAGCACCTGTCCGCCCGACGGCGTGGTGATGACCGACTTGCACTCCTGGATCGAGGTGTACTGGCGGTGCTGGCCCCCGGGGACGAGGTCGACGTAGTGGATGGTCTCGTCCTTGGTGTTCCAGGGCTGGTCGCCGACTTCGATGCGGCGCAGCCACTTCACCCACGACACGCCTTGCGCGCCCGGCACGACCAGGCGCAGCGGGTAGCCGTTCTCGGGCCGCAGCATCTCGCCGTTCATGCCCCAGGCCACGATGACGTCGTCCAGCGCCGCTTCCATCGAGATGGTGCGCGTCATGCTGGAGCCGTCGGCGCCTTCGGCCAGCACATACTTGCCGCGCGCAAGGTCGGCGCCGCAGTCTTCCAGCAGCACCGAAAGCGGCACGCCGGTGAACTCGCAACAGGACAGCATGCCGTGCGTGTACTGCACCGTCGGCACCGCCGCATTGCCCCATTCCGGGCCGGTATTGGCGCCGCATTCGATGAAATGGATGCGCGACACGGACGGCAGGCGCATCAGGTCGTCCATGGTGTAGACCTTGGGCTGCGCCACTAGGCCGTTGATCATGAAACGGTGCTGCGACGGGTCGATATCGACCCAGCCCTGGTGGTGGCGCTCGAAGTGCAGGCCGCTGGGCGTGATGATGCCGAACAGGCCCTGCAAGGGCGCGAAGGCGACCGACGAAGCCGGCACCCGCGTCAGGCCCGGCGACTGGCGCCGCTGCAGATTGGCTTCGTACCGCGAGGGCTCGCCGTAGGGCCGCGCGGCCACCGGCTGGCCCAGCGATGTCGACCAGGGCCGCGGAGCCAGGATCATCTCGTCGCCGCCGGTGGCCGCCAGCGCATTGCCGGCCCAGCCCGCGGCCAGCGCCGCGCCGGCGGTCTGGAAGCTGCGCCGCAAAAAGCCTCGCCGGGCGTCGTCCAGGCCATTGCGGGCAATGTCCTGCGCCAAATCGGCGGAAACAAAATTCTCGGGCGCCTTGCGCAGGCGCCCCATTTTTGCCTCTCGATCCACCTTGCTCCTCCGTGGGTGTTACCCGGCTTCTTTATTTTCTTTAGTTATATGCAAATTATCTTCACACATAAAGAAGCCGGTTGGCACGCTGCGCCGCAGCACCCGGCGGCGGCAACACGGTCTTGCGGGAGGGTCAACCCAGCATGTCGCCCCAGATTGCCTGGGCCCACGCCTGGGCATAAGGAGTTTCCCTAGCGTTGGCTTGCGCCGACAATCCGCCGGCCCCGGCGACCGGCATCATGGTCTTCGCCGCCGCGTCGTAACGGTGCACGCTGGCCACGTGCATGACCTCGCGGTCGGAGGTGTAGCTGTAGCAGGTGTTGGCGTACAGCGGCTGCTGGTTGACCTCGCCGCCCGTGAGCAGGGCGGCCACGGCCGCGGCGCAGGTCTTGCCGTGCTGGTTGGCCATGTGGCCGGACTTGGGCATCGCCGGGGCGATCTGGATCGCGTCGCCCAGCACATGGATGCCCGGCACGGCCAGCGATTCGAAGGTCAGGAAATCCACCTCGCACCAGTCGCCGTTGGCCGTGGCCAGTCCGGCGTCCGCGGCGATGGCCGCGGCGCGCATCGGCGGCACCACGTTCAGCACGTCCGCCCGCACGGTCTCGCCCAGCTCGAACTGCACGGTGCGATTGGCGGCATCCACGGCGACCGCCTCGAACTGCGGGTTGTACTCGATGTAGCCCGCATACGAGCGCGCCCAGGCCTGGCGGAACAGCGCGGCCTTGGACGTGATGTCCGCGTTGGCGTCGAAGACCAGCACCTTCGAGCGCGGCTTGAACTGTTTGAAGTACCAAGCCACCTGGCAGGCGCGTTCGTACGGCGCCGGCGGGCAGCGGTAGGGCGCCAGCGGGATGGTCAGCACATAGGCGCCACCATCCGGCATGGCCTCCAGCTGGCGGCGCAGGGCCGCGGTTTGCGCCCCGGCCTTCCAGGCGTGCAGAACGAGCTCGCGCGCGCCCGGCGCGTCCATGCCCTCCATGCGCTGCCATTGCATGTCCACGCCCGGCGACAGGATCAGGCGGTCATAGGACAGCCGCTGGCCGCCGGCCAGCCGGACTTGCCGGGAGGGCGCGTCGACGGCGAGCGCGCGGTCGTGCACCACGCGCACCCCGCGGCGCAACAAGCCGTCGCGCGCCAGGGTGATATCGGCCATGGCCTTGCTGCCGCCGAGCACCAGGTTGGAGAGCGGACAGGAGACGAAAGCGGGGTTGTCGTCGACCAGCGTGACATCGATGGCGCCCGCGCCCAGCAGGCGCAGATAGCGCGCCGCCGTGGCGCCGCCGTAGCCTCCGCCCACCACCACCACATGCGGCCTGGCGGCGCGCGCGGCCGGCGCGGCTCCCAGGGCGGTCCCGGCCGCCGCCGCCAGCAGGAAGCTGCGCCGCTTCATGGCGCCTCCGCCTTGGGCCTGGCGGCGAACCACCGGGCGATGCGAACGATCTCGTCGTCGCTGTAGCCCCGCGCGATCTGGGCCATGACCCCGGCTTCGGACGACGCGGCGGCCAGCGTCCGCATGCGCGTCGCGATCCAGTCGGGGGAGAGTCCTTCCAGCGGCAGGATGGCCGGCATCGGCCGCGCCGCCGGCGCATGGCAGGTGATGCAGGAAGCCGCCCAGGCCCGCGCCTGCGGGTCCTGGTCCGCGGCCACGGCCGGGCCGCAGGCGGCAGCCAGCAGCGCGCAAGCCAGTCCGGCGGACGAGGCCGCGCCTGGCGATGGACGAAACGGCAAGGCAGGCATGAAAGGGGCCGCTCCCGTGGGCGTCCGCGGGATGGCTACGCCGCCGCGGGCGGTATCCGCTTGAGCGCGACAGTGACCAGGACCGACGCATCCTCCAGCGCGAGAAGCGCATGCGGAGCGCGGCCCGACAGGTACAGCAGATGGCCGGGCCGCAGCACGTGCGTGGCGTCTTCGGCCGCGACTTCCACGCTGCCCTCGATGCACTGGATCGTGATTTCTCCGGCGACGTGATGAGAGGGCATCGCCTTGCCGGCCATCAGCACCAGCCGCATGACCTCCAGGTCTTCCGATTTGAAGAGCGCAATCGACTGCGCCGCCGAGAGGCGGCTTCCGTAGGGAGAGAGGTCGATGACTTGACCGGGATCCGCATGTTTCAGGGCCATGATAGAGGTACCTTCACGAGATCAGCGTGATGCAGACGATACCTCATTCGCGGCGGCCCCGATGGGCGCCAGGCTTAGTTGATCTTGATGTTCCGTTCCTTGACCAGCTCCTTCCACTGCGCCGTTTCCTTGGCCAGGTGGTCGCGCAAGGCGTCGGGCGTGCCGCCGATGGACTCCGCGCCGATCGAATCCAGCGTGGCCTTCACCTTGGGTTCGGCCAGCGCGTTGCGCATGGCTTCGTTCAGCTTGGCCACCACCTCGGGCGGCGTGCCGGCGGGCGCGAAGGCCGCGAACCAGGGCATCAGCTCATAGCCCGGCACGCCGGCTTCCTGCATGGTCGGCACATCGGGCAGGGCGGCCGAACGCTTGCTGGTGGTGACGCCCAGCGCGCGCAGCTTGCCGGTGGCGATGTGCGGCTTGGCCGAGGTGATGCTGTCGAACATGTAGTCCACCTGGCCGCCCAGCAGATCGGCGACGGCGGGGCCGCTGCCCTTGTAGGGCACATGCAGCATGTCCACGCCCGTCATGGAGACAAAGAGCTCGCCCGCCAGATGAATCGAGGTGCCCACGCCGGCCGAGGCGTAGGTGTAGTGGTTGGGCTGGGCCTTGGCCTTGGCGATCACGTCCTGCACGCTGGTGGCGCCGGTGCGGGCCGGGTTGGCGACCAGCACGTTGGGCACCACGGCCAGGAGCGAGATCGGCGCGAAGTCCTTGATGGGGTCGTAGTTCAGGTCCGCGTACAGCGCGGGGTTGACCGCCATGCCGTTGGCCACGATCAGGATGGTGTAGCCGTCCGGCTTGGCGCGCGCCACGCCGGCCGCGCCGATGTTGCCGCCCGCGCCCGCGCGGTTCTCCACGATGAAGGAGGTGTTGAGCTGCTTGCCCATGGACTCGCCCAGCGTGCGGGCGATGCTGTCCATGGCGCCGCCCGGCGGGAAGGGCACGACCCATTTGATCGGGCGGTCGGGATAGCTGTCCGCGTGCGCGGCGGACGCGCCGCCCAGCAGCGACAGGGCCAGGAAGGCCCGGGCAAAGGGGTTGAATACATGGCGCATGCGCATGGTTGTCTCCGTGGTGCTTGAATTATTGTGGACCGCGCCCTGCGGGGCGGGCGCGGCCAGCGAGTACTGGGGTTAGTTGCCGCGGCGGTAGAAGGCCAGTTTGTCTTCGTCCAGCGTCAGGCCCAAACCGGGGCCGTCGGGTATTTCCATTTCAAAATCCGCGTAGCGCGGCGGGTTCGCCACGATGTCGTCCTTCAGCAGCAGGGGGCCGAACAGCTCGGTGCCCCAGGACAGGCGCGGCAGGCAGGCAAAGCCGTGCGCCGACGCGATCGAGCCCACCGAGCCTTCCAGCATCGTGCCGCCATACAGCGACATGCCGGCGGCGTCGCCCACCGCGGCGGTGCGCAGCATCTCGTGGATGCCGCCGGACTTGGCAATCTTCAGCGCCAGCACGTCGGCCGCGCCCTGGCGCGCGATGTCCAGCGCGTCCTCCGGGCCGTTGATCGCCTCGTCGGCCATGATGGGCACCACGAAGCGGGCGGCCAGCCGGGCCATGCCGGCCAGGTTGGCGCGCGGAATGGGCTGTTCGATCAGGTCCACGCCCGCGGCTTCCAGCCGGGCAATGGCGCCGGCCGCATCGGCCTCGTTCCATGCCTGGTTCACGTCCACCGTCACGCGGGCGCGGTCGCCCAGCGCCTGCTTGATGCGCGACACGTGCGCCACGTCGTCGGCCACGGCGCGGCGGCCGACCTTTAGTTTGAAGGTGTTGTGGCGGCGGCTTTGCAACAGCGACTCGGCTTCCTCGATGTCTCGGGCGGTGTCGCCGCTGGCCAGCGTCCACAGCACCGGCAGGCGCGTGCGCACCGCGCCGCCCAGCAGTGTGGACACGGATACGTTCAGGCGCTTGCCCTGCGCGTCCAGCAGCGCGGATTCCAGCGCGGACTTGGCGAAGCGGTTGCCTCGCGCCACTTTGTCCAGGCGCTGCATCGCGCCGTGGATGTTGGCCGCATCCAGCCCCGCCAGCGCGGGCGCCAGGTAGGCATCGATCGCCAGCTTGATGCCCTCGGGGCTTTCTTCGCCATAGGACAGGCCGCCGATGGTCGTGGCCTCGCCGATGCCTTCGATGCCGTCGCTGCACTGGAGCCGCACGATCACCAGCGTCTGCCGCTGCATGACCGCCATGGCCAGCTGATGGGCGCGGATGGTGGGCAGGTCCACCAGAATGGCCTCGACCGAGAGAATGCTTACCGGATTCATACTTTTATAGCCAGGTTTGTACGATGCTTGCAGTATGGCTTGCGTTTTCGTCCTTAGTCCAAGACTATATCGGTTCCGATTAATACCTTTGCAGTCTAAATAAGCCATGCAGCTCAGACACCTGCGCTATTTCCAGGCCGTGGCGGAAGAGGGCAGCTTCACCCGCGCCGCCGCCCGGCTGCACATGGCCCAGCCGCCGCTCAGCCGCCAGATCCGCCAGTTCGAGGAAGAACTGGGCGTGGCGCTGTTCGAACGCACCACCCGCGCGCTGCGCCTGACCGAGGCGGGGCGCTTCCTGCTGGAGCAGTCGCGGCTGCTGACCGCCAGGCTGGAAGAAGTGCTGGAAGGCACCCGCAGGCTGGGACAGACGCAACGCCGCTGGTTCGGCATCGGCTTCGTGCCGTCCACGCTCTACGGATTCGTGCCCGAACTGATCCGCCAGCTGCGCAGCGCGGATCCCCGGGTAGAAGTGGGCCTGATGGAAATGACCAGCTTGCCGCAGATCGAGGCCCTGAAGGCCGGGCGCATCGATCTGGGCATCGGCCGCATCCTGCTGGATGATCCGGCAATCGAGCGCCGGGTGCTGATGACCGAACCGCTGACGGCCGCCGTGCCGCTGCACCATCCGCTGGCGGGGCTGGAAAGCGTCTCGGTGGAGCGGCTGGCGCAAGAGCCCTTCGTCCTGTATCCGGCGCGGCCCAGGCCGAACTTCGCGGATCACGTGCTGGGGCTGTTCCGCGCGGCGGGGCATGCGCCCCAGGTGGTGCAGGAAGCCAATGAGCTGCAGACGGCGATCGGGCTGGTGGCGGCGGGGCTGGGGGTGACCGTGGTGCCGGCGTCCGTGCAGCGCCTGCAGCGCCAGGACGTGGCCCATGTGCGGATCGATGCGGACGCGTTTGTGTCGCCGGTGATCGTCAGCTACCGGAAGGATGACAGGTCGGCGTTCCTGGGAATGGCGCTGGAGCTGGCGGGGGCGCTGGCGAAGGGGTAGGGCACAGGCCCCAGCCCGGCACACTTGGACCGGCGGCCGGCAAGGCGGGAGACCCCGCCTAGGGCTTGCCCATCATGGGCGCATACCGTCCCATCAGCTCAACGATCCAGTCGATGAACACGCGCAGCTTGGCGCTGACGTGCCGGTTCGGCGGAAACGCCACGTACATCGGCATCGGGTCGAGCCGCCAGTCTTCGAACAGCGGGGCCAGCTCGCCGCTTGCCAGGTGCGCGCGGGACATGTAGTCCGGCAGCCAGAGCACGCCCATGCCCGCCAGGCCGGCCGCCAGATAGGCGTTGCCGTCGTCCACCGCCAGGACATAGCGGCCATGCACGTTGACGCGTTCTTCGCCGCGGCGCATGGCGTAGGGCAGGGCCCTGCCGTTGCGCGCCCACAGAAAGCCGACGATGCGATGGTGCGTGTCCTCAAGCTCGCGCGGATGCGAGGGCATGCCGGCGCGCTCCAGGTAGGCGGGCGCCGCGTACACGCCCAGCTGCAGGTCGCCCACGCGGCGGGCCATCAGGGACTGGTCGGTCAGTTCGCCGCCGCGCACCACGCAGTCCACGTTTTCGCCGATCAGGTCCACGATGCGGTCGCTGACGCCCATGTCGAGCTGGATGTCGGGATACCGGGCATGGAACGCCGGCAAGGCGGGCACGAGGATCATGCGGGCCAGCGGGCTGGGCACGTCCACCCGCAGCCGGCCCCGGGGCGCCTCCGCCGCGCTGGAAAGGCTGGTCTCCGCGTCGTCCATGTCCGCCAGCAGCCGTATCACGCGCTCGTAGTAGGCGGCGCCGTCGGCGGTGACGTTGACCTTGCGGGTGGTCCGGTTCAGCAGCCTGACGCGCAGCCGCGCCTCCAGCTGCTGCACCAGCTGGGTCACGCTGGTCTTGCTCATATGCAGGGTCTCGGCAGCCTTGGTGAAGCTGCCGGTCTCCACCACGCGGGCGAACGCGCTCATCGCATCGAAACGGTCCATTGCGGCTCCTGAATGTCCGGGGATTGTTTGGATTCTACAAATAGTGATGGAGGGACTTGCCCGTTTATCCGCGGCGCACGCGCCCGTAAAGTTTCTCCATGGCTAACACGGGCCGGTTCCGGCCCACTGAAGGAGAAATTCCATGGCAACACGCGACGTCGTCTTCCCCGCCGGGCGCCACGCCCTCTACGAACGCCACCGCTATTCCCCGGCGGTCCGGTCCGATGGCTTCCTGTTTGTTTCAGGACAGGTCGGCAGCCGCGAGGACGGCTCGCCCGAGCCTGATCTGGAGGCGCAGGTCCGGCTTGCATTCGAGAACCTGAACGCCATCCTGGCGGCGGCGGGATGCACGTTCGAGGACGTGGTCGACGCAACCGTCTTCATGGTCGATCCCGATTCAAAGTTCGAAACGATCTGGAAGGTGGTGCCGGAATACTGGGGCAGCGCGCCGCACCCGGCGCTGACCGCCGTGGGCGTGACGTGGCTCTCCGGGTTCCAGTTCGAGATCAAGGCGATCGCGAAGCTGCCGGACGGCGCGCAGGGGTAATCCGGCGCCGCCCGCCTACCGGTAGATTTTTCCCGCGCTTGTCAGATCTTCGGGAATGTCCACATCCGCCAGCACGGCGGGGTCGTCCACGGCCAGCTCCGTAACCGGGTGGCGGCCCAGCAAGGCGCGCGCGCCGGCGTCTCCCGCCAGCGCCGCCAATTCCGCCCACAGCGTCCGATGGAACGCAACGGGATGGCCGCGGCGGCCGTCCCAGGCGGGCGCCACGATCTTGTGGCCCTGCGATGCCCGCGCCACCTGGATGCAGGTAAGGGGCCGCACCCACGGCATGTCCCCCAGGGCGACGAGGCAGGTCTGCACGTCGGGCCCGCAGGTCCGCAGCAGGTGGCGGGCAACGGCCGCCAGGCTGTCGCCCATGCCGTTCTTGCCGGCTCCGGTCGCCAGCACCTCGCAGCCTTCCGCCGCCAGCAGCCTTGCCAGCGCCGGGTTGTCGGGCCGGACCACCGCCACGGTGCGCGCGGTGGCGGCGCGCATCGCCGCCACCGCGGCCAGGGCGACAGGCCTGCCGTCCGGCAGCGGCGCCAGCAGCTTGTCCTCGTCCGGGGCCAGGGCGGCATAGCGGCGGCCGTGGCCCGCGGCCAGCACAATGCCGACGCAACTTGTCAGCGGGGCGTGGTCGGGAGGGGTGTCGGGATCGGGCATTTTCCGGGCGCGATGGCGTGGCGGGTTTGGGGATGGCCTGGATATCATGCCCGAAAGGCGCTCAACCGCGTATTCCGGCTTCAAGCCTTGCCCTCCACAGGAACGCAGCTTGCTGGCGGCGGTGACTGCGGGCCGCCCCAAGGCCCGCGCCGCGATCACAGGAGGACCAGGCCTTGGAACACCCGCTAGATCTCAAGATATCCCGGCGCGATCTGTTGAAGGTGGGCGCGGCATCCGCCACCGCCATGGCCGCGCCGCAAATGGCGGCGGCGCAGGGGGCCGGCGCGGTCCAGCCCATGTCCTCCACGGTGACGCTGCGGGTGAACGGCGCAACGCACGAAATGGCCATGGACATGCGCACCACCTTGCTGGACGCGCTGCGCGAACACCTGCGCCTGACCGGCACCAAGAAGGGTTGCGACCACGGGCAGTGCGGCGCCTGTACGGTGATGCTGGACGGCAGGCGGGTCAACGCATGCCTCACGCTTGCCGTCATGCACGACGGCGCGGACATCACCACGATCGAAGGCCTGGGCACGCCGGCCTCGCTGCACCCGCTGCAGGCGGCGTTCGTCAAGCACGACGGATACCAGTGCGGCTACTGTACGCCGGGGCAGATCTGCTCGGCCGTCGGGATGCTGGATGAAGTGTCGCGGGGCATACCCAGCCACGTCAGCGCCGACCTCGCCGAACGCCCGCTGCTATCCGCCGAAGAGATACGCGAGCGCATGAGCGGCAACATCTGCCGCTGCGGCGCCTACGCCAATATCGTCGATGCCATAGCGGAAGTCGCGGGGGGCAAGGCATGAAGCCCTTCACCTACGAGCGCGCCCGCACGCCCGCCGAGGCCGCCGCCAGCGCGGGCCGCGTGCAGGGCGCGCGCTTCATCGCGGGCGGCACCAACCTGATCGACCTGATGAAGATCGAGGTGGAAACGCCCGCGCACCTGATCGATGTGAACGGGCTGGGCCTGGACCGGATCGAAGCCACCCCTGACGGTGGATTGCGCATAGGCGCCCTCGCGCGCAACACCGATCTTGCTGCGGACGAACGCATCCGGCGCGACTACGCCATCTTGTCCCGCGCGATTCTGGCCGGCGCGTCGGGGCAGATCCGCAACCGCGCGACGACCGCCGGCAATCTCCTGCAGCGCACGCGTTGCCCTTACTACTACGACACCAATCAGCCCTGCAACAAGCGGGTGCCGGGCAGCGGCTGTTCGGCCATCGGGGGCGTGACGCGCCAACTGGCCGTAATCGGCGCAAGCGACGCCTGTATCGCGACCCATCCCAGCGACATGGCGGTGGCGATGCGGGTGCTGGACGCCTCGGTGGAAACGGTGCGGGCGGACAGCACGACGCGCGTCATTCCCATCGCCGATTTTTACCGCCTGCCGGGCAACACGCCCCATATCGACAACTCCCTGGAGCCCGGCGAGCTCATCACCGCCGTCACGCTGCCCAAGCCCGTGGGCGGCAGGCAGGTCTACCGCAAAGTCCGCGACCGGGCGTCTTTTGCCTTTGCCCTGGTGTCGGTCGCCGCCGTCGTGCAGCCCGACGGAAGCGGGCGTGTCGCCCTGGGCGGCGTGGCGCATCGGCCCTGGCGGATCGAGGCGGCCGAAGCGGAAATGCCGGAAGGCGCAAAGCGCGTGGCGGACCGCCTGCTGGCCGATGCGCGGCCCACGTCCGAGAACGCCTTCAAGCTGGCGCTGGCGCAGCGCACCCTGAGTTCAATCCTGGCGGAAAGCGAGGGCACGACGCGATGAAATTCGATACTCCCGCAACCGAGAATCCCATCGATCGGCAGAAGATAGTCGGCCACGCCGTCGACCGCATAGATGGGCCGCTCAAGACCTGCGGCAAGGCCGCCTATGCCTATGAGCATCATCAGGCGGCGCCCAACGCCGCCGTGGGCTATGTGGTCGGTTCGGCCATCGCCAAGGGCAGGATCAGCGCCATGGATATAGAGGCCGCCCGGAACGCGCCCGGCGTGCTGGCGGTCGTCACCGCGCAGAACGCCGGCAAGCTGGGCCACGGCAAGTTCAACACCGCCACGCTGCTGGGCGGTCCGGACATCCAGCATTACCACCAGGCCATCGCCGTGGTGGTGGCGCAGACCTTCGAGCAGGCCCGCGCCGCTTCCCGGCTGATCCGGGTGCAGTACGAGCGCGCCAGGGGCGCATACAGCCTGGCCGCGGAAAAAAACGGCGGCGCGGCGGGCAAGCGGATTCCCAAGTCGGATGTGGGCGATTTCGAAGGCGCCTACGCCGCGGCGCCCGTGAAGATAGACCGCACCTACACCACGCCCGACCAGTCGCACGCCATGATGGAGCCGCATGCGTCCATGGCGGTCTGGAAGGGGGACGAGCTGACGCTGTGGACCTCCAATCAGATGATCGACTGGAGCCGCGGCGACGTCGCCAGGACGCTGGGCATTCCGAAGGAGAAGCTGCGGCTGATCTCGCCATTCATAGGCGGGGGATTCGGCGGCAAGCTGTTTGTCCGCGCGGATGCGGTCCTGGCCGCGCTGGGCGCGCGGGCGGCGCAGCGGCCGGTCAAGGTGGCCTTGCCGCGTCCCCTGGTCATCAACAACACCACGCACCGGCCCGCCACCATACAGCGGATACGCCTCGCCGCCGCCCCGGACGGCAAGCTCGTCGCGATCGGGCATGAGAGCTGGTCCGGCGACCTGCCGGGCGGCCAGCCCGAAGAAGCGGTCCAGCAGACGCAATTCCTCTATGCAGGCGCAAACCGCATGACGGCGCTGAACCTGATGACGCTGGACCTGCCCGAAGGCAACGCGATGCGCGCGCCCGGCGAGGCGCCCGGCATGATGGCGCTGGAAATCGCCATGGATGAAATGGCCGAGGCGCTGGGCATGGATCCCGTCCAATTCCGGGTCCGCAACGATACGCAGGTGGATCCTTCGGCGCCGGAGCGCCCGTTCTCGCAGCGCCATCTGATCGAATGCCTGCAAACGGGCGCGCAGCGCTTCGGCTGGCAGGAGCGCAGCGCCAAGCCGGGCGGGCGGCGGGAAGGGCGCTGGCTGATCGGCATGGGCATGGCGTCGGCCTTCCGCAACAACCTTGTGACGAAATCGGCCGCGCGCGTGCGCCTGGATGCGGCGGGCAGGGTCATCGTCGAGACCGACATGACCGACATCGGCACCGGCAGCTACACCATCATCGCGCAGACCGCCGCGGAGATGCTGGGCGTGCCGGTGACAAGCGTGGTCGTGCGCCTGGGCGATTCGTCGTTCCCCGTATCCGCCGGTTCGGGCGGCCAGTGGGGCGCGAACAGCTCGACGGCCGGCGTCTATGCCGCCTGCTCCAAGTTGCGCGCCGCCGTCCTGGAAAAGCTGGGCTTCAGCGCGGAAGGCGCGGTGTTCGCGGACGGCGCGGTGACGGAAGCGGGAGGGCGCTCCGCGCCCTTGGCGCAAGCGGCCGGCGGCGGCGAGCTGGTCGCGGAAGACGCACTGGAATTTGGCGACCTGGACAAGAAATTCCAGCAATCGACCTTTGGCGCGCATTTCGTGGAAGTGGGCGTGGACGCCGCCACGGGCGAGACCCGCATCCGCCGCATGCTGGCGGTTTGCGCCGCCGGCCGCATCCTGAATCCCAAGACCGCGCGCAGCCAGGTCATCGGCGCGATGACGATGGGCATCGGGGCGGCGCTGATGGAAGAGCTGGCCGTGGACCGGCGCGTCGGGTTCTTCGTCAACCATGACCTGGCGAGCTACGAGGTGCCCGTGCACGCCGACATCCCGCCACAGGAGGTCATCTTCCTGGACGAAACGGACCCGGTGTCGTCGCCCATGAAGGCCAAAGGCGTTGGCGAGCTGGGCCTGTGCGGCGTGGGCGCGGCGATAGCCAATGCCGTGTACAACGCCACCGGCGTGCGTGTGCGCGATTACCCGATCACCCTGGACAAGCTGTTGCCCGGACTACCGGCGCAGGCGTGATGCCGACAATCCGCGGTGAACGCGGGATAGCGGACTTCCTCCGCCGTCTCTGGAAAGAGCGGTCGCCGATGCGGCGGGCAGCCAGCCCCGAGGATATCGCCCAGGCCGTCGCCTTGCCGGTCGCCTCGGATTACCTGACGGGCGAGATTCTGCTCTCGGATGGCGGGCTGAATCTCACCTGACGGGCGCGCGTCACCACTGCATGGAGGCACCCACGCCAGCGGTCGCATTGCCTGAACCCATGCCGACGCCGGCCTTCAGCTTGATCCGGTCGTTCACGCGCGCGGACGCGCCCAGTGCGATGGCCTGATAGCCATGGTAGGTCGCCGCGCCCATGCCCAACGCGAACTTCTTGCCTTGATCGACTTCAGGAATCATGGTCAGCGCCGTGGTCGCGGCAATGCCGGAGTACGCGTTGCGCGCCAGGTCGGCCACTGCGCGGTTGGTCTGGTCCAGGCGGCTGTCCAGGCGGTTCAGGCCTTCGCGATTGCTCTGCACATTGCTGTCCAGCGACCTCAGCGCGTCGCCCACATTGCTGTAGGCCTGGCCATCCAGCACATACGACGGGCCGGTCACGGCGCCCGTGTTCGCGTCAATGCTTGCGCCGCCGCCCAGGCCGGCGACGACCGGGGCCAGTTGGCCGACGTTCACGGCATCGGTCTTTTGCGAGCCCGCGCCCACGTTGGTCACCTGACGCTCCGCGCCCTTCGAACCCACGGACACGGCGTTTGCGCGGTCCGCCACCGAGTTTGCGCCCAACGCCACGCCATTGGCCGCCGTCACCGAAGCGTTCGCGCCCATGGCCACGCCCTTGGTTCCTGCGTCGACCACGGCGGCATCGCTCCCGTCGCCTGCGCCATCGACCTTGACGTAGCTGCCGGCTCCGCTCATGCCGGTCATCTGCTGCGAAATGGCGTAGAGCTGGCTGCCGTTCACGGCGTCCGTGCTGGTGGCGGAGACGGCGCCGTTTGCCACGCCGGCAATTTTGCGCGCGCCGCCCGCGCCCGACATGTCGACCAGATTGCCGCCCTTGTCCGCGGCAACGGTAATTGTGCCGTTCGCCGCATCTTGTTTGACCAGGCCGACCTCGCCATTGTTCATCTGTTGCGTGACGCCGTCGATTGTCGATTGCATCTGCGTCACGCGATTGTCCAGGCCCGCTACGGCGCTGCTCACCGAGTGGTGCGCGACCCCGCCCACGCTGTAAGAGGGCGCCGAAATCGAGCCGTCGGCATTGACGGCGGCGCCGCCGCCCAGCGCGCCGGCGACCGAAGCGCTCACGGTATGCAACTGCCCGCCATTGACCGCGTACACGCTGCCCGGCGCCACCACGCCATTGGCGACACCCGTCAGCTGGCGCGCGCCGGACGTGCCGGCGAAATCGACAAGATTGCCGTCCTGCTCCTGGCCCACGGTCAGCTTGCGCGTGGCCGCATCCTGCTTGACCAGGCCCAGGCCGCCGCTATTGATGCTGGCGGTCAGATTGTTCAAGTTCGTCGTGTTCTGCGCCACCAGCCCGTCAAGCGTATTCAACGCCGTGGTGTTGGCCAGCACGCTCTGGTTGGTTGCGTACAGCTGCGAACCATTGACCGCGTCCTGGCTGGCTGCGCTCAGGACGCCGGCGTCGACGCCGGCGAGCTTGCGCGCACCGGCGCTGCCCGTCATGTCCACAATGGCGCCGTCCAGGTCCTTGGCAACGGTGATGGTTTTCGTGGCCGCGTCCTGGCGCACCAAACCCGCCGCGCCGCTGTTCAGCGATTGCGTCAAGTTTGTGATGTCGCCCGTGTTCTGCGTTACACGGCCGTCCAGCGCCGTAATGGACGTGGTGTTGGTTGTCACGCGGCCATCCAGGCCGGTAATCGCCGAGGTATTGGCGGTCACGTTCTGGTTGGTTGCGTACAGCTGCGAACCATTGACCGCGTCCTGGCTGGCTGCGCTCAGGTCGCCCGGGGCAAGCTGCGTAATCTTGTTGCCGTTCATTTGAACGGTGTTCAGCATGGAAATACCGTTCATGCCCTTTAGCTCAAGCGTGCCGTTGGTATATCCCGTGATACGCGCCGTGGATGCACTGAATCCATTCCCCCCGGCGTTGTCGCCGGCGTTATTCAGCGAAAACGAGAAATCGGAGGTGATGCAATTCAACGAAGTGCTGGACCCGGGGGTAGAGCCCAAGGAAGCGCCGCTCTTCGCTACGGGATCACAGAGCTGCAAGCCCGATCCGGCGGCTTGCGCAGGCGTGAATCCGCCGGCGCCCATGCCGGCAAGCGCCATGGCGACGGCGGATGCGGCACGGACCGCCTTGCCCGGCTTGCCGCGGGAACGGCTGTTTTCGGACACGGCAGCCCAGGTCTTGGTGGTGGCATTCCAGACCAACAAATAAATGCGATTCATGGTTTTTGCTGGTGGTTTGGCACGCAGCACAGTCAGGGTTGAGATCAACGGAAGATCGGCGGCCAAGGGATAACCCGGACGAACGCTGCTTCAGCGGGACGCAAATTTACTGACTGGGAAGACCGCGAAATATAAGAATTCTTTGAAATTGCGCGGCATAAGTGTCAACAATGGTAAATAGGGCGCATCCTGCGCCGTTACATCTCTGGCGATGCGTGCATGACGCCGCGCCCGCGGTTGCTCGCGGGATTCCTGGTCCTGCGCCTGGGCGCCCAATCAGCCGCCCGATTCAAACCCGGGATACAAGGTCATGCCGCCATCGATGACGAGCGTGGCGCCAACGATGTAGTCGGCGAAGTCGGACGCGAGCCAGGCTGCGGCGCGGCCCACCTCGTCCGGTTCGCCGATGCGCTTGTAGGGGACCAGCTTCATCAGATCGGCATAGGCCTCGGGCGTGGACCATGCCGCGGTGTTGATTGGCGTCCGGATCGCACCCGGCGCAATGGAATTGACGCGGATCCGCTTGTCGGAGACCTCTTGGGCCAGGCTCTTCATCAGCAGCATCAGTCCACCCTTGGACGCGGCGTAATTGACGTGGCCGGCCCATGGAATGATCTCGTGGACCGAGCTGGTGAAGATGATCTTGCCCGCGGCAACCGATATGCCCGGCCGCGCGCCGCGGCGCAGGAACTCGCGCACCGCCGAGCGGGCGCATAGAAATGCCCCGCGCAGATTGACGTTGATCACGGCATCCCAGTCCGCAACGCTCATTTCATGGAAGGGCGCGTTGCATTCCCTGCCGGCGTTGCTGACGAGGATGTCGACGGTTCCGAACTCGCGCACCGCCGAGGCGAACATGGCCAGCACCTGCTCCTCGTTGGCAACGTCGGCCTGCACCGTCATCGCGCGCCGTCCGCCGCTGCGTATCGCTTCGGCCACGGCCTCGGCGTCAGCGGGGCTTGCCACGTAGTTCACGATCACATCGGCGCCGGCCGCCCCAAGCGCCAGGGCGATGGCGCGACCGATGCCGGAACTGGCGCCGGTCACCAGCGCTGTCTGCCCCTTCAGCAAGGCCTGCGAATTCAGGGCCGGCAACACGGGCCCCGGTACGTGCATGTCGGCGTTGTCGCTCTGCATGGCGAGCTCCTGGGTTCAGTTGGCGGCGCTCGCTTGCTCGCGCAGCGCCCGTAGGGCCGCGGCTTCGGCGCCCGGCATGAGCAGCAGGTCCTTCGACAGCACGGCATTTATCTGCAGGATGCGCGCGATGCAGCCTGTCCAGCCGGTTTGATGGCTGGCTCCGATGCCTGCGCCCGTATCGCCGTGGAAATATTCATGGAACAGCACCAGGTCGCGCCAGTGCGGGTCCTGCCAGCACACCTGATCCGTACCGTTCGAAGGCCGGCGGCCATCGGCGTTGGGAAGGAAGATCCGGATCAGGCGGTCCCCTAGCTCCCGGGAGACTTCCAGCAGGGTCATCATCCTTCCCGAGCCGGTCGGGCACTCGATCGTGAAGGTCTCGCCGAAGTACGCATACAGGTGTATCAGCGAGGAATAGAGTAGAAAGTTGATCGGCATCCAGACCGGCCCGCGCCAATTGGAATTTCCGCCGAACATGCCGGTGTCGGATTCCCCGGGCACATAGCTCACCTGGTGCTCCAGACCCGCGTGGCGAAAGACGTAGGGATGCTCAAGGTGAAAGCGCGACAGCGCCCGGATGCCATGGGGGCCGAAGAATTCGCCTTCGTCCAGCATGCGCGCCAGGACGCGGCGCATCTTCGGCTCGTTGATGGTCGCCAGCATGCGCCGGTTGGCGACGCCGGGCTGCTGGGGCAGATGCGTGTTGGCGGCAAGCTCGGCGTGGCGTTCCAGGAACAGGCGCGCGCGCGCCCGGAAATTCGGCAGTCTGGCGAGTATGTCTTCTTCAAACACGGCGACGGCGGCAAGCGGCAGCAGCCCGACGATCGAACGCACCTTCAGGCGCGTGGCGCTGCCGTCCGGCAGGCGCAGCACGTCGTAGAAGAAGCCGTCTTCCTCGTCCCAGGCTTCGTCCTCGTGTTCGCCGACGCGGTCCAGCGCGCCGGCGATCAGCAGCGTGTGCTGGAAGAACTTCTCGACAAACTCTTCATAGAGCGGCTCGTGCAGCGCGAGCTCGACCGCGATGCGCAGCATCTGCTGGCTGAAAAACACCATCCAGGCGGTGCCGTCGGCCTGGTCCAGGTAGCCGCCCGTGGGCAGCGCGGACGAACGGTCGAACACCCCGATATTGTCGAGTCCGAGAAAGCCTCCCTCGAAGACGTTGGCGCCGGTCCGGTCCTTGCGATTGACCCACCATGTGAAGTTCACCAGCAGCTTGGAGAACGCATACTTGAGAAACTCGATGTCGCCGTGTCCATCGCGTCGCTCCTTGTCGAGGACGTAGAGCTGCATCGTCGCCCAGGCATGCACGGGAGGATTGACGTCGCTGAAGTTCCACTCGTAGGCGGGCAGTTGGCCGTTGGGATGCAGGTAGTCATTGCGCAGCATCAGGTCGAGCTGCTGCTTGGCGAAGTCCGGGTCGACCGTGCCCAGCGGAATCATGTGAAACGCCAGGTCCCAGGCGGCATACCATGGGTACTCCCATTTGTCCGGCATCGAGATGATGTCGTCGTTGAACATATGGGCCCATTCGCTGTTGCGCACGCGCCGGCGGTCCCGTTGCGACAGCTTGCTGCCCGCGCCGTGCTCTTCCAGCCAGAGGTCGAGGTCGTAGTAGAAGTACTGCTTGGACCAGAGCATGCCGGCCAGGGCCTGCCGCATGACGTTCGCGCGCTCGGGGTCGGCGCGAACCGCCAGCGGCGTTATCGAGGTGTAGAAGGCATCGGCCTCCTCCAGCCGCTCGGCGAACACCGCATCGAAGTCGCCGAAGGGGGCGAACGCCACGCCGGGGGGGCGGGTCGTCAGGCGCAGCTGGACAACCTTGGACTCGCCGCCGCCGATATCAAGCTGGTAATGGCATGCCGCCTTGGTTCCCCGCCGCGCCGGATTTACCGCGTTGACGTCGCCCCGCAGGATGAAATCATGGATGCCATCCTTCGCGTACGGCGACGCGTTGGCCGAGCCGAACAGCCGGGCGTTATTGGTCTCGTTCTCGGTGAACAGCAGCGGGACGTCGGCGTCGCAGTAGAGGTAATAGTCGCCCAGCGGCTCCTGTAGCGGCGCGCTGTCGTGATGCGCGCGGATCGTCGCCAGCCCGCCCGGTTCGACGCTTTCGAGCAGCGGCTTCGGGAAGGCCTCCGAATATGACCACGTGTTCCTGAACCACAAGGTCGGCAACACGTGCAAAGGCGCCGCGCCGGCCCCGCGGTTGAATACGGTGATGCGCACCAGGATGTCTTCGGGCGCCGCCTTGGCGTATTCAACGAAAACGTCGAAATACCGGTTGTCGTCAAACACGCCCGTGTCCAGCAGTTCGTACTCGGGCTCGTTCCTGCCGCGCATGCGATTGGTCTGGACGAGATCGGTGTACGGATAGGCCGCTTGCGGATACTTGTACAGGTACTTCATGTACGAGTGCGTGGGCGTGGAGTCGAGGTAGAAGTAGTACTCCTTCACGTCCTCGCCGTGATTTCCCTCGCTGTTCGCCAGGCCGAAGGCGCGCTCTTTCAGAATCGGATCGCGCCCATTCCACAGCGCCAGCGCAAAGCACAGCGCCTGGTGGTCGTCGCTGATGCCGCCCAGGCCGTCCTCGCCCCAGCGGTAGGCGCGCGATCGCGCCTGGTCATGCGTGAAGTAGTTCCAGGCGTCGCCGTTGTCGCTGTAGTCTTCCCGGACGGTGCCCCACTGTCGCTCGCTTAAATATGGCCCCCATTTTTTCCAGGCTGCGCGCTTCGTCTGGGCCTCGGCAAGCCGTTGCTTCTCTGCGTGATCGCTCATGGCATCTCTCCGGAGTGCGCGCAATCAATATTCGCTCTTTGGAGCCAATATGCAAGGGGCGTTCCGGACCCGCCCGTACCGAAATCGCGTGGGGCCCTACAGAGCGCCGCGCCGCGCGGCAGGGAAAGTGACCGTCAACCCCACGCCGCGGCCGTCCAGTCCGGGTTCCCAATCGATGCGCGCGCCATGATTGGCGGCGATGAGCGCCACCAACGACAGTCCGATGCCGCTGCCGCTTTCCAGGGCGCCGGGCGCGCGGTAGAAACGGTCGAACACCCGTTCGCGTTCGGCCGGCGCGATGCCCGGGCCGTTGTCCGCCACGCTGAGCTGGGCGCCGCCGCCGGGCAGGGCGCGCGAGGCCACGGCCACCCGCCCGCCGGCGGGCGTGTAGCGCAAGGCGTTGTCCAGCAGGTTGCGCAGGAGGATGCCCAGGGCGTCGAGTCCGCCGACGACGGTGGCCGGCTGCGCGTCCAGGGTGATGCGTTGCCCTTTTCGGGCGGCCAGCGCCTCGCTGTCGCGGACGATCATCTCGGCCAGGCGGGCCAGCTCCAGGACGTCGGTGGGAGGTTCGTTCTGGGCCTGGATGCGGGCCTGGTCCAACAACTGCTCGGCCAGGCGGCTGGTGCGTGTCGCCACGTCGCGCAGCTTGTGCACGGCTTGCGTGCGCGCCGCCTCGGTATCGCTGCGGGCCGCCAGTTCGGCATAGGCGCTCAAGGCCGCCAGCGGCGTGCGCAGCTCGTGCGCCGCGTCGGCCAGGAAGCGCCGTTCGCGTTCCAGCGACGCCGACAGGCGCCCGAGCAGATGATTGATGGAGGCGATGAAGGGCCGCAGTTCGCCGGGCATGCCTGCCGTCGGCAAGGGCGCCAGGTCCATGTCGGTCCGGTTCAGGATGGTCTCGCGCGCCCGGTCCACCGCGCGGAAGGCGCGGCGCATGACCAGCCAGGTGGCGGCGGTCAGCAGCAGGAAGATCAGGGTCAGCAGGCCCAGGCCGTTCCACATGCGCGCGGTCGCTTCGGCCCGGAACTGCGCGGCCGATTTGGCGAACTGGACCTGCACCCGGGACTCGGCGTCCGAGATCGCGTAGACGCGCCAGGGTTCGCCCTGCAGCGTAACGTCGCGAAAGCCGTTGGCGAACCCGCGCGCCAGCGGTTCCGCGGGCGCCCATGGCGACTGCACGAGCAGGCGATGGTCCGCCAGCGACCAGACCTGGAAGTTGAAGGATTCGCCGTTAACGGCGTTTGAAGGAGGCAGCTCGAAACGGTCTTCGCTGGAAGCCTCGCTGCGCAGCAGGCTGGTGGGCAGGGACAGCAGCGCCTTCATGGCCGAGTCGCTCAAATCCTGGTCCAGCAGCCCCGTCTCGGCGCGCGTGATCTCGGCGTATCTCAGCGCGAAGATGGCCGTCCATGTCGCCAGCATCGTCACCAGCAGGGTGATCGCGACGCGTCTGCGCAGCGTTGTCATGCCGCGGCGTCCGGAACCATGCGGTATCCCAGGCCGTGCTGGGTTTCGATCAGCCCGTCGCCCAGCTTGCGCCGCAATTGGTGGATGTAAACGGCCACGGTATTGCTCTCGATGGTGCCGCTGCTGCCGTAGACGGCGATCTCAAGCTGATCGCGACTCACGGTGTCGCCCAGGCGCTGCATCAGCGCCAGCAGCGTGTGATATTCGTGCGAACTCAAGCTGACCTCGGCGCCGCCGCGCGTCACCTTGCGGCGCGCGGGCTCCAGCATCACGTCGCGGCACCGCAGCGCCGACACCACGCTGTTGCTACTGCGCCGGAGCACGGCGCGCAAGCGCGCCAGCAGTTCGTCCAGCTGGAAGGGCTTGACCAGATAATCGTCGGCGCCCGCGTCCAGCCCCTGGACACGTTCGCTCAGGCGGTCCCGCGCCGTGATGATCAGCACCGGGGTGGTGTCGAACCGCCCGCGCAGATGCTTGAGCACGCTCAGGCCGCTGCCTTCGGGCAGCCCCAGGTCCAGCAGCACGGCCTGATAGCCGTGGTCGACCAGCGCCAGGCGGGCCGCCGACACGTCGCGCGCCCAGTCGACGGCAACACCGCCCTGGCTCAGCCCCGCGCACAGGGCATCGCCCAGCATGGGATCGTCTTCGACGAGGAGGATACGCAAACACAGCTCCAGAACCGTCCCCGGCGCGCGGGGACGGGGTCTTAAAGAATTATTAACAGTCGCCCGGGACAATGCTGGCCAGCGCCGGGGGCTGTGCCCGCGGTTCCCGTAACGTAAGGAAGGAAGCCCGGATGACGATGGGTATATTAGCAAGAGGCGCGCTGGGCGCCGCCGTTTTGTCGATGACTGGCGCGGCATACGCGCAGAGCGGAAACTTCATAGGATTGGGGGCCGGCGCAATCCCGGTCTATGAGGGTTCCAGCCAGTACCGGGTGATTCCCGTGCCCCTCATCAATTACCACTCCGGCAATTTCTTCATCACGCCGCGCGCGGGTTTGCCGGCCATGGGCCTGAAGACTTCGCTGGCGCAGGACCTGGATGTGGGCGTATTCGTGGGCCTGAACCTGGGACGCGACGAGAACGACGCCGACCTCACCAAGGGCATGGGGGATATCAAGTTCCACGGCGCCTACGGCGCCTATGTGGAATGGCGGCCGGGCCGCTACTCGCTGGGCGCGGCGTACCGTCAGGCGGCGCGCAGCGGCTACGGGGGAACGCTGGAGCTGCGCGCCTCCTACGCCGCGTTGAAGACCGAGGCGCATACGGTGCAGGTCGGCGTCAGCACCGAATGGGCCAACCGCGACGCCATGCAGACCTGGTTCGGCGTCACGTCCTCGCAAGCGGCCAACAGCCGCGAAGGCCTGTCCACCTACTCGCCGTCATCGGGCTTCAAGTCGGCCACGCTGTTCACCTCGTGGGGCTATCGCATCAACTCCGACTGGAGCGCGCTCACGACGGTCGGTGTGAACACCGTGCTGGGCGACGCGCGCGATAGCCCCTTGAACGAACGCAAGGCCAATGTGTTCGGCTCGGTGGGGGTGGTGTACAAGTTCTGAGGGGATGGTTCGAAGGGGCGGGCCGGAGGGGGCCGCCTGGCTTCCGGCCGGGAGCTAATCCGCCACGGCTACAATCCCCGGCCATTCCCATTGCCATTCCCTCGACATGCCCGACCGACAAATCCTCGTTCCCGATTCGATGAAAACGCTTGCCGACCGCGCAGGCTACGCGCCTGCGGTCAAGGTCGGAAGCACCGTCTACTGCGCGGGGCAGGTTGGCCGGACGCCCGGACTGGAGGTCATTGCCGACCCGCAGGCGCAGTTCGTCGCGGCCTGGGAAAACCTGCGCATCGTGCTTGCCGAGGCCGGATGCACGTTCGATGACGTGGTGGACATGACCACCTACCATGTCGACATGTCATCCCATATGGCGGTGTTCCGGGCGGTCAAGGACAGGATTTTTCCCCGCGGGACATGCGCCTGGACGTGCATAGGCGTGAGCGAGCTTGCGCGGCCCGGCCTGCTGGTCGAAATCAAGTGCATCGCCATCGCCCGCGACGTTACGCCGTAAAGACTATCGCCAGGCCGCTCCCGCGACCGGCCCGGCCCGAGGGGGGGGGGCGTCCCGCCTCGCCATTTCCACGTAAAATCCGGTGGCCGCCGGGATGTTTCGGCGCAATACCTGTACATCCGGGATGCACGTCGATCTCCTCACCCTTTACTTCCTTGCAATCGGAACGCTGCTCGCCAGTTCTGCGATGACGTTCTGGGAGCATCGGGCCAATCCCAAGCGCAGCAAGGAATTGCGTATCCTGGCTGCGGGGTTCGCCACGCTTGCGATCGGCTGCGCGGCGGCGCTGTACCGCCGCGACCTGCCCGGCGTTGTCGGCTCCGCCATCAGCAATCTCGTCATTCTCTCCGGCTATCTCCTGATCCTCAACGGCGTCGCGGCCTTGAGCGGCCGGCGGCATCGCGCGGCTTCGGCCGCTATTCTCATCGCGATGGCGCTGGTGTGGGCGGCCGGGGGCGTGCGCTGGCATGACGCCCTGTGGACTTACATCAGCTCGATACCGATCGCGGTCATCAGCGGCATGACGGCCTGGGAAATGCTGCGATGCGACGCGATGAAATCGCTGTATGCGCGCTATATCGTCGTGGCGGTGGCGGGCATACATACGCTGATCTACGCCGCCCGCGCATTTGTCCTGCCGTGGCTGGCCACGGAGTACGGGCAGGCGATACAGGCGGCGGCGGGAAAAATAACCATATACGAGGGCGTCCTGTACTCGTTCGTGCTGCCGATGACCCTGCTCAAGCTCATCCGCGACGAGGCCCACGGCCAGCTCCTGCTGGAATCCCAGACGGATTATCTGACCCGGCTAGGCAACCGCAGATGGTTCTTTGAAGAGGGCGCGCGCATCATCCGTGGCGGGGGAGGGCGCGGGCCCGTCGCCGTTCTGGCGTTCGACCTCGACCAATTCAAGGCCATCAATGACCGGTATGGCCACCAGAGCGGCGACAGGGTGCTGAAGTCGTTCGCGGAAACTGCCCGCAGCGTGCTGGGCGCCGACGCGGTGCTTGCCCGCATCGGCGGCGAAGAGTTCGCCGCGTTGCTCTGGGGCAACGACGCGGTCCGCGCCCAGGCGCTGGGCGAGGCCGTGGCGATGCGTTTCGCGGATACGATCGCCAACCGGACCGAGGACATGGGGATACCGGCGACGGTCAGCGTCGGCCTTGCGCGGTTCGACAACGAGGTGCCCCCGGTTGCCGACGGGCTTGCCATCGCGGACCGGGCGCTGTATCGGGCAAAGTCGCTGGGCGGCAATCGCCTCGAATTGGCGCAGGCCGCGCCCGCCGCCGCCTGATTTCCGGCCGGCGGCGAGGCCTAACGGACGACGTACGCCTTGCTTGCGGCATCGTAGGCGTAGGCGGCGACATCCGCCGCGCCCAGCTGACGGGTCTTGTCGGGGCCCGAAATCGTGGTGCCGCTGGGCTTGACGGTCAGCAGCGGCATGTCGCCGTTGCCGTTTTCGGAGAACACCAGTTCGCCCGTGCTGCGCGTGCACGGCATGACGTCGCCGTCCGCGCAGGCCAGGCTGTTGTCCTCGCCGGCAAGGACGCTGCCCAGGAAGGCCCAGACTTTGTCCTTGGCGTCGTCCAGCCGCTTCTCCGGCGGGGTGAACACGAAGATGGCGTAGCCGCTGACGGTGATCCCGTTGTCGAAGCTCTCGGTCGGCACCGCCAGCACCAGCTTGCCCGAGGACGTGCGGTGTTCGAGCGGCTTGCGCGTGGTGTCGACTTCGTCGGCCCTTTCATAAGCGCCGAACTCGCCGATGGTGTGCTCCATGCCCCGGAACTTCCATGGCCGTTCAGCGGAAGGGTCGGTCAGGATGAAGGTGGCCTCGGCCAGGTTGACCTGGGTGCCGGGGCCCACGTCATCCTCTCCAGGCTTGCCGTAGCGCTCCCGGGTGTCCCAGCTAAAGCCCGTGAAGTACTGCGTGCCGTCCAGTTCGAAGGCGTGGCCGAACCAATAGGTGGCGATGCTGCCGTTGGCCACTTCGTAGGACGTGGCGCCCTTGCCGTCGACGTCATGGGTGAAATACAGCACGGTGCCGCCATCGGGCGGCGCGACGGCGGCACGGGGGGCGTGGGCGGCATGCGCTTGCGGCGCGGCGGCGGCCGTTGCGGGGCTGCTTGCCGCAAACGTCGCGACAAGCAGCCCGGCCATTGCTGTGCGGGTCCACCGGCGGGGGAGATTCGGGCTGAGCTTCGGCGTGGTTTTCTTGCTGGAAACCTTCCCGTCAAACTTCCGAAGAAAAGCCATGTACTCGTCTCTCATTGTGTAAAACCGCGTGGATTCCTTCTGCCCAGGCAACCAAGGCGACCGCCTCTCCTGCCTCGCCTTGGGGCCGTCGAGGGCCGGCGTGAAGCTGGCGCTTCATGGCGCCAAATCGCCGGCGGCATCGAACATAGAGGTAGGGTTCTGAAGGTGTCAAGCTGACTCTTTCCGCTGGCCGCGACGGGAATGGCGCTTTGTGCGATTCGCCCCATGCAGGGGCAGGCTGGCGCGCAAATCGGGAGTTAACTTACTGTTACCTTGGCAATAACCGGCGTTACTTCGGACCCGCCTTTTGCCATCGACTCGGCGACACGAAGGACCAGTATTCGAGCATCCGGTTCAGCTCTATGCCTCGACCGGCTACGGCTTCGACCTGGACGGAAACCAGCGGCAGGCCTATTACGGCAATATCGGCGTGCGGTACAAGTGGTAGGTCGGCGGCCGGTCAGCGCTGCCCGTCATGCGCCGACACGGCTTCCTTTGTCAGTCCGCCCAGGCGGGAGTGCACCCGGCCGCCCGTGCCCATCACCAGCGCAAACAGGATTTCGTTGGCGCGCGGCGCGTCCTGGATGCCGATCTCGATGCTGTTGAAGTGGCTGCGCACATAGGACGCATGGATGTAATGCACCGGGACCATGATCCGGTAGCCGGCGACGGCCACGGCCTTCACGGCCGGCACCATGGCCTTCGGTTCGCCCAGCACGGTGCGCATCGCCCAGCCGCCGGCCTCGTGCCAGACGGCGCCGTGCTCCATCTCGCCGTCCAGCCCGACGATGGCGGCCTTGCTGTAGACCTCGACGTTGTCCTTGCCCAGCGTGTCCACCAGTTCCGAGGCCAGCAAGGTGCCCAGCCCGCGCAGTTCCTCCATGAAAGGCATCAGGTCCGGCTCATAGCGTCCGGCGTAGGGGTTCTTGATGACGGCGCAGGCCGCGGCCAGCTTCAGCGGCCGGACAGGGGCAGGGCCGTTCTCGTGGAAGGTGGTTTCGACGATCAGGCAGCGCTTGCGGATTTCGATCAGCGACATGGTGTTTCCTTGGTTGGGGTTCATTGCGGCGCAATGCCGGTTTCCTTGACGATGGCGGCCCATTTGCCGATCTCGGCATCGATGAAGGCGCCGAACTCGGCGGGGCTCTGCGTCTTCACGGTGAGGCCCTGGCGCGCATAGGTTTCCTGCAGCTCGCGGTCGGCCAATGCCAGATCCAGCGACTTCGCCAGCCGGTCGACCACGGGCTGGGGCAAGCCGGCGGGGCCCATCAGGCCGAACCAGACCGTCAGGTTGAAGCCCGGCGCGCCGCTTTCGTTCAGCGTCGGAATGTCGGGCGCCAGCGCAAAGCGTTCGGGCGTGCTGACGCCATAGGTCTTGACCTTGCCGGCGCGCGCCTGCTGCAGGCCGTTGGCAAGGTCGGTGAAGGTCAGGTCCACCGTGCCGCCGATGACGTCCGTCAAGGCTTGCGGGCCGCCCCGGTAAGGCACGGCGGTGACGTTGATGTCGCCCATCGCGGCCAGTTTCGCGCCGAAGACCTGGGCGCTGCCCGAGCCATAGGCGTACGTCAGCTTTCCGGGATGCTGGCGGCCATAGGCAAACAGCTCGCCCACGTTGGCGCCGGCCACCTTGGGCGAGCCGACCAGCAGGTAAGGCGTTTCCGCCACGGCGCCAATCGGCGCAAGGTCCTTGGCCGGGTTGTAGGGCAAGTCCTTGAACAGGCTGACGCCGCTGGCCGCGGTGGACACGCCGACCACGACCAGCGTGTAGCCGTCGGGCTTGCTGCGGGCCACATCATGGGTGCCGATGATGCCGTTGGCGCCGGGCTTGTTCTCCACGACGACGGGCTGGCCCAGGTCGGCGGCCATGTGCTTGCCCAGGCTGCGCGCCACCACGTCGGTGATGCTGCCGGGCGGGAAGGGGACGACCATCCGGATCGGGTGGTCGGGATAAGCGGCCGCGAGCGACGGCGCGGCGGCCGTCAGCCCCAGGCCAAGCGCCAGGGCGATGGACGTGGCGGTTCTGTGCATGATGTTGTCTCCCGTTGGTGGGTGTCGTTATTGGCGTCGCGGTCCGCGATACGCGCGCGGCCGGTCCGTCCCAGGTCTTGCGCGCGCGTCAGGCGGCGTCGCGCTGCGCTTCCAGATAGCGGTAGATCTCGGTGTTGTCGGCGGTGGCGGGCAGCGCCTGCAGCGCCCGCTGCCACAGCTCGGCGCACAAGGACAGCTGCGGGGCGGCCACGCCGCCAAGCTGTTGCAGGCTGTCGGCGGTGCGCAGGTCCTTGGCCATCAGCGACAGCGCGAAGCCGCCGCTGAAGGTGCGCGGCACGATGAACTGGGCCAGTTTCGTTTCGGTGGCCACGTTGCGGCCGCTGGACGCATTGAGCACCTGCGTGAAGACATTCAGGTCCAGGTCCATGCCTTGGGCGATCAGCATCGCCTCGCTGGCGGCCAGCAGCCCGGCGGCGTAGACGTAGTTGTTCAGCGCCTTCATGGCATGGGCGGAGCCCACGGCGCCGGTATGGATCACCGCGGCGCCCATGCGCGACAGGATCGGCCGCACCCGTTCCAGGTCGGCCGCGGCGCCGCCGGCCATGATGGCCAGCGTGCCGTTGGCGGCCTTGGCCACCGCGCCCGACACCGGCGCGTCGATCAGGGTGATGCCCGCCTCGCGCAGCAGCGGCGCCAGCCGCCGCGTGTCGCCGGGGTTGGACGACCCCATGTCGATCAGCGTCGCACCGCGCGGGAGCAGAGCGGCCAGGCCGGGGCCATAGCCGCTGCCCTCGATGACGGCATTGGTGACGGCGCTGTTGGGCAGCATCGTGATGACGACCTCGCAACCGGCCAGATCGGCCAGGGCAAGGGCGGGGTGCAGCGTGCGGCCCCAGGCGGGATGCGTCTTCAGGCGGTCCAGCCGTTGCGGGTCGCGGTCATAGGCCAGGATGCTGACCGCATCCGCGCCGGCCAGGTTTTCGAGCATTGGCAAGCCCATCATGCCCAGGCCGACGAATCCCAGTTTCAACATCATGCAGTTCCTTTATCGAAACGGCCGGACAAGCGTTCCGGCGGTGCCTCTGGATGCTACCGATGCGGCGGAATTTCCACTTATGCTAAGTTGGCCCGGGGTTATAACAATTGATTATCGGATTAAGGCCATGCGGTTCAAGCTGAGACAAATGGAAGTGTTCCGGGCCGTGATGCTGACGGGGTCCATGAACGGGGCGGCCAAGCTGCTGTTCGTGTCGCAGCCAGCCGTCAGCCGGCTGATCGCGCACACCGAGCAGAGCCTGGGCCTGCAATTGTTCGACCGCGACAAGGGCAAGCTCACGCCCACGCAGGAAGCCCATCGGCTGTTCGAGGAAGTGGGCCCGCTGTTTGAAGAGGCGCTGCGCATCGACGAGTTCGCGCGCGACCTGGCCGCCCGGCCGGATGGCGCGCTGACCTTGTGTTCCAGCCCCAGCCTGGCGCTGAATTTCCTGCCGCCCGTCTTGGCGCGCTACCTGGAGCGCTACCCGAACGTGCGCCTGAAGTACCACACCACCTTGCTGGCCGACATGGCGCACGAACTGCTGGGCCGCAAGGCCGAACTGGCCGTCTCGGTGCTGCCCATTGACCACCCCAATCTCATCGTCGAACCCTTCGCCACCGGCGAAATGGTCTGCATCCTGCCGGTGGGGCACCCGCTGACGGCCCAGGCGGACGTGGGGCTGGCCGAGTTGGCCGCCTACCGGCTGGTGCTGTACAGCCGCAACATCCCCTTCGGGCAACTGGTCGCGGCGGCGTTCCAGCGGGCGGGGGTCTCGTGGAACGCATCGGTGGACATCGTGCGCGCCGAACTGGCTTGCGCGCTGGTGCGCGCGGGCGCGGGGGTGGCCATCGTCGACCAGTTCTCGGTCGGGCGGGAGGGATGGCCCGGCGTGGCGGTGCGGCCGCTGCGCGAATCGATTCCGCTGGCGCTGAGCCTGGTGCGGTCCCGGTTCGACGCGCCCAGCCGCCATGTGCAGCGCTTCATCCGGGTGCTGAAAGACCATGCGCGGGAGCTGGCGCCGGGCTGACCGTTCAAAGACGCATCGCGGGTCCCGCCGTTGCGTGCGCTCCAGGCTTCAGTAATGGAGTGGCTTGTTACGCGCTAAGGCGCAAAGAGGCTGCTGGCCGCCTCCTTGCGCATCAGGAAATCGATCACCGCGCGTACGGCGGGAAGCTGTCCACGTTTGTGTGGTGTCAAGATCGTTGTCATTACGCGGCCAGCGGTCCATGCCGGCAACACCCGTATCAACCGTCCCTCCCTGACCGCCTGCGCCGAGATCATTTCCGGCAGGCAAACAATGCCGAGACCCGCTTCCGCTGCCTTCATCAACGACACGGATTCATCGGCATAAAGCTGCGCCCGCGGCGCGACTTCCACGACACGGCCACTTGCATCGCCCAAGCGCCAGAGCTTCATCGTCATGTTGGTCATCAGTCCGTCGTGATCGCTCAAGGCCTCCGGCGCCGGCGGCTCGCCGCGCTGGGCGACGTAGGAGGGCGCGGCCACCAGCGTGATCGGCTCTTCGCTCATGCGCCGCTGCACCAGGTCGGAGTCCGGCAGCGCCGCGAAATGGCTGCGGATCGCGAGGTCGAAGCCCTCCTGCACCAGGTCAATGAAGCGGTCGGTG
This sequence comes from Achromobacter sp. NPDC058515, assembly GCF_042721735.1. Taxonomy (NCBI): domain Bacteria; kingdom Pseudomonadati; phylum Pseudomonadota; class Betaproteobacteria; order Burkholderiales; family Alcaligenaceae; genus Achromobacter; species Achromobacter sp. NPDC058515. Next base: position 112,258 of record NZ_JBHXNI010000013.1, read on the forward strand.
ACGTGCAACTGGATGCGCAGTTTCGGATATTGCCGCGCGAGGATGGGCAAGCGATCCGCGAGCTGAAATTGCGCGGTTGGCACCGACGCCGTGATCCGCACCGTGCCGCTGGGCTCCGCCAGCCGCCGATGCACGACTGTTTCGGCGGCCTCCGCCTCGATCATCACCGCGCGGGCGTGGTCGTACACGTCGCGCCCCACGTCGGTCAGCGTGAAGCTGCGCGACGTGCGGTGAAGCAACTGCACGCCGAGCGTTGCTTCCAGCGTTGCGACCCGCTTGCTGACCGTCGATTTCGGACAGCCGAGACGCCGAGCAGCGGCCGTGAAGCCGCCGCTGTCGACCGCCTGGGCGAAAAAATGCAGGTCATTGAGGTTCAGCATGATCGTCTATGTGTGTGGACATTAAGTCGAAATTTACCGATCTATCGACTCAACGTCCATGTATGTATATTTCACCGCATCAACAACGGAGATATGAAATGAATCCCACATCTGAACCGATCTTCATCGCAGGTTTTCCCCTCGGCAGCTCGGCCGGTCTCGTCGCCGCCTTCGAATGGCTCGGTCAGCCCTATCGCATTACCCGGGTGGACATGCTGGGGGAAATGCGCACGGACGCCTACAAGCGCCTGAACGGCAGGGTGGAAACCCCGGTCCTGATCACCCCAAAAGGCCACGTTCTCACCGAGACGATGGCGATCGCCCTGTGGCTGGCGGCGCGGGACACCGAGAGCCGCATCAGCTTCGAGCCCGGCACACCGCAGGCCGACCGGCTGCACCAGTACCTCGCCTTCCTCAACACCGGCTTCACCGGCGCTTTCTACCCCATGTGGGTCGCGCTGGAAGCGCAGGACGCCACCGCAGGCGAGAAGGAAACCTTGCGCAAGTTTGGCCGCAGTTTCGTTGCCCTGCGGCATGAACAGCTGGAGGCGATGATCGGCGACAGCGATTATCTGCTGGGCGACGAGCCGACGCTGGCGGACGCGGTGTTCGCCGGCGTGGCGCGCTGGGCGGACTTCCATCAGGCGATCGAGCCGCGCGACTATCCGCGCATCCTGGCGCTGCGCCAGCGCATCGAGGCCGATCCCGCGTTTCGCTTCGCATTGGCGGTCGAAGACGGCAAGCCGGCGATCGGCAGCGGCGCGATGAAAGGACTTGTTCCGCTCGAAGAGGCGCTGCGCAATGCAAGCGGCGCCCTGGCGGCCTGAGGCCCGGGAAAGAGGGCAGGCACGCCACCTGCGGGCCGCGTGCCGTTCTTCAAGGAGGAGGCGGCGCACAGCGCCGCAAGGCGAGCCTATGGCCCGACTGCAATCGCGATTTTTCCTTGAATGCCGTTGTTGGCACTCTCCAGCCGCGCATGGGCGAGCGGAATGTCGGCAAGCGTATACACGGCGCCCACATGGGGCCGCAACTGGCCGCGCGCTATCAATGCGCTCAGCTCGTCAAGCTTGCCGCGGTTTTGCCGTGTGAAAACGAAGTGATAACTCGCATTCTTGCCCCAGGCCTGAAGGATGTTCTGTGGCTGTGCAATATCCACGATCGAGACAACCCGGCCCAGTTGTGCAAGCGCATCGGGGCTGCGCGACAATGTGTTGCCGCCGATGGTGTCGAACACGACATCGACTCCGCGGCCTCCCGTTGCCCGCATGATGGCGTCGACATAGTCCTCCTTTTCATAGTCGATGACCTCGTCGGCGCCCAAGCTTCGTGCGAACTCAAAGTTGGCTTCGCGCACGGTCGTGAACACCCTTGCTCCCATGGCTTTTGCGAGCTGGATCGCCACATGGCCGACGCCTCCCGCGCCGCCGTGCACCAGGATGCTTTCCCCCACTCGCAGCGCCGCCCGCACGACCAGTGCTTCCCACGCCGTTCCGCCAACCAAGGTCAGGCTTGCCGCTTCCAGGTGACTCAGCGAGGGAGGCTTCCTTCCGATAATGCCCTCGGCAGCAACGTGGTACTCGGCGTAGCTTCCTGGCCCGTCGAAAATCTGCGGGGTGTACCAGACTTCGTCTCCGGGCGAGAAGGCCGTCACGCCCGGCCCGACTTCTTCGACAACGCCGGATACGTCGTGTCCGGTAATGGCCGGCAGTTGCACCAGGTCGGGATAGTCGCCACGCCGGACCTGGTAATCCAACGGATTGATGGAGCTTGCATGCACACGGACCAGGACTTGTCCCGCGTGCGGCACAGGCTTGGGCACGTCGCAAAGCTCGAACGATTCCGGGCCGCCAAATGATGTAAGTACTAGGGCTTTCATTGCAAATCCTTTTATCGATAAAACGGGATATCGGGAAATTCCGATGTGACGGGGTAAAAAAAACTACAGCTCTTTCCCTATGACCTGGGCAAGAGCGCTGATGGCTGCTTCGTTCCGTTTGTAGTAGGTCCACGGGCCGATGCGCCTGGCTTCGACCAAGCCCGCTCGTTGCAGCGTTGCAAGATAGTCGGACACTGTTGACTGCGACAGTCCGACGCCTTCTTGAATACTGCTCACGCAGACTCCCACCGTGAGAACGTCCCCTTCATCCTGTGGCGGGAAGTTCTTCGCGGGATCCTTCAAGCCTTTCAAGATTTCAAGGCGTGTACGGTTTGAGAGGGCTTTGAATATTTCGAGCAAGTCCATGAAGCGATTGTATCGGGATTTCCCGATATGTCAATGCGAGGCTTCAGTGGTTTTCCTTGGCATGATTGATCGTGTACTTGGGAATATCGACAGTAAGGTCCTGCTCACCGACGATGGCTTGACAGCTAAGGCGCGACTGCGGCTCGAGTCCCCATGCGCGATCCAGCAAATCCTCTTCGCCTTCCTCTATCTCGTTGAGCGCTTCGAAGCCCTTGCGGACAATGCAGTGGCAAGTCGTGCAGGCACGGCTTTGCTCGCACGCGTGCTCGATTTCGATTCCGTGGTCGAGCAGCGCGTCGCAGATGGAAGTTCCGGCCGCCACCTCCACGACAACGCCGGCGGGTGCGAGATCGGGATGGGGTAGAACGGTGATTTTTGGCATGTTGGGGCTCGTTGTTCGTGTGTTCAAGAGTGGATTTCCCGCAGCGCGCAGGGGGCGAGAAATCATGACGACGAGCGTAAAGGCGGCCACCGTTGTAAGGTCAAGCGTTCATCTGCATGGCGCAGGAGAATGCCTGGCGCGAGGTCGCCAGCGGGAATTGCGGTGCAGCCGAAGCCATCTGGCCGCCCGCCGCATTCATGCGTACACTTCCGCCATGCTACGCATCGACAATCTCAGCAAGCGCTTTGGCGACCATCTCGTATTCCAGGGGCTGACCCACAGCTTCCCCCCGGGATGCGCGGCGCTGTGCGAAGAAGACAGCACCGGCAAATCCAGCCTGCTGGGCATCATCGCGGGCGTCATCGCGCCGGATGGGGGAGACGTCTGGATTGACGGGCATTCCATGATCCACGCGCCGCGGGAGGCCAAAGCGCGCCTGGCATACGTGCCCGACAATTGCCTGGCGTTTCCCGCGCAGACGGGGCGCGGATTGCTTGAGCAAGTCGCCCTGGAAAAGAACGCCGCCCTGGACGATGCCGTGCTCGACCTGGCACACGAGCTAGGGTTGGAACCGCACCTGGACAAGCGCTTCGAACAGATGTCCACGGGCACGCGCCGCAAGGTTTTCCTGACGGCCGCTGCCTTGGGCGACCCGGCCGTCGTCATCGCGGACGGCCCCAGCAACGGGCTGGACGCCGGGGCTCGCGAGGTGCTGGCCGAACTGTTCAAGTCCTGGTCCCGGGACCGCGTCGTGCTGTTCGCCAGCCACGATCCCGAACTGGTGCAGGCTTGCGGAGCAAGCGTCATCGAGGTCGCCGCGCTGCGCTGATGCGGGGGCGGGTAGGGAACTGTAGCGGGACGGTGGCGGAAAGGAAAATGGAGGCCGCATGACCCAAACCCAGAAGCAGAAGATGCTTGCAGGAGAGCTTTACACTGCCGCGGATCCCGAGATCCAGGCGGACCAGCTCGCGGCAAGCGTATGGATGAAGCGGTTCAATGCCGCTTTGGGCGAAGCCCCGGATCGCTGGCATGCGCTGCTGAAGGAGCGGTTCGCGGCGGTGGGACAAGGCGCGACCATCCGGCCCCCGTTTCATTGCGACTACGGCTACAACATCTCGCTCGGGGCCGGCGTCTTCATCAATTTCAATTGCGTCATCCTGGATGTCGTGCAGGTGACGATCGGGGACGGCACGCAGATCGGACCGGCCGTCCAGATCTATACCGCCGACCACCCCCATGACCCCGCGCAACGCCGCGCCATGCTGGAGTTCGGCCGCCCGGTGCATATCGGCAGGCAAGTCTGGATCGGCGGCGGCGCGATCATTCTTCCGGGCGTGACCGTCGGGGACGATGCCATCATCGGCGCGGGCAGCGTGGTTACGCGCGACGTGCCGGCGGGGGCGAAAGTGGTGGGCAATCCCGCGCGCGCAAGGCCGTGATTACATGCGTTCGCCGGGCAGTTGGCTGGCCTGCCTGACCCAGGCGGCGAACTGCGCTTCGTCGAGCTCGCCTTCATGGATGTCCAGATAGCGCACGTCCGGGTACTTGGATTTTCCAAGCGGCGGCGGCTGCAGCGACGCGCCCTGGAAGAACGTCACCTTGATGTACTTCGTAAAGCAATGCAGGCTGAGAAACCAGCCTTCGCCCTCGATGCCATAGAAGGGCGAGTTCCATTTGACCGCCTTGTGAACCCCGGGAACGGCCTCTTCGATCAGGGCGTCGATGCGTCGGCCCACCTGGCTTTTCCAGTCCGGCATGGCCGCGATGTAGGCCTGCACCGGCGCATCGCCATAGCCCTTCACGATCTGCGGATTGCCGCCAGACAGCAGGACGACGCCGCCGGGTTGCGATGACGGCTCCGCCTTGCGCGGCCTGGCCGTCTTGCCGGGGGTTTTCTTTGCGGCCTTGGGTGTCTGCTCCGACATGTACTGACTCCTCATAGGGTGGGTTGAGTCGTTGAAAGCGATTCGGTGTCCTGTCCGGCAATGCTCAACAACCATGAGATGAATGCCTGGACCTTCGGCCGCTGGATCTCGTTGGATCGGCAAGAGAGAAAATGCGTCTCTCGCTGTATGGCTGGAAATTCTCCCCGCCCCAATTCCACCAGCTCGCCGCGGCCGATTTCCCTTGCGGCAAGCCTGGCGCTTTCGAGGACCACGCCCATGCCGTCCACGGCGGCGGCGATCGCCATGGCCGCCCGGTCGAATGACGGCCGCGGAGCATCGGGCAGCTCGATGCCGTTGGCACCGAACCAATCGTTCCAGGTGACCCGGCTCAGTTGCGAGTCGATCAAGGTCAGGCCGGCAATGAGCTCTCGCGCCGATACGCCGCCGCGCAGCAGTTCCGGCGCGCACAGGGGCAGGATGCGTTCGCGTCCCAAGGCAACGGTCTGCATGCCGGCGCGCTCGAGCGCACTGCCATACGATACGCCTACGTCGATCTCGTGCACCCGGGTCAGGTCCAGAGGCTCGGCGCCGGTGGTGAGGCGGATCGTGATATGGGGGTGGGCTTGCGTGAACAGGCTCAGCCGCGGCCCCAGCCACTTGGCGGCGAAGCTGGGCGCGCAATGCAGCGCCAGAACCTGGGCCTGGGGCGCCAGCGCCACTTCGCTGCACGCGGCCTCCACCACATCGAACACCCGGCTCAGGCTTTCCAGCAGGCGCACCGCTTCCGGGGTGGGTTCGACGCGCCGGTTGCGGCGCGTGAACAGCGCGCGCCCGAAGTACTCCTCCAGTTCCTTGACCTGATGGCTGATGGCCGACGGGGTCAGGTGCAGTTCCTGGGAGGCCAGCGCAAAGCTCTGCAAACGCGCCGCGGCCTCGAAGGCGCGCAGCAGGACAAAGTTTGGGATGCGTCTCACGGCCGCGCCTTTCAGATGAATTCAGTTCATCTTTCCATGAACAACCATCGTTTGTCAAAGGTCGAGGCCGGGCTGAACATGCTTCCTACCCGAACCCTGGAACAGGAGAGAGACATGTCCGCCGTACTGGAAAAATCCCGCCCGCAGATCGACCTGAGGGGTCGCATCTCTATCTACCAACCCGAACAGGAGGGCTTGATCTACCCGGAATTGCCTTCCTTTTCCACCCATGCCGAGCAGCGCCAGCACTTGAAGGAACGCCTGGTCGCCGCTTGTCGCGCCTTTGCGCTGCAGGGCTTCGACTATGGGTTCGCCGGGCACCTGACGGTCCGCGACCCCGAGCAGCCGGGCGTGTACTGGACCAACCCGATGGCGGTTCATTTCTCGCAGGTGAAGGTATCGAATCTGATCCTGGCCGACCACGAGGGCCGGGTCGTGGAAGGACGCCACGCGGTGAATCGCGCCGGCTTTGTGCTGCATGCGGCGGTGCACGAGGCGCATCCCGACATCGTCGCCATGTGCCACGCGCACACCGTGTACGGCACCGCGTTCGCTTCGCTGGGCAAGCCGCTGGACCCCATCAGCCAGGACGCCGCGGCCTTCTATGAGGATCACGTCGTGATCGGCGACGAGGCGGGGCAGGTGGCGGTGGAGGTGAAGGCGGGCCACAAGGTGGCGAACGCGTTCCGCGGCGTCAAGGCGGCGATCCACCAGAACCACGGCTTGCTTACCGCCAGCCGCCACAGCATTGAATCCGCGGCCTTTTGGTTCATCGCGCTGGAGCGTTGCTGCCAGCAGCAATTGATGATTGAAGCGACAGGCATGAAGCCGCGCCTGGTCACCGAGGAGCGGGCGCGCTACAGCCGCGAGCATGTGGGCAGCGAGTACATCGGCTGGCTGCATTTCCAGGCCATCTGGGACCAGCTGGTTGCCACCCAGCCCGACATGTTCGATTGAGCCCGCGGCGCCGCCAGGCGCCTGCCCACGCCACGCCGCGTCAGACGGCGTGCGATCAAAACCGATGGAGACAAATCACCATGAGCATTTCCAGCCATGCCGGCTACGCGCCTCGGTCCGAAGAGGCGGTCTATTCCAAAGTGATGTGGCGGCTGCTGCCGTTCCTGTTCCTCTGTTATCTCTTTGCCTATCTGGACAGGGTCAACGTCAGCTTCGCCAAATTGCAGATGCTGAACGACCTGAGCATGAGCGAAGCGGTGTACGGCCTGGGCGCCGGCATCTTCTTCGTCGGCTACCTGCTGTTCGAGGTGCCCAGCAACCTCATTCTTCTCCGGGTGGGCGCGAGGCGCTGGATCGCCCGCATCATGGTGACGTGGGGCCTGATCTCGGCGGGGATGATGTTCGTGACGACGCCCACCAGCTTCTACATCATGCGCTTTCTGCTGGGCGTGGCCGAGGCGGGGTTCATTCCGGCCATTCTGCTGTACCTGACCTACTGGTTTCCGGCCAGCCAGCGCAGCAAGGTGACGGCGCTGTTCCTGACTGGCATTCCCATGTCCGGCGTGGTGGGCGGACCGCTGTCCGGATGGATCATGTCGTCGATGGGCGGCGTGCACGGGCTGTCGGGCTGGCAGTGGCTGTTCCTTCTGGAAGGGATCCCCACGGTTCTGATCGGCGTGGCGGCCTTCTTCTTCCTGGACGACAGGGTGGCCGACGCGAAATGGCTGACGCAAGACGAAAAGGACCTGATCGCGCACAACCTGCGTCACGACAGCGCCGGGCAGAAGAAGCTGAGCTCCGTGCGGGACGGACTGTTGAGCCCGCGCATACTGCTTCTGAGCGCGATCTACTTCTGCTTCACGATGGGACTGTACGGCGTGAGCTTCTGGCTGCCGTCGCTGGTCAAGGCGGCGGGCGTGTCGGACACCATGAACATCGGCCTGTTGTCGGCCTTGCCCTACGCCGCCGCGACGCTGGCGATGATTCTGGTGGGGCAGAGTTCGGATGCGCGAGGCGAACGCCGCTGGCACCTGGCGGTGCCGGGGGTGATAGGCGCGGCGGCGCTGTGCCTGAGCGTGGTTTACGCGAACAACACCGTGCTGGCCATGATTGCGCTGACGGCCGGCACCATGGGCGTGATGACCACGATCTCGCAATTCTGGACGGTGCCGCCGGCCATTCTGGGCGGCGCGGCGGCGGCGGCCGGCATCGCGCTTGCCAACTCCATCGGCAGCATCTCGGGCGTGATCAGCCCGTACCTGATCGGCTGGATGCAGACGACAACCGGTTCCACCGGCGGCGGCATCGTGGGCATCGCGGCCAGCATGGTGCTTGGCAGCTTGCTGACCTTTCTGGTGCCGGCCAAGGATGTCAACACCGCGCCGGCGGCGCGCGGCCGGGGATAGGCAGATGGCCCCGCGCGCAACTGTCGCCAGTCGGCTGAAGGCGCCAGCCTCAGCGTTCGTCCATGACTTCGCCCAGGCGCTGCAGCAGGTTGCGGCGCGCGCGCACGGTGTGTTCTTCGGTCAGTTCCACGGCGCGGGCTTCATCGCAGGCATTGATGGCATCCGCGATGGCGGCGTGTTCGTCCCAGATCGATTCGCGCTGCGCGCTGGACTGCAGCACCGCGCCCATCACGCGGCGCAGGTGCACCCAGTGCAGGTGGGCGCTGTCGGCGATGAGCGGATTGCCCGAAGCCTGGTACACGGCGTTGTGAAAGGCGATATCCGCGTCGATCATCGACTTCACATCCTTGCCCTTCGACGCCTTGCGGCCGTGAGCGATCAGCGCCTTGTCGATGCGCGCCCCGCGCTGCGCCGCCAGTTTGGCGGCCAGCGCGTCCAGCGCGCCGCGGACCTCGTACAGCTTGCCGATCCACTCCAGGTCCAGGGGCGCGACCAGCACGCCGCGTCCCGGCGCATCCTGCACGAGGCCGTCTTTCTTCAGGAGGCGCAGCGCCTGCAGGACAGGGGAGCGCGATACCGCGAACTGCTCGGCGATCTCTTCTTGCGTCAGGCGCGTGCCCGGGGCAAGCGAGCCATCGCTGATCGCATCCAGCAATACCCCGTAGACCTCGTCCACGTAGTCGGGACGGGTCTGAATCTTGTCGAATTTCATTGTCATGTGCGCGGTTCTCTGTACTTTGGATTCAGAGTACAGGGGGCGTAACAGAGCGTCAATCAACAGCGGCTATCAGTAGTATCCCGAATGAACAAGGCGGCTTAATGCCCCTAAAGTCTGTATACAGAGTTCGGTATCCGGAGTGATTTCTTACAACGAGCGCGGCCAGGCCGCATACCCAGGAGACTAGGCATGAGCAAACCGATGGATAAACGTGATGGCGAGGCAGGCGCGGGCGGCTCCGGGCAGGGCGCCGTGAAAAAACTGATTCCGTACGGCGGCTATTACACGAACAAGACGGTCGGCCACGATCCGGAGCTGACCGAGACGGGACCCGGCACGCCCACGGGCGAGTACATGCGCCGGTTCTGGCAGCCGGTCTGCATGTCCATGGAACTGACGGATACGCCCCGTTTCCTGAAGATCCTGACCGAGGAGCTGGTGGCCTTCCGGGACGGCAGCGGCAGGGTCGGCCTGCTGCACGCGCACTGCGTGCATCGCGGCGCGTCGCTGGAGTACGGCGCCATCCAGGAGCGCGGCATCAGATGCTGCTATCACGGCATGGTGTTCGACGTGGACGGAACCTGTCTGCATGTGCCGTTTCCCGCCGGCGAAGAGGCAGAGGCCGAAAAGTACGCGTGCTCGATCCGGCAGGGGGCCTACAAGGCGCTGGAGCGCAACGGCCTGGTGTTCGCCTACATGGGCCCGCCGGACGAAGAGCCCCCCTTTCCCGAATGGGAGGGCGACTTCACCGTGCTGCCCGGCGACGAACTGGTGCCCTACAGCAACTTCCAGCATTGCAACTGGCTGCAGGTGCAGGACAACGCGGCCGACAACTATCACCCCACGGCGCTGCATGCCGGCAAGAACGTGGTGGGCGGCCACTACCAGGGCACCACCTTTGACGAGGTCGGCGCGGCATCCATGGAAGTGGCGCCCGACATGCAGTTCATCCCCGTCCAGAATGGCCGCAGCCTTGCCTGCGCGGGCGCCCGCCGGGTGGACAAGGACCGCCTCTTCATCCGGGTGCAGCATCAGGCATTGCCTAACCTGAGCCTGCACGCCTATACGTCGGAAGACGGCTCGAAGAAGAAGCTGTTCAGCCGGTTTCACATCATCCGCTGGACCGTCCCGGTCGACGACGAGAACAGCAAGATGATCGGCTGGCGCGTGATGGGGCCAGGCATCGACACGCGCGGCGTCGGCAAGAAGGAATGGGTGGGATACGAGAGCATTGATTTCCTGGAAGGGCAGGTGGCCTTGCGGCGCCCCGAGAGGTTTGGCGAGTACTCAATCGAAGACATGCCTCCGATTCCGCCCAACCACCGCGAGCGCGCCAACTACAAGGAAGCCCAATACGCCCCGGGCGACTACGAGGCGATCATCAGCCAGCGGCCGATCGCGGTGCATGCGCTTGAGAACCCGACCAAGTTCGACGCGGGTCTCTACATGTTCCGCAAGCTGCTGCGCGACGCCGTGCGCGGGGCCAATCCCGCAGCGGGCCCGCAGGGATACGCCGAGTGGCTTCGATCGGTGGCCGGGGCGCCCAACAGCTATTGCTCCGGCAACGTGCTGGAGGTTCCGCAGGCCGACGACATCAAGGACGAAGTGGCGCAGCGCCGCCGCATTTCCAAGGGGATCGTCGCCATTTTGACGGAGTGCGAACACCTCAAGGGCGACGAGCGCGCGGCGGCGGTGCGCGCGCGCCTGCAAGCATTGGAGCAGTCGGCTCGCAAGGAGACAAGATGAACAAGGGCGAGGCAACCGCCAATCAGGCAGAGATGCTGGAACTGTTCCTGACGCAGATCCGCTACGAAGGCAGGAACATCCATTCCTATGAACTGGTGGACCCGGACGGCGCGCAATTGCCGCCGTTCTCGGCCGGGGCGCACGTCGACATCCATTTTGGCCAGGGCATGGTCAGGCAGTATTCGCTGTGCAATTCGCCCAGCGAGCGGCACCGCTACGTGATCGCCATACTGCGCGACGCGAAGGGGAGAGGCGGTTCGCAGCGCTTGCATGACCATCTGCGCGTCCAGGACCGTGTGCGGGTCAGCTGGCCGCGCAACCATTTTCAATTGGACCCCGCCGCGCGCAAGGTCCTGCTCCTGGCCGGAGGAATAGGCATCACGCCGCTCAAGGCCATGGCCCACGCCCTGCAGGGACAGGGCATGGAATTCGACCTGCATTACTGCGCCCGGGACGCGGACGCCGCGGCGTTCAGCCGCGATCTTGGAGCGTTGCTGGATTCCGGCCGGATGCATCTGCATTTCGACCACGGCGATCCGTCGCGGGGCCTGGACATCGCCGGCTTGCTTCGGGATGTCCCGGCCGAGGGCACGCATCTCTACTATTGCGGCCCCGCCGGCTTCATGGGGGCGTGCGCGCAAGCCGCCGGCCATTGGCCGGCCGGCACGGTCCATAGCGAGCATTTCAAGGCGCCGGAACGGGCGCCGGGCGGATCGGCGCAGGAAGGCGGCGGGGACTTCCGCGTGGAGATCGCCAGCACCGGGCAGTGCATTGCCGTGCCGGCGGACCGCAGCATCGCCGACGTGTTGCGCGAGGCGGGCGTGGCGATAGAGACATCCTGTGAGGCAGGCCTGTGCGCGACCTGCAAGGTGCGCTATCTGGCCGGCGAAGTGGACCATCAGGATTACGTGCTGGATCCGTCGGAGCAGCGGGAATACCTGACCGTATGCGTCTCGCGCGCCCGCAGCGAGCTGCTGGTGCTTGATCTGTAAGAGGCTTGGAGATCGACGGCCGGAATCTGGGAGGAACACCGTGATTCTCAAGGACTATCTGACCATCCAGTCCGACGCATTGCCGCCGGATTCACCCTGCATGCTTGGGGAAACCGGCTTTTCGGTACCGGCCGCCGCGCTCGCGCAATCGGCCTTTCGCCGCTGGTGCCAGGACGTTGCGCTGCCTGCTTCCGCCTGCCGGATCATGGAGCAGGGCCTGTATCTTTCCGGCATCAGCGGCCTGCTGCGGGTGGTGCCTGCAAGCGGCTTTGGCCCGGATCCAGAGTCAGTCTGGATACTGGGCCGCAGCGATCAGGGGCTGCTTTCCGTTGTGGTGCGCGATGCCTGTGGCGCCGATGCCCAGCGCCTGCGCGAGGATGCCGCATTGGCCTTGAGGCAGGCTGCCCGCTATACGGCCAGGCTAGCCGTGGTCCTGGTTCAATCCTGTCGCGGCGACGAATGCATGGAGGGCTATCGGCGCTTTGCGCGGGAATTGGGGCCTGCGCCCGTGGAGCAGGGCGGCATTCACGCCGCCTGGCATTCGGGGGCGGGGAAAATGCTGGGGCACGGGTGGTTGCGGCCCTGAAGATGCGCCGTGCCGGCGAGCCCCGGTCAGACCACGTTTGCGAAACGCTGTTCAAGGTAGGCGATGATGTCGCTGGATTCGTACATCCAGCGCGTGCCGCCCGCCTCCTCGATGCGCAGGCAAGGCACCTTTACCTTGCCTCCCCCCGCCAGCAGTTGCTCGCGCGCCTGCGGATCCTGTTTGGCGTCGCGCAGGGCTATCGGCACATTCAGCCGATGGATGGCGCGCCGCGTCTTGACGCAAAAGGGGCAGGCGTGGAATTGGTAGAGCGACAGCGCGGCCGCTTCCGTGTTTACGGCAGCCTGGCCTTGGGGTGAGCGCCGCTGCGGGCGGGGGCGGGTAAGCGCGTCGCCAACTACGATCAATTGACCCAGGCCGACACGCAGAGCTTTAACAAGCATAGAGACAGACTCGAAATGCAAAGAGGGCCGGTCAGTCTACTCCCTGCAGGGGGTTCCCCGCTAAAGCAGCCCGGGCGGGGCGTCGACCTGTCCGCTTGCGGGCGCATCATTTTTCCCGTCAAGCAGGGACAAGGCTTCTGCCAGGGAGAGCACCGTGGTGCGCGATTCGAACGCCGTTGAAAAGAGATGGTCGTGCACGACCTGGTCCGGGTCGTAGCAGCAATCCTTGACCGTAAACAGGCGGAAGTCCGCGTCGCTTGCATGCGCGACCGACGACAGCACGACGCCGGTGGACGCTATGCCCGCCATGAGCAGCGTGTCGATGCCCTGCGCGGAAAGCCGCGCCTCCAGGTCGGTGCCGAAGAACACGCTGGCGCGATGCGCGAGGATGAGCGGCTCGCCGGGCTGCCTGCCGAGTTCCGGCGAAACCTGGTCGTGGACGAACAGGCCAAGCTGCTTGATCCCCTGTCCATTCTTGTTCAGCGGGCTGACCTCCGGATAGCCAGGGCTGAAATGGATCTTGGCGAAATAGACGCTGACGCCTCCATGCCGCGCGGCGTCGCACAGCCGGCGCGTATTGGCGAGCAAGGCGGGGGCGACGGAGGGAAACAGCTCCAGGATGTCGGTCTGGTAATGCATGACCAGCAGAGCGGTTTTCGCGGGGGCGATCCCGGATTCGATTCGTGGCGGCATATCGGGGCAGGCGACAGGAAAGATGCTTGAATCTACCATGGTCGCCTCCCGCCGCAAACACGCCTGCACCCCTGGCCCGCTAGCCCGCCGCCGGCCTGTCCTGCGCCGCCGAGAGCACCGGTTCCGCCGCCTCGGCGCCGGGGATCACGTTGGTCAGGTCTTCGGTCATCTCGTGGTCGAGAGCGCCTTGCATCAGGTCTTCGGTCACGCGCAATTCGACGCCGGCGGGAGACATCTGCGCGGCCGCGGCGAACGGGGCGACGGGCGCTGGGGCGGGGCGTTCGCCCCGGCGCCACGTGAAGAAGGCCACCAGGCCGAGGTTGAGCAGGGCGAAGCACCAGAACAGGCCGGCCTCGCCAAACTTCGCCATGACGGGCGAGATCACCAGCGGACTCAGGGCCGAACCCAGCGAATTGATCAGCAGCAGGCCCTGGATCATGCGCACCAGGGCATCGGCCGGCGCGCGGTCGGCGGCGTGGCTGACGGCCACCGGATAGATGGCGAACACGCCGCCGCCCAGCAGGAACAGCAGCACGATGAGCAGAGGCGAGCCGGCCGGCAGCAGCAGGATGAGCAGGCTGAGCGCGGCGCAGAAGACAGCCAGCGCGATCAGCACCACCTGCCGGTCGCGCAAGTCGGACCAGCGCCCGACCGGATACTGCAGCACCATGGCGCCCAGGATCACGGCGCCCATCATCTTGCCCACCTGCGCTACGTCCAGCCCGATGCGCTGCAGATATAGCGGCAGCAGGGTGTAGATGGCGGCGATGGCCACGCCCGAACCAAAGCAGCCCATCACGCCGGTGGGCGTCATGCGGGCCAGGTGCTGGGGCAGGAGCGGCTCCACGCGTTCCACCAGCGGCGAGACGCGCGGGATGATGACCATCGGCAACACGGACAGCGAGGCCAGCAGCCCGGCCACCATGAACGGCGCCATCTCGCCCAGCCGGGTGATGGCGCCAAGCTCGATCTGGCCCAGCATGCCCGAGCCATACAGGGCGATCATGTAAAGCGCCAGCAGGCGCCCGCGCATCTTGGGATCGCCCGCCAGCAGCAGCCAGCTTTCCACCACCAGGAATACGCCTACGCTCGCCCAGCCGTTGACCAGCCGCAGCACGAACCAGGCTTCGCGATTGAAGATCAGGCCCTGCAGCAGCACCGTGACCGCGATAAGCGAGGCAAAGCTGCTGTAGGCGCGGATATGGCCGATGCGCAGGATCAGGCGGTCATTGAAGATGGCGCCCAGCGTCAGGCCGATGAAGTATGACGAGGAAATGATGCCGATGACGGTGGCCGATTCGCCGGCCGCGTCCATCTGCAGGGTCGTGAGGGAAGAAATGAAAGCGTTGCCGATGCAGACAACGAACAAGCCAAGAAGAGGCCCCAGCACCAGGGCCAACAACTGCCGAGACATGAAATCCTCGATTCCGAAAACCGCAAAAAAACCGGTGCGGATTGTAGCCCCGTTTGCGGGGAGGGCTTGCGGGTCCAGCCGCAGCCCCCTCGAGGACAGCTTGGCGACTACGCCAGCGCCGTGGGGTAGGGGCTGGTGTCGATGTGGGACAGCATGGCGCGAGACAGCGCCTCCAGCAGGCGCGCGCGAACCTGCGCGCTCTGCGCCGCGTCCCAGAGGTTATGCAACTCGTGCGGATCCTGGCGCAGGTCGTACAGTTCTCCCCAGCCTGCGCCGTCGTATATCGTCAGGCGATGGTTTTCCCCCAGGAGCGTGCGGCAGCGAATCCGGCGGTCGAAACCCAGGATGACGCGCTGGCCTTCCTCCTCGATCATCAGCGCATCGCGCACGCCGGCGGCCTGGCCCGAAATGATCGCCGCAAGATCGTGCCCCTGCATGCCGTTGTAGGGCTGGACGCCCGCGCGCGCCAGGATGCTGGGCGCAATGTCGATCGTGCTGACCAGCGCATCGCTGGCGGAACCGCCGGCGGCGCCGGCGCCGTCCCGCCAGATGAACGGCACCCGGGTCAGGCCCCGGTAGTGGATGGGGCCTTTCAGCATCAGTTGGTGGTCGCCCAGGTAGTCGCCGTGGTCGCTGGTGAAGATCACCACGGTGTTTTCCGCCTGGCCGCTTTGCTCAAGGGCCGCCAGCACGCGTCCGATATGGTGGTCGATATTGGTGATGGAGCCATAATTCAATGCAAGCGCTTCGCGCGCCTCGCGCTCGTTGCAGGCGAAGATGGCGGGCGTATGCCTGACGGCCTTGCCGCTATCGCGCTGGTCGCGCAGCCAGGCGACGTGCGGCGCCAGGGAATGCCTGGCGTGAAACGACTCCGGCAGTTCCATGTCCTCGGGCCTGTACATGTCCCAGTACCGGCCCGGCGGCGTGAAGGGATGATGCGGGTCGGGAAACGAGCATTGCAAGAAAAACGGACTGTCGCCGCGGCTGTATTCCCGCAGTTTTTCGATGCTGCGGTCCGCGATGTAGGCCGTGGGATACAGCTCCTCGGGAACGCGGGTCCGCCAGGCCTGGCGTATGCGGGTCAGCTCGTACTCCGGCGCCGCGATGGCGGCCTCAAAGCCGATCAGCGACTCCACCTCCGGGTGATGGCGGCGCAGCCAGTAGCGATAGTGCCCATGCGGTTGATCGCTATGGTCGTCGACAAGATCGGCCTGCTGGAATCCATAGTACGGGTAGCTCAGGTCGTAGTCTTCGCGTTCCAGCCAGGCGCGCCGGTTCTCCTGGTCGTACCGTCCGCCGGTGTCTGGCGCGACGGCTTCCAGCGCAAGGCGCTCCTCGGCGCGCACAGGCCAGGAAGGCGGAATGTCCGTCATGTTCTGCAGGTGGAGCTTGCCCACCACGCCGGTGCGCCAGCCGGCCGAGCGCAACATGTCCACGAAGGTCCTGCTGCGCAGCGACAGCGCAATGCCGTTGTGGCGAGCGCCATGGGTGGACGGATAGCGGCCGGTCATCAGGCTGGCGCGATTGGGCATGCATATGGGGGTTGCCACATGCATATTGCCGGCGCGCCATCCGCCGGCGGCCAATTTGTCCAGGTGGGGCGTCGCGACCACGCGGTTGCCATAGGCGCCCAGGTGGTCGGCACGATGCTGGTCGGTGATGAACAGCAGGAAATTCACGGGGCGGTTCGGCTTCATTGCGTGGCTCCGGACGCTTTTACCGCAGTGCTCCACTTGGGCATGTCATTGCGGACCATATCGCCGAACGCCTGCGGTGTCATCGGACGCGGGGCCATTCCCAGCGGCTGCAAGGTGGCCGCGAATCCGGGATCCTGCAGCACCGCGCGCAGATCGGCGCTCAGGCGCTCGACAACCGGCGCCGCCGTGCCGGCCGGCGCGAACAGGCCTATCCACGACTGCACGCTCACGCCGGGAGCCACCTCCGAGAACAGCGGCGCATCGGGCAGGGCGGGGTAGCGCTCTGGGTTGGCGACGCCAAGGACCCGGACGCGGCCATCGGACAGGAAGGGCAAGGCCGGCGCAATGCCGCCTATCATCAGCGGCACATGCCCGGCCACCAGATCGCTCATGGCGGGCCCGGCGCCCTTGTACGCCGCGTGCACCACGTCCAGGCCGGCCGCGTGCTTGAGCTGCTCCATCGCAAGCTGATGCACGGTGCCCACGCCGGGCGAGGCGTAGGTGTACTTGCCGGGATTCTTCCGCAGCACGTCCACGGCCTCTCGCAGCGTCCTGGCCGGAAAGCTCTGGTTCGCCAGCAGCACCACCACGTTTTCAGCCACCATGCCGATGGGCGCAAAGTCCTTGACCGGGTCGTACGGCATGGTGGGATACAAGGCGCTGTTGATGCCGTGGGTGTTGGTCGTGCCCATCAGCAAGGTGTAGCCGTCGGGGCTTGCGCGCGCCACCAGGCTGGCGGCAATGTTGCCCCCGGCGCCCGGCTTGTTCTCGATCACGACGGTGTAGCCCCGGGCCTGCATGCGCTGCGCCAATTGCCGCGCCAGCACATCCACTGCGCCGCCCGGCGAGAACGGCACTACCAGCTGCACGGGCCGGGCCGGATAGGCGCCGGCGGCGTGCGCGCCCGGCGAGGCCAGGGCGATACAGGCTGCAATCGCAGCGAATATTGTTTTCATCGTTGTCTCCCGCCACGCCATGCATGGGACGCAGCGTCCACAGTATGAGCGGGGCGTTCATGCCAGAAAAATGAAATAAACTCACCAGACCATAACCATTCAGTTATCTAAGTCATGCCCGCACGCCTTGGTACGCATTTGAAGCCGCGCCATGCGGAGTTGATGATTGCTCTGGATGAAGAACGCAACCTCGGGCGCGCGGCCAGCCGGCTGCACATGTCGCAACCCGCGGCGTCCAAGGCGCTGACGCAGCTGGAAGAGCAGGTGGGCTATGTCTTGTTCGAACGCACCAGCCAGGGCACCCGGCCCACCGCCGCCGGCGCCGTCATGATCCTGCACGCCCGCCACACGCTGGGCTCGGCGGCGCGGGTCGCGGCGGAGCTGCAGGCGGCGCAGGAACGCGGAACCACCCTGCTGCGGCTGGGCACGCTGCCCTCGGCGGCGGTCACGGTGGCGCCGCGGCTGATCGCCGCGCTGTGCCAACGCATGCCCGCCTTGGAAGTGACGCTCGTGGAGGGTGTGCTGGACAACCTCCTGGACAGGCTTTCCGTGGACGAGCTGGATATCGTCCTGGGCCGGCTGGGCGGACGTCCGCTGCCGGCCGAATGCGAAGCGATGCGCCTGCACGATGAACCGATCTGCATCGTATCGGCGCCGGGCCATCCGCTGGCCGGCCGGCGCGGCCTGCATCTGCGCGAGCTGCAGGGGTGTTCGTGGGTATTGCCCTTGCCGGGCACCATGTTGCGGGAACGGCTGGAGCGGGCATTCGAGCAGGCCGGCTTGCCGGTGCCGCCGGCGCGCATGCATACGAATTCGCTGCTGGCGACGCTGGCCCATATCGGCCGTAGCGATTGGCTCGCGGCCATGCCGACCGCCATCGCCGGGTTCTGCCGCGACCGGGGCGCGCTCGATGTCCTGCCTTTGCGCATCGAGGCGAATTTCGGCGCAATCGGCGCCATCTATCGCCAGCAGGGAACGCGGATGCCCGCGGTGCAGGCCGCGCTGGACTGGCTGGCGCAGGCGCGCGAACCCGGGCCTTCCTGACTATTCCCGATGCCGCAGGGCGTCGACGACGACGGCCAGCGCGCGGGAGGATTGGCGCCGGCTGGGGTAGTAGAGGTAGTAGCCCGGATAGGGCTGGCACCAGTCGTCCAGCACCCTGACCAGCCTGCCTGCGGCGATGTGCTCCAGCACCATGTCCTCGGGCACGAACGCCAGGCCATAGCCGGCCAGGGCCGCCCGGACGATGGACGAACTGTTGTTGAACACCCATTGGCCCGAGACGCGGAACTTGACCTCCTGGCCATTCTTGCCGAAGTCCCACTGAAGAAGGCGGCCGTGCGTGGGCAGGCGCAGGCTGATGCAGTTGTGCTGGGCCAGTTCCTGCGGCGAGCGAGGTTTCTTGCGCGCGGCGAAATAGCCCGGGGAGCCGACGACGGCAATGCGCAGGTCCGGACTGATGCGCACGGCGATCATGTCCTTGGCCACCTGGTCGCCCACCCGCACGCCCGCGTCATAGCGGGCGGCGACGATGTCCGACAGCGTGTAGTCGATGGTGATTTCGACGTTGATGTCGGGGTAGGCATGCAGGACCTTGGACAGCTTGGGCCAGAGGACGCTGTTGGCGGCGTGTTCGGCCGCCGTGATGCGCAGGTTCCCGACCGGCTTGTCGCGCAGTTCCTGCACCGCCGCGATTTCCGCGTCGATCTCGTCAAAGCGCGGCGCCACGCTGAGGTACAGCCGCTCTCCCGCCTCGGTGGGAGAGAGGCTGCGGGTGGTGCGCGTCAAAAGCCGGACGCCCAGCCGTGTTTCCAGCCCACGCACGGAATGGCTGAGCGCCGAGGGAGACACCCCCAGCAGCGCGGCCGCGCGGGTGAAGCTGCCTTCCCGCACGGTATGGACGAAGGCAAGCACGTCGCTGAAACTCTCTATGGCCATTCGCGGACCTGATGGGTGCTGGGGTTCATGCCGCTGCCGGCGGATAGCGCAGCGCTTCGATCAGCGTGGCCATCGCGCGGGGCAAGTGCTTGCGGCTGGGGTAGTAGAGGTGATAACCCGTAAACGTCGGGCACCAGTCGTCCAGAACCTGCGCAAGCCGTCCCTCGGCGACATGGGCCTGCGCCATGTCCAGGGGCAGGTAGGCAAGTCCGAAGCCCGCGACCGCGGCGTGGAGGATCTGCCTGGGGGCGTTGAAGACGAGCTGTCCTTCGACTCGGGCGTTGATCTGCTGCTTGCCCTTTTTGAGCTCCCAGGCGTAGATATCCCCATGGCTCATCAGGCGCAGATTGATGCAGTCGTGATCGGCCAGGTCTTGCGGCTTGGCGGGAGGAGGGCGCTTGGCCAGATAGGCCGGCGCGCCGACAATCGCAAAGCGCACGTCGGGGCCGATGCGCACGGCGGTCATGCCGCGCGCAACCTCATCGCCCAGTCGCACGCCCATCTGGTAGCGATCCGCGACGATGTCGGCAAACCGCGAGTCCAGCGTGACTTCGACCTTGATCTGGGGATACTTGGGAAGCAGGGCGGCGAGTCGTGGCCATAGCACGGTCTCGGCCGCATTTTCCGTGGCGGTGATGCGGACGATGCCGGCCGGCTGGTCGCTCAGTTCGCCCACCGCGGCCAGCTCTGCCTGGATTTCCTGAAAGCGCGGAGCGACATTCTGCATCAATCGCTCTCCGGCTTGCGTCGGGGCGACGCTGCGGGTAGTGCGGGTCAGCAGCCGGATTCCCATCCGGGCCTCTAGCGCCCGGATGGTGTGGCTTAGCGCCGATTGGGACACGCCTAGCTGCGCCGCCGCGCGCGTAAAGCTGCGCTCTCGCGCGACGGCAATGAAAGCCAGCAGGTCGTTGTAGCGGTCTCTCTGCATTTATGAGTTTGCCTCACAAGTCTGTGCCGATCTTACCATCTAGTCGCCTGCAGGCAGGGTCGATACATTGGTGGCCTGGATTTGCGCAGGAGGGTGCGCGATGCAAGGACGGAACCAATGAAGATGAAACTGCTTGCCGCCGCCATCGCTTTGAATGCCGGCCTGTCCGCCGCCTCGGCCACGGAGCAGGCGCCCATTACGGTCGCCAGGGTCGGCTCCCAGCCCTCCAGCGCCGGCCCCGAACAGAACTTCACCGGCTCGGTGCGCGTGGATTCGCGCTTCCAGGCCGCCGCGCCGGCCCGCGTGGGCGGGGGCATCGTCACCTTCGAACCGGGCGCGCACACCGCCTGGCATACGCATCCGCTAGGCCAGACGCTCATCGTCACGGCGGGCCTGGGGCGGGTGCAGAAATGGGGCGATGCCGTGCAGGAAATCCGTCCGGGCGACGTCGTCTGGATTCCGCCCGGCGTCAAGCACTGGCATGGCGCCAGTCCCACGGTGGGCATGAGCCACGTTGCGATCGCCGAGTCCCTGGACGGGAAAGCGGTGGAGTGGATGGAAAAGGTCGGGGCCTGCGCAACGCCATCCACGACGCCACAGGCAGGCGCATCCGGCGCCTGCCCATAGCGCCCCCGGCCCCGGCGGCGGCGTAACGCGCGGGAGCCTGTACATTCCTTAACTTGTGTGTAATATAATCCGCACTCATTATCATTTGCATTACCGGGGTGGGGAATTGTCTAAGGAACGGGCTTTTTTGCTGGACTCTCGAATGCTGCGGCTCGCGCCCGGCCTTGTGCTGGGCGCGCTGTTGCCGTTGCCGAACGCCTGGGCGCAGGGCGCGGCGCCGGCAACCACGCTGCAGCCGGTCACGGTCACTGCGGGGGCGCTGGCGGACGCTGAACTTCCTCCGCCCTATGCGGGCGGGCAGGTGGCGCAGGGCGCGCGGCTGGGCCTGATGGGCAACCAGGACGTGATGGATACGCCGTTCAACGTCACGAGCTATACGTCCGAGCTCATCCAGAACCAACAGGCGCGCACGCTTGCCGACGTGATGGCCAATGACCCGTCGGTGCGGTTCACGACCTCGAGCGGGCACGCGTACGAGAACTTCCGCATCCGCGGTTTCGACGTCAACCAGAACGACGTGGCCGTCAATGGCATGTTCGGCCTGGCGCCCATGGGCCGCACCCCGCTGGAGTTCGTTGAGCGGGTCGAGGTGCTGAAAGGCCCGAATGCCTTGTTCAGCGGCATGGCGCCCAGCGGCGCGGTGGGAGGCACGGTCAACCTGGTGCCCAAGCGCGCGGGCGATACGCCCAACGTCACGTACGGGGTGAATTGGCAGTCCGACGGGCAACTGGGCACGACGATCGACGCCGGCCGGCGCTTTGGCGCCGGCAACGAATGGGGCGCGCGCGTCAATGGCTCCTTCAGCGACGGGGCCACCACGCTGGACGGCCAATCCAGGAAGCGCGAGTTCCTGTCGGCCGGGCTGGATTACCGCGGCAGCGCCCTGACGGCGTCGCTGGACGCCTACCACAGCCAGGAATCGTTCAAAGGCGGCACCCCGGCCATGTTCTGGTTCGGCGGGTCCGTCGTTCCCGACGCGCCCGACCCCCGCATCAATCAGTTCAGCACCGGCTATGGCAACGTGCAGAGCAATGCGGTGATCGCACGCGGCGAGTACCGGTTCAACGACAGCGTGTCGGCCTTCGCCGGCGTGGGCAGGCGCGACAGCCACCAGTCTGGGCTCATCAACGGCACGCATGCGCGCCAGATCGACGCCAACGGCAATTTCACCGGATCCATCATCGGCCAGCGGGCCTATACCGACGCCACCTCGGCCGAGGCTGGCCTGCGTTCGCGGTTCAAGACGGTCAGCGTGGGGCACGAGCTGGTGCTGCAAGCCTCCGTCCTGGACCTGGAGGATGGCTCGGCCACTGGTCCGGCCTCGACGTTCAGGTCCAACATCTATGACCCGATAACACCCGTCATGCCCCCGGTGCCGGGCAGCGCGCCCAAGACCAGCGAGAACACGCTGTCCAGCCTGGCCCTGGTCGACACCATGTCGTTCTTCGACGACGCGCTGCGCGTGACCGGCGGGCTGCGCAACCAGCGCGTGAAGACCACGAATTTCGACAAGACGGGCAGCAAGACTTCCCGTTATGACGAGGATGCCGTGACGCCCGCGGTGGCCGTGGTCGTCAAGCCCTGGGGACCGGACGTTTCGCTATACGCCAACTATGTGCAGGGCTTGAGCAAGGGCGACAGCGTCACGGACACCACGGCAAGCAACTACGGCGAGGTCTTCGCACCCTACAAGACCGAGCAGAAGGAGGTGGGCGTCAAGTGGAACGCCGGCACCTTCACCAACACGGTGGCGCTCTTTCAGATCGACAAGCCCATGCTGGTCACCGAGGGCTCCACGGCCAATCCGACCTACGCGGACGGCGGCGAGAAGCGCGTGCGGGGCGTGGAATGGAACACGTTCGGCGAGCTTGCGCAGGGCGTGCGCGTGCTGGGCGGCGTGACGTATACGCAAGGCAAGCAGACCAAGACCTCGTTTGGCCGCTACGACGGCAATACCGCTGTCGGCGCGCCGCGCTGGCAGGTCAATACCGGCCTGGAATGGGATACGCCCTGGGTGCCTGGCCTGACGCTGACCGGCCGTGTGCAGGCAACGTCGAGCCAGTACGCCGACTCGGCGAACAAGCTGGAGATTCCGGGCTGGGGCCAGCTGGACCTTGGCGCCCGCTACGCCACGCAGGTCAATGGCCGCGACGTGGTGCTGCGCCTGAACGTCAACAACGTGTTCGACCGGCACTACTACTCCGGCATATTCAGCGACACGACCCCGATCGCGACCCTGGGCCCGGCGCGCACCGTCACCGCGTCGGCCAGCATCAGCTTCTGATAGGCCGCAACCATGCAAGCCCTGGTCCCCGTCAGCCTCATCGCCATGTTCCTGGGCTGCTTCTGCATCTATCGCGCGTCGCCGAACCAGCGGTGGCGCGCCACGCCCTGGCCGGCTTTGCGCGCCCGCGCCGCGGGCATTGCGCTGCTGGCATTTGGCGGCTGGGGCTGCCTGCGCGAATTCTCCGCCGTCGCGGCCGTGTTCGTGTTCTGTACGGCCGTGATGCTGTTTTTCTGTCTTGTTCCGTATCTCGGCGCGCTCGCGGGACTGCGCAGGAGCGACTCGAATGAAACCCGCTAAGCCTGCTCCCATCCGGCGCGACTGGATATCCAAGAGCCTCGCGGGCTCCTTGCTGGGCTTTGCGCTGGCCCTGGGGGCGAGCGCGCTGCTGGCGGCGGCCATGGCCGGGGTGCCGTTGGCGACGCGCTCGCAGCTTGCCATGTGGCTGGTGCCGCCGGTCTGGCTGGGCATCCTGAGCGCCGTCTATTTTTTCGAAAGCGGCCTGCGCGCGTGGGCCTGGCTGGGCGGGGCCTGCCTGGCGCTCTACGGCGGCCTGTTCCTGGCCGGCGCGCTTTGAAGAGGAGGTCGCGACCATGAGAGCCGACTTCATACGCATCTATAAATCGGTCCATACCTGGACGGGCATCCTGACAGGCATGGCGCTCTTCATCGCGTTCTATGCCGGCGCATTGACGGTGTTCAAGGAGCCGATCGTCCGCTGGGCTACGCCGCCGTCCGCGATCGCGCCGGTGCCCCTGGACGCGGCGTCCGGCCTGATCGCCAGAACGCTGGCGGCGCGGCCGGAGGCGGCCAAGGGGTTCAGCATCCACCTGCAGGATGCCGAGCACGCGCCGGCCCGCATGGGCTGGGAAGTCCGCGACCCGCAGGCCGGCGATCACGACGAGTCGTCGACGCGCCATTACGTCGCCTACCTGGATCCGGACGGCGACGTCCAGGTGGAGCAGTCCGCGCCCAGCGGGCTTGCGTCTTTCATCGACGTGCTGCATCGCGTGGTGGGCCTGCCCGTGGACAACGACCCCAACCGCTGGATCATGGGCGTCATCGCATCGCTCTACGCGATCGCGCTGGTGTCCGGCGTCATCGTGCTGCTGCCGTCGCTGGTCAAGGACTTCTTCGCCTTGCGGGTCGGCAAGAACCTGAAGCGCATGTGGCTGGATGCGCACAACGTGGTGGGCATTGTTTCCCTGCCGTTTCACATCGTCATGGCGTTGAGTTCCGTCGTGTTCGCCTATCACGACGGGATATATCTCCTGCAGGACAAGCTGATGTACGGCGGCAAGCTGGAATCGGTGTTCCAGCGGCCCGGCGGGCCCGCGCCGGACGCCGCCCCGCGCGATCCGGCCGCGATGCTGGCGCCAGGCGAGCTGGCGGCGCGCGCCCGCGAGCTGTCGCCGGGTTTCGAACCCGCCACGCTCCAGTACCAGCAAGTTGCCGGTCCCCGCGCCATCGTGCGCGTATGGGGCAAGGACGACGCCGCCGTGTCGCCCAGGGCGCGAGGCGGCTTCGTGGCGATGGATCCGTATACGGGCAAGATCATCAACAGCGACTACTTGCCGGGCGGGCAGGACGGGCCCAATCTCTGGGTCAGCAGCTTCTTTGCCCTGCACATGGCGTCGTTTGGCGGCGTGGCGGTGCAGTGGCTCTACTTCCTGCTGGGGCTGGCCGGCGCGTGGCTGTTCTACAGCGGCAACCTGCTGTGGATCGAGACGCGCCGCAAGCGCGCCGACCGGCAGACCGGGGCGGCGCCGGTTCAGCGGCGGGACACCCGCCTGATGGCGTCCGCCACCGTCGGCATCTGCCTCGGGTGCGTGTGCGGCATCTCGCTGATGATGATCTCCGCCAAATTGCTGAACGGGCGCGTCGGGGACCTGGACGCCTGGCTGCAGGGGCTGTACTACCTGGCCTTCTTCGCGTGCGTGGCCTGGTCGTTTCTGCGCGGCGGCGCGGCGGCGGCCGTCCATCTGCTGTGGCTGGCCGCGGCCTTGACGCTGGCGATTCCGGCGACTTCGCTCGTGGGCGGCCTGTTCCCCGCAACCGGCCTGTGGGCGCACACGTCGGCCACGGCGCTCGCCGTCGACGCGACGGCGGCGGCGGCGGCCCTGGGCTTTGCCTGGATGGCAAAGGCGACTTCCCGCCGCATCGGCCGGGGAGCCGCCGACAGCGCATGGGCGCCGAGGCAGCTGGCGCCCCGGGCCTGACGCCGCCGATCAGAACCGGTAGCGCACGTCCAGCGTGCCGGAGTTCTGGCGGTTGCCTTCGCCGAACTGGCCGCCGTAGACCAGGCCCACCGTGGTGCGCTTGCTGACCTCCATGCCCACGCCCAGTTCGACCACGACCGCGTCGCGCGCCACCGGCGCGCCGGTGGCCGTGAACGAGTCGCTGCCCTGGACGAAGGACAGGGTGCTGGCCGGGTTCAGGTCGCCGAAGGCATGGCGCCAGCCCAGCGTGCCGTGCACATGGCCGCGCGCGCCGGCGCTTTCGAAGGTGGTCAGCGCATGCAGGCCCAGCGTGGTGGTGGTTACGCTGTTGCTGCCGCTTTCGCCGCGCAGCGCCGCGTCGCCGCCCGACTCGGAAAAGCCGCGCGTGCGCAGGTCGCTGTAGTTCGCGCCGATGAAGGGTTCGAGCGTGACGCGCTCGTTCAGCGGCACGGCATAGCCGAGCTCCGTGAAGACCTGGCCGGTGCTGGCCCCGTAGCTGGCCTTCAGCGTCTGGTCCAGGCCCGCGGCGGCGGTGTTGCGCTGCGTTTCCAGATCGTGCCAGGTATAGGCCGCGCCCAGGCTCAGGTTGATCTTGCCGGCGCCGGCCTCGAAGGCCTTGCCGCCATAGACCGTGACGCTGTAGCTGTCGGCGTCGGAGCTGGAGGCGCGGTCGCCGGTGCGGCTGCGGCTATTGGTGTAGCCGAACGCGCCGCCCAGGCGCCAGCCGCCGCCGACGGACTGGTCGCCGCCGATGGTGACGCCGGCGTCGGACTGGGTCGTCTTGGCCGCGTTGCCGTCGCCGCCTAGCGTGGTCCAGTTGCCGAACACCTGTGTCCACAGCGGTTGCGCAGCCGCCTGGGGCAGGGCCGCCGCATCGCCCAGGCCGAGCTGGGCGGTGGGCGCGCCGGGCATCCAGCCCGCGTTGAGGTTGGCGCGCAGGCGCGTCATCGGCGCCTGGGTGAAGGTGCTGGCCACGCCCTGCAGGGCCGAGACCGTGCTGGCGTGGGATTCGCCGGACAGGGCGTTGAAGGCCGCGGCGGGCGCGTCGTTGGGCAGGTTCAGCACATGGCGGTAGAGCGCGCTGTTCGTGGGCAGGCTTTGCAGCGCCCGGGCCACGGCGCGCTGGTTGCCGGTGAACGCGGCATCGGCGAATTCGATGGGACGCGTGCCGCCGCCATTGTCGCCAGGCACATCTTTCAGGTTCACGACCAGGTCGACCTTGTTGCTGCCGTAGGACAGAGACGGCGTCAGGAAGGCGAGGTTGCTGGATACGGCGTCAAAGCGCCCCTGCACGCCGTTGCCGGCGGTGAGGATGGCGTAGGTGGTCGATGGCGCATAGTTGCCGTTCTGGGCAAGCTGCACGACCGAGCCTGCCAGGTTGGCCGTGCCGGCCACGTGCACGCTGCTGTGCTGGCCGTCGGCGGCGGTTGCAACGCGGTAGGCGGAGCCAGGCTTGAAGTTCAGGTCGCCCAGCAGGTTCATGCGGCCGAATGGGGCGGCGGCGTTGCCCGGCGATAGCAGGGCGCCGGAAGCCACCGTCACCGTGTGGAGCGTGCCGGCGCCTGCCAGCGTTGTGCCCGCGGCGGCCACGACCTCGCCGCCCAGCTTGCCGTCGACCTGCAAGGCGCCGCCCGACAGCTGCGTCGCGCCGGTGTAGGCGCTGCTGTCGCCCGTCAATGCCAGCGCTCCCGCGCCGAGCTTGGTCATCGCGCCTGCGCCGGACAGCGCGCCGGCGTAGACGGAGTCGTCCGAGCGGTTGAAGACGAGGCTGCCGTTGTTGACCACGTTGCCGGCCAGCGCGCCCGCGGTACCGCCGTCGCCCACCTGCAGCGTGCCGGACTGGATCGTGGTGTTGCCGGTGTAGGTGTTCTGGCCGGTGAGCACCAGCGCCCCCGTGCCGGCGTGGCGCAGTTCGCCCGCGCCGCTCACGTTGCCGCCAAAGAGCACGCGGTCGCCGCGGTTGAAGGACAACGTGCCGCCGCTTGCAATATCGACGTTGCCGGCGATGCTGCCCGAAGTTGCGCCATCGCCCACCTGCAGCGTGCCGGCCTGCACCGACGTGCCGCCGAGATAGGTGTTGCTTCCGGTCAGCACGAGCGTGCCCGCGCCCAGCTTGGCCAGGCCGCCGTTGCCCGCCAGGGGCTGCGCCACCGTGAAGGTGTTGGCGGCAGCGGCGATGTCGAAGCCGCCGCCCGCCGCGCCCAGGGAGATGCTTCGGGCGGTGCTCTGATAGGCCGTGCCCGTGACGCGCAGCGTGCCGCCCTGGAAGTCCAGGCTGGCCGAGGCAGCGCCGAGGTTGGCGTCGCCGGACACGGACAGCGTGCCCCGCGTCAGGCGCGTGGCCTGGGTGTAGGTGTTGGCGCCATTGAGGACCAGGGTGCCCAGGCCCGTCTTGTCGATGCCGTTGCCGGTCAGCACATTGTCGATGATGGCGGTCCATGCGGCGGAGGCCGCGCTGCCGTCGCCGACACGCACTTCGCCTGGCGCGCCGGGCGAGGTCCCGGTCAACGCCAAGGCATCGCGCGTCAGATGGTAGCCATCGCTGGCGAACTGTATGCCTTGCGCCGCGACCGGGCTTGTGCCCCCGAGGGTGTCCACCTCCACGATGCCGGGGTCGCCGCCAAAGATGACGAAGGCGTCGGCGGGCTGGCGGAGCGCGGTCACGCTGCCGGTGGCGTCCGTCCAGTTCGGTGCGGCCGACGACCAGACGCCGGATCCGCCGCCCATCCGGGTGGGGCTGGCCAGTCTGTTGGCGTTCCAGAAATTGAGCTCCGCGCCAACCGTGCTGATCAGGCTGATCAGCCTGGAACTGCTGTTTATCTGAATCCCCAGTCCCAAGGACGGCGCGAGGAGGCCGCCGTCGGACAGGGTCAGCGTGCCGGTGTAATCGAACAGCCGATACACCCCTACGCCGAAGCCGCCCGCATCTTGCATGTTGAACAGGGCGCCGTTCAATTGCAGGTTGCCGTTGACCGTCACGCTGTGGCTGGCGCCGGACGCGCCCAGGTTGAATTCGGCCAGGCTGCCCTGAGCCAGGGTCAGGTCGCCATTGACGGTGAACACGCCGCCCGGATTGCCCGGGGCGAGGCGGCCGCCGGTCTGGACGATCACGTCGCCGTTGACCTGCCCGAAGCCGCCCAGCGCGGCGGTGTTTGCCACGTTGATGTTGCCGTTGACGCGGGCCGTGGCCTGCGAGGCATCCGCCCCGATCCACAGCGCGCCGCCGTTCACCCGGGTGACGCCGGTGTAGGTATTGGCGCCATTCAGGGCCAGCGCGCCGGCTCCGCTTTTGGTCACGCCGCCTGCGCCCGAAATCACGCCGGCGTAGGTTCCCGCGCCCAAGGTCAGGGTGTTGGGGCCGATTTGCACCTCGCCGCCATTGCCGTCCAGCGTTCCCAGCGTCCGGCTGCCGCCGCTGGACAAATCCAGCGTGGCGCTGGTGTTGACCGTGACTGCCGAATCTGTCCGCAGGCCGCCGCCGGGGGCCAGGGCCAGCGTGCCGCCGTTCACGGTCACGCCGCCCGTGAAAGTGTTGGCGCCGGTAAGGGTCAGCGTGCCCGTGCCCGTCTTCATCAGCGCGCCCGCGCCCGAAATGACGCCGTCGAACATGCCGCTGGCGGAGCCGTTCACAGTCAGCGTATTCGCGTTCAGCAATACGCTGCCCGCGCCTGCCAGCGTGCTCAGCGCCTGGTTGCCCGCGCTGCTCAGATCCAGCGTCGTGCCGGGCAGCAGATCCACTGCCCCAACGGGCAGCCTGCCGGTCGCGCCGACCGCCAGCGTGCCGGCCGAGATGGTCGTGCTGCCGGTGTAGGTGCTCTGGCCGGTCAGCGTGAGCGTGCCCGCGCCTTCCTTGCGCAGCGAGCCGCCGCCGGAGATGGCTCCGGCATAGGCGCCGTTGGTGCCTTGGGAGAATGTCAGCAAGCCTTGGTTGACGATATTGCCCTGCAGGCTGTCGTTGTCGCCCGTTAGGGAGGCAAAGCTGCCGATAGTGGTTCCGCCCATGTAGTTGCTGATCCCGCGCAGACTGACCGTGCCGGGCCCGGCGACATTCAGGCTCCCGGGCCCCAACAGCAGGCCGGCCAGGGAGAAGCTGTTGGCGCCCGTCGTCGTCAGGCCGCCTGCGCCCAGTACGATGGTGTTGCCAAACGTCAGGCCGGCCGCGCCGGCCGAAATGCTGCCGCCCTGAGCGTTGATCACGTTCGCGCCGAACACGCCGATATTCGCCAGGTTGGCCAGGCCGCCGTTCAGTTCGATACTGCCGCCGCCGGCGCCCACGAGCGACGAGCCGTCCAGATTCCAGGTGCCGCTGTTAATGCGCACATTCCGGAAGTTGATGTAGGTATCGCCGGATACGGCGGTGACCGCGCCGCTGGCGCCGCTGCCCGTGCCTACCGACGGCAGGACGTTTTGCAGGACCAGCGTATTGCCGCCGCCAGCGCCGCCATCGACCTTGCCGGGCGGCGCAAACCGGAGATTCGGCGTGCCGGTTACGGTCAGATCCGCTATGGCGGAACCAGTCCCGCGCGTGATCACGGAGCCGGACACGGCGGTAAAGGTATTGGCGCTGCCGCCCTGGCCCAGCGATACGCCGCCCACGATGGTTCCGGCATTGGCGAAGCTGTTGCCTGCCCCGGGCGTGCCGGAAGCCTCGAAAGCGATGCGGCCGGTGATGGTGCCCGTAGGCTCATTGACGAAGTTCACCTGGCCGCCGCCGTGGGCGGCAATCACCGGCATATCCGCGCCGGCCATCAGCAAACCCGCGAGCGGCTGGCTCCGTATCATGCCCGCGTTGCTCAGATGGCTCACGCCGCCGGCGCCGTTCTGCACGGCCAGCGCCATGCCGTCCAGGTCGGGGAGGGCGCTGCCTACCAACCCCACGGTGCCGGCGATGGTTCCCGAGGCCATGTTGGAGACCCTGGCTGTGCTGGCGGAGGCATTGCCGACAATCAGTCCCGAGGACAAGACGATGGGGTCCCCTAACAGCTTGGCGTCGATCCTGCCGGCGTTCGTCAGGGTCACATTGGTGCCGGTCAGGGCCATTGCCGTGCCGCCGTTGGGCACCGGAACCCCGAGGGTCGCGCCCGGGGCCACGGTGACGGCGAGGTTGTTTGCGCCGCTGCTGAAGCCGGGCGATGCCGGATCGGCCGGTCCCGTGCACGTCACGCTCGCGCCCGACACCGTGCAGACGGCCTGGACCGCCGTGCTCAGCGCGGACAGGCTGATCGCCAGCGCCACGCGCAGCGCATGCCGGGGCGTGCGCGCCGCTGTGCAGTTGCCCGCTGGCGAGCGTCCGCCGCGCGATTGCGACGCCAGTTCGGACGTAGCCTGCCAGACGCGCAGCTTGCGGTTCCAGACCAGACGGTAAATGTGGTTCAAAGCGTGTTCCTCCAGAAGCGGACAGCGGGCCTTCCTCGAAACACCTCGCGCGTGGCGGCGTCGCGCAAGCGCGTTCGCCAATCAGGCGGAACCGGGTTGTTCAGGGAAAGTTACTGCTGCGTGAAGGAATGAGTAACGAAAGTCCGCGTGGAGTTCCATGGACCCCAGGGAGGGGACCGCGGCGGCTGCGCCGCGGCGATCACTTCACGACGTAATTGTTCATCTCGTTCTCGCCCGCCCATTTGCGCAGCGACGCGATGAACTCCGGGCACACGTTGCCATCGACGCTGGTGTCGGTGATGACGCTGTCCTGCATGCGCATCAGCACCGTGCATTCGTAGACGCGGGAACGGTTCGAGTAATGGCCGGTGCTGTTTGTCTGGAACACGGGGGTGGCGGCCGTGGTGGGGGTCGCGGCGATCATGCCCACCACCTGCTGGCTGGTGCTGTCGACCACCCATTCCGTGTAGGGGGCGGTCTGGTAGTCCGACCATTCGAGCTCCATCGTGTTGCCGACGGGGCGCTTCTTGGAGGGCTCGCCGAGCGCGGCGATGGCGTCGTCGATGGAGCGGCCTTCCATGTTCTTGGCCACGTTCACGCTGGGCGAAAAAGACAGGCCCGATTTGAACAGCTTGCTGAGCGACGGCATCGTGGAGCTGCCGCCGGTAGGCATCGGGGCGCAGCCGGCCAGGCCGGCCACGGCGATGATCAGGCAGGCCGACAGCAGGAGCGGCTTGCGGCGGTTCGGGTTGTGCGGTTGCGGCTTCATGTTTGTTTCTCTTCGTGACAAGCCCGGCCCAGGGGAAGGCTTTGTGTGCGGAGGGCGAGCGCGCCGCCCGCTTACGTCCTGCTTAAGAAAGTCCGACATTTTTACCGGAAAACGGGGCCAGGGTCCGGTCAACAAGGTGTGAAATTTGTTACGCAATATGCCGGTCGAGCGTTCGCATAGAGGGACGGAGCAGAGGAGGTGTTTGCTAAGATCGTCCCCGCTAAATCCACTCGATCCGGTAACCGACGATGATGCCTGCCCGTTTTCTCCCCCTGATCCGCGCCGCGTTCGCCGCGCTTGCCCTGATGGCGGGCCTGGGCGCTCCCGCCGCGCATGCGGCCGAAAAGCTCTATGGCGGCATCGCCACCGACGGCAAGCACTCCAAGATCTACTGGGAACTGCCCGAAACCTCGGGCAAGGAAGCCGAAGCCGCGGCGCTGGCCGAGTGCCGGCGCGCCGGCGGCAAGGACTGCAAGGTGCTGAGCTGGTTCTCGGACAGCTGCATGGTCTATGCCCGCAACTCGGTCCAGGATCTGTTCCCCGGCAACAGCGTGTCGCCCGAGATGGCGGCCAAGAAGGCCATTCGCCGCTGCACGGCGGGCAGCCCCGACGGCAAGTGCCGCCTGACCACGATGCCGCTGTGCGTGGGCCCGGGCTATAGCGCCGAGGACATGCAGGCGCCGGCGCGGGCAAAGCCCGCTGAACTGGAAGCCCTGTCGGCCCGGCTGAACCAGCGCGCGTACTGGGGCGCCATCGCCGAAAAGGAGTCGGGCGACCTGGTTTACTCGGACGGCTATCCCAACGAAAACGATGCGCTGTCCAAGCTGCTGGAATGGGAAGACTGCGTGGGCTGCACCAAGGTGCTGACCTACACGGACAGTTGCGTGGGCCTGGCCTGGGCCAAGGGCGCCAAGGGCCGCGGCACCAGCTTCACGGCGCTGAACCCCGACCCGAAGACGGCGCGCAACGAATCGCGCGCCGCCTGCACCGCCAAGACCGGCAACCCGGCCTGCGTGGCCATGGTGCGCTGCTCGGGCCGCGCGTACATCGACGGCTACGCCGGCGAGGACGAGAAGCCCAACTAGGGCCTGTTCACACTACAGGCCCTGAGTCCCTTGGGCGCCTACTTGTCCAGCCAGGGCGCTTCCTTCCAGAGCTGCCGGAATTCGGCTTCGCCGCCAGCCAGTTCCTTGGCGTAGTCCGCCGGCGGCAGGTAGCGCAGCGGGGCGAACATATCCTTCGCCTTGGCCTGGAATTCCGGGTCGTCCACCGTGCGCTTCACGGCGTCGACCAGCTTGGCGCGCACTTCCTCCGGCAGCCCCTTGGGCGCCGCCAGGCCGCGCAGCGACGCCAGCTCGAAGTCGTATCCCTGTTCCTTGAAGGTGGGCACGTCGGGCAGCGCGGCCGATCGCGTCTTGCCCATCTGGCCCAGGAAGCGCAGCGGCGTGCCGCCTTTCTGGTATTGCAGCGCTTCGCCCACGTTGATGGCGCCGATGGTGATCTCGCCGCCCGCCAGCGCGCCGCGCACTTCGCCCGCGCCCTTGTACGGGATATGGCTGAGCTTGGTGCCGGATGCGCGTTCAAAGCGCAGCATGGCCAGGTGGTCGTCCGAGCCGGTGCCGGTGGTGCCCACGGTGGCCTTGCCCGGATTCTGCTTGGCATAGGCCGACAGGTCTGCCAGGTTCTTCAGCGGGTTGTCCTTCAACACGGTGAATGCGCCGGGATCGTCGATCAGGTTGCCCAACAGGTCGTAGCTTTGCCAGGTGAAGCTCGATTTGCGCTCGATCGGGATGGTCAGGAGATTGGGCGTGTTGATGAAGCCGATGGTGTAGCCGTCGGCTTGCGCGCGGGCCAGCTCGGCAAAGCCGATGGCGCCGCCCGCGCCGGGCCGGTTCAGCACCACGATGCGGGCGTCGCCGCCCAGGTGCTTTTGCAGGAAGGGCGCCATCATGCGGGCCACCAGGTCGGTGCCGCCGCCGGGTCCATAGGACACGATCAGGTTGATGGGGCGTTCGGGGTAGCCGGCCGCCTGGGCGCCGCCGGCAAAGAGGGCGGCGCCTGCCAGCAGGGAGGCCAGGGTGCGCAGCGTGCGGCGCTTGTATTGTTGTTGCATGGGTTGTCTCCTCTTGGGATGAATCGGCGGCTTGCTGCCGCACTGTTATTTCAGGTTTGCGATGCGTGCCGCGGCGATGGGCCAGACCTCCGGATTGATGAGCTGCGGCGGCCGTTCGCCGCGCAGCATCGCGATAAGCTGGGTGGCCGACGAGCGGGCGACATTGCGCCGCGCTTCGTGCGTGACGCCGGCCGTGTGAAAGGTGGCGACCACATTGGACAGGCCCAGCAGCGGGGCGTCGCGGTCGGGCGGTTCCTGGCGCCACACGTCCAGGCCCGCGCCGCGCAGGCGGCCGGCGCGCAGCGCGTCGTAAAGCGCGGCTTCGTCGTGGATGCCGCCGCGCGCGGTCGAGATGAACACCGCATGCGGCTTCATCGCCGCGAAGGCCTGCGCGCCGAACATGCCGCGCGTGGAGGCGTCCAGCGGGCAATGCAGCGAGACAAAATCCGATTGCGCCAGCAGCTCGTCCAGCGCGACGGGTTCCGCGCCGCGGCTGCGGATGGTGTCGGCGTCCAGCAGCGGGTCATGCGCGAGCACGCGCAGGCCGAAGCCTTGCGCAATGCGGGCGACGCGCGTGCCGATCTGTCCGATGCCCACCAGCCCGATGACGCCGCCATGGATCTCATGGCCCATCAGGTCTTCGCGGGTAAAGCCCGCGTCGTGGCGCAGCCGGTTGTGCGACTCGACCACGCGGCGCTGCACGGCCAGGAGCAGCGCATAGGTATGTTCGGCCACGGACGCGGCATTGCCGCCGGCCTGGTTCACCACCGCGATGCCGGCGGCCGTGCAGGCGGCCACGTCGACCGTGTCGTACCCCGCGCCGCCGGACGATACGCACACCAGGTCCGGGCATTGGGCGATCAGCCCGGCGTTCACGAACCACTGGCGGGGGAGTTCGTCCTTGGCCGCGGACACGTGATAGGCATGCGCCGTCTTCAGGCCGGCCAGCGTGCGCGCGTCGCCGCCGCGCGCGGGCAGCACCGACAGCGAGATGCCGGGCGCTGCGCCGACGATCTCGTCGAACACCGGGTTCAGCCACAGGTCCAGCCGGCACAGCCTGGCCGTCTTGTCCTTCGCCGCCGCCGTCACAGTGCGCCCCTGGCCTTGAGCGCGGCGTCGACCCAGGCGCGGTAGCGGCCGGCGGGGCGGTCTTGCAGGGTGAAACCAAAATCCGGCATGGCGCTCTGTCTCCGTGGGTGTGCTTTCGAGGCGACTCTACCCGGCGCTAAACAGGAGATAAAGCGAATAATTTGCGCTTCGATAAATCGCTTTTTAGAAAGCATTCGCCTTGCGGCGACTACGCCAGGCAGGTCGGCGCGTGGAAGTCCAGGCAGTCCTGGGCCAGCGCGCGCAGGCTTTCCAGCATGGGCCGCGTGTCGTCGCGGCGCCACTGGAAGGTGTAGGGCAGCGGGCGCAGGGGCGCGAAGCCCGGCAGCGGCCGCACGTCGCCGCGTTCTATCAGGATGCGGGCCCAGGCGGTGGGCAGAAAGCCCAGTCCCAGGCCCTGCCGAAGCATGCCGGCGATGCCGCCCCAGCTGTTGCAGCATTGATTGCGGCCGGGCGATACGCGCTGCTCGGTCAGCCAGTCGTCCAGGATGCGGATCGCCCCGGAGCTTTGCGGCAAGGTGATGAGCGTGAGGCCCGGCAGGTCCGCGGGCGTGAGCGCGGCGGGGTCGGGCACGGCGCGCGCGGATGCGACCCATTCGAATTCGGCGCTGCCGATCAGGCGCGACGCGATCGAGGCGCGCGACGAGGGGCCGGCGATCACCGCGAAATCCAGTTCGCCTTCCTCAAGGCCGCGCTCCACCAGTTCGCCCACGCCCACGAACGGCTCGACCAGCAGGTTGGGGTGCGCCCGCTGGATGGCTTCGATCAGCCTCGGCATCCAGGTCAGCGAGGTGAGTTCGCCCGCGCCGAAGCGGCAGCGCCCCGAATAGGTGAGGTTGTTGCTGGCCTGCTGCATGAACTGGTCGGCGTTGCGCAGCAGGTCCTTGGCGTGCGGCGCGAGCTGTTCGCCCAGCGCCGTCAGCGTGGCGCTGCGGGCGCTGCGGCTGAAGAGATCGGCGCCGATGGAGGCTTCCAGTTCGCCGATGCGCTTGGACAGCGATGACACCGAGATATTCAGCCGGTTCGCGGCGATGGCGAAGTTCTTGCAGGTAGCGGCCCAGTAGAAGGCTTCGAGTTGCTTGAGCGTCATGGCGGGGTGAACCGATGGTGAGGGCGAATAAAAGTGTAGTGACGAGGATCGATAAAGTCACTTTATTCAAACTGGCGCCGCGCCTATAGTCGTCCGCCAACACCGACGAGAACCGGCGCGCCCGCCACGGGCCCGGCGCCGCGAGGAGCCCAGCATGTCCGACCCCCTGCGCCATCTGCTCAGCCTGCATGATTTCGAGCAGGCGGCCAAGAAGCGCCTGCCCAAGCCCATCTACGCCTACGTGTCCGGCGCGGTGGAAGACGGCCAGTCCGAACGCGGCAACCGCCAGGCCTTTGCCGGGTACGGATTCCGGCCCAAGGTGCTGGTGGACGTGTCCGGCCGCAGCACGCGGGCCGCGGTGCTGGGCCGCGAGTACGCCGCGCCCGTGGGCGTGGCGCCGATGGGCATCTCGGCGCTGTCGGCCTATCGCGGCGACATTGTGCTGGCGCGCGCCGCGGCGGACGCCGGCGTGCCCTGCATCATGAGCGGGTCGTCCCTGATCCGCCTGGAGGCGGTGATGGCGGCCGCGCCCGGCACCTGGTTCCAGGCTTACCTGCCGGGCGACGACGCGCAGATCGCCGCGCTGATCTATCGGGTGGCCGCCGCCGGCGTGTCGACCCTGGTGCTGACGGTGGACACGCCGGTCGCCGCCAACCGCGAGAACAACGTGCGGGCGGGTTTTTCCACGCCGCTGCGGCCCAGCCTGGGCCTGGCCTGGCAGGGGCTGACGCATCCGCGCTGGCTGTTCGGCACCTTCCTGCGCACGCTCGCGCGCCATGGGATGCCGCACTTCGAGAATAACTACGCGACGCGCGGCGCGCCCATCCTGTCCGCCCGCGTGCTGCGGGATTTTTCGGATCGCGGCCACTTGAACTGGCAACACGTGGCGGCCATCCGCCGCCGCTGGAAGGGGCAGATGGTGATCAAGGGCATCCTGCACCCGGACGATGCGCGTGCGGCGCGGGCGCAGGGCATGGACGGCATCATCGTGTCCAACCACGGCGGCCGGCAACTGGACGGCAGCATCTCGCCCCTGCATGCCTTGCCCGCCGTCGTGGACGCGGCGGGCGGCATGGACGTCATGCTGGACAGCGGTGTGCGGCGCGGGTCCGATGTGCTGAAGGCGATGGCGCTGGGCGCGCGCTGCGTCTTTGTGGGCCGGCCCTTCAATTACGCGGCGGCGGTGGCCGGGCAACGGGGCGTGGCGCATGCCATCGCCCTCATCGTGCAAGAGGTCCGGCGCAACATGGGCCTGCTCGGCGTGGTGGACCTCAGCGCACTGGACGCGGATTGCCTGCTGCGCCTGTCTGCCTGCGTTTCTTCGGCAGATAGAGATACAGCCCCGTGAGCAGCGCGGCGATGGTCGCCAGGTCCAGCAAGGCCCAGATCAGCTTGAGCGGCAGGCCGGCGTAATTGCCGAAATGCAGCGGCCGCGAGCCCTCCAGCAGCCACATGTACCAGGGCGGCGGCTCGGCGCTGATCAGCGCGCCGTCGGCGATGCGCACGACGACCGGTTGCAGCAGGTGCTGCGTCAGCGTGCTGCGGCCCTGCATGAAGACGGTGTAGGCGCCTTCGGACGAAAACAGCGAGCCGGGCAGCGCGAGGAAGCTGATGTCGCGATCCGGCAGCGTGCGCCGGGCCAGGTCCACGGCGGCTTGCAGCGGCCTGGAAGTAGGCCTGGCCGCGATGCTGGGTCAACCGGCGCCGCGCCTGGCTGAAGCTGACCGACAGCGCGGAGTCGCTGCCCAGCTCGACGGCGCTGCCATCCGCAAGGACGATGCGGCGCCGTTCGCCAATGCCGCTGCGATAGTCCGCCAGCCAGTGCTGGCGCGACAGCGCATACAGGGCGGGCACGGCCGCCACCGCGGCAAGCGCGCCCAGCACGGCGCGGCGGCGGTGCATGCGGTCGGCGGCGGGGCGCACTATCTCGAAACGGTTCCACAGCGCCTGCGCCCGCGCATAGGCGGCGGGGTGGGCCGGGTCTTCGTCCAGCCAGCGCGCAAACGCGCGGCGGTCCTGGTCGGCGGCGTCTTCGTCGTTCAGGCGCGCCAGCCATTCCAGGGCGGCAAGGTAGACCGGGTCTTGGGCGGGAGCGGCCATGTCTCAGGCCGGATCCAGCAGCGCATCGAGCTGCGCATCGAGCTGCGCCATGGCCGCCACCACCTGCGAGATCACGGTGTTGCGGGTTTACGACGGCGCCCGGGCTGTAGGGGCGTTCCCGCCCAGATCCCGCACCGCGTTTTCGATCAGCCCCTGCAGCCATGCCAGGGCCGGGTCGGCGGGGGCGCGGCGGCTGCTGATCATGTCTATGCCGAAGGGGCCGGGATCGACTTCCGGCGGCAGGGGGCGCAGGCTCAGGTCCTTGCCCGCCAGCCGCAGCGCGGCGCGGCGCGCCATTGTGGCGATCAGGTCCGTGCCGAGCACCGCGTGGGGCAGGGCGACGATATGCGCGAAGGTGCAGGCCACGCGCCGCTTGCGGCCCAGCCGCGCCAGGCTGGCGTCCACCACGCCGCGGGCCGAGCCGTCGTCGCTGGGCACGAACAAGGCATGCGGCAGCGCCGTGTAGCGGTCGAGATCCAGCTTGCGGCCGCGCAGCGCGGGATGCCGCTTGTCCGCGATGCAGATAAACCGTTCTTCATACAGGCGCGTTGCGCGCATGCGCTTGGGCGGGGTCAGGTGGCCGCCGATGGCGATGTCCACGCTGGCGTTGTCCAACTGCTCGTAGAGGGTGGCGCGGTCCAGCCGGGCGATGCGCAGGTCCGCGCCGGGCGCTTCGCGCCGTAGCCGGGCAACGATATGGGGCACGATGACGATGTCCGCATAGTCGCTGGCCGCGATGGTGAAGCGCCGGCCCTGCGCCGCTTGCGGGTCAAAGCCCGCGCCTTGCTCCAGCGCGCGCCGTATCTGGTCCAGCGCGGCGCCGATGGCGGGCATCAGCGCCGTGGCGCGGCCGGTGGGCTGCATGCCGTCGGCCGTGCGTAGGAACAGCTCGTCCTTGAAGACGCGTCGCAGGCGGTTCAGCGCGCTGCTGACCGACGGCTGGGCGCGGTGGATGCGCTGGCCGGCCAGCGTCACGTTGCGCGTTTCGTACAGCGCCTCGAAGGCCACCAGCAGGTTCAGGTCGATAGACGATAGATTCATACAGTCAATAGTACGAATAGCGATTATCGATTTCAAGAATTTAGGCCTGCGCCTCTACCATGGCCGGCATGCAACACAACAAGGAAGCCGCAATGCCCACCGTGCTGATCACCGGAATTGAACCTTTTGACGGCGAAACGCTGAACCCCTCCTGGGAAGCCGCCAGGCGCCTGGACGGCCAGGCCGTCGCCGGCGCCCGGCTGGCGGCGCGCCAACTGCCGTGCGTGATCGGCAAGGTGGCGGGGGTGTTGCGCCAGGCGATCGAGGACGTGCAGCCCGATCTGGTGATCTGCCTGGGCCAGGCGGGCGGACGCAGCGATGTGTCCGTCGAGCGCGTGGCGATCAATGTGGTTGACGCCCGCATCCCCGACAACGAAGGGCGCCAGCCCATCGACGAGCCGGTGGTGGACGGCGGCCCTGCCGCGTACTTCTCGACCCTGCCCATCAAGGCCATTGTGCGCGACCTGCGGGCGGCAGGCGTGCCGGCCTCGGTGTCGCTGACGGCGGGCACCTACAACTGCAACACCATCTTCTATGGCCTGGCCCATTACATCGCCACCGAACGGCCCGGGCTGCGCGGCGGTTTCGTGCATGTGCCGTATCTGCCCGAGATGGCCGCGCGCCATCCAGGCCAGCCCAGCCTGGCGCTGGACGTGCTGGTGCATGGGGTGAAGATCATCGTGGCCACGTCGCTGGCGGTCACGCAGGACATCAAGCTGGGCGGCGGCGCGCTGCATTGAACGGGAGCAAACGGCAATGGACGCATTGATGAACGCGGACGCCTTCGCGCTGGATGGCGTGAGGTTCCAGCATCGCCGGGTGCTGGTCGATGGCCTGGGATATCACGTGGTGGAGGGCGGCGCGGGCCCCGCGCTGATCCTGCTGGCGGGCTTTCCGCAGAGCTGGTACGCATGGCGGCGCGTGATGCCGCTGCTGGCGCCGTACTTCCG
Organism: Achromobacter sp. NPDC058515; assembly: GCF_042721735.1. Taxonomy (NCBI): domain Bacteria; kingdom Pseudomonadati; phylum Pseudomonadota; class Betaproteobacteria; order Burkholderiales; family Alcaligenaceae; genus Achromobacter; species Achromobacter sp. NPDC058515. The sequence continues at coordinate 152,230 of NZ_JBHXNI010000013.1, forward strand.
CGTGTTCGCCGTGGATTTGCCGGGCCAGGGAGATTCGGACAAGCCGCTCGACGGCTACGACACGCGCACCGCGGGCGAGCGGCTGCGGGCCTTGTTCCACACGCTTGGGCTGACCCGCTATGCGCTGGCCGGCCATGACATCGGCGCGTGGATCGCGTACCCGTACGCGGCGCGCCATGCCGACGAGGTCGAGCGCCTGGTGCTGCTGGACGCGAACATTCCCGGCGTGACGCTTAAAGCCTCGATTGAACTGGGGCCCGACAGCTGGAAGAGCTGGCACTTCCTTTTCAACAGCGTTCCCGACCTGCCTGAAGCCTTGCTGGCCGGCCGGGAACGCATCCTGATCGAATGGTTCTTCTCGCGCAAGACGGCCAACAAGCCGGGCGTGTTCAGCCGCGCCGACATCGACGAATACGAACGCGTGCACCAGACGCTGGGCGGCTTGCGCGGGATGCTGGGGTACTACCGCGCGGCGGTCGAGGACGCCGCGCAGAACCGCGCCTTGCGCGACACGCCGCTGACGGTGCCGGTGCTGGCGCTGGGCGGAGACCGGGGCAGCGCGCCCGACCTGCATGAGGCGCTGCGCCCCTTGGCGCGCGACCTGCAGGGCGGCGTGCTGCAGGACTGCGGCCACTATCTGCCCGAGGAGCAACCGCGAGAACTGGCGCGGCGCATGCTGGAGTTCCTGACGGCCAGGCGCGCCTAACAGGATATTTTCACATTGCGTATCGGTATTTGTTGAGCTTGCGCGCCGCACCTATTCTGTTTTTACACAACACAGATCGAGGCGGCACATGACCACACTTGAACGCATGCGGCTGGACATCCGGCCGCTATCCGTCTTCACCGGCGCGGAGATCCACGGCGTGGACCTGACGCAACCCTTGAGCAGCGCGGAGGTCGACGAGATCAAGGCCGCGCTGCTGCGTTGGAAGGTGGTGTTCTTTCGCGACCAGCACATCGACCACGCGCGGCATCTGGCGTTCGCCGAGTATTTCGGCCGGCCCACCTCGGCGCATCCCTACGATGCCAACCCGCCCGAAGGCTATCCGCAGATCCGCACCATTTCCTCCAAGTCCACCACCGGCCGCCGCGGCGAGCGCTGGCACACCGACGTGACCGGCGTGGTCAATCCGCCCGCGGGCTCCATCCTGCGCGCCGGCCGCCAGGTGCCGGCCTATGGCGGCGACACCGTCTTCACCAACCTGGTGGCGGCGTATGAGCATCTGTCGCCCGCGGTGCGGGCGCTGGCCGACGGGCTGCGCGCGCGGCACCAGTTCGGCGGCTACAACGGCGACTTCGACAACCAGACCGTCTATGCGCAGCGCGTGCAGGCGAGCCCGCTGGTGTCCGAGCACCCCGTCGTGCGGGTGATTCCAGAGACGGGCGAACGCGCCTTGTTCGTCAACCCCGGCTTCACGCGCCGCATCAAGGACGTAAGCGAAGAAGAGAGCCGCCATCTGCTGAATCTGTTCTTCGAGGAAATCACGCGGCCCGAATACACCGCGCGCTTTCGCTGGCAGCCCGGCAGCATTGCCTTCTGGGACAACCGCGCAACCGCGCATCAGGGGCCGGGCGACTTCGCCTACCTGGACGACGAGCGGGTGCTCTACCGCATCACGCTCGAAGGCGATGTGCCCGTGGGCGTGGACGGCCGGCATTCGAACGCCGTGCTGGGCAAGCCGTTCGGCGCATTCGGCACGGAACGCGGCGCGCAAACCGGAGCGGCGGCATGAGCATCAAACGCAAACCGGCCGTCCGGGCAGCCCTGGGACTGATCGTGGGCGTGGTGCTGGGCGCCGGACTGCTGAGCAACTTCGCGGGCTCCGCGCCCGTGGCGGGCGAGGACGCCAATCGCTATCCGAACCGGCCGGTCAAGATCATCGTGCCGGTGTCGGCGGGCGGCAGCGCCGACAAGCTGGCGCGCACGGTGGCCCAGAAGCTGGGCGAAAAGTGGCATCAAAGCGTGGTGGTCGAGAACCAGCCCGGCGCCAGCAGCGCCATCGGCAACGCGGCGGTCGCGCATGCGCGCGGCGACGGCTACACCTTGCTGCTGGGCGGCGACGCGCTGTCGCTCAATGCCTTGCAGCCGGGAAAACTTCCTTACGACCCGGTGCGCGACCTGCAGGGCGTGACCAAGGCGGTCGTCAATCCGCAGCTGCTGGTGGTTCGACCGGGCCTGGGGATCAAGACCTTCCAGGAGTTCGTGGCGCTGGTGAAGCAGCGGCCGGGCGAGATCTCGATGGCGCTGCCAGGCGGCACGGGCAGCCTGCAGCACCTGGCGGTGGAACTGCTGAACGAGCGCATCGGCGCCAAGACCAACCAGATTCCGTATCCGGGCGGCGGGCCGGCCACGCTGGACGTGCTGGGCGGGCATGTGGACGCCATGCTGATCACGCTGGCCGCCGCGACCGAGAACGTGCGCAACGGCAAGCTGGTGGCGCTGGCCGTCACCACACCCTATCGCTCCAAGGCGCTGCCGGACGTGCCGACCATCCAGGAAGCCGGCCTGCCGGACTATGTGGTGGAAAGCTGGCAGGGCTTTTCGGTTCCCGCGTCCACGCCGCGCGTCGTCGTGGACCGCATCAACCGCGATGTGGTGGCCGTGCTGCGCGAGCCCGAGACCGCCGCGCTGCTGGAGAACCTGGGCTTCACCATCGCCGCCACGGCGCCCGAGGCCGTGGACCAGACGGTGCGCGACGACATCGCCACGTACCGGAAAGTGATCGCCTCGGCGCAGGTGAAGCTGAAGTAGCGCCAAAGAGCGCGGCGCGCAAGGCATATGCAAATTAGCCGTTCTCTTTAGGGTTTCTGGCTATGTAGAAGCAATTACAACCTCTTTGTCTGGTTGTACCTCGCGGTACTAGAATTTGCCCTGTTCCACGGCTGGCGGCAGGGCATGTCTACTCTTCTTTCGATCGACTCGGTACAGCTTCCGTTCTTGTCGCGCCGGCTCGACGCGGTGCGCGAGTTCTACCTGCGGGTCATCGGCCTGGACGAAGTGGCTGGCGCCGGCGACGACCGCCTGCGCTTTGCGCTGGGCGAGGCGACTCTGTCGCTGTCGCCGGTCGAGGAAGTCAGCCGCGCGGTCAGGCCCGACTACCTGGCCATCAAGACCCGCGCCTATGACGACATCCTGGCCCGCCTGCGCCTGGCGGGCCATCATCCGGTCTGCTCGCTGCCCGACGTCCTTCCGCGCATCATGTACGTGAAGGACCCTTCGGGCAATCAACTGGCCATCCTGGGCTGAAGGCGCGCAATGAATTTTCAGCAACTCCGTTCCGTGCGCGAAGCCGTGCGCCAGGACTTCAACCTGACCGACGTCTCCGAAAGCCTCCATACCTCGCAGCCCGGCGTCAGCCGGCAGATCCGCGAGCTGGAGGAAGAGGTGGGCGTGGACATCTTCGTGCGTTCGGGCAAGCGCCTGATCGGCCTGACCCCGCCGGGCGAACTGATCCTGCCGCTGGTCGAGCAGATCCTGCAATGCGCCGACAACATCCGCCACGCGGGCGCGGAATACGCGGACAGCCGGACGGGCGTACTGTCCATCGCCGCGACGCATTCGCAGGCGCGCTATGCCTTGCCGCCCGTCATCAAGGAATTCCGCCAACGCTACCCCGAGGTGGTGCTGCATCTGCACCAGGGTTCGCCCAAGCAGGTTTCCGAGATGCTGCTGGAAGGCGAGGCCGACATCGGCGTGGCCACCGAGGCCGTGGCCGATTATCCCGGGCTGGTGAACCTGCCGTGCTACCGCTGGAGCCACAGCATCATCGTGCCCCGCGGCCATCCGCTGGACCGCCAGCCGCCGGACCGGCAGCACGAGGGCGTGAGCCTGTCGCAGCTGTCGCGCTATCCCATCATCACGTATGGCCGCGGCTACACGGGGCGGGCGCATATCGACGAGGCCTTTGCGCGGGCCGGCATCACGCCCGACATCGTCATGACCGCCATGGATGCGGACGTGATCAAGACCTATGTGGAGCTGGAGCTGGGCGTGGGCATCGTGGCGGCGGTGGCCTGGGACGCCGAGCGTGACACGCGCCTCTGCGCCATCGATGCGCGCCACCTGTTCGAGATCAACCTGACGCGGCTCGCCATCCGCCGCGGCGCCTGGCTGCGCGGCTACGCCTTTCACTTCATCGAGATGTTCGTGCCCACGCTGACGCGCGAGCTCGTGGAGCGCGAGCTCAAGGGCGACGCCTGAGGCGAAAAGCCTTGGACCCCAGGCGCGCAACGCCCGCCGCATATCCATAGACGCATTTCTACGTTGTCCGGCCCGAGGCGCCGGGCGTAGGCTGACCCATTCCTCCTCCATGGACCGGGTTCCCTCATGAGCACACCAGCACCCGCAGCCGAGACGGCGCAGCTGGAGCGCGGCGGCAGCGCGGGCCATCCGCCTGATCGCCGCCGGCTAGGGCGGCGATCAGGCGTCCGGTCACCCCTTGATGAAGGCGAGCAGGTCCGCGTTGAGCACCTCCGCGTGGGTGGTCAGCATGCCGTGCGGAAAGCCCGGATACACCTTGAGGGTGCCGTTCTTCAGCAGCTTCACCGACAGGCGCGAGGCGTCGTCGATCGGCACGATCTGGTCGTCGTCGCCATGCATGACCAGCGTGGGGACCGAGATCGCCTTCAGGTCTTCGGTCTGATCGGTTTCCGAAAAGGCCTTGATTCCCTCGTAATGGGCCTTGGCGCTGCCTATCATGCCCTGGCGCCACCAGTTATCGATGATGCCTTGGGAGACCTTGGCGTCCGGGCGGTTGAAGCCGTAGAAGGGGCCCGCGGCCACATCCTGGAAGAACTGCGCGCGATTGTCGGCCAGCGCCTTGCGAAAGCCGTCGAACACCTCGATGGGCGTGCCGCCCGGGTTGGCCTCGGTCTTCACCATGAGGGGAGGGACGGCGCTGACCAGGATCGCCTTGGCCACGCGGCCTTGCGGCTCGCCATGCCTGGCCACATAGCGCGCCACTTCGCCTCCGCCCGTGGAGTGGCCGATATGCACGGCGTCGCGCAGGTCCAGGTGTCCGGCCACGGCGGAGGCGTCGGCGGCGTAGTGGTCCATGTCATGGCCGTCGCTGACCTGGCTGGAGCGGCCATGGCCGCGCCTGTCGTGGGCGATGACGCGAAAGCCCTGGGCGAGGAAAAACAACATCTGGGCGTCCCAGTCGTCGGCCGACAGCGGCCAGCCGTGATGGAACACAATGGGCTGGGCCGTCTTGGGGCCCCAGTCCTTGTAGAAGATGTCGACGCCGTCGGGGGTGGTGATGGTGCTCATGGTCAGTTTCTCCAGGGGGGTGTGCCTCAGGAACAGACTAGGGCCTTGCGCGCCGGTCGAACATACTGCGCTGGGCTTGGCGCGTCGTGCAAAGGTATAGGCGGAGGGCAGGCCAGACGCGCCACGATGACTGGCTGAGGATGATGCCTCGAAATAGGGCTTAATTCCGGCGCAATTCTGCCGTTACACCTCATGCAACCAAGGGGGAGATGGATGGGCAACGATGCTCATGGCCCTCCGGAGGAGTAGACGCCTTGACATCCGTTTCTTCAGTGGGCCCGCTCACCGCGATAAATCCTATACCGGCATCGTCCGGCGGCGGGCGCGCGGTTACCATTTCTAACGCCCCACCCATTCCTTCGTCCACGTCGGTCGTCCTGGGCCAGGGCGCCGGCACGACGCTGACGTACTCGCCGCCGTCCACGGCCTCGACTTCCGGAGTGACCTGGGAACGGGACGCCGTCGATGCGGTGTCCTCCGCCATGGCAAGCGCGGTGTTGTCCCGCAGCGCGGCCGGCCGCCTGGAGGGCGTGGCCTCGGCGCTGCTGGCGCGGTTCAAGACCGATGGCGGCAATTTCTCGCAGTCCGCCGTGTTGCCGCGCACCCCCGACCAGCTGGCTGGGCTGACGGACGCCATGGCGGCCCGGCTGCCCGCGCAATCCGACGATGCCTATACGCTGCGCATCACCACGGCCAGCGGGGCGAAGGTCGCCGTGACGCTGGGCAACAACGCGGACGGCCTTGCCGTGCAGATCGAAGTGACCGACGGCGAACTGTCGGAAACCGAGCGCAATGCGATCGCCGGCCTGTCCAAGTCGTTCCAGGATGCGGTCGATGGGCTGGCCTCCGTGCCTCCGCGCATGGCGTTGGCCGGCCTGGCAAAGTTCAACACGGCGGTGCTGTCGTCGGTGTCCCTGCAAGCCACCTCCAGCACCAATGGCGTGATGGCGCAGACGATCGATTTCGTGGCCGACAGCAAGCAGCGCTCCCTGACGGTCAAGAGCGCGGCCGGCGTGGTGAAGGTCGATGTCGACGTGAGCAAGCCCGCGTTGTTCGGCAATGAGCAGCAACGGGCCGCGGCGGTCAGCGATTACCTGCAGCAGTTCGATACCGCGCAAGGGCGGGGCAAGGGCGACGCCGATCTGATGGCGCTGTTCAAGGATGCGTTCACCGAATTGCACAAGACCTACGAGGCCGGCGCCGCGCCGTCCAGCCAGGCGTCCAGCCGCGTGGCGGCCGGCTACACGTATCGCAGCCTGCTGTCTGGCGTGGCGGATTTCTCGGCCTCGGTCTCGCAGACCATGGAGATGACCAATCCGTACAAGACCAGTGAAATCGATCAGTTCACCTACCAGGTTGCGCAGAGCAGCAGCGTCAGCGGCCGGCCCTTGTTCGACCTGGCCGTCAAGCAGGAACAACGCTCGAACCTGGCCGCCAGCTACCACGCGGCGCTGACGCCGCAGATGAAGCTGGACCTCAGCAACGATAAGGACTCGCAGAACTATCGCTTCTACCAGATCAACGACAAGGTCAGCAGCCAGACCGACATCCGCTACGAGGAAGGCAGGCTGGCGGCGGCGACCCTCACGCAGTCGCGCAACCTGTCCATGCGCGTGCAGACGTACATGAAGGGCGAGCTGGTTGGAGACAGCACCATTCCGGTGTCGGAGTCGAAGACGCGGGATCTGCTGTTGTTGGTGCGGGCCGCGGACCTGGAGCCGCGCGAGGACGACCACCTGCGGCGCCGTGATCCGGCCCAGGCGGACGCGATCCTCCTCGGCAAGCATCTGTCGCTTGCGCGTTCCGTGGCGCGGGAGCGCCAAGGCTGAACACGAACGGCGCGCTCAGGCGCGCCGTTTTGTTCGCGGCAGGCTGTCAGCCTGACAACTGCCTGAACAGGTAATCAGAATATAAAAACAATGTCGTTCCCGGCTAGAGAACGACCCGATATCGTCCGGATTCCAAGGGCTCGTCAGCAGCCCATCTCAGGAGAATCCGATGTCCCTTCGCAAACTGCTGGCCGGCGGGTTTGCCGCCGCGGCAACCTTCGTCGCCTTCCCCACGACCGCGCAGCACGCCAAGTACCTGGTCACGACCGAATGGCTTGAGAAGAACCTCAACGATCCCAAGGTCCGGGTGGTTGAAGTCAGCGTGAACCCCGGCTTGTACGAACGCGGCCATATCCCCGGCGCGGCCAATGCCAGCTGGCATACGGACCTGGTGGACACCGTGAACCGCGACATCGCGCCGCCCAGGCAGTTCCAGGCATTGCTGGCGCGCTCGGGCATCGACGCCGACACCACGACCATTCTTTACGGCGACAACAACAACTGGTTCGCCGCCTGGGGCGCATGGATCTTCGACATCTACGGCGTCGACAACGTGAAGATCCTGGACGGCGGCCGCAAGAAGTGGGAAGCAGAAGGACGCCCGCTGTCCAACAGCGCCAAGATTCACGCGGCCGGTACGGCCCGCATCAAGGACGCCAACCCGGCCCTGCGCGCGCGCCTGCAGGATGTGCTGGCCGTTGCGCGCAAGGAAAAGCAGGGCGTGCTGGTCGACATCCGTTCGGCCGACGAATACAGCGGCAAGATCTTTGCCCCCAATGGCGTGCCGGAACTGGCGGTGCGCGCGGGCCACGTGCCCGGCGCCGTCAACGTCACGTGGAGCAAGCTCGTCGCCGAGGACGGCACGTTCAAGTCCGCCGACGAACTCAAGGCGATCTACCAGGCCGCCGGCGTCGACGGCAGCAAGCCCATCATCACCTACTGCCGCATCGGCGAGCGATCCAGCCATTCCTGGTTCGCGCTGAGCAAGCTGCTGGGCTACGACGTGCGCAATTACGATGGATCGTGGACGGAGTACGGCAACAGTGTCGGATCGCCCATCAGCAATCCGTCGGGCACCGTGTGGGGCAAGACCTGAGTGATTGCCCTGCGCCATAGTGCGGCCGCCCTGGTGCTGGCGGCCGTTTTCCTTGCGGCGTGGCTGCTGTCCTCCGTGCCCGAGGGCGGGCGCAGCCTGTCGCTGTCCGTCCTGCTGGGGGCGGCGTTCGGCATCGTGCTGCAACGCTCGCGCTTCTGTTTCTATTGCATCGCGCGCGATTTCATCGAACGCAGGGAGACCGCGGGCCTGTATGCGGTGCTGATCGCGCTGGGCGCGGGCGCCCTGGGCTATCACGCGGTGTTCGGCGCCTTCCTGCCCATTCCCGCCGCGGGCCGCCTGCCGCCCGGCGCGCATATCGGGCCGGTCAGCCTCGCGCTTGTCGCGGGCGCGTTTGTCTTTGGCGTCGGCATGCGGGTCTCGGGGTCCTGCATCAGCGCGCATTTCTACCGGCTGGGCGAAGGCGCGCTGGCCTCGCCCTTCGCGCTGCTGGGCGCGGCGGCGGGCTTCGTGCTGGGGTTCGCCTCGTGGAATACGCTGTATCTGGCCATGATCCGGGAGGCGCCGGTGGCGTGGCTGCCGCAGCATCTGGGCTATGGCGGCAGCGTGCTGCTTCAGTGCGGCGTGCTGGCGGCGCTGGCATGGGCGCTGAGCCTTGCGGGACGGGGCGCGGACCTGCCGGCCCGGCCCGCCGCGCCGCTGTGGCGCGCCGTCCTGCAGGACCGCTGGCCGCCTGCGGTGGGCGGCATCCTGGTGGGTTTCATCGGCGTCATCGCCTACCTGCGCATCGCGCCGCTGGGCGTCACGGCCGAGCTGGGCAGCCTGGCGCGCACCGCGGCCTCCGCGTCGGGCTGGCTGCCGGCCAGGCTTGAAGGGCTGGATACGTTCGCGGGCTGCGCGACGGCGGTCAAGCGCGTGCTGCTGTCGAACAACGGCGCCTTCGTGCTTGCGCTGGTGGCGGGCGCATGGGCGGCCGCGCTGGCGGCGGGCGCCTTCAGGCCCAGGCTTCCTTCCGCCCGGGACATCGTCCGAAACTTCGCGGGCGGCGTGCTGATGGGCTGGGGCGGCATGACGGCGCTGGGCTGCACTGTCGGCACCTTGCTGTCGGGCGTGATGGCCGGCGCCTTGTCGGGATGGGTATTCGGCGCGGCCTGCCTTGCGGGGATCTGGGCGGGGCTGCGGGCCTGGAGAACGGGCTGAGTGTTGCTACTCAATAATCCCGTGTGGTTTTTCCCGTATCGCAATGTTGAGTGTTAGTACTCAATACTCCAGTTAATCAATCACATAGCATGGCGACGCTGAACGAGCGCCTGCGCCCACATTATTCAATTGAATATTGCATAGCTATATGCGCCTTGTGGAATTGCAGGCATCCATATGGCTGATTCTATGCAAGGTGGTTGAGTGAGTTCCAAATGCGATTATCTGGACGGGCGGATATTTGAATTTCGCGTGAAGCGGGCGGCGCTTTTTGTTGCCGGACTGGCGATATTCATGCCGTCCAAAGTGCTGGGGGATATCATCGGGCAGAGCGGCACTCCCGGACTGGGAGGCGCGCCCGGCGTCGCGGGGGGAAATGGCGGCGACGGGCATGTCGCCGTCGTGGTGACGGATACGACGCCGTTCGTGAATGCTGACCGCTTGATTGGCGGCGCCGGCGGCGGAGGGGGAGGCGGCGGCGGCGGCGGTGGTGGCGACGGGAGGAATAACGGTGGCGTCCGGCCTGTCACGGACTCTGGGGCGGGAGCGCCGGGAGGCAGCGGAGGTCAGGGTGGACATGGCGTTCGCCTTTTGGCGGACGGCGCGGTGCTGACGAACCTGGGGCTTCTTCAAGGCGGCGCGGGCGGCGGAGGGGGCGGGGGAGGAGGCAGCGCATGGAACGATTTCGCGGTTAGGGGTGGGGCCGGTGGCGATGGGGTCGGCGGCGCGGGCGGCGGAGGCGGCGGTGGCGGCGATATCGATTATTTTCAGGTTGCCAATGGGCGCGTAATCTACCTCAACGCCAATCCGGCGGGTGACGGCGGCAACGGCGGACAAGCTGGGGAGGATGGCAGTCAGACTCAGCAAAATGAAGAGTTCGGTGGTGGGGCAGGTGGAGCGGGGGGAAGCAATAATCCTTTCGGTTGCACTGGCGCAGTGGGTCCCGACAATGGTTGCGGTGGCGCGGCTGGCGGCGGCGGCGGAACGTTTTATGGTGCAGAAGGAGGGGAGGTTGGCGCTGCTCCCAGCTTGAATGGCGCGGATGCGGCCGACGCGTCTGACAAGTTGACCGGCGGCGGCGGCGGCGGGGGCGGCGCGCCAGGGGGATTGGGGGGCAAGGGTGGCGAGGCCAGTGGAGGTCCTGCATCGGGCGCCGGCGGCACCTCCATCGGCGGCTACGGTGTGCACGTGCTCGGCGCCAACACCCAGATCACCAACGCTGGCCGGATTGCCCCTGGCGTCGGCACGGCGCAGGCCGTGGCCATCATGTACGCGGAAACCGCCAACAATTCAATCCTGCGCCTGCAGGCGGGCAGCGAGATCCTGGGCGCGGTCGATGCCACCCGGTCGACCAACAATAAGCTGGTGCTGGACGGACCAGGGAAAACCGATCCCTCCACCGGCGCCCGGATTGCATTTGATGTTTCCAAGCTGGGCGCCGTTGGAACCAGCGTAGCGACCACGGATTTCTATCAAGGCTTCACGTCTTTCGAGAAAACTTCCGAAGGCGCCTGGGAATTGGCGAACACGCCAACCCAGGCCAGCACGCCGTGGACGCTCAAAGGCGGGACGCTGGCGATACGCAGCGACTTGAGCCTGGGCAGCGTCGCCGATGCCTTGAACCTGGACGGCGGAGCGCTGCAGGTTCTGGACAACGCGGCCATTTTCCGCAACATGGTTGTGCAAAGCGCTGGCGGAGTGCAGATCGACGAAGGCGCGCGGTCGGTGCTCCATGGCGTCGTCGAAGGGAGTGGCGGCGTATTCGGAAAAACCGGCGCGGGGCTGCTGGTGGTAGCAAGCGACGGCGACTATCAGGGCGTCACGGTGGTCGATGAAGGAACGCTGCAGCTCGGCGACGGCGGCGTTGCCGGAAGGATCGGACCGGGGGCATTGATCACCCACGGCGCGCTGGCGTTCAGGCGCGCCGACGACGTGGTGATGGCGAATGCGATCGGCGGGCGGGGCGACGTCCTGCAGGAGGGGCCGGGCCAGACCACGCTGACGGGCTTGCTCACCTACGCCGGGAAGACCTACATCAACGGCGGCTCGCTGGTCATCGACGGCACGACGCTGGGGTCCGGATCGGCTGCGCTTGCGGCGGTCGTAGGGCGCGGCAGGAACGAAAGCCTGGATCTGCGCAATGCGGAATTGAACGGCTGGATCAGCAGCAACGGCAGTTTGGGCGTGGACCGCTCAAGCAGCTGGAATGTGCTGTCGGACGCCAGGAATCCGGCCGCCGGCAATAATCTCAGCACCGTTGGGGAATTGACGCTTGCCGGCCGCGTCAATTTCGCGGCGCCCGATACTGCCGCGAGCGAATCCGTGGGCAGAAGCGTGACGGCCGATAGCCTTGTAGGCCAGAACGGAACCGTGAAGCTGTTTACCGTGCCGAAGTACGACGGGGCGAGCGATTACATCGTCCTGAATAATGGAGCCACGGGAACGACAAGCCTGTCGCTGCGGATGGAGCCTGCCGCGGGAGGAGACCCCTTGAATGGCGATGGCCTTCTGGTGGTTCAGGCGGGAGGCGCCACGGATAATGCATTTGTCCAGGAAATAGAAACGCCATTGAGCAATCGCAGGGGCGCATTTGTCTATCTGCTGCAGCACGGCGGCAGGCTGGTCGACGGCGCCCGGCAAAATCCGAACAACTGGTACTTGCGCAGCGAAGCGCGTCCGGAAGTATCCATCTACTCGCAATTGGGCAATCAGGCGTCGCGCCATGGCGAGCTGAGCGTCGGAACCCTGAACGACCGGATGGGGGCGACGGAAGCGCTGGCCCGCAAGGTCTACCCGTACGCATGGGCGCGCACCCTGACCGAGCTAGGCCGCAATCGCGGCAGCGGCATGGGCTGGGCCGAGGAAGACATCGCGACGAAGACCAGGCTGGGCGGTATTCAGCTGGGAACGGACGTGTACGTGAGCTTCAAGGGGTTGTCGCGACGCAGCGCCGGGGTTTTTGCATCCGCCGCGACCATGGTTTCTGATGTGGATCATTATTCGGAAAGCGCCAGGAAATCCAGCTTTGCCGGACGCAGCAGGCAATCGGCCTATAGCCTGGGCGGATACTATACGGTCCTGGACGGCAAGGGCGGCTACCTGGATCTGGTAACGCAGGCAAGCCGCTATGGCGTAACGACAAACGCCGCCACGGCCGATCTGGAGTTGAAGACCACAGGCTGGGGCGGGCTGGCGTCCGCGGAGGCCGGCAAGTCTTTTGCCGTGGGCGAGGACGAGAGCAATCTGCGGGTCGAGCCGCAGGCGCAATTGATCTATCAGCGCATCAAGTATGCCGGCGGCAGCGATGCCGTGAGCGCGGTGGATATTCCCGGTGTAAACAGCTTGACGGGAAGGCTGGGCGTACGGTTTTCCAAAACCTGGGAGCCCGAATCCGCGAAGGCAAGCACCGCATGGGCAACGGTGAATCTCCTTGCCACGGCGGGAAACTCGTCCAGCCGCTACCCGACAGAGACCCGGGGAGACGTGTCGTTCGACAACAAGCTGGCAGGCCCGCGGGCGGGCTTCAAGCTAGGGTACGACCGGGTCGTCGGCAAAAATACCTTCGTGAACATCCAAAGCGGCCTGGAAAAGGGCATCGGCGGCAGGAAGACAAGCAGCTACAACGTCAATGCCGGCGTCAAAATGCTGTTCTAGCCGCCCGCCGCCGAACCCCGGTTTACTTGAACATCGCGGCGTTTTCTTCCAGCACCGCGTCGGCGCATTGGGCGTCCAGGTTGCCGCCCGGCGCGCCGGCCACGCCGATGGCGCCGATCACGTTGGCGCCGGCCTTGACCGGCACGCCGCCGCCTAGCAGCAGGAAGCCGGGGATGTCGGTCAGGTTGGCCGCGCCCGGGTTCTTCTGCGAATTTTCCATCATGGCCAACGTGGGCGTCTTGGCCGAGACGGCGGTAAAGGCCTTGGCGCGGCTGGCTTCGATGGTGTGCGGGCCGGCGTTGTCGGCGCGCGCGAAGGCCTTGAGCAGGCCGGCGCGGTCGACGACCGAGGCGCTGACGTTATAGCCCTTGGCCTGGCAGGCGGCGACCGTGGCGGTGGCGAGCTTCTGGGCGTCGGCCATCGACAGATTGCTTTCGTTCAGCACGGCGGCGTTGGCGGCGCCGGCGAAAGCCAGGGTGGACATCAGGGCGGCGAGCGTGATTCGGTTCATGGTCTGCTTCCTTGTTGGTGCTTGCGGTAGGAACACACAGTGTGGCCAAAAGGCCGGCCGGGCGGTATACGCCCGACTACTCGCGCGCCTCCGTAGCGTTACGGAGGCGGGCTCAGTCCAGCAGCGTCGCGTACTGGCGGATCAGCTGCGCCAGCGACTCCGCCTCCAGCTTGGCAAAGACATTGGCCCGATAGGTTTCCACGGTGCGCGGAGACAACTCGAACTCGCGCGCGATCTCCTTGTTGCTCATGCCCTGGACAATGCGTTCCAGCACCTCGTGCTCGCGCCCGGACAGGCGGGCCAGGCGGTCGGTGGCGGCCTGCGTGACGGCAAGCCGTTCGCGGCTGGCGATGTGCGTGCGCACGGCGGCCTGCACCGCGTCCAGGAAGACGTCGTCATCCACCGGCTTTTGCAGGAACTCCATGGCGCCGCCCTTGAACGCGCGGCGGCACAGGTCCACGTTGGCGTGGCCGGTCAGCATGACCACGGGTAGGTCGGATCGCTCGGCCAGCCGGGCCAGCACGTCCAGCCCGCTGATGCCTGGCATGCGGATGTCCAGCACCACGCAGCCGATCGAGGGCTGCGTGAGCTGCGCCAGGAACGCCATGGGGTCGCCAAAGCCCGCGCTGCGCAGGCCGACGCTGCGCAGCAGCAGCGCCAGGCCGTCGCGCACCGCGTCGTCGTCGTCCACCAGGTAAACCAGCGGGGATTGGTCGTTCGGGTTCATGAGCCGCCTCCCGCGCGCGGCAGGCTGACGGTGAAGCAGGCGCCGGCCGGGCTGAGGTTGCGCGCGGCGATGCGGCCGTCCATGGACCCGGCCAGCGTTTCGCACAGCGCCAGTCCCAGGCCCATGCCGTGGGCGCGCGTGGTGTAGAAGGGCGTGAACAGGCGCGGCATCGCGTCGGCCGCGATGCCCGGGCCGGTGTCGCTGACGCTGAACAGGTAGTCTGCGTCCTGCGTCCCGCCTTCCAGGGAAATATGGCGCAGGCCTTGGGTGCCGGCCAGCGCATCCGCCGCGTTCTGCACCAGGTTGTGCAGGATCTGCTCAAGCGCCACGCGGTCGCCCAGGGGACGCGCGCCGGGACTGGCGTTGTGCCAGGACAGGCGTATGCCTTGCCGGGCCAGCTCGGGCTCTCGCAGGAATCGCAGCGACGCGACCAGCGCGTCGGGGTCCAGCGCCTCTCGCAGCGCGGGCGAACTGGGCTGGACCAGCGCCCGCATGCGGCTGATGATGTCGGCGGCGCGCCTGGCCTGTTCGGCGCTGGCCAGCAGCGCATGGCGCACGGCGGGGCGCTCCTCGTCGTCGTCGAGCAGCCGTTCGGCAGCGCGGGTGTGGGCAAGGATGGCGGTCAGGGGCTGATTGAGTTCGTGCGCGATGCCGGCCGCCATCTCGCCCAGCGTGCTGAGCCGCGCCATGGCGGCCAGGCGCACCTGCTCCTGCTGCCGCCGGGCCTCGGCGCGCGAGCGCTGCCAGGCGGCGGCGCCCGCCACCAGCAGGGCGCTGGCCAGCCCCCAGGCCAGCCAGGCCTTCCACGGCCAGGCGTCGGGCGTCAGCGTGCGCGTGCTGCGCATCTGGAATGGCTGGCTTGCCGCGCCCAGGGGCTTTTGCAGCGCCAGTTTCCAGCCCAGCGCGGTCTCGTCCGGCTGCTTGTCGAGCAGGCGCAAAGGGGTCTGGTCCACCGTCAGCGCCAGGTTGGCCAGGCCGGGCGGGAAGTCCGCCGCGGGCACGAGCTGGCGGGCGTCCAGCAGCAGGCTCCAGCCGGACGGCGCGACCAGCCAGTAGTGCGCGGCGTCCACGGGCAGCGCCACGGGCCGGCCCAGTTGCCGCGCGCGCTCGACGGCGCCCGGCAAGCCGGGCGGTTCGGCCGCGCTGCCGGTCCAGGCGCCGTCGGGCAGGCGGCCCAGCGCCAGCAGTTGCGGCATAGCGGGCTGAAGGCTGGGGAACAGGCGTTCGGGCGAGGGAGGGTGCGACAAGGCCGCCAGCGTGGCCAGCACGGCTTCGTGCTGCACGGTCTTCTGGCTCAGCATGCGCTGGGCCACGCTGGTGCTCTGGAAGAAGCGCTCGTGCTGGTCCACGTATTCCTGCCGGCCGATCCAGGCGGCGCCCAGGCAGAACAAGACCAGCCAGCAGAAGAGGGCGCGCGTGCGCGATAGGGGATTCACGCCTGAAATTATGCCTTGCGGCAAGCGCGGACAGGAATCCGTAGGGCTACGGAGGGATCAGGCGGCCAGCTTGCGCGGGTCCGCGCCGCCGGCGGATTGCGAATTGGCCGACACCGCCATCTGGTACAGCGCCGCCACCAGGTCGGATTGCGTCACCAGCCCCTGCAGGGTGCGCGATTCGTCCAGCACCGGCACGCAGTGCAGGCTGTCCGACATGGGACGCGCCAGCTCGATCACGGGCAGCCCCGGGGTGGCGAAGGGCACTTCGCTGCGCATGCAGTCGCCCACCAGCAGGTCGGGCGCGGGCTCGCCGCCGGCCGCGACGGGGGTCAGGCGGCTTTTGCGCGCCAGCACATCGCCCTGGGCCACCATGCCGGCGTAGCGGCCGGCCGAGTCCAGCACCGGCAGCGCCTGCAGGCGGTGCTTGTCGAAGAGCCGGACCGCATAGTCCAGTGGATCTTTTTCCATGACCGACACCACGTCGCGCGACATGATGTCCGCGCAGCGCACGTCGCCAAACCGGCGCACGCTGGCGCGCAGCTCGGCGTCCAGCACGATCGCTTCCAGGTCTTCCTTGCTGATGTCCAGCAGTTCGCCGCGCTGGCTCAGCGCATCGTCCAGGTCGGCGCGGGAAAAGCCCAGCCGCGCGCTGGGAACGGGGTCGCGCGTGCTGTGGCCGGCCGCCGGCTCGGCGTGGCGGCGCGGGTAGTTGCGCTTGAGCGCGCCGTTGAACACCACGGCGATGCACAGCAGGATGAGGGAATTCAGGGCCACCGGCCACAGCGCAAAGCCGTAGCCCAGGCTGGCCACGGAGGGGCCGCCCAGCACGGCGGTCAACGCCACCGCGCCGCTGGGCGGATGCAGGCAGCGTAGCGAGAACATGGCGCCGATCGCGAGGGCCACGGCGACGGCCGCGGCCACGCCGGGCACCGGGATGAACTGGGCGCAGAACACGCCGATCAGGGCCGAAACGACGTTGCCCGCCATCAGGGACCAGGGCTGGGCCAGCGGGCTGGCGGGCGCGGCGAACAGCAGCACGGCGGACGCGCCCATGGGGGCGATGAACCAGGGGTTGGCCGCGCCCAGCGCGTGCCGTCCCACCCATTCCGTGCAGAACAGCCCAACCAGCGCGCCCAGCACGCCATAGATTTTTTCGCGTCCGTTGACGCCCACCGGCGCTGGCGCGAACGAACCCAGCCAGCGCTTCATTGCAACACCCAAAACAGTCTCTCCTCGCGCTTCTCAATTATGTCGCGGGACGACAATTTATCACGGGGCTGATTGCTTGCAGGTATGAGCTTATGCCGTTTGGCGGGGGTCAGTCCGGATCCGCGTCGCTGTCCATGCGGGTCAGCAGGCGGGTCAGCAGCGGGCGCATGGCGCGCAGTTCTTCCAGGTGCGAGGCCGACAGGTCTTCCAGCATGCGCTCCGCCTTGGTCGTCAGCACGACTTCGACGCGGCGCCCGTCTTCGGGATCGGGCTCGCGGCTGACCAGTCCCAGCCGCGCAAGACGGCCCACCAGTTCGGCCGCCGTATGCGGGCGGATCAGCAGGCGTTCGGCGATTTCACCCACATAGAGGCCGCGCCGTCCGGGCGCGCTCTTGCGGGTGCCCTTGATCGCCAGCAGCGCCTGATGCTGCTGCGGCATCAGGTCCAGTCCGGCGGCGGCGCTTTCGCTGAAGGCCGCGAATCTGCGCAGCGCGTAGCGGAAGTCGGCGAGCAGTTCGTAGTCGGCGGGAGACAGGCGGGCGGGGGAGCGGGGCGGGTTCACCCGTCCGATTCTAATATATGTCGTGATACGATATAAATGATTTTGCGCAAACTTTCCGCGCATGACCTCAACTTCCCGCCGAACATGCCTCCCACTTCTTCATTCGTCCGCGCCGCTCCGCGGCTGGGCGACTTCACCACCGACCGCCGCGTGGTCCTGCTGATGGCGCTGGCCATCCCCGTGGGGCTGGCCAGCGTGGCCGCCGCCTGGGCCCTGCTGCGCCTGATCTCGCTGTGCACCAACCTGGCCTACCACGGCCTGTTTTCGTTTGCGGACCTGCCGATCACGACCGGGCGGCTGGGCCTGGGATCGGTCGCCATTCCCGTCGTGGGCTGTCTCATCATCGGCCTGATGGCGCGCTACGGTTCCGAAAAAATACGCGGCCACGGCATACCCGAAGCCATGGAAGCCATCCTGATCGGCAAGAGCCGCATCCAGCCCAAGGTGGCGATCCTGAAGCCTGTGTCTTCGGCCGTGTCGATCGGCACGGGCGGCCCCTTCGGCGCGGAAGGGCCCATCATCATGACGGGCGGCGCAATCGGCTCGCTGCTGGCGCAGACCATCCACCTGGACGACGGCGAACGCAAGACGCTGCTGGTGGCGGGCGCGGCGGCCGGCATGACCGCCATCTTCGGCACGCCGCTGGCGGCAGTGCTGCTGGCGGTGGAGCTGCTGCTGTTCGAATGGAAGCCGCGCAGCTTTCTGCCGGTGGCGATGGCGGCGCTCGTGGCCGCCGCCACGCGCGCGTTCGTGCTGGAGCCGGGCCCCATCTTCGCGTATTCGGGCGCGCTCGCGTTTACGCCCTGGCACCTGCTGGCCTGCGCCGCGGTCGGCGTGGTGGCGGGCCTGGGGTCGGGCGTGCTGACGTCGCTGGTCTACACGGCCGAGGACTTGTTTGAGAAGCTGCCCATCCACTGGATGTGGTGGCCGGCGATCGGCGGCCTTGCCATCGGCATCGGCGGGCTGATCGAGCCTGCGGCGCTGGGCGTGGGCTACGACAACATCCGGCATCTGCTGGCGGGCGACCTGGCCTTTCAGGCGGTGCTGGTGCTGCTGGTGGTGAAGGTCGCCATCTGGTCCATCGCCCTGGGGTCGGGCACCTCGGGCGGCGTGCTGGCGCCCTTGCTGATCTTTGGCGGCGCGCTGGGCGCGCTCGCGTCGCCCCTGCTGCCCCAGGCGGATCCGGGCTTCTGGGCCTTGCTGGGCATGGCCGCGATGATGGGGGGCACCATGCGCGCGCCGCTGACCGCCACCTTGTTCGCGGTGGAGCTGACGGGCAATATCGGCGCGCTGCTGCCGGTGCTGTCGGCGTGCGTGTTCGCCTACGGCGTCACGGTGCTGCTGCTCAAGCGCTCCATCCTGACCGAGAAGATCGCCCGCCGCGGCCACCATATCAGCCGCGAGTACCGGGTGGACCCCTTCGACCTGCTGCGCGTGGCCGAAGTGATGACGACGCCGGTGCAGACCTTGCCCGACACGCTGACGGTGGCGCAGGCCATCGAGCACTTCACGACCGCGCAGCCGGTCCACACCAGCTACCCGGTGCTGGACGGCCACGGCGTGGTGGTGGGCGAGGTGACGCGCGCCGACAGCCTGGCCTGGGCCCTGGAAAGCGAACAGGACGACCGGACCCTGGCCGAAGCCCTGGCCGGACGCGAACTGGTGCATGGCTACCCGGAGGAGCTGGCCAGCCAGATCGCCGACCGCATGGCCTTGTCCGGCGCGGGCCGCGTGCCGATCGTGGACCGCAAGAGCGGCCGCCTGCTGGGCATTGTGGGCCGCAAGGACCTGTTCCGGTCCCGCGCCCGGCGGCTGCGCGAGGAAAGCCAGCGCATGGCCTTCTTTCGCCGCGCGTCGTCCTCGCGCGCCTGACGTCTAGGGCGCGGCGGCCCGCCCGCCTGCCGCCCGCAGTTCCCACAGCACGTCCAGCACATGCTGCGTGGCGCGCTCGACTTGCCCGGCCCGGTGCGCGATGCCCAAGGGGCGCCACAGCGCGGGCCGCACCGGCCGCATGATGACGCGCGGATCGGGTTCTGGCGCGGTGGCTTCGTGCGGCAGCAGCGTGGCGCCATAGCCCGCGGCCACCAGGCTTTTGATCGCGTCGTTGTAGTTCAGCTGGATGCGGGCGCGCGGGTTCAGGCCGGCCGCGGCGAACCATTCCGCGGTCAGGCGCGACAGCCGGGTGCTGGCGTCGTTCAGGATCAGAGGCCGTTCGGCCAGCCAGGCGGGAGCAATGCGGGCCGGCGCCTTCCAGCCGGCCGGCAGGAAGGCCATGACCGGATCGCGGCGCCAGGGGCGCAGCACCAGGCCGTCAAGCGGGGGCTGGGGCAGCGCCACGAGGCCCACGTCCAGGGATCCGTCCGCCAGCCGCCGCAGGGTTTCCTGGGAGGTCAGCACGGCCACCTGCACGTCGATGCCGGGATGGTCGCGGCCCAGCGTCTCCAGCACTTGCGGCAGCAAATGCGCGATGGCGCCGGTGGACGCGCCCAGGCGCACGCGCCCGGCCATCCCCTGCACCTGCCGCTGCACGTCGTCCAGGGCCTGGTCGGCCTCCGCGAGCAGCCGGCGCGCGCGTTCCAGCAGGGTTTCTCCAATGGCGGTGGGCCGCACCTGGCCGCGCTTGCGCGTCAGCAGCGGCGCGCCGATGCGCGCCTCCAGATCCGCAATGTGCAGGCTGACCGTGGGCGGCGCCAGGTGCAAGGCGCGGGCGGCGTCCGCGAACGATCCCAGGTCGGCGATTGCCACCAGGGTGCGCAGACGGTCCAGGCTGATCTCTCGCATGGGTTCTTTTCTTCAGAAAATCTGAATCAGATGGTCATGATATTCGACTTTTCTTATCTGGATGCTGGATCGATGATGAATGCCACCCATCACCCCAGACGGACAGCGTCATGACCCAACCTCTTGTTTTTATCGACGGCGACCAGGGCACCACCGGCCTGCAGATCCACGAGCGCCTCAACGGGCGCAGCGGCTTGCGCCTGCTGACGCTGCCCGAAGCCGACCGCAAGAACCCGCAGCGCCGCGCCGAGGCGATCAACGCCTGCGACATCGCGATCCTGTGCCTGCCGGACGAGCCGGCGCGCCAGGCGGCGGCCTCCGTCGTGAACCCCAAGGTGCGCATCATCGACGCGAGTTCCGCCCACCGCACGGATGCGGGCTGGGAATACGGCTTTCCCGAGATGAGCGCCGGCCAGCCCGAACGGATTGCCCGCGCCCTGCGGGTAAGCAATCCCGGCTGCTATCCGACCGGCGCAATCGCCTTGCTGCGGCCCTTGATCCAGGCGGGCCTGGTGCCCGCGGACTATCCGGCCGTCGTGCATGCGGTGTCCGGCTATTCGGGCGGCGGCCGCGCCAGCGTAGCCGCCTATGAAGCTTCGGGCGGCCCGCAGGGACCGGCGTTCCAGCTTTATGGCCTGGGTCTGGCGCACAAGCACACGCCAGAAATCGAGCGCCATGCCGGCCTCGCGCAGCGTCCAATCTTCGTGCCCGCCTATGGCGCGTTCCGCCAGGGCATCGTCCTGACCGCGCCCTTGCACCTGCGCCTGCTGCCGGCGGGCGTGGACAGCCAGCAGCTGCATGACTGCCTGGCTCGGCATTACGCCGGCGCCGCGCATGTGCAGGTGGCGGCGCGCCAGGACGCGGCGGCGCACACGCACCTGGATCCGCAGGCGCTCAACGGCACCAACGATTTGCGCCTGGCCGTGTACGGCAATGAACAGCACGGCCAGGTCCTGCTGGCCGCGGTGTTCGACAACCTGGGCAAGGGCGCGTCCGGCGCGGCGGTGCAGAACCTGGACCTGATGCTGGCCGCGATGGGCTGAGGGGCGCGCGGCGGGCCGCCGGCGGCGGGGGCCTGCCGATACAGGCCGGCCGTGCCGCTATGGCGCGTCGCCGCGGTCCGCCAGCGTCTCCACC
Organism: Achromobacter sp. NPDC058515; assembly: GCF_042721735.1. Taxonomy (NCBI): domain Bacteria; kingdom Pseudomonadati; phylum Pseudomonadota; class Betaproteobacteria; order Burkholderiales; family Alcaligenaceae; genus Achromobacter; species Achromobacter sp. NPDC058515. The sequence goes on from NZ_JBHXNI010000013.1 coordinate 173,602, forward strand.
ACCAGTTTGCGCAGCCACGCCGTGCCGGGATCGCTTTCGAAGCGGGCATGCCAGTGCACCGTGACGCATAGCGGCGGCAGCGCGATGGGCAGCGGGCGTATCTCGAAGGCCTTGTCGCGGTTGAACCAGATGGCGGCGCGGTAGGGCAGGGTCACGGTCAGGTCGGTGCGCCGCACGATCTCGGCCGCCGCCGAAAAATGCGGCAGCGTCAGGTAGGGCTGGCGATGCAGTCCGGCTTCGCCCAGCACGTCGTCCAGCAGACGGTGCGCGCTGGCGCGCGAGGCCACCAGGATGTGGTCCAGGCGCTTGAACTGGCCGCGCGTCAGGCCCGCCGACAGCACCGGATGGCCGCGCCGCCCCATGCAGGCGTAGCGTTCGCTGAAGAGGTCGGCGTGGCAGGTATGGCGCCCCAGCCCGGCCAGGTTGCCGATGGCGAGATCCACCTCGCCATCCTTCAGCGCCTGCGGCAGGTGTTCAAGCGGAATCTCCAGCACTTCCACCTGCAGGCGTGGGGCCAGCGCATGCACGCGCTCCATCAGCGGCGGCAGGAACACCATTTCACCGATGTCCGACATGGACAGGCGAAAGCGCCGCGTGCTGCTGGCGGGCTCGAATTGCAGGCGCAGGCTGATGGCCTCGGCAAAGCTGTTCATGCCGCGTTCGATGGGGTCGGCCAGCGCAAAGGCGACCGGCGTGGGCTGCATGCCGGAGGGCGTGCGCAGGAACAGCGGATCGTCGAACTTCTCCCTCAGGCGGGCCAGCGCATAGCTCACGGCGGGCTGCGTCAGGTTCAGCCGCTGCGCCGCGCGCGTCACGCTGCGTTCATGCAGCACCGTCAGGAAAACCCGCATGAGATTCAGGTCGAAGTCCACGCACGCCCTTGATATCAGTGAGATTTATAAGATAAATAATATCCATAAATTTGACACATAAATAGTTGATTCCTAGACTAAATACAGAAGGTCGCGCATCGCCAGCCGGCGGCCGCACAACAGGGGAAGCGTCGCCATGCAAGCGTTGACATTGCCGTCGTTGTTGCTGGATCAGGCCGCCCGCCTGGGCGAGCGCTTATGGGTGCAAGCCCCTGGCGGCGGCTTGCGCTACGCGGATGCGGCTGCCCACGCGGCGGACTGGGCGGCGCGCCTGGCATCGGCAGGGGTGGGGCGCGGCGACCGCGTGGGCCTGATGGCAGGCAACCGCCTTGAATTCCTGTCGATCGTGCTGGGCTGCGGGTGGCTGGGGGCGGTGGTGGTGCCCATCAACACGGCGTCGCGCGGCATGCAGCTTTCCCACATCCTGGCCAACAGCGGCTGCGCCTTGCTGGTGGCGGATGCCGCCTGCTGTCCCGCCTTGTCGGCGCTGGAAGGCGGCGCGCCGGCCCTGCGCCGGATCTGGCTGCTGGATGGGGCTGCCGGCGCGCCGCCCTTGCCCGCGCCCGCCAGCGCGCCTCCAGAAAAAACGGAAGGGCCCTTGCCGCCCGCGGCCGACCTCGGGCCGGGCGATACGCTGGCCATCCTGTACACCTCCGGCACCTCGGGGCTGTCCAAGGGCGTGTGCTGTCCGCATGCGCAGTTCTATTGGTGGGGCAGGATCGCCGCGCGCAATCTGGAGATCGCGCGGGACGACGTGCTCTACACCAGCTTGCCGCTGTTCCACACCAACGCCCTGAACGCCTGTTTCCAGGCGCTGGTCACGGGCGCCTCCATCATCTGCGACGAACGCTTTTCGGCCAGCCGCTATTTCGACCGCCTTGAGGCGACCGGCGCGACGGTGACCTATCTGCTGGGCGCGATGGTGCCGATGCTGCTGGCCCATGAGCCCGCGACGGCCGAGCGCCGGCATCGCGCGCGCATTGCGCTGGCGCCGGGCGTGCCGGAACGCTTCCATGCGGCCTTCGCCGAGCGCACGGGCATTGCGCTGCTGGAGGGCTATGGCTCCACCGAAACCAATTTTGCGCTGGGCGGCACGCTGGCCGAGCAGCGCGCGGGCAGCATGGGCCGCGTGGCGCCGGAGTTCGACGCCATGGTGGCCGATGACCAGGACGCGCCGGTGGCGGATGGCGAGCCCGGCGAGCTGCTGCTGCGCGCCCATCCGCCCTTTGCCATCGCTACCGGCTACTTCGGCATGGACGACAAGACCGTGGAGGCCTGGCGCAACCTGTGGTTCCACACGGGCGACCGGGTGATCCGCGACGCGGACGGCTACTTCCGGTTCCTGGACCGCATGAAGGACGCGATCCGCCGCCGCGGCGAGAACATCTCGTCCTACGAGGTGGAGCAGGTCCTGCTGGCCCACCCGTCGGTCGCCACCGTGGCCGTCTATGCGGTGCGCTCCGAATTGGCCGAGGACGAAGTCATGGCCGCGCTGGTCTACAAGGCCGGGCTGTCCATCGCGCCCCAGGCCCTGCTTGATTTCTGCCAGCCCCGCATGCCGTACTTCGCCGTGCCGCGCTACCTGCGCGTCATGGACGATCTGCCGCGCACCGAGAACGGCAAGGTCCGCAAGTTCCGCTTGCGGGATGAAGGCATCACCGGCGACACCTGGGACCGGGACGCCGCCGGCTATCGCGTGGCGCGCTAGGCGCCATTGATCCATTCAAACAGACAAGGGGCGGCAATGACGATGGCATACAAGGGGGCGGCGGTGTCCGCCGGCGACGCTGCGCGCAGGAAGCGGACGCGGCGCGTGGTGATGGCGTCCGTCGCGGGCAACGCGATGGAATGGTATGACTTCTTCATCTACGGCACGGCGGCGGCGCTGGTGTTCGGCGAGCTGTTCTTTCCCAAGGGCACCGACCCGCTGCTGGGCACGATGGGGGCATTCGCCGGCTTTGCCGTGGGCTTTCTGGCGCGGCCCCTGGGCGGGGTGATCTTCGGCCACATCGGCGACCGCTACGGCCGCAAGCTGGCGCTGGAATGGACGCTGGGCCTGATGGGCGTGGCCACCTTCCTGATCGGCCTGTTGCCCACCTACGAGCAGATCGGCGTCTGGGCGCCGGTGGCGATGGTGGCGCTGCGCATCCTGCAAGGCGCGGCGGCGGGCGGGGAATGGGGCGGCGGCGTGCTGCTGATCAGCGAGGCCGTGGGCGGCAAGCGCCGCGGCTACTTTTCTTCGTTCAGCCAGCTCGGCGTGGCGGGCGGGTTCGTGCTGTCCTCGGGCGTCTTCATGCTGGCGCAGCAACTGCCGCAAGAGGCGTTCATGAGCTGGGGCTGGCGGCTGCCGTTCATCTTGAGCGTGCTGATCTTCGGGGTAGGGCTGTATATCCGCAAGCACATCCCGGAAAGCGAGGAGTTCGTGCAGGCGGCCAAGACGGCCAAGCGCGGCATGCCGGCGGTGGAGGTGTTCCGCCGCTATCCTCGCCAGGTCTTCACCGCGATGGGGCTGCGGGTCGCCGAGAACGGCGGTTCCTACATCTTCCTGGCGTTCGCGCTGGCCTACGGCAAGTTTCTGGGCATACCCAACGACGTCATGCTGGGCGGGGTGCTGCTGTCCATGTTCATCGAACTGGGCACCCTGGTCTGGTTTGGCCACCTGTCCGACCGCATCGGGCGGCGGACGGTGTACCTGATCGGGTCGGTCGGCCTGATGCTGGTGGCGTTTCCGTTCTTCTGGATGGTGCAGACCAAGGAGCCGCTGTGGATCTTCCTGGCGTTCTTCCTGGGCAACACCGTCTGCCATGCCGCCATGATCGGCACCCAGCCGGCGTACTTCGCCGAACTGTTCCCGGCCGAGGTCCGCTACACGGGGCTGGCGCTGGGCCATGAACTGGCATCCGTGTTTGCGGGGGGCCTCTCGCCCCTGATCGCCATGGCGCTGCTGCGCGAGTACGAATCGGCTACGCCCGTGGCGTGGTTCCTGGTCGGGATGGCCGCCGTCACCGTGGTCACGCTGCTGCTGACGCGCGAGCCGCCCAGGCAGGACACGGAATGAATTCGGCCCGCCATCCGGGCATTGTCGGCGTGGGCGAAACGCCGGCGCTGCGCCATCCCGCCGCGGATTGCAGCACGACGGCGCTGATGGCCCAGGCCATCGGCCAGGCGCTGGCCAGCGTGGGCTTGACGCCCGCGCAGGTGGACGGGCTGGGCGTGGCGTCGTTCACGCTGCGCCCGGACCGCGCGATCGACCTGGCCTGGCGGCTGGGGCTGCGGCTGAACTGGTGCATGCAGGACGAGATGGGGGGCGCCAGCGCCATCAACCTGCTGCGCCAAGCCTGGCTGGCGCTGCAGGCCGGCCAGGCCGAGACCATCGTGCTGGTGGCCGGCGACCACTTCGCCGGGGCGGACTTTGCCGGACTCGTGCGCGGCTACAACCGCAGCGCGCAGGACTATCTCAGCCCCTTGGGCTGCGAGGGCCCGAATCCGCTCTTCGCCATGCTGACGCAGCGCCAGATGGCGCGCACCGGCCTGCGGCGCGAGGACTACGGCGCGCTGTGCGTGGCGCAGCGGCGGTGGGCGTCGGCCAATCCCAACGCGGCCTATCGCCAGCCCCTGACGCTGGCCCAGTACCTGGACGCGCCCATGGTGGCGCCGCCGCTCGGCCGGATGGACTGCGTGCCGGTGGTCAGCGGCGCCTGCGCCCTGGTGTTGCGCGCCCGTCCCGGGGGCGCCAGCGTGCGGCTGCTGGCCAGCGACGCGCGCTACAACGGCGATCAGCAGGAAGGCGACGGATTGGAAACCGGCATCGCCGCGTTCGCGCCGGCGCTATGGCGGCAGGCAGGCCTGGGGCCGGACGATATGGACGTGGTCAGCGTCTATGACGACTATCCGGCCATGGCGCTGGCGCAGTTGTGCGACCTGGGCCTGGCCAGCGCGGACGATCTGCCGGGGTTCATCGCCCGCCGCCTGGCGACGCGCGACCTGCCCGTCAATACGGCGGGCGGGCAGTTGTCCGCCGGCCAGGCGGGCACGGCGGGCGGCATGCACGGCCTGGCCGAGGTCGCGCGCCAGTTGCTGGGCCGCGCCGGCGAACGGCAGTTGAACGGCGCGCGCGTGGGCGTGGCTACAGGCTACGGCATGGTGCAGCTGCGTTATGGCATGTGCGCCAACGCCGCCGTGCTGGCCAGGGAGGATGCATGAGCGTCGACGTCAGCCAGTGCCGCGCCTGCGGGCACCGGGTCTATCCGGCCCGGCTGTGGTGCCCGGCCTGCGGCCATGACCGGGCGCAGGCCGTCGCGGTGGAATATGCGGAACTCCAGGCCTGGACCGCGATGCCGGCCAAGGGCGCGGACGCGCCCGCCATCATCGCGACCGCCCGGGCTTGCCCGCAAGGGCCGGTCTTGGTGCTGCGGCTGGAGGAAATGCCCAGCCATGCCGGGCAGCGCCTGCGCCTGTTCGAACGCCGGATGCAGGGGCAGTCCTTGCCCTGGGCATCGGTCTTGCCGGCCTAGGCTGGCCAGGCGGCGGGCGGGCTCTCGCCGGCAATCCGCGGCTATTTTCCGCCTTCGGCCGCCCGGATCGCTTCCAGGCGCTGGGCCAGCGTGGCCGCGGACAGTTCGCCCACGCGCAGGTCGACCAGGCGGCCGCCTGCATCCAGGAACAGGGTGGCGGGCAGCCCCCGGTTGCTCATCTCGCGCGACGCTTCGCTCGTGGGGTCGCGCAGCACGTTCGCAAGCGCGGGCGCATGTTCGTCCAGGTACTGCCTGATTTCGGGAGTGGCTTCGCCCTGGTTCAGAAAGACGAAGTTCACATCCGGATTCGCTGCCTGCGCGCGGGCGAAGGCCGGCATCTCGCGGCGGCACGGCGGGCACCAGCTTGCCCACAGGTTGATCACCGTCGGCTTGCCATTGAAGACCGCCAGCGTGACCGGCGCGCCGTCCAGCTGCTGCAATGGCAAGGCGGCCAGCGCCGGCGGCGGCTCGCCGGCGGGAGCCAGCAAGCGTGCGCCGCCGATCCAGGCAAGACTGGACAGGAGCAGGGCGCCCAGCACCGCCGGCCGGGGCGCGCCGCGCCGGACCATGGCGCCCACGCCGTAGATCCAGGCGGCGGCAAGGCCCAGCATGCCCGACCAGCCTCCATCGCGCAGGTCCAGGACCCTGATGGGATCCTGCGCGAAATGCTCCCGGTACTGCCAGACGAAGCCCAGCCGCGCCACGACCAGCCCGGCGATCAGGGCGCGCCACAGGACGGTCGAAACGTCGGCCGGGCGATCCGGCCCGGACCGGCGGTCAAGGATGCGTCCCGCCAGCAGGCCGATGGCCGCGGCCGCGATCAGCACCGCGAGCTCCGTGGGAAATACGAGGGGACCAAGACGAATGGCTGGGGTCATGCGGCATCCATGCAGTAAGGGGCCCAAGCCTAGCATGCCGGCCCTGTCCGGCAGGCGGACGCGCCGCCCCGGGGGCAGTGGCGCCGGCACTTCCCCGTGGGGACGCTAAAATACCGGCTCGCGGCTTATTGTCGAGCCTTCCCGGCATTCTTCATTCTTGCGCCAGGCGCACCCATAACTATGAAAAAACTGACTGCTGTTCTTCTTGTGTCCGCAACCACGATGCTCACGGCTTGCGGTCCCAGCGACAACGCGCCCGCCTCGGGCGCCCAGGCGCCGGCCGTCGCCAAGAAGGTCGTCGTCGGCCTGGACGACAATTTCCCGCCCATGGGCTTTCGCGACGCCAGCAACCAGATCGTCGGTTTCGACATCGACATGGCCAAGGAAGCCAGCAAGCGCCTGGGCATCGAGGTCGAATTCAAGCCGATCGACTGGAGCGCCAAGGAAGCCGAGCTCAACGGCAAGCGCGTCGACGTGCTGTGGAACGGCCTGACCATCACCGAAGAGCGCAAGAAGAACATCAGCTTCACCGCGCCCTACATGGCCAACCACCAGATCATCATCGTGGGCAACGCCTCGCCCGTGAAGGTCAAGAACGACCTGGCCGGCAAGGTGGTCGGCGCGCAAGACGGCAGCAGCGCCACCGACGCCATCGCCCGCGACCCGGTTGCCGCCCAGATCAAGGAAGTGAAGAAGTTCGGCGACAACGTCACGGCCCTGATGGACCTGGCGGCCGGCCGCCTGGACGCCATCGTCGTCGACGAGGTGGTGGGCCGCTACCTGATCAGCAAGCGCGCGGGCGAATACCGCGTGCTGGAAGAGAACTTCGGCACCGAAGACTACGGCGTCGGCGTGCGCAAGGACGACACCGAGCTGCTGGCCAAGCTGGACAAGACGCTGGATTCGATGAAGCAGGACGGCACCGCCGGCCGCATCGCCACCCAGTGGTTCGGCGCCAACATCATCAAGTAAGCGGCGACGGCGCCCGCGGCCTGCCGGCCCGGGCGCCTTGCGCCGTTGCAGTCCCGCAGCCCGCCGCGGCGCCATCGCGCCAGGCGGGCTTGCCCATGATTCCCCTCTAGCCTTCGCGGCGCGAACCCACTGCATGGACTACGTACTCTCCCTTCTGGGGCCATTGGCGCAAGGCGCGAAAGTGACCTTGACGCTGTTCTTCATCACGCTGGCGCTGGCCGTGCCGCTGGGGCTGGTGCTGGCCCTCGCGCGGATCTCCAAGTGGCGGCTGCTGAGCCGGATGGTCAATGGCTATATCTGGCTGATGCGCGGCACGCCGCTGATGCTCCAGATGCTGTTCATCTACTTCGCGCTGCCGTTCGTGCCGGTAGTCGGGGTGCGGCTGCCTGACTTTCCGGCCGCGGTGGTGGCCTTTGCCCTGAACTACGCGGCGTACTTTGCCGAGATCTTCCGCGCTGGCATCCAGTCGGTGGACCGCGGGCAGTACGAAGGCAGCAAGGTGCTGGGCATGACCTATCTGCAGACGCTGCGCCGCATCGTGCTGCCGCAGATGGTGCAGCGCGTCCTGCCGCCCATGAGCAACGAGACCATCACGCTGGTCAAGGACACCTCGCTCATCTACGTACTGGCGTTGAACGACATCCTGCGCACGGCGCGGGGCATCGTGCAGCGCGATTTCACGACCACGCCTTTCCTGGTCGCCGCCGCCTTCTATCTCCTCATGACGCTGGTCCTGACGTGGTTCTTCCAGCACATGGAAAAGCGCTATGCCAAATATGACCAGTAATCCCTTGCCCGGCCAGACGGGGCAGGCCTCCCGTCCCGTCATGATCGAAGCCCGCGACATCATCAAGTCCTTCGGCGCGAACCGCGTGCTGGACGAGGTGTCGCTGACCCTGGGCCAGGGCGAAGTGGTGGCGGTGATCGGGCCGTCCGGCTCCGGCAAGAGCACCTTCCTGCGATGCCTGAACCACCTGGAGACCATCGACGAGGGCAGCATCGAGGTCGAAGGCGAAGCCATGGCCACCGCGGTCCCCGGCGGGCGCAGCCAGTACGCCAGCGACGCCGACGTGCGCCGCATCTGCCGCAAGATGGGCATGGTGTTCCAGTCGTTCAACCTGTTCCCGCACATGACGGTGCTGCAGAACATCATTGAAGCGCCCATCACGGTCAAGGGCATGTCGCGCGCCGCGATCATCCCGAAGGCGGAAGAGCTGCTGCGCAAGGTCGGCCTGCTTAACAAGCGCGACAACTATCCGACGCGCCTGTCCGGCGGCCAGAAGCAGCGCGTGGCCATTGCCCGCGCGCTGGCGATGGAGCCCGACATCATGCTGTTCGACGAGCCCACGTCCGCGCTGGACCCGGAGCTGACCGGCGAAGTCCTGCGCACCATGAAGCAGCTTGCCGACGAACGCATGACCATGCTGGTCGTCACCCACGAAATGGGCTTTGCGCGCGAAGTGGCGCATCGGGTCATCTTCATGGACGACGGCCGTATCGTCGAAGAAGCCCCGTCGGCCGACTTTTTCAGCGCGCCCCAGCAGGCGCGCAGCCGGGAGTTCCTGGCGCATATGCTCTGATCCCATGGGAGCCGTGCTGCCCTTGCTCGCGCTGCGGGCCTTCACCGAGACAGGACGCCTGGGCAGTCTGAAGGCGGCGGCCGAGGTGCTGGGGGTGACGCCGGGCGCGGTCAGCCAGCAGATACGCCTGCTGGAAGACCGCCTGGGCGTGGCGCTTTTTGTGCGCGAGCGCCACGGGGTGCGTTTGACGCAGGCCGGGGCCAGCGCGTATCCGGGGCTGCTGCGCGCCTTCGAGCAGATCGAGGAATCGATGTCGCTGCTGCAATCCCATTCCGCACGGCGCGCCCTGACCATCAGCACCGTCCCCTCATTCGCCTCGTCCTGGCTGGTGCCGCGCCTGGGCGGGTTCTCGGCTCTGCATCCGGATATCGAGGTGCGGGTGGAGGCGTCTTCCAAGCTGGCCGACTTCAAGCGCGACCGGATCGACGTGACGCTGCGCCACGGCCTGGGCCACTACCCGGGGCTGTCGGCCTTCCGCCTGATGGCCCCCGTGCTGCTGCCCGTGGCCAGCCCGGCGCTGCTGGCCCAAGGCCCCGCCATCGCGCATCCGGAGGACTGCCTGAAGTACACGCTGCTGCAGGACGCCGACCGCGCCGATTGGGCCTTGTGGCTGCAGGCGCACGGCGTGGACGCGGGGCCGGACGCCCAGCGCGGCCCCAGCTTCGAGGACGACCTGCTGCTGATGCGCGCGGCCGGCGCGGGGCAGGGCATCGCCCTGGTGCAGGACACCCACGCGCGCGAAGACCTCGAATCTGGCAAGCTGGCCGTCGCGCTGGACCGGCCCTGGCCCGCGCGCTTTGCGTACTACATCGTCAGCCGGCCGGACGCCTTGGCGCGGCCGGAAGTGCAGGCCTTCATCGATTGGGTGAAGGCGGAAGCGGTCTAAGATCGGTACTCATGCCTACCACCGCTTTCCGCCATGCGATCCGCCACTGACGCCGCGCCCCTGCTCAGGCTGCGGGGCATATACAGCGAACGCGTGGCGCCCGTCAGCCTGGATCTCGCCGCCGGCGAGTGCGCGGCCATCGTGGGCGCATCGGGTTCCGGCAAGTCCCTGCTGCTGCGCCTGGCGGCCGACCTGGATCCCGGCCACGGCGAGGCCGAACTGGATGGCCACAGGCGTTCGGCGATGCGCGGTTTTGAATGGCGCCGCCATGTCGTGTACTGCCAGGCCGAGGCCGGCTGGTGGGACGACCACGTGTCCGCGCACTTCACGGACCGCGCCGCGGCGTTAGCCGTGATGGGGCGCCTGGGCCTGGCCGAAGCCAAGCTGGACGCGCTGGTGCATGAGCTGTCCACCGGCGAACGCCAGCGCCTGGGGCTGGCGCGCGCCTTGATGCAGGCCCCGCGCGTGCTGCTGCTGGACGAACCCACCGCGGCCCTGGACAAGGCCGCAACGGAACGGGTGGAACAGGAACTGCTGCGCGTCCTGGCGGCGGGCGCCGCCATCCTGCTGGTCACCCACAGCGCCGAACAGGCCGCGCGGCTGGCCCGCCGCTCGTGGCGCATGGAGCAGGGCAGCATGGAGCCGCTATGGACGTGATCAGGCTGCAGGCGCTGGATCTGGCCATCGCCTCGTTCCTGGTGCTGCTGAGCGCCGGGATTTCCTTCGCGCTGCGCCTGAACCTGCAGCGGCAGGTGCTGTGGGCGGCGGTGCGCACGGTGGTGCAGTTGCTCTTGGTCGGCCAGATCCTGCGCCTTGTTTTCGCGCACGCGGCCCCGTGGCTGACGGCGCTGGTGGTGGCCGTGATGATGGCGCTGGCGGCGCGCGAAGTGGCGGCCCGCCCCAAGTCCCGGCTGACGGGACACGGCAACGGCTGGGTCGGCACGCTGGCGGTGGTAGCCACCACGGCGATCACGGCGCTGTTCATCCTGAGCACGGCGCTGCGCCCCGACCCCTGGTACGACCCCCGCTACACGATCGCCCTGGTCGGCATCGTGCTGGGCAGCGTGCTGAACGCCGCCAGCCTGGCGCTGGACGGCATGTTGTCCGGAGTCAGGCGGGAAAAGCTGGCGATCGAGGCCCGGCTGGCGCTGGGCGCGACCGTGCATCAGGCATTTTCGTCCTTGCTGCGGGAGTCGGTGCGGCGCGGCATCGTGCCCAGCATCAACCAGATGTCGGCCGCCGGCATCATCACCTTGCCCGGCATCATGACCGGCCAGATCATCGCGGGCATGGACCCGGTCGAGGCCGCCAAGTACCAGATCCTGCTGATGTTCCTGCTGTGCGGCGCCAGCGGCATGGCGGCGATGGGCGCGGCCTGGGGCGCGATGCGCCGGCTGACCGACGAACGCGGGCGCCTGCGGCTGGACCGGCTGGAGCCGGGCAGCCCGTCCGGGGCGGCGGGCCGGAAATGAAAAAGCCGGCAGCCCTTTGAGGGCTGCCGGCTAGGTTCCCTGCCTGGCCGGCGTGGGCCGGCCGGTGGGGAAGGGGCTTAGCCGATGGAGGCCAGCACCTGGTTCAGCGTGGCGCTGGGGCGCATGGCCTGGCTGGCGAGCGCTTCGTTGGGCTGGTAGTAGCCGCCGATGTCGACCGGCTTGCCCTGGGCGGCCTTCAGCTCTTCCAGGATCTTGCCTTCGCCTTCCGAGAACGCGCCGGCCGCGGCCGCGAACTGGGCAGCCAGCGCGCGGTCGTCGGTTTGCGCGGCCACGGCCTGGGCCCAGTACATGGCCAGGTAGAAGTGGCTGCCGCGGTTGTCCAGGCCGCCGACCTTGCGGTCCGGCGACTTGTTTTCGTCCAGGAACTTGGCGGTCGCCAGATCCAGCGTCTTGGCCAGGATCTGGGCGGTCGGGTTCTTGTACGTGCGGCCCAGGTGATCCAGGGATTCGGCCAGCGCCATGAATTCGCCCAGCGAATCCCAGCGCAGGAAGCCTTCTTCCAGGAACTGCTGCACGTGCTTCGGAGCCGAACCGCCGGCGCCGGTTTCAAACAGGCCGCCGCCGGCCACCAGCGGCACGATCGACAGCATCTTGGCGCTGGTGCCCAGTTCCATGATGGGGAACAGGTCGGTCAGGTAGTCGCGCAGCACGTTGCCGGTCACCGAGATGGTGTCCAGGCCTTCGCGGATACGCTTGACCGAGAACTTGGTGGCTTCGACCGGATCCAGGATGCGCAGGTCCAGGCCGCTGGTGTCGTGGTCGTTCAGGTACTGCTTGACCTTGGCGATGACCTGGGCGTCGTGGGCGCGCTTTTCGTCCAGCCAGAAGACGGCGGGCGTCTTGGCGGCGCGGGCGCGCGAGACGGCCAGCTTGACCCAGTCCTGGATCGCGGCGTCCTTGGTCTGGCACATGCGCCAGAGGTCGCCGGCTTCGACGGCCTGTTCCAGCAGCACGCGGCCCGAGGCGTCGGTGACGCGCACGATGCCGGCCGCCGGGATGACGAAAGTCTTGTTGTGCGAACCGTATTCTTCGGCGGCCTGCGCCATCAGGCCGACGTTGGGCACGCTGCCCATCGTGACCGGATTGAAGGCGCCGTTGCGCTTGCAGTCGTCGATGACGGCCTGGTAGACGCCGGCGTAGCTGCGGTCCGGAATGACGGCCTTGGTGTCCTGCAGCTTGCCTTCGGCGTTCCACATCTTGCCGGAGTCGCGGATCATGGCGGGCATGGACGCGTCGACGATGACGTCGCTGGGCACGTGCAGGTTGGTGATGCCCTTGTCGGAGTTCACCATGGCCAGCGGCGGCAGCGTCTTGTAGGCGGCGTCGATGTCGGCGGTGATCGCGGCCTGTTGGTCGGCGGACAGCGACTGGATCTTGGCGTACAGGTCGCCAATGCCGTTGTTGGGGTCGAAACCGGCTTGCTTGAGCGCATCGGCGTGCTTGGCCAGCACGTCCTTGTAGAACACGGACACGACGTGGCCGAAGATGACGGGGTCGGAGACCTTCATCATCGTGGCCTTCAGGTGCACCGAGAACAGCACGCCGGTGGCGCGGGCGTCGTCGATCTGCGCCTGCAGGAACGACTTCAGCTTGGCGGTCGACAGCACGGCGGCGTCGATGATCTCGCCGGCCTTGACCGGGGTCTTTTCCTTCAGCACGGTCTTCGCGCCGTCGGCGGCGGTCAGTTCGATCTTGACGTCGCCAGCTTCGGCGATCAGGGCCGACTTTTCGGTGCCGTAGAAGTCGCCTTCGCTCATGTGCGCGACGTGCGACTTGGAGTCAGCCGCCCAGGCGCCCATCTTGTGGGGATGCTTGCGGGCGTAGTTCTTGACCGACAGGGGCGCGCGGCGGTCGGAGTTGCCTTCGCGCAGGACCGGGTTCACGGCGCTGCCCTTGACCTTGTCGTAGCGGGCCTTGACGTCGCGCTCGGTGTCGTTGGCGGGAGCGTCCGGGTAGTCGGGCAGCTTGTAGCCCTGTTCCTGCAGTTCCTTGATGGCCGCCTTCAGCTGGGGCATCGAGGCGCTGATGTTGGGCAGCTTGATGATGTTGGCGTCGGGCTGGACGGCCAGCGCGCCGAGCTCAGCCAGCGCGTCGGACAGCTTCTGGCTGTCTTGGAGGTAGTCGGGGAACAGGGCGATGATGCGGCCTGCCAGCGAGATGTCGCGGGTCTCGACCGTGATGCCTGCGGGCTTGGCGAATGCCTGGACGATGGGTAGCAGCGAACGGGTTGCAAGCGCCGGAGCTTCGTCGGTGAGGGTATAGATAATCTTCGGAGTAAGAGACATGATCCTTGAATCTGTTCGGCGAGAGGCGCTTAACGCGCAGACCCGAACATGCTATGCGGCATACGCCGGTAGATGTTGTCGAGAGTGGGTTCGTATGGGCGGACACGACAGGCCGAGCGTCCGCCCAACATGGCCGCCGCCTGCCCTATTTTTTGACTGGATCGGGACACCGCCGGTTTCACCGGCCAAATCCTGGTCCGCCTTGGGAAGTGCGACTGCCACGAACCTTCCATTGTAATACCGTGCTACGCATTGCGCCGCGAAACGGATCGCATTTGATGTCCCAGGCGGCCGGATGGGGCCAGAAATTAAGCGGGGACATATTATTTTTCACGAATTTGGGCGCCGGTCCTGGCGACAACGTGCTGGCATCTTCGGGCAAGCATCGAATATATTTCGCATCCCACAAGGATTTGTCCCGATGGTCAGCCGGGGCAGCGGCCGGCGATGGCCGTTGTTGCGCGCCATCAGCCAGGAGAGCAGATGCGGTTCGGTGACCTGATATTCGACGAGCGGTTCCGTTACGCCACCGATGGCCGGGGCCAGGCCACTCCCTTTACGCCGGCGGAATCCGCCGCGCTGGCGCTCCTCATCCAGCATGCGGGCAGGATCCTGCCGCGCCAGCGCCTGCTGGACGCCACCCAGCGCGGCGAGGCCGACGCGCTGGAGCGCAGCGTCGACCTGCTCATCAATCGCCTGCGCGCCAAGCTGGGCGATTCCGCCCGCGCGCCGCGCTATATCGCGACCAGCTATGGCGAGGGCTACAGCTGGATCGCCGCGGCCGCGCCCGAACTGCCCGAGGCCGTCTACCTGGCCATCGGCCCGGTGGCCGGCCCCGAGCGATTGCGCGGCGATCCGTCCATTCAGGCATTCCTGTCGGCGTTGGCCGAGGCCTTGCGCGAACGCCTGCCTAGCGAGCGGGGCGTCAGCCTGCATCCGGGCGCGCAAGCCCGGTCGGCCGCGCCGTTCCGGGTTGAGATCGGCTTGCGCCAGGACGACGCCGGCGTGCATTGCGCCGTGGCCCTGCGCGAGGCCGCCGGCGGACAGGCGCTGCGCGCCGACCGGCTCGTCATCGGCGCGGGCGGAACGCCGGACTTGAGCCGCGCGGCCGCCGCCTGCGCCGCGTCGATCAAGAGCGAGATATGGCGCAGCCTGACCCGCGCCCGGGGCGAACACGCCGGGCCCACCGACGAGCCGTTCGAGCTGCGCATACACCGCGCCGCGGTGCTGCTGTCGCGCACGCCGCAAAGCTGGCTGGAATCGGCGGAGGAACTGGACAAGCTGCGCGCCGAGCACCCGGACGATCCGCAGACCGCGCTGATGTGGGCGTCGCACCTGTACGCGCGGCTGGTGCTGGACCTGGGCAGCAAGCCCGCGGAGCTGGAGCCGCAGATCGAGGCCCAGGTGTTCCAGGCGCTGCCGCACATCCGCGACAATCCCATGCTGATGCTGGCGGCGGCCAAGCTGTTGTGCTTTGTCAGCCCGGACCACCTGGACCTGGCGCAAGCGCTGGCCGACGAGGCGTTCGCGCAGGGCACGGCCTATGCGTCCGCCTTCGCCGTGCTGGGGCAGCTGAAGCTGAATCGCGGCCGGCTGGACGAGGCGGTGGCGGACTTCGACCAGGGGATCGAGCTGGCCGAGCCGGGTTCCGAGTTCCAGGTGTTCCTGCTGGTGCTCAAGTGCACGACCCTGCTGGCGATGGGCGACCGCGCCGCCTGCGACGAGGCCAATCGCAGGCTCTACCAGACCAAGCCGCTTACGCGCATGCAGCTCGGCCTGTTCCTGTCGGACCCGGATGCGAGCCTGCCCGACGACCTGCGGCTGCTGTTGCTGAGCCTGGACGCGGCCTTGCTGCGCCGGATGCTGTCGCACTACGACTATCTGTTCGTGCGGCGCGTGCCGCAAGCCGCGGGGCGCGAGCGCATGTACCGCGGCATCGTGGCCCAGATGGCGCGCTATCGCGCCGAAGACGGGCTGCCGCCGGAGGTGGCCGCGTCCGCGCCCGGGCTCGCGGCGGGTTTCCTGCCCGACCCCGGAGAACGTCCGGTTTGACAAAGCCGCGTGCTTGGAGGAAGCTACGCCCCATGAATTTCCGCGCCGTCCGCATTTCGCTGATTATTACCATCATTCCGAGAATGGTGGGTTAGCGCGCGACCGCAACAGTCACAGCCACCCGCCCCAAGAGGCGGGTTTTTTGTGGCCGCCTCTGCCGGGCAAGCCTACCCAAGCAGAGAACCCCATGTCCGCTACACCGCACACCGCATCGGCATTCCAGGCCGGCAATGCCACGCCGATGGAATACCTGAGGCAGATCCTGACCGCCCGGGTCTACGACATCGCCCGGGAAACCGAGCTGGACCTCGCGCGCGGCCTATCGGCGCGGTTGAAGAACACCGTCCACTTCAAGCGCGAGGACAACCAGCCGGTGTTCTCGTTCAAGGTGCGCGGCGCCTACAACAAGATGCGCAACACGCCTCAGGCGGCGCGCGACCGCGGGGTGATCACCGCGTCCGCCGGCAACCATGCGCAAGGCGTCGCGATCTCGGCCGCCAAGCTGGGCGTGCGCGCCATCATCGTGGTGCCGCAGACCGCGCCGCAGGTCAAGGTGGACGCCGTGCGCGCCCATGGCGGCCCCACCGTCACGGTGGTGCAGGCGGGCGACTCCTACAGCGACGCCTACGCCCATGCCCAGACGCTCGCGCAGCAGCAGGACCTGACCTTCATCCCCGCATTCGACGACCCTTACGTGATCGCCGGCCAGGGCACGGTGGGCATGGAGATCCTGCGCCAGCACCCCGAGCCCCTGCACGCCATCTTCGTGCCCATCGGCGGCGGCAGCCTGGCCGCGGGCGTGTCCGTCTACGTGAAGGCGGTGAATCCCGGCGTGAAGGTCATCGGCGTGCAGACGGAAGACTCCTGCGCCATGGCGCAGTCGCTGCGGGTGGGCGAGCGCGTCATCCTGGCCGAGGTCGGCCTGTTTTCGGACGGCACGGCCGTCAAGCTGGTGGGCGAGGAAACCTTCCGCCTGTGCCGCGAGCATCTGGACGAAATCATCCTGGTGGACACGGACGCCGTGTGCGCGGCCATCAAGGACGTGTTCCTGGATACGCGCAGCGTGCTGGAGCCGGCCGGCGCGCTGGCGGTGGCGGGCCTGAAGAAGTATGTGGAGCGCGAAGGCGCGCAAGGGCAGTCGCTGGTGGCCATCACCTCGGGCGCCAACATGAACTTCGACCGCTTGCGTTTCGTGGCCGACCGGGCCGAGGTGGGCGAGGCGCGCGAAGCGGTGTTCGCCGTAACCGTGCCCGAGGAGCGCGGCAGCTTCCGGCGCTTTTGCCGCGTCATCGGCCAGCGCAGCGTCACCGAGTTCAACTATCGCATCGCCGATGCGCGCACCGCTCACATCTTCGTGAGCGTGCAGATAGCGCGCCGCGGCGAGGCCGCCGACATCATGGCGGCGCTGCAGGAGCAGGGCTTTTCCGCCAGCGACCTGACCCACAACGAAGTGTCCAAGCAGCACATCCGCTACATGGTGGGCGGGCGCTCGCCGCTTGCGGGCGGCGAACGCCTGTTCCGCTTCGAGTTCCCCGAGCGCCCGGGCGCGCTGATGAAATTCCTGTCCGAGATGGCGCCCAACTGGAACATCAGCCTGTTCCACTACCGCAGCCAGGGCGCGGACTTCAGCTCCGCGCTGGTGGGCATCCAGGCGCCAATGGCCGACGACGCGGCGCTGGACGCCTTCCTGCGGCAACTGGGCTACGCGCACTCCGAAGAGACCGGCAACGAGGCCTACCGCCAGTTCCTGATCTGAGCACGAAGATCCTGCAATCGGGGCATTTCTATGCCTGTTGGCGTTCGAAGTCGACGCTGGCCGGAAGGACTGGGCCAGCCCGCCGGGATAGATCGCTGCGCGGGCGTTGGCCCACGCGGCGAGACCGATCCTGCGCCGCGTCAGTACGTCTTGCCCGAAATCTGCTGCGAGTACCCCAGATCCAGCCACTTGCCGTCCTGCGGGATGCGGTCCAGGTTGCCCAGGTCTATCTGCGTTTGCAGCGCGTCCTTCAAGGCCTGTTCCGGCACGGCCACCGAATCGGCGAACACGCCGTCGTCGATCAGGCGCTGCACCGAGGCGCGCACGACCGCGGGGTCCAGGTTGGGGAAGAGCTTGAGGCCGCTGGCCACCGCGGCTGCCGGGTCCTGATGGATGGCCTTCAGCGCGCGGTCGATGCCGGACACGAACTTGCGCGACACCTGCTGCGGGATGTCCTGGCGGGTGGAGATGGCCGAGAACGTGTACGGGCCGATCTCCCGCGAGAACGCGGACACGACCTTGTAGCCCTGGGCTTGCGCCTGCGACGCGCCGGGCTCGTAGAGCACCGCGCAATCCGCCTGGCCGGAGCTCAGCGGGCCGATCTCGTTGCCCAGGGGCACTTCCAGCAGGTTCAGGTCGCGCTTGGGGTCCAGGCCGGCGTTCTTGACCAGCTTGATGAAGGCGGACGAGCTGGTGGTGGGCATGGCGCCCGTGGCGATGGTGGCGCCCTTCAGGCTTTTGAAGCCGTCGAAGGCGAAGCCCTGCTTGCAGGTCAGCCACACGCCCAGCCGGTTCAAGGTGCCGCCCACGACCTTGACGGGGGCGCCGCGGCCAAACGAAATGGCCGTCCACTCGGGGCCGTGCAGGGAGAAGTCCGCGCTTTTGGAGATGACCGCGGCCAGCGCATTGGTGGACGAGGAGGCCACATCGATGCGCACGTCCAGTCCTTCGTCCTTGAAGTAGCCGTGTTCCTCGGCAAAGTACACGGGCAGGTAGAACACCGATTTGAAGGCGGCCGACACCACGGCCTTGTCGTTGGCCATGGCGGAGACGGACAGCAGCGAGGCCGCGGCGGCGGCGGCAAAGCGCAGGGGGAATGTGATTTTCATGGTCGATTGCAGTGGCGCGACGGCGCGGTTCACAGTTTGAATTGGGTGGCGTAGGTCTGGTCTTTCCAGCGCAGGAGGCGCTTCTCGGCGATGTCCACGCCGGCGTACAGGACAAAGCCCAGCAGCATCAGCGAGAAGATCCCGACCCAGACGGTGTTCAGGTCATAGAGCGAGGAGGCCACGAAGATGACGTGCCCGAGCCCGTACCTGGACGAAATGAATTCGCCCACGACCGTGCCCACCAGCGCGAAGCCGATGTTGATGCGGAACGTGCTGATGATGGCGGGCAGGGCGGACGGCACGACGACCTTGGTGAAGATTTGCCGCTTGGTCGCGCCCAGCGACACCAGCATCTTCTGGATGTCGGGATCGGTGTCCTTGGCGGCCTGGAAGGCGGCCAGCAGCGCGACGATGGAAGTCAGCGATATCGACAGCGCCACCTTCGAGATGAGGCCGGTGCCGAACCACAGGATCACCAGCGGCGCGAACGCGATCTTGGGCACGCTGTTGATCGCGACCAGGAAGGGTTCGACCACCTTGGCGCCATAGGGTGAATACCAGAGCGCCAGCCCGGGCGCGGTGCCCAGGATGGTGCCGACGACAAAGCCCGCTGCCGATGCCCACAAGGTGTAATTGGCGTGTTCCCAGAGTTCTCCGGACACGGTCATCTTCCAGGCGGCCTGCAGGACGCCGGCAGGCGAGCCGAACAGAAAGCCCGAAACGGCGCCTGAGTGGACGCCGGCTTCCCAGGCGCCGAACAGCACGGCCAGAATCAGCAGCTGGGTGGCCAGGACGGGAAGGCGGAAACCCGCCCGCCGCGAGGTGGGAGCAGGGGGCGCGACGCCCTGGGCGATGGAAGCGGTAGTCTGGCTCATGCGTGGGCGCCGTCCTTGCGGGCGGTCTGTATGTCGAGTTCCTGGCAGAGCAGGTCGAAGTAGCCGGGGAAGCGGTTGTCGTGGCGCGCCTGCAGCGGCGAACGCGTGCCCAGCTCGATCTCGTGCACGCTTTTCAGGCGGCCGGGACGCGCGCTCAGCACGAAGATGCGCTCGGACAGGGCGATCGCCTCGTCGATGTCGTGGGTCACCAGCACCACTGTCTTGCCCTGCTTGCTGACGGTGTCGGCCAGCATGGATTCCAGGAACAGCCGGGTCTGGTAGTCCAGCGCCGAGAACGGCTCGTCCAGCAGCAGCACGTCCGGGTCCGGCAGCAGCGTGCGCGCCAGCGCGACGCGCTGGCGCATGCCGCCCGACAGCGCCTTCGGGTAGCTGTCCTGGAACGGCAGCAGGCCGAAGGTGTGCAGGTAGTCGCGCGCCAGCTCCGTGGACTCGGCTTTCGGCGTGCCGCGGATTTCCAGCCCGACCAGCACGTTGTCCAGCACGGTGCGCCAGGGCATCAGCAGGTCGCGCTGCAGCATGTAGCCGACGCGGCCGCGCAGATTGGGCAGGGCCTGGCCGTCCAGCGAGATCGTGCCTGCGTCGTGTTCCAGCAGGCCGGTCAGGATGTTGAACAAGGTGGACTTGCCGCAGCCGGACGGGCCGATGATGCTGACGAATTCACCGCTGGCCGCGTTCAGGCTGATGTCGTCCAGGACCTGGACCGGGCCGGTGTCGGTCTGGAAACGCTTGGAGAGATTGCGGATTTCCAGCTTGAGGGGAGGGGTGGGGCTCATGGCGGGGCGAATCACGCCGCCTCAAGCCGCGCCATGCTCCAGTTCCAGGGCCACCACGTCTTCCTGCGGCACTTCCAGCGCTTCGTTGAAACGCTTGAAGAAGCTGCACAGCGCGATGCGGATGGTCAGTTCAACGATCTGCTCTTCGCTGAAGAAGGACTGCAGCTTGCGGTAGAACGCGTCGCTGACCTGCGCCGGCGTCAGCGTGACGAGCACGGCGTAGTCGCGCACCACCAGGTCCTTCTCATCCAGCCCGGGGACTGCCGGTTCCAGCAGGCGATCGATGGCCTCCTGCGAGATGCCGTGCGCGGCCAGCTTGGGCGTGTGCAGCGTGACGCAATAGTGGCAGGCATGCGCCTTGGACGCCGTCAGCAGCGCGATTTCCAGATGGCGCGGCGAGATCAGGCCGTCTTCGCGCGATTGCACCAGGTAGGAGAAAAAATGCTTCAACGCCGGCGGACGCGGCGCAAAGGCGCTCAGCATGTTGGCGTAGGGGCCGTAGTCCTGCAGCAGCTGATTGAAGAGGGAGGCGGTGGCGGGATCCAGCTTGGCGGGATCCAGGGGAGTCAGGCGTGGCAAGGCAATTCCAGCGTAAAGGGGACAACAACGCTGGAATCCTAAAAGACCCAGGCCCGCATGAAAAATACCGATATCACATATGTATATGGGAATACCTGTGCGGGGGGCGCCGCGCAGGTAATCCGCGGGCGCGCGCTACAGGCGCTGCCCGCCGGTGGCGTCTATGCTCTGCCCGGTCACCCAGCGCCCCTCGCGCGAGGCGAGGAATGCCACGATGTCGGCGATGTCCTCGGGCTGGCCGACGCGCCCCAGCGCGATGGTCTGCGCAATGACGCGGCTGGTCTCCGGATCGCGGGCTCGCTGGTTCAGGTCGGTCGCCGTGGCGCCGGGCAGCACCGCGTTCACGGTGATGCCGCGCGCGCCCAGTTCGCTCGCCAAGAGCAGGGTCAGCGCTTCCAGGCCGGCCTTGGCCGGGGCGTAGACGCTCATCTCGGGATAGGCGGCGCGCGTGCCCATCGACGAGATATTGATGATGCGGCCCGCGTCGCGCAGGAAGGGCAGGCAGTGCTGGATCAGGAAGAACGGCGTCTTCAGGTTCACCTGCAGCACGCGGTCGAAGTCCTGCGGGGTCACGTCGGGCAAGCGGGCGCGCAGTCCGACGCCGGCGTTGTTGACCAGGATATCCAGGCCGTCCTCGCCAGTGCGCTCGCGCAGGGCGGCGCGCGCGTGCCCCGCCAGCCTGGCGGGCGCATCCGGGTCCGCCAGGTCGGCCTGCAAGGCCCAGGCCTGTCCGCCCGACGCCTGGATCTGGCTGACGACCTCATCCGCCGCTCCGGCCGCCGCGTTGTAATGCACGGCGACGTGCGCGCCGCGCCGGCCCAATGCCAGCGCGATGGCGCGGCCGATGCCGCGGCTGGCGCCGGTGACGAGGGCGGTCTTGCCGGCCAGGGAGTCCGTCGCGGCGCTCATGCGGCCTCCTTCTCTGTCCGAGTCCAAGCCTGGCGGGCTTCCAGTTCGCGCGCCTGTTGCAGCAGGGCGTTGCGGTCGACCTTGTTGGTGCCCGCCCAGGGCAGGTCGTCCACGAAGCGGATGCGGCGCGGATGCTGGTAGGCCGGGCCGTGGGCCAGCGCATGGCGCTTGAGCGCCTCGGCATCCAGCGCGCTGCCGCCGCGCCGCACCACGAAGGCGACGGGGATGTTGCCGCGCTCTTCGTCGGCCAGCGGCACCACGCAGCTCTGGCGCACGTCGGGATGCGATTCCAGCAGCTTCTCGACTTCCACCGGATAGATGTTCTCGCCCGAGCACACGAACATGTCGTCGGCGCGGCCCACGAAATAATAGAAGCCGTCGCCGTCGCGGCGCATGACGTCGCCGCTGTAGTACCAGCCGTCCTTCAACACCTGCGCGCTTTTCTCCGGCAGGTTGTGATAGCCGGCCAGCACGGCGGGGTTCTTCATCAACAGCACGCCTTCGTCCGGGCCCGGCCCGTCCGCCAGCCGCACCTGGTCCGGGTGCAGCGGGTGGCCGACAGCCAGGGGCGGCGTGGGCAGGCCGGCGGGATGCGGGCCGAACACGGCGGGCCCGGCCTCGGTCGTGCCGTAGCCATGGGTGATGCGCACCTGCGGCAGCGCCTGCTGGATGCGTTCATACAAGGCCACGGTCATGGGCGCCGAGCCCAGCATCACGCGCTCCAGCGCCGACAGGTCGCGGTCCCGCAGCAGCGCGGGGTCCTTGACCAGGCGGGCGAACATGGTCGGCACGGCCGTCAGCACGGTGATGCGATAGCGCTCCAGCGCATCCGCGTAGGCGGCCACGTCGAACGCGGGCTGGATGACCAGCAGGCTGTTGCTGGCAAAGGCGCGCTTGGCCATGAACAGGCCGTTCATGTGGAACAGCGGCTGCGCCAGCAGGTAGCGGGCCTGCTTGTCCGCCGGCGCGGCGGGGCCGGAGGTGGCCGACAGGGCCCAGAGCTGCCCGGCGTGGGTCAGCGGCACGCCCTTGGGCTTGCCGGTGGAGCCGGAGGTGTACAGCATCTGCGCGATGTCATGCAGCGCCGGCGTGACGGCGGCGAAGCTGGCGGGCGCGATCTGCGCGGCAAAGCCCAGCGGGCCAGCGTCGTCGAAGTCCAGGACCGGCACGGTGGCCTCGAACGCGGCGCGCCGGGGGCCATCGACAAAGGCCAGCGCGATATCCGCGTCGCGCAGCACGTAGTCGATGTTCTCCTGCGACTGCTTGATGTTGATGGGCACGGCCACGAAGCCGGCGCGCATGATGCCGAAGTAGGCGATCAGGTATTCGGCGCGGTTCAGCGCCGCGATAGCGATGCGGGCGCCAGGTTCCAGGCCGCGGGCGGTCAGCCACGCCGCCACGCCGCCGGCGACCCGGTCGGCCTCGCCGTGGCTGTAGTGCGCGGGCGCGCCGGGCTGGCGCAGGTCGATGATGGCGGGCAGCTCGGCGGGCAGCCGGGGATCGGCCAGGTCGCCCAGGTTCTTGAGGGGATGCGTCATGGGGAGAGATTCCGGAAGTTGGCGGCTCAGCGCCTGTGCAGCTTGGGGTTGAGCGCGTCGTTCAGGCCGTCGCCCACCAGGTTCAGCGACAGCACGGTAAGCATGATGGCCACGCCGGGCACGGCGCAGATGTACCAGGAGGACCGGATCAGGCTGCGGCCTTCGCCGACCAGCCGGCCCCAGCTGGCGATGTTGGGATCGCCCAGGCCCAGGAAGGACACCACCGATTCGTACAGGATGGCGCCGGCCACGACCAGCGACGACATGACGATGACGGGCGGCAGCGCATTGGGCAGGATTTCGGCGGCGACGATGCGCAAGGGGCGCATGCCCACGGCCCGGCAGGCCTGCACGAACTCGCGCTCCTTGAAGGACAGGAATTCGGCGCGGGTCAGGCGCGCGATCGGGGGCCAGGACACCAGGCCGACGGCCAGCGTGATGGTTTCGATGCGCGGGCCCAGCACCGACACGATGGTCAGCACGAAGACCACGTTGGGGATGATCTGGAACAGCTCGGTCACGCGCATGAGCGCCTCGTCGATCCAGCCTCCCGACCAGGCGGCGGCCGCACCCACGCTGACGCCGATCAGCGTGGCGGTGGCGGCCGCCACCAGGCCGATCAGCAGGGTGGCGCGCGCGCCGTGCGCGATCAGCGCGGCGATGTCGCGGCCCATGGAGTCGGTGCCCAGCGGATAGCGCCAGGATTCGAAGGGCCAGATTTCGGGCGCGCCGACGATGCGCAGCGGGTTGACCGGGTAGAGCCAGCCCGCCCCGGCGGCCAGCAGCGCCACCAGCAGGAGGACCAGGGCGCCCGCCACCGCGCCGCGATTGCGGGCGAAGCGCGCGGCGAACGAGGCCGGGCGGCTGCCGGCCGCTGCCACGCGGGCGGGAGGATTAAGAGCAGGAGATGCGGGCATGTCAGGCGGCCTTGATGCGCGGATCCAGCCGCGTGTAGGCGAGATCCACGATGATGTTGGCGATGATCACCACGACGGAGCTGAGCACCAGGATGCCCAGCACGACGGGATAGTTGCGGCTCATGACGCTGTCGAACAGCACGCCGCCGATGCCGGGCCAGCTGAACACGGCCTCGATCACGATGCTGCCGCCCAGCACCGCGCCCAGCTGCAGGCCCAGCAGGGTCACGATGGGCAGGACGGCGTTGCGCAGGATGTGGCGCAGCACGACGGCGGCGCGCGTCAGGCCCTTGGCGTAGGCCGTGCGCACGTAGTCCATGCGACTGACTTCCAGCATCGACGCCCGCATCACGCGGGCATAGGCCGCGGAATAGAACAGGCCCAGCGCAATGGCGGGCAGCGCCAGGTGGTGCAGCACGTCCAGCGCCTGGCGCCAGAGGCCGCCGTCCAGGCCGATGGTCACCATGCCGCCCACCGGGAACCAGCCCAGCTTCACCGAGAACAGGATGATCAGCATGATGCCCAGCCAGAAGCTAGGCGCGGCAAAGCACAGCACGGCGAACGCCGACACGGCGCTGTCCCACCAGGTGTTGACCTTGACGGCCGACACGATGCCGGCCGCCATGCCGACCAGCACGGCGATGGCGATGCTGGCCAGCATCAGCACCAGCGTCGCCGGCAGGTGGGCCAGGATCACGTCCAGCACCGGCAGGTTGTGCCGGTAGGAATAGCCGAAATCCAGCCGCGCCACCGAACCGATGTACTTCAGCAGTTGCACGGCCGGCGGCTGGTCCAGGCCGTAGGTGACGCGAAGGCGTTCGATGAGCGCCGGATCGGTGACCTGCTGCTCGGCCGTCATGACATCCAGGAAGGTGCCCGGCACGGATTGGATCAGGGCGAAGTTCAGCACCACCACGCCCAGCAGCAGCGGGATGGCCTGAAGCAGGCGGCGCGAGATCAGGCGGATCGGCATGGCGCTGCCCTATGCCTGCAGCCAGACGTCGGCCAGGGTTTCGCCCTGGACGTTGGCGCCGGTGGTGAAGTTGCGCACCTTCTTGCCGGCCAGCGTGAACGACTGGATTTCCACCAGAGGCACGATGGGCACATCGGTGGAGGCCAGGCGCGCGAACTGGGCGGCCAGCGCGCGGCGGGCCTCGGGCGCGGTCTCTACCGCCAGCTTGGCGACGATGCCGTCCATCTCGGGGCTGGAATAGCCCGTGGCGTTGCGGAAGGCGGCCCCGCGCACGATGCCGTCGGTGGTGAAGAACTGGGTCACGGTGGGCACCAGTTCCAGCGGCGAGGTGAAGTTGGACACGGCGATGTCGTAGTCGTAGTCGCCATATATGCGCTTGAGCGCGGTGGCGCGGTCCACGGAATCCAGCTTGACGGCAATGCCCACGTCTTCCAGCGCCTGCTTCAGGTATTGGCCCAGCTTGGCGTTCTCCTCGAACCAGGCGGCGGCCAGCAGGTTGACGGTGAAGCGCTTGCCGTCCTTGACGGGCAGGCCGGCGGCGTCCAGCAGCGCGGCGGCCTTCTTGGGGTCGAACGGGTAGCGCGGCACGTCCTCGGTAAAGAACAGCGGGTTGCTGCTGAAGATGGGCGCAATCGCCGGCTTGCCGCGGCCGTAGTAGATGGTGTCGACGATGAACTGGCGGTCAATGGCGTGCAGGATGGCCTGGCGCACCTCGCGGCGGTTGACGATATCGCGGCGCTGGTTGAATTCCGCCGTCACGGTCCACGCCGTGTTCTGGTAGCCGCGGGTGTCCACGACCACCTTGCCGGTCTTGATCAGCCGGTCGATGTCGCGGGCAGGCACCGGATTGGAATAGGCCAGGCCCAGCTCGCCGGTTTCCAGCGCGGCGCCGCGCGAGGCCGGATCGCCCCACCAGCGGATCACCAGCTTGTCCAGGTTCGGCAGTCCGGGATTCCAGTACTTGTCGTTGCGCAGGTATTCGACGTGGCTGCCGCGCACCCACTTGCCGTACTTCCACGGGCCCGTGCCCACCGGCGTATTGTTCAGCGGATTGGTGATGAGGTCCTTGCCGTCGTACAGGTGCTTGGGCACCAGCAGCTGGTACTGGCCGGACAGCGTGGACTTCAGGAAGAACTCCGGCACGGGCGCATTGAAGCTCAGCACCACGGTGTGCGGGTCCGGCGCGGTGGCCTCGGTCAGCGACTTCAGCGCGATGCCGGCCGAGATCGGCTTCCAGTGCTGCAGCACGTTGTAGACCACGTCCGCCGACGTGAAGGGCGCGCCGTCATGCCACGCGACGCCTTCGCGCAGCTTGATCGTGTAGCTGCGAAAGTCCGCCGCCGGCGTCACGGACAGGGCCAGCGCGGGCTGGAACTTCAGGTCCGCGTCCAGCTTGAGCAGGCGCTCCAGGATCTTGGTGGAGGTCTGGAAGGGGCTGGAGCCGCCGCCGCCCGGCACGAACAGGGCTTGCGGCTCCAGGCCGCCCCAGGTGGCGACGAGCGTGCCGCCCTTGCGGGCGGGGCCGGCATCGGCGCCGGGCTGGTCCGTGGCGGCCAGCAGGGCGCGGGGCGCCAGGCCCAGCCCCAGGCCGGTGGCGGCCAGGCCGCCCGCGGCGGAGCGGGTGAGGAAGGCGCGCCGTCCGGGGCGCGTGGCGAGTGTCATGATGAAATCCTTGATTGAATTGCCCGGCTCAGCCCTGGCTGAGCGTGGCGTAGGTGGCGCGGCCGATGGCCACCAGCGCGCCCTGGTCGTTGTAGAGGTCCACGTCCGCCACGCCCACGCTGCGGCCGTTGCGGCGCACGCGCGCCACGGCGGTCAGCGAGGTGTTCACGGCGGGGCGCAGGTAGTCGACGCGGAAATTGATCGTGGGCAGGCCTCGGCCCAGCAGCATGCCGACGGCGAAGTCGCCCACCGTGTCGATCACGGCAGCCAGCGGGCCGCCATGCCATTGGCCGCTGGCCGCGCCGCGCTCGAATTCCGGGCGCATCGGCGCCAGCACCGTCAGCTCGCCATGTTCGTGGTTCACCTCGCGCACCGACAGGCCCAGCCAGGCGATGAAGGGCGATCCGTCGAACTTGGCCTGGATCTCGGCCGCATCCAGCACCGCGCTCATGAGGCCACCAGCACTTTGCCGACGATCTTGCGATCTTCCAGCGAGGCCAGCGCTTGGGCGCCTTGTTCCAGTGGCCAGACCCGGTCCACCTCCACGCGCAGGCGGCCGTCGCGCACCAGCGCCAGCAGCTCATGCAGGTCGTCGCGGTCCCAGCCGTTGGAGCCGCGGATCTGCAGCTCGAAGGTCCAGATGTAGCGCAGGTCTTCCTTGGGATCGAAGCCGGCGGTGGCGCCGCAGGTCAGCAGGCGTCCGCCCAGGCGCAGGCAGCGCAGGGACTTGACCCAGGTGTCGCCGCCCGTGAAGTTGACCACCACGTCCACGCCGCCCGGCTTGCCGCCACGGCGGCGGGAAGGCTTGCCGAAGCGTTCCTGCACGGCCTTCAGGAAGTCCTCTTCCGTGTACAGGATGATGTGGTCGGCGCCCAGGGCGCGCAGCGCCTCGCCCTTTTCGGGGGTGCCGGCGCAGGCGATGACCTCGGCGCCGGCCAGCTTGGCCAGTTGCACGGCGCACACGCCCACGCCGCCGCTGGCGCCCAGGATCAGCACCTTTTCGCCCGGCTGCACCTGGCCGATGCGGTTCATCATGCGCAGCGCGGTGCCGTAGGCCACCGGCAGCGCCGCGGCCTGCTCGAAGCTGACCTCGTCGGGCAGGCGCAGCAACTGGTGCGCGGGCACGCGGCACAGCTCGGCCAGGCCGCCGTGGATGGTCTCGCCGACCAGCCCGCCGTCGACGCGGTCTATCGGGTCCACCAGGACGCGGTCGCCCGCCTTCCAGTCGCGCACGTTGTCGCCCGTCTGCACGATCTCGCCGGCCACGTCCAGGCCGATGATGACGGGGAAGGGCAGCTTGATGCCGGGCATGCCGCGGCGGGTGAACACGTCGTGATAGTTCAGGGACGAGGCCTTGACGCGGATCACCACGTCGTCGGGACCGGCCACGGGATCGGGGAAGTTGGTTTCCAGGCGCAGCTTGTCGCTGCCGCCGTGTTCACGCAAAACAATAGCTTTCATGACTGCCAGTTAAAGAGAGGTTGTATGGGAAAAAAATCACCAGCCGGCCACGCCGGCTATGGCCTGGCGCGTAATGTGCAGGCCGTGCGCGACGACGCTGCGCCGCCACACGCTGGATACGGGAACGAAGGCGTCCACCAGGTCGGCGCGCAACTGGGCGTCGCGCGCGGCGTCGGCCGCCAGCGGCGCCTTGAAGCGCAGCCACTGGTCCAGGCGCAGCGCGGGCCGCATCTGCAGGCCGCGCGTGCCGAACTCGACGACCGCGCCCGCCAGTGCGCACTCGCCCAGCGCCTGCTGCACGCCGCGGAACACCAGCCCTTGATAGTCGGGACGCGCCAGGCCGTGCGGACGCTGGTCGCGCACGCGCTCGGCGCCCCACCAGCTTGCGGCCTGCGCCTGCTCCGGGCTGCCGTCGTCGTTGAAGCACAGGAAAAAGGGTTCGCCGTATTCGCCGATGCCGGTGTGCCAGTCGATGAAGGCCACGCGCTCGCTGGCGGCCAGGTGTTCATCGACGATGCGGCGCAGCGTGCGGTTGGACCATTCCGGGGCCTGGCCGCCGTAGACCAGGCCGTCCGGGTGCGTGTACTGGCCGCTGGCGGTGACGTTGAACAGCACGTCCGCGCCATGCGCGTCCTTGAACTGCGCCAGCGCCCGGGCGCCCGCGTCCAGCGTGGCTTCGGTCCATTGCGTCGGGATCAGGTGCGGGTGCAGCGTGGCGTAGTGCGGATTGGCGGGGTAGGGGCGCGTGTGGTCGACGAAATTGCGGTTCAGGTCGACGTTGTTCTCGGTGGTGCGGGTGTCGTGCGCATAGCCATACGGATTCAAGGCATGCACCAGCACCACGTTCACGTCGTCCGGCAAGGGCCGCCCGCCGTCGGCATGCAGCCACGCGAGCTGCACCGCCGAACCGGCCGCGCCCTCCAGGCCGTGCGTGCCGCTGATCGCCAGATGGGTGCGGGGCGCGTCGCGTCGGCCCAGTACGGCGACATCCACGCTCAGGGCTTCGCCCTGCGCGTCCTTCAGCGTGGGGTGCTCATGGCGAAAGAGCGCCGCGCCGCGCCCGGCGGCCGCGGTCACGAAGGCCAGTCGCGCCGCCGCGTAGTCGCTGGCGAAGCAGTCCCAGTAGTCGGGCAGGGTCTGGCTCATGTCAGGCCTCCTGCGCGAAGACTTGCAGCGCGCCGCCCGCGTCCTCGGGCGGCACCACCAGTTCGCCGCGCGCATTGGCGCGGTAGTTCACCTGGTTGGCGTCGAACAGCGCGCGTGTCTTTTGCAGGTCCCGCACGCCGATGACCGACCCCGCGAACCATCCGCCCTGGGCCGCGGCAGGCAGTCCGGCCGGCGCGCGGACCTTCGGGTAGCGTTGTTCAAACGCGGCCGGCGTCAGAAAATCGATGCGCAGGCTGCCGCGCCGCACCTGCAGGCCGCCGTCGGGCAGTTCGCCGATGGCGATGGCGCCGAACACGCGCTCATAGCCGGCGCGCAGCGAGCGCGGTTCGGGATGGACGGCGATCAGCGCTTCGATGCGCCGCGCGCCGTTGGCATGGTCCTGCCATTCGGGCCGGTAGACCAGATGGCGCGTCAGGTGGCCGCAGGTGAAGAAGTCGGGCACGCCAAGCAGGCCGACGGGAAACTGGGTGTTGTTCCAGGCGGCGTCCTCGCTGCCTTCCGGCAGGTGCACGGGCCGGCCGCCGCTGGCGGGCGGCTCGGCATCGATGCCCAGGCGCGCCAGCTCGGCATGCACGGCCGTGCTGTCTGTCGTCTGCAGGGCGGTGGCCACCGGACCTTCGTAGGCGTCGTCAAAGCCGCCAAAGCGCGACTGCGCCTTCAGATCTTCGGGAAAGGTCAGCAGTTCCAGATAGTTCGCATCCAGGATGATGGTCTGGTTGCGCGTGCCGCGATGGTGCCGGCCTTGCGGCGCCAGGCTGAAGCCCAGCCTGACGTAGCGGTCGGTTGCCGCCTGCAGGTCGTTGACCCGGATGATGTAGTGGTCCAGGCCGGTGACTGAGGGGAGGGACATCGGTGTTCCTGTGTGCGCTTTGGAAAAACGCAGTCTGGCCGATGCGCCGTCGCGCTAGAACGATTGAATTCTCATGTCGATATCTGTTTTCTGATTGCGCGCCTGTGCAGCCCTGGCTGCATATTCAAATCACTAATGCGTATTCGGGAGGGATTTGCCGACTGGGGTGGCGTTCTGGTTCTTTCAGCACGCTTAAGGCGCTGTAGGGCCGGCTTTTGCGCAGTGCCGTCACGGTCGGAACGTTGGGGCAGGGGATGCCCGATTCGCCGGCTAAATCGTTCTGGAAGATAGAGCGGGCCAAATTTGACCCGCCCGGGCCAATTTTGACCCGGTGCGATTCCTTATTTATCAAGCACTTAGAAAAAACCGGGTCAAATTTGGCCCGATTTTTCGTGAAAATCTCGGGTTTTTGATGTCCTGGTTTTGATAAGCAACTAGAAAGGGGTTTGTTTGCTTTTCAAGTGCTTGATTTTAATGGGGTTATTTTTTATTCATTAACTTGGCATGGATTTTGCATATGTCGTCGGGTCGCCTCCTTCGGGAAGCTTTCCGGCCCTTCGGGGCCATTACGACGACAACGGAGTCCGTCATGCCTACCCCCGCCTACATCAGCATCACCGGTAAAACCCAGGGCAACATCACCCAGGGCGCCTTCACCGCCGACTCGGTCGGCAACGTCTACGTGGAAGGCCACGAAGACCAGATCCTCGTGCAAGA